>CAZKBH010000032.1:7335-39848 GCA_964550795.1 uncultured Saprospiraceae bacterium
GATACGCTCCAGAATCTGTTGGCTGGCGACTATTGGGTCATTGTCAGGGATGCATTTGGCTGTCAGGATTCGGTTTTTGCCAGTATTTCGCAGCCTCCGGCACTTATTGTGGCTGCCGTACCTGAGGAGACGACCTTAGAATTGGGTTTTACGGTGGATATCAGTACGGTCACTGCGCCTTTTGGTCGTCCAGTCACATTTGAGTGGTCGCCGCCGACCGGGTTGAGCGAGACCGACGTGGACAACCCGACCGCAACGGCTATCAACGACATCCGTTATATAGTCAAAATAACGGATGAAGATGGCTGCATGGCCTTCGATACGGTGACTATCCGTGTAACCAAGGAACGCCCGATATACTTCCCCAATATATTTGCTCCAGACAAGCCCTATCCGAACGACCATTTTACTGGTTTTGGGGGGCCTGGCGCGGAACAAATTTCCCTTTTGCGCATCTACGACCGTTGGGGGAGTTTGATCTTTGAAAAAAACGATTTTGGGTTAAATGAGCCAAATTTTGGCTGGAACGGCTTAGTCAAAGAACAGCGGGTGGATGGTGTATTCACCTGGTATGCGATGGTGCGGTTCATTGATGGCGAAGTATTACAATATGAGGGAGATGTGACCGTGATTCGATGAGTCGTGCATATTTCACACATAAAACTTTCGTTTCCGCTTGGAAAATAGGGCAAAGTCGAACTACCTTTGCCACCGTTTTGGAGAAAGGCAGGGGAAATTCGATCTTTTTTCATTGATTTTGAACGAGTTACATTAAATTTTAGCAAAAATAACGGTATGCCAACCATCAATCAACTTGTGCGGAAGAGCCGCGAAAAGGTGGAGTATGCGAGCAAGAGCCGAGCGCTCAATTCCAGCCCGCAGAAGCGTGGCGTATGCACCCGTGTGTACACTACCACGCCGAAAAAGCCTAACTCAGCCCTCCGTAAAGTAGCAAAAGTGCGCCTCGTGAACGGTCTCGAGGTAATTTGCTACATCCCTGGTGAAGGTCACAACCTCCAAGAGCACTCCATTGTGCTTGTACGTGGTGGTCGTGTAAAAGACCTCCCAGGTGTACGTTACACCATTGTGCGCGGTGCGCTCGACACGGCTGGCGTGCAAAAACGGAACAAGAGCCGTTCCAAATACGGCACGAAGCGTCCAAAGAAATAAATCTAATGTGGTCAATTTCATAATGTGGTCAATTTGAAAATGCGATCAATGTGGTCAATGCGACCAGCTCATCATTAATCACATTGTCCAAATTAGTCACATTAACCACAATTATTACATTGACCACATTATCACATTGACCACATTCATTCAATTTAACAATGCGTAAGCACAAACCGAAACCTCGAGTATTGGCCGCAGACCCGCGTTATAACGACACGATGGTAACACGTTTCGTGAATAACCTCATGTGGGACGGCAAGAAGAGCGTTGCATTTGGTATTTTCTACGATGCACTTGACATCGTGAAAAACCGCACCAACGAGGACGAGTTGCAAATCTGGAAAAAAGCACTCAACAACGTTATGCCACAAGTGGAAGTCCGCAGCCGCCGTGTCGGTGGTTCGACTTTCCAGATTCCAACAGAACTTCCTGCTAACCGCAAGGTGTCTATCGGAATCAAGTGGATGATTAAATATGCCCGCGCTCGTAGTGGCAAAGGCATGGCCGAAAAACTCGCTGCTGAAGTAATGGCTGCCGCTAAAGGCGAAGGCAACGCAGTGAAAAAACGCGAAGACGTACACAAAATGGCTGAAGCGAACCGCGCTTTTGCTCACTTCCGTGGCCGTTAAGCAAGGCTAAATCACCGTCCTACCGCCGAAGATTGCAACTCCCCTACACGTGTTTGGGAAAGCAATTTTCGGCGGTATCGGCGTTTTTAGAGGTTTTGAATAAAGGCTGGACTGCCTGTTAATCAAAATTTTCTTAAAAAACAAATGCTTTACTCAAAATTAACATTCGGAACTTAGGTAATTCGATGCTTAAAAGCGATACTTGTTCTGAATATCAGATTTTGAAAGGATGATAGCGGGAATGTCGGGCTTGTAATGGTTGTTGATCGTTTAATACTTTCCTTAACCAGCAAACCTTCCACAGCACCCAAATCCACACACATATTTTCTTTCACACAATCAATAAAGTAAAAAGTCATGGCAACGGACCTTCGGTTCACCCGGAATATTGGTATCGCCGCCCACATTGATGCGGGCAAAACGACTTTCACTGAGCGTACGCTCTTCTACACTGGTGTCAACCACAAAATCGGCGAAGTGCACGAAGGTGCTGCTACGATGGACTGGATGGAACAGGAGCAGGAGCGCGGCATCACAATCACCTCTGCTGCAACCAAATGCAAGTGGACGGTGGACGGTCAGGAATTCGACTTCAACATCATTGACACCCCTGGTCACGTGGACTTCACCGTGGAGGTAAACCGCTCTTTGCGTGTACTCGACGGCTTGGTGTTCCTTTTCTCTGCGGTAGATGGCGTTGAACCACAGTCTGAAACCAACTGGCGTTTGGCCGACAACTATAAAGTGCCACGTATCGCGTTTGTCAACAAGATGGACCGCGCTGGCTCTGATTTTATGATGGTGGTAAAAGACATGAAAGCCAAACTCGGCTCGAATGCAATTCCACTTCAGGTACCAATCGGTTCTGAACACAACTTCAAAGGAGTTGTGGATCTCGTAATGGGTAAAGCGATTGTCTGGAACGAACACGACCAAGGCATGACTTACACGGAAATTCCGATCCCCGAAGATCTGAAGGAAACCGTACATGAACTTCGCCAGCTGCTCATCGAAGAAGTTGCTTCTTACGATGACAAATTGCTCGAAAAGTTCTTCGACGATCCAGATAGCATCACGGTGGAAGAAATGCGTGCAGCCGTTCGTGCCGCAGTGTGTGACCTCAAAATGACCCCGGTCATGTGTGGTTCTGCCTTCAAAAATAAAGGGGTACAAGCTTGTCTCGACGCAGCTTGCTACTTCCTGCCTGCTCCAACCGACATTGGTGGCGTAACAGGAACAGACCCAAAAACGGAACAAGAGGTATCCCGGAAAGCGTCCGTAACAGAGCCATTCACCGCACTGGCGTTCAAAATCGCGACCGACCCGTTCGTGGGCCGTTTGTGCTTCATCCGGGTTTACTCAGGTAAACTGGATGCTGGTTCTTACGTTTTGAATACCCGTACCGGAGATAAAGAGCGTATCAGCCGCCTCTACCAAATGCACGCCAACAAGCAAAACCCGATTGATTCGGTTGAAGCGGGCGACATTGCAGCGGCAGTAGGTTTCAAAGATATCCGTACGGGCGATACGCTTTGCGACGTAAACCACCCGATTGTCCTTGAAAGTATGGTATTCCCTGAGCCAGTAATTGGTTTGGCGGTTGAACCAAAAACTCAGAAAGACCTGGACAAAATGGGCATGGCCCTCAACAAACTTGCTGAAGAAGATCCAACCTTCCGGGTAAAGTATGACGAGGACACCAACCAGACTGTTATCAGCGGCATGGGTGAGTTGCACTTGGAAATTATCGTAGACCGTTTGCGTCGCGAATTCAAAGTGGAATGTAACCAAGGAGCCCCACAGGTAAACTATAAAGAGTCTTTGACCAAAAAGACGGAACACCGCGAGCGCTTGAAAAAGCAAACGGGTGGTTCTGGTCTCTTTGCTGATATGGAATTTGAACTCGGCCCAGCCGACGAGGAATTCCTCAACAGCGAAGATTTCAAAAGCGGCAAGAAAAAACTCCAGTTCGAGTGGGGTATCGTGGGCGGCGCCATTGATAAAAACTACCAGAAGCCAATCCACGACGGATTTGTGCAGATGATGAACAATGGTATCCTCGCAGGCTACAACATTGACTCCATGAAAGTGCGCGTTCTTGACGGTAGCATGCACGCGGTTGACTCCAAACCGATTGCTTTTGAATTGTGTGCGAAGGAAGGTTTCCGCGAAGCGGCGCCTAAATGCAAGCCACAAATCATGGAGCCAATCATGAAATTGGAAGTTATCACCCCAGAAGATTACGTCGGTCCGGTTATCGGCGATTTGAACCGTCGTCGCGGCTTGCCAAAAGGACAAGAAGGACGTATGGGTGGTGCGGTTGCCATTCAGGCTGAGGTGCCACTGTCCGAAATGTTCGGTTATGTGACGCAGCTTCGTACCCTGACTTCCGGTCGTGCTTCTTCTACCATGGAATTCAGCCACTACGCACCACCACCAGCCTCTGTTGCTGAAGCAGTAATTGCCGCTGCAAAAGGTGGAAAAGGCTAGTGCTTAGCGATTAAGTTTTTTACCCGTCCTTGTTTTAACGAAGACGGGAGGATTTTATAGAACTCCCGGTGGTGCGTTGGCGCTGCCGGGAGTTTTTACTATAATGTCACGGCTACGCCGTTCGGATATTTAGCATCAGGTGTTACCATAATGGCATGCCTACGGCATTTTTTGGCTCGCGTATGCTTGAGATGAAACGCCCAAAAAAAGTAGGGTGAAACCTGCATGTACATAGTATGCATGCACTTATTTATTCCGAGAAATGAAAGTCGACGCTTGCATTATTCAATTTTAGGCCCTAATTTCGTATATACATCAATAAAACACGTTAATCATGGCTAACACTTATCATCAAATCCACATCCAGACTGTATTCGCAGTCAAATTCCGAAAGGGTTTAATATTACCCGAATTTAGGCAACAACTCTTTGGTTACATCGGGCAAACCATCAATGAACTGGGACACAAAACATTGATTGTTAATGGTGTAGCAGACCATGTTCATTGTTTCTTCGGCTTAGACCCTAAACAATCCCTTTCTGACCTAATGCAAAAGGTCAAATCCAATGCTTCGGGTTGGGTAAATGAGCAAAAATTTTTGGAGCACCGATTTGAGTGGCAGAAGGGATTTGGGGCATTTTCCTACGCAAAATCGCAGGTCAACGTGGTATATCGGTACGTTCAAAACCAAGAGGCACACCATAAAAAGCGTTCATTCCAAGCTGAATACCTCGAATTCCTACAAAAATTCGAGATCGAACACGATGAAAAATACATATTCCACGAGCCCATCTAAAACGGCGTAGCCGTGGCATTACGGTAGCCAACGGGACGTTGGGCGTGGTGGAACGGCGTAGCCGTGGCATTTTATAATGTCACGGCTACGCCGTTCCGTTATTTATCATCCGGGTGTTACCATAATGGCATGCCTACGGCATTTTTTGGCTCGCGTATGCTTGAGATGAAACGCCCAAAAAAAGTAGGGTGAAACCTGCATGTACATAGTATGCATGCACTTATTTATTCCGAGAAATGAAAGTCGACGCTTGCATTATTCAATTTTAGGCCCTAATTTCGTATATACATCAATAAAACACGTTAATCATGGCTAACACTTATCATCAAATCCACATCCAGACTGTATTCGCAGTCAAATTCCGAAAGGGTTTAATATTACCCGAATTTAGGCAACAACTCTTTGGTTACATCGGGCAAACCATCAATGAACTGGGACACAAAACATTGATTGTTAATGGTGTAGCAGACCATGTTCATTGTTTCTTCGGCTTAGACCCTAAACAATCCCTTTCTGACCTAATGCAAAAGGTCAAATCCAATGCTTCGGGTTGGGTAAATGAGCAAAAATTTTTGGAGCACCGATTTGAGTGGCAGAAGGGATTTGGGGCATTTTCCTACGCAAAATCGCAGGTCAACGTGGTATATCGGTACGTTCAAAACCAAGAGGCACACCATAAAAAGCGTTCATTCCAAGCTGAATACCTCGAATTCCTACAAAAATTCGAGATCGAACACGATGAAAAATACATATTCCACGAGCCCATCTAAAACGGCGTAGCCGTGGCATTACGGTAGCCAACGGGACGTTGGGCGTGGTGGAACGGCGTAGCCGTGGTATTTTATAATCACAGGGCTGCAACAGGTACAATCGCTGTTTGGTGGCCTCATAAAAATGGTTCCAATTTTTCACCCCCCAAAAAACACCACAAATTTCCTCATTCCCCCCCAACTCCCTACTTTCACGCCCCATAAAACTAAACAGCATGGCCGAGAAAGCAGCACCCTCCACTCCTAAAAAATCCACCAAAAAGAAGCAGAAAAAGGAAGTTCCCTACCAGCGCCGACCCGATGGCATGACCATGGAAAAATGGCAGATCGCGCTGCGTAAACAGTTTGTACACGACAACGATTTCAACATCGAAAAGATCAGCCCGGAAATTGTGTATGCCGACTACCTGGTGAGCAATCCCGCCTCCCGGAACACCTACAAAGTAGCACTCCGCAGTCCCGACCACCGAGGGCACAACTTCTGCAACTGTTACGATTTTCGGGTCAGCCGACTGGGTACTTGCAAACATATTGAGGCTGTTTTCCGCCTTATTACAAGAAAAAGACTGCGCAAACACCTCAAAACCCAGATTGACCGCCCTTACACCTCCGTCTATCTCGACTTTCGAAAAGGCAAACAAATTCGGCTACGCATCGGAACCGAATTCCTGAATGAATTTGCCGACCTCTCGCTCGATTACTTCGACGATCAATTTTACCTCACCGAAAATGGCTTCGCGCACTTCGAAGTTTTTTTGCAAAAAGCCCGCGCGCTGGATGCAGGGTTTCGATGCTACGACGACGCACTGGAACACATTCTCGAACAACGCGAACACCAGCGCCGGGTGCAAAAGGTAGTAGCAATGGAGGACGAACAGCGCAAAAAATGGCTCTCTGGTCTCGTGAAGGCAGATATGTTTCCCTACCAAACGCAGGGCGTACTATTTGCTTATCAGCACGGACGCGCCATCATCGGCGACGAAATGGGCCTGGGGAAAACCCTCCAAGCCATCGCTGCGACCGAACTACTGCGCCGCGAAATGGGCATTTCCAAAGTCCTCATCCTCGCCCCCACTTCCTTGAAATACCAGTGGAAAACCGAAATTGAAAAATTTACGGGGCAAGAAGCCAAGGTGATTGAAGGCAATGCAATACAGCGTCATCGGGAACACCGCGAAGGCGAGGCAGTATATAAAATTGCCTCCTACCACTCAGCCCTGTTCGACAGCACAGCTATGGAGGAGGCGGGATACGACCTCATCATTCTCGATGAAGCTCAGCGCATCAAAAACTGGCGGACCAAGATTGCACAAAGTGTGCGCCGTATTCCTTCTCGCTACGTTTTTGTGCTCACCGGCACACCCATCGAAAACAATTTGGAAGAGCTTTACGGTCTGGTGCAGTTTGTTGATCCCTTCGCACTCGGCCCGCGACATGTCTTTTTTCCACGCTATCAGACTACCGACGACAACGGCCGCGTGATCGGCTACGAAAACCTCGGGGAGATTCGCCACCTGCTGGCACAACGTTTGATTCGACGCACCAAAAAAGAGGTGCTCAAGCAACTGCCCAAACGCACGGATAAAAATCTCATCGTGCCCATGACCCAGCAACAACGCGAGATGCACCGCGAATTTGCTGACCAGGTGGCCAAGCTGGTGCTCAAATGGCAGCGCATGAAGTTTCTGGACGAACAAGACCGCCAAAAGCTGCTCAAAAACCTCAATCTGATGCGTATGGTCTGCGACAGCACCTACATCGTGGACCAAAGCTCGAACTTCCAAACCAAGGTGGACGAGCTGCGCAACATTCTTGGTGAAATACTCGAAATTGAGGGAGAAAAAGTGGTCATTTTTAGCCAGTGGATGCGCATGAACGATTTGGTAGTCAAGGAGTTGGAAGAAATGGGCGTGGGTTACCGATACCTAAACGGACAAGTAAGGAGTCAGGAGCGGGGGGCACTTTACACGGAATTCAACAATAATCCTGAAGTCCGCATTTTTCTAAGCACGGATGCGGGCGGCGTGGGACTCAACCTGCAATCTGCTGCCTGGCTCATCAACCTTGACATACCTTGGAACCCTGGTGTGCTCGAACAACGCATCGGGCGCATCCATCGGCTTGGTCAGGAAAAACCGGTCAACATCATCAATCTGGTGGCACAGGAAAGTATTGAGCACAATTTACTGGGTGTGATCCAGTTCAAAAAAAGTATGGCCGCCGGGGTACTCGACGATGGAGAAGACACGATTTTTATGGGCGACAGCAAATTCAAGCAGTTTATGACCTCTGTCGAAGTCATCACGCGCGACACGGTGAGCGGCATGGCTTCTGTTACGCCCGATGAAATCGAAAAAACAGAAATACCGAGCGCCCAACCCGACTATGATGCTGATGAGCTCGCTCCAAACGCAGCAGCGACACCGCCAGAAGCTATGCGCGCTCCAAAAATTGAGTATCTTCCAGAGGATCAAGATACTGCCGACGAACCTTTACCCGCCGAAGCCATTCCTACTGCCGAGAATTCCAGCCAGCCGAAACATGGCGGTGGAGAGGTGCCGCAATCGCCCGAAGTACTCGTCCAGAACGGCCTTCAGTTTTTCAGTCAACTGGCCAAAACGCTCAGCGACCGTCAAGCAACCGAACTCCTGGTGAAAAGTATTGTCCAGAAAGACGAAAAAACGGGACAAACTTTTGTGAAACTTCCCGTCGAAAACGAACAAGCCGTAGAAGGAATGCTGAATCTTTTGGGCGGGATTTTTAAGGCATTGGGCAACAGATAACAAGGTTAAAAAAACACAAACAACATCACAACATGAACATTTCCCTACTACAAAAAAACGCCCTCGTGGGCGGTGCCAGCGCAGGCATCGGGCGGGCGACCGCGCTTGAACTAGCTGCCCTGGGCGCAAATGTGACCTTATTGGCCCGCACAGAATCGGCCTTGAAGGAAACGCTGGCCACGCTTGATACGAGCCAGGGACAAAAGCATCAATACTTGACCGTCGATTTTTCCGATAGCCAGGGCCTTTTATCCAGCGTAACCAAGCTGCTCGAAAGCCAGATCGTTCATATTTTGGTGAACAACACTGGTGGCCCGGCAGGTGGACCCATCACAGAAGCCCGTGGCGAAGCTTTTTTGACAACGTATCACAATCACTTGATTTGCAATCAATTACTGGCTCAATCGGTATTGCCCGGCATGAAATCAGAAGGGTATGGGCGCATCATCAACATCATCAGTACCTCTGTGAAAGAGCCCTTGGATGGATTGGGCGTCTCGAATACCACGCGTTGGGCCGTGGCTGCCTGGGCCAAAACCTGGGCCAATGAAGTGGGTCAGTTCGGCATTACGGTGAACAATGTGCTGCCCGGTTTTACCCGGACCGGACGACTGGAAGAAATCATCGAAAAACGCGCGACTGCAAATGCTTCCACCCGGGATGCAGTCGAATCTATGTTCAAAAGCCAAGTGCCCATGCGGCGTTTTGCAGAGCCTTCAGAGGTGGCTGCAGCGGTGGCTTTTTTGGCCAGCCCGGCAGCAGGCTATATCAACGGGATCAATTTGCCCGTGGATGGAGGAAGGACGCGGAGCTTGTGATTGGTGGGTTGGTGATTGGTGGAATGGTGATTGGTGGATTGGTGATTGGTGACTGGTGGGGTTTCGTTTCGACCAATATACCAATCACCAATATACCAATCACCAATCACCAATCAACTCTCCTGACACAACTCCACCAGCACCCCACCCGAAGATTTCGGGTGTAAAAAAGCGACGAGTTTGTTGTCTGCACCGCGTTTTGGTTCGCGGTTGAGCGGGATAAAACCCTCGGCTTCGAGTCGAGCAATTTCGGCGTGAATATCGTCCACTTCAAATGCGATGTGGTGAATGCCCTCGCCACGTTTTTCAATGAATTTCGCGATGGGGCTTTCAGGGTCGCTGGCTTCTAGAAGCTCAATTTTGCTTTCCCCGATTTTGAAAAAAGACGTTACAACATGCTCACTTTCAACGGATTCTACTTTGTAATGGGCCGTTCCGAGGAGTTTTTGAAACAAGTCGTTGCTGGCGCTCATATCGCGGACAGCTATGCCGATGTGGTCAATTCTGATCATGAGTGGTGGATTGGTTAGTAGTGATTGGTGGATTAGTGATTGGTGGACTGGTTAGTAGTGATTGGTGGATTGGTGATTGGGGGGGGGTGAAATAATGATTGGTGCGGTTTTACGCGATTACCAATCACCAATCCACCAATCACCATCAGATATCAAAAACAAATCCCTCATTCACGAACTGCCCATATTTGTCGCGATCGAATTGGTAGAGTTTGGCAGGTCGGTGTGCCACGCCCTCTTGCATTTCGGAGCATTCTACGAGGAGATTCATGGAAAGGATTTTTTTGCGGAAATTGCGTTTGTCGAGACGTTTGGGCAGACTGAGAACAGAATCATAGAGTTGTTGGAGTTCGGTGAGGGTGAATTTGGGCGGAAGTAGTTCAAAACCAATCGGCGCCGTCCGCACTTTTCGTCGGAGCCTTCGGAGGCAACTTTCCAGGATTTCGTTGTGGTCAAAAGCCAAATCACCCACTTGATCAATGCTGTGCCACTGGGCGGATTGTGCAAAGGAGGCGGGCGTAACGGTGTAGTTGCTGATTTTGATGAGTGTGATGTAGGCCACAGTAATGACCCGACCAAGGGGGTGGCGATTTACAGCACCGAAGGTTTTTACCTGTTCGAGATATACCCCACGCAGACCAGTCAGTTGTTCCAGTACGCGCTCGGCAGCGGTGTTGAGGTCTTCGTTTGGATATACCAAATCACCGGGCAAGGCCCATTTATCCTTGAACGGAGCCTGTCCGCGTTGAATGAGCAGCACCTTCAAATCGCCTCCATCAAAGCCAAATATCACGTTGTCAACCGAAAATGCTGTTTTAAAAAATGATCCAACTTCGCCCGTAGTATCCATATAAGCCAGTTTGTTACGCGGCCAAAAGTAGGGCTTATTGTTATTTTCACACCAAACCCTTTCAAGGGATTTTTTATCCTTTTTAATGGAATCTTCACAGAAAGCGCTTCACAATCCCGAAACAAAACATTTTTTGGAGCGATCGGCCTTTTCGCACGTACATTTGTGCTTGTTTTCAGCAACCTGAAAACCGTTAAGCCGATTGATACTATGCAGATTGATATTCCAGCACACGTAGAAAAGCTCCTCTTCCTGCACGATGCACTCGTAATCCCCGGTTTCGGAGGATTCACCGCCACACGCACCCCGGCCTCTGCCGACTACGGCGGAGGCACCGTCAACCCACCCGCCAAAACACTCGCATTCAGTGAAAATCTCACCATTGACGACGGTTTGCTCACGGCCGACATCGCCGATGCCCACAGTATTTCCAGGGAAGACGCCGGACGTGCCGTCGAGGAATTTGTGGAAAAAATGCGCAACCTGCTCGATCAACGCGAGATTGTGACGCTGCCCGGAGTGGGTCGGCTATACAAAAACTACGTCCAGAAAATTCAGTTCCTCCCAGACGCGACCAACTTTAATTCGGCCTCCTATGGTCTGCCACCTTTGCAATTTTCCCCCATAGCACGCGCTCGTGAAGTCGGCTCCCCATCAACTCCTGCGGCAAGCACGGATTACAGCAGTACCATTGCCAGCACGGCCCAGTCTTATCCCCCTACCCCACCACCAACCATGCCTGAACCGACCTACGCACCAGAGCGTTCGGGTGGCGATTCGCGGGTTGGTACAGTGCTTGGCATCGTTTTGTTGTTGGCAGCACTCGCGGCGGCTGTCTGGTACTGGCAGCACCGAAAAAACGCCGCAGAAGCGGAGCAAAAACCTGATTCAGAACTTGTGACGGAAGCTGAACCCAATCAAACGGAAAAGCCTGTACCTGTGACGCCCGCTCCAGTTGAAGAAAAAGCGCCTACCCCAAAAGAAGACCCTGACAAAGCCGCGCGTGAATCTCTGGACGCAAAGGAAAAATCTGCCCGTGAGCAAGTAAATCTTGCACGCAACGGAAGAGAATGTATCCTCATCGTAGCGACCCTTTCCAACCAGGAAAATGCGGACAAACTCCGAAAACTGCTTAGCGAAGAAGGTTACGAGGAGTTTTATACCCAAAAAGGGAAGACGCACGTCGTGGGTATTCGTTTTAAATACTTGAAACCTGCCGAAATTGAAGCAAAAAAAGCGGCACTCACTGCGCTTACCGGGGTTACTTATATCGCGGTACGCAAGAAGTAAACGACCTGCAAATCGCCTGAGAAACTGTTTTAAAACCCCTGTCGAAGTTTTAAAACAGTTTCTGAATCAGCTCCTTACCGCGCCGTCAAGCCTCCATCAATGACGAGTTCTGTGCCCGTGATATACGACGCTTCGTCCGAGGCCAGAAACAATGCGCCGTACGCAATCTCAATCGCTTCGCCGATACGGCCCATTGGACACATCGCTTTCATCATGCCATCTAGCACGGCAGGATCACTGGGCAGGATATTTTCAACCATAGGGGTCATTACGCCGCCGGGATGAATGGAATTGACGCGAATATTGAACGGCGCAAATTCAACGGCCTGATCCTTGCTCAGTAGCAACATGCCCGCCTTGGAAGCCGAGTATGGCGCCCCGTTCCCGCCTACAATTCCGGCAATGGAAGAGATATTCACAATGGCAGCTTTACCCGATTTTTTGAGCGAAGGCAAAGCGGCTCTGGCCCCCAAAAAAGCACTGGTCAGGTTGATGTTCAGGATTTGGTTCCAGCGTTCGAGTGAGGTGGCCTCCGTGGTTTCCATGGGTTGATAGATCCCGGCATTGTTGATGAGAATGTCAATTTTCCCAAATTTTTGCAGGGCTTTTTCCACCAATTTTTGCCAGTCGGATTCCGATGCAACATCGTGTTGCAGACACTCGATGGCAGTGCCACCTGCCTGAAATTCCTGCACCCAGGCATTTAATTTGTCGAACTGGATGTCTGTGGCCAATACCTGGGCACCTTCCTGGGCGAACAAACGGGCAATGGCTGCACCCATCCCGCCCGCTGCGCCGGTGACGATGGCTACTTTGTTTTGTAAACGATTCATAGTAGATTGATTTGAAAAGATTTGTAATTCTAGAATCCAGTGAGGAATACGAAACATCCTCTTAGTCTCTAACCGCCCGTAGGACTAGCAGGCCCAGAAGGAAAACAAGGCCGTTCATAATAATCCCTGCAATGGCAAGTCTCCTTATCGTTTTCGTTCGCTCCCAGCCTTGGGCTTTTTTTAGCCCTGAAATGCTCAAAACAAGCCCGGTAACACTCAATATTAGGAGTGTTATTAGAAAAGGAAAACCAAAAAAAATGAGCAAATAGAGAGAGAGTGGAGGTATGCTTGCTATAAACACCACAAGTCCAATGACAAAGCCTGCAATACAACGTCCTCTGCCATTGTCGCCGTAAGGTTGGGCACTGCTTTTTTTAAGCCGTTTTTGCAGGATATTTTTGGCAATTCGCTCAAAAAAACGCTGCTTTTTGGGTGCGAATCCATCCGGAATGGCTTGCTTGGCAATGGTAGTCTCCCCTTGAGAGATAGGCGCGGCTATTGCCGCCCCAGCGGTGCAAGGAAGACTAAAAAACAGGATGAAAATCAAATAGCGCATGGCATGGATTTTAACGGTGTATTAAATTTTTATAGCCTGAACGACCGTCTTTGTTGCGCACTTGCAGGCCGTACATCCCGGGGCGCAAATCACTCACTTATAAAACACCAAATCATCCCCGCCCTGCTCCCATTCAGAATTGGTGACCGGGGCGGTCTTCACATAAGTATGGTCTCGCTCCATTCCGGGCAATACCTCCTCAATTTGCATTTTCCCCTCCGGCGCTGCCGCCTCGGCTGCCGCCATGTTTTCAATACCTTTTATCAATGCATCGGCATTGAAAGAAATGCTGTCAATACCTTCTTCTACCAGAAATTGGGCAAACTCCGGCATATCACTGGGAGCCTGACCGCAAAGCCCAATTTTGACTCCTTTTCGGCGGGCAGTTCGGATGGCTGAGGCGATGAGCCGCATCACGGCCGGATTTTTTTCGTTAAAAAGTCCACTCACGAGTGCTGAATCGCGGTCCAGTCCGAGTGTGAGCTGGGTCAAATCGTTGGAACCAATGGAGAAGCCGTCAAATAGATCCGCAAATTCCTCGGCCATGAGCACGTTGCTTGGAATTTCCACCATGACATATATTTCGAGGCCGTTTTGGCCCTGTTCGAGGCCAAATTCGCGCATCGTTTCAATCACTTGTTTGCCTTCTTCCACGGTGCGACAGAAGGGAATCATGAGTTTAACATTCAGGAATCCCATTTCTTCCCGCACCCGTTTCATGGCCTTGCATTCAAGCGCAAACCCGTCTTTGTACAGCGGAGAATAGTAACGCGAAGCGCCCCGGAATCCGATCATCGGATTTTCCTCGTTCGGCTCAAATTGTTTGCCTCCCACGAGGTTCGCATACTCGTTGCTTTTAAAATCGCTCATGCGCACAATCACGTCGTGGGGGTGAAAAGCCGCCGCAATAGTGGCCACGCCCTGCGCAAGATTGTCCACAAAAAAGTCCTTCTTATCGCGATAATGCCGGGTAAGCCGGGTAATTTCTTGCCTGGCATTTTCGTCTGTTAGTTGTTCAAAACGGGTGAGCGCCAGCGGGTGCACCTGAATATGGTGGGTAATCATGAATTCCATGCGCAGCAAACCAACGCCCCGATTGGGCAGGTACGACTGCTGAAATGCTAGCGAGGGATCACCCAAAATGAGCATGGGCGCAGTTTTGGGCATTTTAAGGTTAGAAATATCCTTTTCGGTGACCGTCCACTCGGCTTTGCCCGCGTAGATAAAGCCAGTTTTGCCTTCTGCACAGGAAACTGTGACTTGCTCGCCATCATGGATTTTATCGGTGGCATCGCCGGAACCAACAATGGCCACGGTGCCCAATTCGCGGGCGACAATGGCCGCGTGGCTCGTGCGTCCGCCCTTATTGGTGACGATGGCTGCTGCGCGTTTCATGATCGGATCCCAATCCGGATTGGTAATATCGGTGACCAAAACCTCGCCTTGCTGCAACAAATGCGCTTCTTTGGGGGAACGCAGGAGCCGCGCTTTCCCGGTGGCGATCTTTTCGCCGAGCGCAATGCCTTCCGCCAGTTTTTTCCCTTTTTGGTGAATCGTGTAACTGCGGACCGTGGTGGCACGTTGCATTACTTCTTTGGAATGCACGGTTTCGGGGCGGGCCTGCACGATGTATAATTTGCCATTCAAACCATCCTTGGCCCATTCGATGTCCATGGGTTTCTGGTAGTGGGCTTCAATTTGGGCGCACCATTGGCCGAGGGTCAGCACATCCGCATCGGAGAGACTAAAGATGTCCTTTTTGTCGGCTTGTGTGGGCAGATTTTCCACGGGCGAACCAGTTTTTTCAGCGTTTGCATAAATCATGGTCCACTCTTTCTCCCCCATTTTTTTCTGAAAAATCGGATTGAACGAGGTATTCAGGTGCGGTTTGAACAAAATAAATTCGTCGGGCGTAGAGCGGCCCTGCACGATATTTTCTCCAAGCCCAAAAATGCTGTTGATTATGACTACCTTGTCGAAACCCGTGTCTGGATCGAGCGTGAACGCCACGCCGGAGGCCGACAAATCGGAGCGCACCATTTTTTGCACCCCCACGGATATAGCAACATCCACATTACCAAAGCCCTGGTCTTCACGATATTTGATGGCTCGGTTGGTAAACAGGGAGGAGAAACATTGGTGTACCGTTTTGACCAAAAAATCCTCCCCGGAGATGTTCAGGAAACTTTCCAGTTGTCCGGCAAAACTTGCGGTAGGCAAATCTTCGGCGGTGGCGCTACTGCGAACGGCCAAGGAGAGTTCTGCACCATCGCGCTTGCATAAATCCCGATAGGCTTGTTTGATTTCAGCGATGACCGTGTCTGGAAGGGTGGCCTGTTGAATCAACTCCCGTGCTTGACGTCCAATTTCATTGAGGTTAGAAAAATGCTCCATATCCAATTGCTCCAGCAATTTTTCCAGCGTTGCTTGTAACTGGTTTTCGGTTAAAAACAATCGGTAAGCATCCGCAGTAATGGCAAAACCATCGGGGACAAGAATACCTTTGGGCGTAAGTTGTGAAAACATCTCACCCAGTGAGGCATTTTTGCCGCCCACCGTCGGGAGGTCATGGATGGATATTTCGGAAAAACGTTTGATAAAAACAGGCATAATAGTTCACTTTTTGTTGCTACAAAGTTGGTCATAAAGAGATATTGATGGGAATGACGCAGGTCTTGGTTGTAGATGACGATGGTCACCTTGACGAATAATGAGACCGAATAACTTTGCTCGCCAACCCCTCTCCACCATTGCGCTTAAATTATGGCTTCCAAAGATTTTTATAAAATATTGGGTATTGCGAAAAATGCGAGTTCGGAGGACATCAAAAAAGCCTACCGGAAAATGGCCCTTCAATACCACCCCGACAAGAATAAAGGCGACAAAATTGCCGAGGAAAAATTCAAAGCGGTCAACGAGGCCAACAGTGTGCTGATTGATCCCGAGAAGCGCAAACTATACGATCAATACGGCGATCAATGGGAGCAGGTGCAACAAGGCGGCCAGGCGGGGAATCAGCAAGGCGGCCAGGCGGGCAGGCAACGAACCCGCCCACAGCAGCCACCGTTTGCCTTTGATGCCAGTGATTTTGAAAATGATGAGCGCTTTGAAGATTTGTTCAGCCAATTTTTTGGCGGTCAGGCGCGCGGCAGAACGCCAAGGACTCGAAATGGCGCCAACATGGAGGCAGAGGTAGAGATTTCTTTGGAGGATGCCTTTTCGGGTATGTCACGGATGCTTTCCCTCGGCACGGAGCAGTATCGGTTGACCCTCAAAAAAGGCGTTCGGGAAGGGCAGCAGTTTCGCTTGCGCGGCAAGGGACAGCCCGGTCAGAACGGTGGCAAAGCTGGCGATTTATTGCTCAATATCCGCATTGCCCCCCACCCGCGTTATGCCAGAACGGGCAATGATCTTCGCTGCAAGCAGTCGGTTGATCTGGTTACAGCAGTTTTAGGGGGGAAAGCCCGCGTTCAAACGATGCACGGAGAAAAAATAATGACTTTACTCCCGGGTACTCAGTACGGATCAACGGTGCGGATGCGAGGACTTGGAATGCCGGTCTATGATGTTCCAGGTACTTTCGGCGACTTATATGTGGAAATTTTGATTGACATACCGCGCGAACTTTCAGAAGAGGAACGCGAAATTTTTGGCCAATTAGCCAAATTGAAGGCCCCGAAAATTGATTTTTAGGGCCAAAAAACCTAACTTTGCAATATCTAACCAATCAAAAAAGCATGACAGAAGAAACCCAATCCGATTCGGAAAAATTAATTAACCGACTGTACGAACAAATTAACCAGCACCTTGAAACCCGCTGGGATTACCTTTCCTTAACGCTCACTGAAAAATTGTCGACCATAGCTGCAGGTTTGGCCGGGGCTATGGTGCTAATGGTATTTGGGCTACTCGTCCTGTTCTTTTTCAGCATGGGATTTGCCTGGTGGCTCGGCGATTTGATTGGCAACCGTGCCGCGGGATTTGCCTTGTCAGGCCTGGTGTTTGTACCCATCGCTTTTGTGACCTACCGTTGGGTCGGGCCGTTTGTGCGCGAAAAAGTGATCGAAACTGCTTTGAATGACGAAAAAAACGAAACCCCCACCGACCATGGATAATCTTGCTAAACTTCAACTCCGAAAAGCTGAACTGGCCGCAAAAATTGAACAGCAACGCGCTGCCATGAAAGACACTTTGCTCGAAATCCGCGAAGAGATACAACCCGGTAAATTGCTCAAAAATGCAATTAGTGGCGCGTTCGGGTTTGGTTCGGATGATGGTGACAAATCCAAATCAGCAGCCGGGGGAGCATTGCCAAAACCCGTTTCGATTTTATTCGACTTAATGGTCAAAGATCCCCGATTGGCATTTGCCTTGAAAATGGTTACGCCGCTGGCCTTAAAATACTTACCAATGATCGGTGGCTTAGTCAAAACAAAGCCCCTAACCACAGAAATAGAAACGCTACCTGCCAAGCCAATAAAAGCAACGTTCTATGGCAAATTGCGGCAGGGAATTTCTACACTTCGTGGAAAATTGCGGAAACCAAATACAGAAAAAACACTCGAACTACCTGAAAATTAAACGATTATGCAAAAAAGAACAACCGTTGAAATATTACTCGCTGCCGTCCTCCTCACGGGAGCGGTGTACTTTCTATTTTACACCGAACGTGGCCGCGAATGGCTGGACCGTCTGCAAAATACGGCCCTGGATCAGTTGGATAAATGGCTCGCCGATCTGGAAGCATATCTTCAGGAATTGGAGCTGAATGCAAAAGTGGACACCACACCGAATGACTGATTGATTCCTTGAATCAAAGCAAACCAGACAAAATTGCTCAATTGCTTTAACCAAGGCTTGGGCTTATTAATTACAAAATCAAAGTTTTATGCAAAAAGAAAAACTCGCAGCACTTGCTTCGGAAAGAAACAATCCATGCGTCTCTATTTCAATGGCCACGCACCGCACCCATCCTGACAACGCTCAAGATGTAATCGGACTGAAAAACCTGATCCACGAAGCTCAAGAAAGGGTAATCGCAGAATTTGGTAAACGACCCGTCAGCGAATTGCTGGAAAAACTGGAAGGCCTGGAATCCGAGATTGATGTTAACTACAATCTGGATAGCCTGCACATATTTCTGTCCAACACCACTTCAGAAATTATACGCTCTCCCCTGCATGTAGAAAAAAACACGGTTCAAATCGCCGATCATTTTGCCGTTAGGCCCTTGATTAAAGCGTTCAACCGGACGGAAGAATACCTCATTCTGCTGCTTTCCCAATCGGGTGTGAAACTCTTGAACACCCTGAATGACGGGATTGTGCAAGAAGTTCGCAACGACGATTTTCCGTTTAGCCAAAGCCAACACTACCTGACCAGTGGAGATAAACTGAGCGATGGGAAACAGGTGGATAACATGGTTCGGGAATTTTTAAACACGGTGGACAAAGCTGTTCAACGGGTACACCAGGAAACAGGACAACACTGTGTTGTGGTGTGTACGGAAGATAATTACAGCCGTTTGATGCAAGTAGCCGACAAACCATCCGCTTATTATGGTTACGTGAGCATCAACTACAACGATACCGCCGACCATACCATAGCCGCTCAGGCATGGGAGTTGGTCAGCTCACTCCAGCATCAGCGCCGGGCCGATGCGATTGAGGAAATGCAGCAGGCCGTAAGTCAGGGCAAGGTTCTGACAGATTTGACGGAAATTTACCAAGCCGCCAAAGAAGGTCGTGGCGATCTGTTGATCACACACAATGACTACAGTCAAGCTGTGAAAATGACGGGTGAATTTTCCTTTGATTTGGCCGAAGACGTTACCGAGCCAGAGGTAACCGACGATATCGTGAGCGACATCGCCTGGGAGGTCATGTCGAAAAAAGGACGCGCCATCTTTACCGAACAGGCGGAACTGGATGCCTTGGGTAAAATTGCGTTGAAAGTTCGGTACTAGTTGGAAGTTTTAGCTGAACAAGACATTGAACGCGGATGACGCGGATGCAGGCAACGCGGATTTAAAATCTGTGGTGTGGGCATCTGTGTCATCCGCGTTCTGTTTGTATAGGGGTTATTGACATCGGCAGTTGTAGAGTGCTTCAATAGGAAATAATCCGCAGAATTGTTTGTTTTGCATTAATTCGGTCTCGGCACTTAAACCAAGGCAGTTGCCGCCTGGCAACTGCTCCTTAATTTTTTACACATGAAAAAACTGTTACTCGCCCTCCTGCTCTTACCCCAGATTGCACTTTCACAACTGCACGACAACGCCTGGCTTTTTGGCTATCAAATACAAGTGAAGGATTCGTTTGACCTGTTTGGTGTTTCCATGCTTACATTCCCGGAAGGAGGGTTAAAGATTGAGCAGAACTATGAACTTGATTTAAACTTTTCTGAAACCAATACCTCTTTTTCGGACTCTTTGGGCGATGTGCTGAGTTACACCAACGGTGTGCACATAGGTAATTCCGCCTGGGAGATCATGGAAGGTGGAGAACATTTGACCGACGCGCCGGAAATAGCCGGGGAACTTCACACCCAATGGGTGCTGATCCTGCCCTGGCCGGGCCAAGCGCCCAAACAGCTCTATTTTTACGAGCGGGAACACCATACCAGTGAGTTATCTGTGCATGCGACCCATCTGTATTCCGCGACCATAGATATGACATACAACGCGGGATTGGGGCAGGTAACAGAAAGGGATGTTTTGTTGATAGTGGATACCTTAGCTGTAGGGAAATTGAGCGCGGCCAGGCATGCCAATGGCCGCGACTGGTGGGTGCTCGTGAACGAGAAAAACTCAAACCGGTTTTACAGGATTCTGGTTGATACCGGAGGGGTGCACCTGTTAGGGAGCCAAACGGTCGGCATTATCGTTATGGACGGGGTGGGTCAGTCATTGTTCTCTCCAAATGGAGAACATTATGTAGTTTTTGCTGCCGACAGCCCCGCCCAAGGTTCACATATTGATTTGTACAACTTTGATAGGTGTGAGGGCTTGTTATCCAATCACCGTACCTATAAGTTTCTGCCGGGCAAGTTGGGGGGAGGGGGGATTTCACCGGACTCCCGCTATCTATATGTTAACTATAGGACTCAAGCCTTCCAATACGACCTTGAGGCACCGGATGTCTGGGCCAGCCAGGTGCAGGTGGCGGAATACGACGGGTTTCTGGACCCCTTCCACACCACCTTTTACAATATGCAGTTAGCCCCGGACGGCAAAATTTATTCCAGCAGCACCAACGGGGTGAAGTCCTTGCATGTCATTCACCGCCCCGACGAGCCGGGTCTTGCCTGCCTGTATCAGCAGCACGGCATAGCACTGCCCACCTACAATTCCTTCTCCATGCCATCCTTCCCCAACTACCGCCTCGGCCCTTTGGACGGCTCGCCCTGTGATACACTGGGACTTGACAACCTGCCCATCTCCTGGTGGCGTTCCGAGCAGGACACGCTTGACCCGCTGCTGGTATCGTTTCACGACCTGTCGTACTATGAGCCAGCGGAGTGGTACTGGGACTTTGGAGACCCAGCTTCCGGAGTCTGGAACACGAGTACCGATCGGCACCCGGAGCATCCGTTTTCGGGTCCTGGCGCGTACGAGGTATGCCTGCGGGTGGTCAATGCCAACGGGGAACACACCTTGTGTCGCACGCTCCAGTTGGGCAGCACCCTGGCGGAAGACCCGGAGGTGCAGGAGCGGGTATTGGTGGCGCCCAACCCATTTGGGGACTGGTTTTCGGTATCCTTGAGTGCGGTTGTGCGCAGCCCGGTTGTAATTTTATACGATCAGTTGGGCCGCGTGGTGTTACGAGAACCGTTATTATTCGGCGTTACAGAGATCGGAACGGGGCATTTGTCGCCTGGGATTTATTTCTACCGCGTGGAGGCAAGCGGGGAAAGGGTAAAAAGCGGGAAGTTGATTCGGATCAGGGGCTAATATGGATATCCCGCTCATTTTTTCTCTAAGTATCGATGAAATAATAACCTTCATCAACGTTATCAACTTTCGTCAAACATGCGTTAGGATAGGCAGCGTGCGGTATATACCTTTTTAAAAATATCGGGCAAAAAATGGAAAAACAAGAAGTCGTTCAAGCAGTCAAACAGGAGCTTGCCAATATCTATGGAAAAAGGTTTGCTAAAATATTGCTTTATGGATCGTATGCCAGAGGTGATTTCAGCGATGATTCCGATATTGATTTTTTAGTCGTCTTTAATGAGGATTAGGTTCAAGTCGGAAAGGAAATCCGCCGTATGAGGAAGTCATTGTCCAAATTGGATTCCCAATTCAACTCTTACATTTCTGCACATCCTACAACTCTAAAAAAGTTGGAGCAACCAGGGTATGTTTTTTATCAAAATGTTCGTAGGGAAGGAATAGAGATATGAAAGAGGGGCTGTCTTTGAGATGCGCCAATCTGGAGATTATGACCTTGATTACGAACCTACCCTTGAAGATTCCACATTTGCCGTTGAATCTGCGCGGGAATTCTTAAGTGCCACCAAGGCATATTTTTCCCATTAGTGCTGCTAACTGAATGGTCTTTCCAAAGCTTTGCTTGTCAATCGAATCAATCGGTTTAATCTAAAAAATCGAATCAATTCGACATAGAGGCTATTTGGAGATAATCCGCCCATCCTCCATCTCAATGATCCTGTGCGTATTCTCGGCAAAACTCTGGTCGTGCGTAACGATGAGCAGGGTTTGGTTAAAGGTCTCGCAAAGTTCCTTGAAGATTCCGAACACGATATCCCCGTTTTTTTTGTCCAGATTGCCCGTCGGTTCATCGCCCATGAGGATGAGCGGGTCGTTGATGAGGGCACGCGCAATGGCCACGCGTTGTTTTTCGCCGCCTGAAAGTTGATTGGCTTTTTTCAAGGCAAGGGCTTCGATGCCCAGCGTTTTGAGGTGTTGCATGGCGCGGTGTTCTACTTCGGCTTCCGAATCTTTGCGGAGTTTCAGGCCGGGCAGCATCACGTTTTTCAATACCGTAAATTCATTCAAGAGGTAATGAAATTGAAAAACAAAGCCAATCTTTTCATTCCGAATACGAGCCAGTTCTGCTTCGGTTTTGCCGCGCATCAATTCTCCGTCAATCCGCAATTCGCCCTCATAATCGGTGTCCATGGTAGAAAGGATATACAAGAGCGTGGATTTGCCGCAGCCGGATTTGCCCGTTACAGCCACAAATTCGCCCTGATTTACTGAAAAACTGATGTCTTTCAATACCGGGACCACGATCGGATCCTTGAAACTTTTTTGGATGTTGGAGGACTGGAGGACGGTTTTTGACATTTTTTTCTAATGTGGTCAATGTGGTCAATGTGAGGGAATGTGGGGGGCCCTCCTTCGCTTGGGCTACGGTGGGTAAAGTGGTCAATGGCGACCTTTATTTCCCTCTGATAATAATAACGGGATCAATTTTACTGGCTTTTCTGGCTGGGAAAAAGCCGGCGAAATAGGTGGTGACCAACGAAAACACAATCCCTATAATGTAAAATTTAGGGTTGTAATTGACTGGATAAGTGGTAATCGTGGGCAGGGCGGCGGTATTGAACGGAATTTGGTCAATAATCAATGAGAGGGAAAACCCCAACAACAAGCCCAGCAAACCACCCAACACACCAATGCTGAGCGCGATGCCGAGAAATATTTTCCGCACATCGCTGCCTGAAAAACCCGTGGCTTTCAGGATCGCAATGGTGTCCATTTTTTCATAGATCATCATGTTGAGGATGTTGTAAATACCGAATCCGGCCACAACCAACAGCACGATTCCAACCGCATACGAAATGAGTGTACGGACAAAACTGCCGGTCTCAAACTGCGAATTGGCCGTCTGTATGTCCTCTGCGTCGGCCTGGAAGATTCGGGCGTATTCTTTGGCGACGAGCGGGGCGGAATTGAGGTCTTTCAGTTTAATTTGAATGTCTGTGACGTAGGTATTGGGTTTCCCAAGCAGTTTTTGAACCGTTGCAATAGAGGCAAAACTTTGTACTTTGTCAAAATCTGCAACCCCGGACTGAAATATGCCCACCATTTTTAAGGACAACTGATCGCCTTTGGAGGTGGTTACCTGCACCACATCGCCGATTTCGGCCAGCAGTTTCTCCGCCACGCCTTTGCCCAAAATAATGCTGTTGCTCACGTTTTTTAAATCCAGTGGATCGCCTTCCCGAACATAATCTTTGAAAAAAAACAGCTCGCTTTCCGCAACTACATCAATGCCACTTACGGCCCCCGTGATATCAATCGTGCCCGAATTATACAACACCGGAGCGCTTATTTTGGGCGAAATACCCAACACCCGAGGGTCCACTTTTAATGCAGCGAGAATAGCCCCACCGTTGTGAATTTCCAGTCTGCCCCCACTTGATTTGATGGATTGTATGAAATTATGCCCATCCTGAAAATCACTGGAAAGGTTGATGGGTTGGTTGGGGTTGGGTTTTATGTCGTTGAAAAGCCGAACGTGCGGGGTTCTGTTTAAAATCAGGCCATCCAACAGGTCGTTCAGCCCGTTCATAAAACCCAACAATGCAATGAACATGGTGATACTGAACGTAACCCCTATGGCTGCCACCAGCGACTGCCGCCAGCGCGCCAGCAGAAGTGATTTTGCAATGTCTGCGATTAGTTTGAGATTCATTGCTCCGCTGGATTTAGGATATAATCGCTTTCGGAAAGGCCACTCAAAATCTCCACTTTCAGGTAGTCTTTTAAGCCGGTTTTTACGATTCGTTTTTCTTTATTTTGCAGAATCACCAGGGAGTCTTGAAGTAAATAGGCCCTTGGAATGGTCATCGCGTTTTCTTTGGATTGAATCACGATATTCGCTTCGGTGGTCAAATTCGGGTACAAGTTGGGCGGTTTTTTGGTAAAATTGGCTTCAACGGTGAACGTCCGCGTCCGTTCATTCATCAGCGGGTCAATTTTGGCGGTCGCGGCTTCCAGTACCTGCCCTTTGTAGCTGTCCAAAGTCAGCAGCACGCGTTGTCCCTGGCGAATTCGGGCAATATCACTTTCATCAATTTGTAATTCCGCTACAAATTCCGCTGCATCCCCGATGACTGCCACCGGACTTTGGGTGTTCACGATTTCGCCTAGCTCTTTTGAAATACTGTACACGCGTCCATCGGTCTGACTGCGGATAATGAAATCCTGCGCCTGGTTTTTGCTGATGGCCAGTAGTTTTTGGGATTGAGCGGCGGAGAATCGGAGTTGTTTTTCGAGGTCTTTTAATCGAAGCAGAGCGGCTTCGTAATTGTTTGCCGAGCTGGTGTAGGCCAGTTCCCGCTGTTCCAATTCCACTTTCGAGCCGATTTTTTGTGCCCACAACCCGCGCTGTCGCTGGAGCAAAAGCGAGTCGCTGTGCATTTTGCTTCGGGCAGTTTCGATGGTGCTTTTTAACTCGTCGAGGCGCTCCGTTTTGGTCCGCACCTCGGCGAAATCGGCGGCCAACTGTGCATTTTCGGTATTCAGCTTCGAGGTTTCGCTTTTAATGACGAACAATGGATCGCCTTTTTTGACCACATCGCCTTCCTTGACCAGAATTTGTTGGATCAAACCTCCCACGGTAGAATAAACCTGATACTGATTTTTGCTCTTGATGATGCCCGAAGCATAAACGGATTCCGTGATCCGCTCTATCGTGGGTTGGATTTTTTCGGGTTGCTTGTTGCAGGCGGAAAAGAGGAGGACTGTAAAAATTAGGGAACTGATGTATTTCAAAATATAAGGAGAGGTTTTAAAGATGGACTCAAATAATGTCCAGCAATGTGTGGCACTATCCCAGGTACCATTCGGTTCTGGCATCGCGATAATCTTTAAGATCGGCAGGGGGATAATCAAAATCTGTGGCTTTCGCAGCCTTTTCGTTGTGTTCGCAGAGGCTGAGGTTATCCGTAAAAGTAGTTTCAACCCAAGTATTACCCAACCTGCGGAACACTTGCACATGGAGACCGAACTCCTGTTCAAACAATTGTTCCAACTCGCTCACTTTCATGTCGGCAAATATTTCTACATCCCCATCGTGCGGACGGGCTTCAATATATTTGAGGAGGGTGTTGCACTCTGTGATGAGGTATTTGACCGGGCTGGATTGGTAAACATCGTGCGGTTTGGTGTAAAAAGACAACGACAAATTCGGGAAGCAATCGCGGAAAGCCTGCTGTAAGGCAGCAAGGGTCATGTGTGTGGAAATATGTATTTTCATGGCCAAGTATTTTTTACAAAAATGTGGAAATAATTTATCATTTCGCAATGATTTCCCTCACCCCCCACCATGATATACTTTTCAATAACATTTACTGATAAGAATCCCAAATATAGTCAAAAAAATCGAGTATTGACGATTAAGACCCCGTAATTTGATTTACCAAAGGTTTACCATTTTCAAACGCATCCATATTTCCGAGCGTAATTCGAGCAATTTCGACGAGTGCTTCTTCTGTTAAATACGCCTGATGCGCCGTAATCAGCACGTTTGGAAAATTCATGAGCCGAAGAATTAATTCATCTTCGATGATGGTTTCTGAAAGGTCTTGGGCAAACAAATTTTCCTCTTGCTCATAAACGTCTAAGCCCAAGTACCCCAGTTTTCCCGATTTCAGTGCAGCGGATACTGCCTCCGAATCAATCAATGCTCCCCTGCCGGTGTTGATGAGCATAGCCCCGTCTTTCATAGTTTTGAGGCTTTCGGCATTGATCATATAACGGGTGGAAGGGTTGAGCGGACAGTGGAGTGAGATGATGTCAGAAGCAGCTAAAAGCTCCTCCAAGGTGCCATATTGAACCCCTTTTTGCTGGAGTGCTTCATCTTCCATCAAGTCAAATGCGCGGATTTTGCAACCAAAACCCAGCATAATTTCGCAAAAAACAGCCCCTATCTTTCCTGTTCCGACCACCCCGACGGTTTTCCCAAACAGGTCAAAACCCGTGAGCCTTTCCAGCGAAAAATTTCCGTCCCGCACCCGGTTGTAGGCTTTGTGTGTCTTTCGATTGAGCGTAAGGATGATTGCCACAGCATGTTCGGCTATGGCGTGGGGCGAATAGGCCGGCACCCGGACTACCGGAATCCCATATTCCTTAGCGGCTTTTAAATCAACATGATTAAAACCAGCAGATCGCAAAGCAATTAACTTAATACCCTGTTCAGACCACTTTTGAATGACTTCGGCGGGGGCATGGTCGTTTACAAAAATACAAACCGCATCACTTCCGGCAGACAAATCAGCCGTCTGCTCGTTGAGTCGTGACTCCAAATAGCGGATCGTTTGGCTGCTGTTGTAGCGGTCGAAAAAGATTTTGTCGTACGATTGGGCAGAATAGAATGTAACAGTCATAGTTTGTTTTTTTATATTAGCCACCATACTAACCAGATGATTCCCACCAGCAGCACCAGGCCAAAGCCCAATCCAACCGACTTCCGCACAGCTTTATGGCCCCTAAAGATGCTGACCAGCCATTTAAAAACGGAATTGGACATAACAGCGAGCAAGATGATAATGGCGGCTTCGCGGGTTTGACCCTCCGGGGAAGAGGCCCATTTAGCAGTGGAAATTGAAATCGCGTCAATGTCGGCAATGCCTGCTACGGCCCCGGAAAGATAGGTCATGGCCGGTGTGAGCCATTGCCGGGAAGCTGACATGAGCAAGGTAATGCCAATATAAAGAAACACGAAAAAAATCGCGTTTTTGATGTCCAGGGGGTTTCCAGGAATCAGGGGCGTTGTATTGTTCTCTTCTTTGCGATCCCGAATTACTTGCCAGGTGGGGGCCAAACTGACCAAAAGCATCAGCGAAAGGGGCAAAATCAACTCCTTTGCCACAGGAAAAGCAAAAATAGAAGCCCAAACAAAGACCCGCACAAACATAATGGTGGAAGCCAACACAATCCCGGAGCCGTAGGCTGGAGACAGCTCTGGCCGTTCCCGACTTTTGGATGAAAACACCCAGGCGATTAAAGTGGAGGAGAATAACCCGCCAATGATAGCAGTCAGCAAGATGCCCTTTTGCGGACTACCGAATTTCAGCAGCAAATACCCCGTAAAACTGATGGACAACACCAGCACCACAATATACCCTAAATCGCGCGGCGTAAGTAAATTGTCTGGACCAAATGGTGCTGTGGGCAACATGGGTAAAACCAGCAAAGCCAGCACAATGAACTTGATGAAAGCAAAAAGCTCTTCTTCTGTAATTTTCTGGATAAAACCGTGCAACTGGTCTTTGAGCGACAACACGGCGGTCATTAATACCACGACAGCCAGCGATTCCTGCATCAAACCTCTTGATACTGCCACGCCTAAAAGAAAGGTCAACAGCAAAGCAAGCTCGGTCGTAAGCCCCATCTTCCCTTTTTGTGCTTGCACATAATAGGCAACACAAATCAGCAAAAAGAACCCCGCCAAGGCCGCGATGAGCAGCGTAGAACTGGTGTATTTGGAAAGCCAATCTGCCACATTGCCCAACACGGAGGCCAGCACAAACGTCCGTATGCCGCCTACATGCACTGGATCATCCTGGGTATTGAACTCCCGCTCCAAGCCAATGATCAGGCCAATACCAGCCGATACAATCATACTGATAAAAGCGGGATTCAGGTAAGCCGAAAAGGAGGTTAGCCAGTCCATAATGATTTGCGATTGCCGAATGAAAATTATGATTGCGGATTATGCGTACCATGAGTTCCAACGCATCTGAACCGCTATATTTTGGGTTTCTCTTAGCTGTTATGCTCACAGTAACGAGTGGCAATGTACGGGTTTTATAAACTGACAAAAATAAGGACCAGGCATTTCCTCGGATCAAAAAAATCCCAAATCAAAAATCCAATTCGGCAATCGGAAATCGCCAATCGAATATCGTAAATCATAGCGCACTTGCTTCCTGCATGATCCTATCGCGTCGTTCGTTCGAGAGATGGAGTAATTCTGACCATCTGCCGTGCTTTGTCAGTGTTTTGCTCAGGACAATGTTGTGTTCGAGCAGTTTCGTTTTTTCATGGCGGGTAAGCAGGGTTAGGCAGGTAACCGGGTGCAATTTTGCCTGATCTACCATTTCTCGTAGACTTCCTTTTGAGGGGTAGTTCCAGCCAACCATGTGCATCCCTGAACAACGTCCATAAGTCAATGCATCATCCGAAAACCGGGTGTTTGTCACGAGCCAGCCTGCTGTTTTTTGTCCCTTTTGTTGCGACGGATTTTGAACCAGGTATGCATCCATATCCCTGAATCGGGAATGAATATACAAAGGGATTTTAACGTTGCTAACCGACCCCGCCACTGGATGGTATTTGCATTCTACCCAAATCAGGGTATCGTAATTTTCAGCTACAACATCCACTTCGTGCCGGATACACGCACCCGGGAGGATTTGCCGGGTTTGCACCTGATAGCCCATGGTTTTCATGATTTCAGCAAAAAAATCCTCAAAAGGAAAACCTGAGGGGCCAAAATCAAACATGGCCTGCTTCAAAGTGTAGCGCCCTGCTGCGGATCGGTGTTGCCGCTTCAGCATCTTCAAAGCCCGCTTGAAAATAGTCTTGGTAGGGATGCCTTCATACCATTGTCCTTCCAATTCTTGTAGAATTCGATCAATAGATTTTTCATCCGCTCCTGCTCGGCGCAGCGAACGACGCAGTTTTTCTTCGTCGAATAATTCAGTTTGCCCCGAGGCTTTGGTGACCTGAAAGTCCATTGGAGTGGTGATTGGTGGAGTGGTGAATGGTGGTGTGGTGATTGGTGGTGTGGTTTACCCGCCGTAGCTTTAGCGAAGGAGGGTGATTGGAGGAGTGTTTTTGCTTCCAGACCTATAAGGTTTCAAAAAACCTTATAGGTCTCGCAAAAAGGTGTGGCACACCTTGACTATCACGTTGATTATCAGTACTCGAATTTAGGTGTGCCCATTTCTGAACACTCCCATTTTGTATATTATCCAGGAGTATGATTGGCAAATCCAAGTACGTTTAAAATACAGTGCCACCAAGTATTGCATCGAACACCACACGGGATTGACAAAACCATTCACCCTCCTTCGCTAAAGCTTCGGCGGGTAAACGAGTAAACCACTCCACCAATCACCAATTCACCACTCAACCAATCACCAATACACCACTCCACCAATCTACCACTCCACCAATCACCACTTAATTAGGCATTTCCCGCAGCTTATCCAATTTTAGCACGGTCACCACCCCGTCTTTAATCTCCACCATGCCTTCGTTTTTAAAATCAGTGAGGGTACGGATCAGGGTTTCTTTCGCGGTTCCGGCCAAAGCTGCGAGGTCTTCGCGGAGCAGTTGGATACTTGGGCCGCTTTGGTCTACCAGATGGGTTAGGGTCGTCGCCACGCGTTTGCGAACGGAATTATAGGCCAGTTCAATGAGTTGCTGTTCCCGTTCAGCGATGTGGCAAGCCAGCATTTTAATGAAGCGGGCATTTACATCGCGGTTACCAAATACCAGGGCGGCGAAGTCTTGTTTGGGCACCAGTTTGATGCTGCAATCTTCCAGCGCTGCGGCACTTTCCGTGTAGGAATCTTCTTTAAAAAGGGCCAAAAACCCGAGAAAATCTCCTTGTTGAGCCACTTTTACAATAAGCTCACGGCCATCATCACTGGTTTTAAAAATTTTAACTTTACCACTTTCCACAAAATAAAGCCACCTCGGGTGTTCACCCTCTTTAAAAATCGGGTCTTTCTTTTTGTAATGCCGTAGTTCCCTATTTTCCGATAAATGATTGATGGCTTCCATCGCACGGGCCTCATCAATGAACCGCTCCAGCGAACCGCCGTCTTGCTCGGAGGCTGCCCGCAAACGTTCGCTTTTTTTCAAGCGGTTTTCGATGGCTTGCAGCAACAACGCATCATCAAAAGGTTTGGTGATGTAATCGTCGGCCCCCAGCGACATACCCCGCCGGAAATCTTCCTTCTCTGCCTTGGCGGTTAGGAAAATGAACGGAACGTCGGCTGTGGCCGCTTGTCGGCTAAGGATGTGCAACACCCCGTAGCCATCGAGTTCCGGCATCATAATATCGCAAAGAATTAGGTCGGGCGGATCGGCCAGTGCATTTGCTGCACCAATTTTACCGTTTTCGGCGGTAATAGCTTCGTATCCACTAAGGCTCAGGATTTCGGCGATGTTCTCGCGGACATCCAAATTGTCTTCAATTACAAGTATTCGTTTCATCTTGAAGCAAAGTTAGGAACGTTCCTCATATCGTTTACTGATTTTAATCAACCATCTGGGTAACCAGCGTCATTTTTAGCTTGAGGCACAATAGCCCAACTTTGTGGCATCTTTAACAGAAAAAAAAACGCTCTTTCGATTATGAACATCTTTGCACCAATCTCTAGCCTGATGACCGATCACAAACACCTGATCACGGTCTCCCCTGAAGATAACCTTGCTACAGTCAAGCAAATTTTTAGTGAACACAAGTTTCACCATATCCCTGTGGTCCATTTCCGCGAAATCGTGGGCATCGTAAGCCGTTCCGATTTTGATTATTTCATGGGCGGCGCTTCCCACTACGAGGAAGATAAATACGTAAATGAGCTGCGCTTGGAACGCACCAAAGTGACCGAAATCATGGTCAAACGCCTCGGGAAAGTAGCACCTGATGACCGTATCAACGTAGCCTTGGAAGTATTCCTTATTAACCGTTTCCACGCCCTTCCGGTGGTTGAAGACGGCGAGTTGGTCGGTATCCTCACACCTTTCGACATTATGACTGCATTGTCGAAGCAAGTGCCCGCCGATTCCAGTTTGGTGTACGAAAACAAGGACTGATTATGAAAGAAATCGCCTCAATTCCAACTTCTGCCAGCAATCCTGAGGTTTGTACTGGCCATTGTCAAGGCTGCGGCAAAACCCATATCAAGCTGTTTGGGGCACATGATGCCGCCTCAATTTTGTTAGGCAAACGGGTTCATGAGGCTCTGGCCGTAGCAGCCGTAGATGGCAAGGTGCTGGAAATAGCCGATCCAGTGGCCATTCAGGCATACGGCATCAAGGCTTTGCCCGCCCTGATGATTGAAGGCAGGGTTGTGCTGCAAGGCTTCGTTCCTAGCGTTCACGAAATCGCCCGTCTAATGAAAAACAAGGATCTTTTCAAAAGCAAACTATTCCGCCTGGATACTCTCACCGTGGCCGTAGATATGAGCGATGTATCCACCAATGTTTTGACATTCGCATGGAAAATGGCCGAAAAAATGGGCAGTAAGCTGGAAATCATTTATGCCATGGACAGCATATTTGAAGGCTCTATCCCCTCCGCTTCTGGCTTCCTTTCGGGTTATTCCAAAACGATGCACACCGAGTTGGACGCTTTTATCGGTAAAACGCTCGCATCCTTCGGCGTTGAATACGATGTGCCAGGCCGTTTTCCCGGAGCTCCTGGCACGGAGCCAAGCCAGGCCGCCTCGAATCAGCCCCAAATAGTATCAAAGGTTATTTATGGGGCACCCGATGTAGCTTTGGTGGAGTATTCCCGCCAGGCAGAAATGCTGATCATGGGCACGACCGGACGCGGAGGATTGAGCAAACGACTTTTTGGCTCGGTCAGTGTCGAAGTGTCGGGCAATGCCCATTGTCCGGTATTGTATATCACAAAAGATGCCGGCTTTAGAGGCTTTGAAAATGTGCTGTACGCCAGTGATTTCGACTCGCTCAATGCCTTATCCGTCCACCAGGCAGTTTCCTTTACGCAGCGTTTCGACGGACAAATTCATTTTGTACATGTCGGCCCGGGCGGAGAGCAGGATCTGGACGTCCAACGCGCCCGCTTCGAAGCCAGTTTTGGCGAAGCCGGCGATCATAAACCATTCATTTTCAGCAAAATGGTAAGTGATGACATTGTGGATGCGCTGTACGAATATGCCTTTTACCACCGGATTGATTTGTTGATTTTTGTGACGCACCAGCGTGCGTTCTGGGATAATATCCTGCACAAAAGCGTCGTCAATGAGGCCATTGCCAGCAGCGACCTGCCTATTTT
>CAZKBH010000032.1:39858-51446 GCA_964550795.1 uncultured Saprospiraceae bacterium
CATTCAGACCGTGATATGCTTGGTTAAGGCGCCCTGTCAGACCAGCTAAATAAAACACACATAATAGACAGAGGGTTTTTTCATCCCCCGTTAGACCTTGTCTGGCGGGGGTTTTGTGTGTCTGAGATGGATTCTACCCATTTGTCCACGCTAAGCCAAATCAATAGGCTTATACTACCTGAGGGGATTCAAGCCCTCCATACCTTTCGGAAAAGTTTTATTTTGCCAGCAATGCCCATCCGTTTCTCCCTTATCCTGTGTGTTTGTTTTGCCAACCAATTATTTGCACAAACATTCCATTCAAGCCCCGCTCCCCTGCTCGTGCAGGAACTCCAGTTTGAACAAGCCAACGAGTGCTATATCTATTTTAACAATCCCAGCGGCGACAGCCTGCGTTTGCGCTGGAGGCTGATTGAGTCTAATCTGCCAGCCGAATGGGACGCGGATCTCTGCGATTATGGCGGGTGCTACATCGGCATTCCTGCCAGTGGCTTAATGAACACCGTGTACGATACGATTCAGCCTTATCTCAAACTAATCGTCCAGCCCGGCACCAGCCCCGGCACAACCTGGATATGGTTTCGGGCTTATGAAGCAGGCAATCAAGCCAATTTCGAGGATGTGTTTTTTAGCCTGTATACCATGGGGACACTTGGGACCAACACCCCTGTAACGGCTGTTTTGCAGGCTTATCCAAATCCAGCAAACGAGACCCTACACCTCCATAACGCATCGAAAAACAGCACCCCGGCGCGAATTTTTAATGCCAACGGACAAGTGTTCTGGCAGGGCGACATTCCGCCGCAATCCGTGCATACTATTCCTGTAAATAACTGGTCTTCAGGGTTTTACATGCTACAAAATGGCTCCCTTCGTCAGCCACTGCTCATACAGAAATAAACAATTGCTTGATTCGTAATCAAGCTTTAAATGGTCAACAATTATCTCCACTGTCTAAACATCTTACTGTATTAATGAAGAACCTCCTCGCTCTCCTGTTCTGCAGTTTACCGCTTGGTATTGTATTCAGCCAGGCTCAACTTCAGGTAATTTCCAAAAACAGAACCGAAACCACCCTGCAACTCAGCCTGGGTGAAATTCGCAAAACCCAAGTGAGTACGCCGCAGGGCGAGGCGATCTTGGTCGGCATGGATGGTGGAACGCCCTTGCTGGAGGCTGGTGCGCCGGATTTGCCAAAATTTACAAGCGCACTGCAGATTCCAAACACCGGAAAAATGGCCCTGGAAATCATTGCTTCCGAATTTAAGGATTACACAAACGTGCCTCTTGCGCCTTCCAAAGGCAATTTGTTGCGCCGGGTGGATCCCGCAACAGTTCCATTTTCTTACGGAGCGCCTTACGAGCGCAATGCTTTTTTCCCGGGCCAATTGGCTGATTTAAAACAACCTTTTGTGATGCGCGATTTGCGGGGGCAGTCACTCTGGATCTATCCGGTGCAATACAACCCGGTAACTCGGGTGCTTCGGGTGTATTCCAGCATTACACTCAGGGTGTATCATACGGGTGGTCAGGGTGAAAACGAGGCAAAACCCAATCGCGAAAACGGGATTAGTGCCCCTTTTCGCCAACTATACGATAAATTATTCCTGAATTTCGACCCACAGTTTCTTTCCAACACCCGCAACGGGGAGGAACCCGTAAAAATGTTGGTCATCGCGAAAGACGAGTTCATTCCAGATCTCGACCCATACGTGGCTTGGAAACGCCAAATGGGGGTGCACACGACGGTTGTTCCGGCATCAGAAGTAGGTGGATCACCTGCCGCGATGTACGATTTTGTGAAAAATTATTACACCGAACACGATATTTCCTACCTTTTGTTGGTGGGCGACGAATATGCGCTGCCCCCCATGGTGCGCCCCGGCAGCAATTATTCCTGCGATAATTGCCTGGGATATATGGAAGGTGAGGACCATTTCCCGGAAGTTTTTGTAGGGCGTTTTCATGCCGCGGATGCATCTGAACTTCGGATCATGATGAACCGGAACCTGAACTATGAAATGACACCCCTCACCGATACGTTGCAAAACTGGTGTGCAATGGGCATGGCCTCCGCCTCCAATGAAGGTCAAGGCTTCGGCGATGACAACCAGGCCGATTTTGAACACGCGAATGAGTGGAAATCCAAACATCTTGCCGACGGCTACGAGCGGTATTGGGAGTTTTATGATGGCGACCATTCCGCAATTTCACCCACACCCGGCGATGCAACCGCTGACAAACCCGACAATCCAGTAAATACCGAACTGGTAGCGGTGATGAACAGCCCCGGAGTCAGTATGTACAATTACACCGGCCATGGATGGGAACAAGGGCTTGCAAGCGGCAATTTTAATACTGAAGCGGTGGCGAATCTGCGCAACTACCAACGCTATCCCATCGTGATTGCAGTCGCTTGCTGTACAGGTAACTTCACCAACAATGGCGGGGGCGATTGCCTGGGAGAAGCCATGCAACGTGCCGGAAACGCTGCCAGCGGAGAGGCCTGGGGAGGTATTGCAGGGTTTTATTCCAGCGATTTCCAAAGCTGGTCGCCGCCCATGGAAGGCCAGGACGGAATGAACCAATACCTGGTGGACGCCGACGGGATTACCCTGCATCCGAGCATAGGTGCCATGGCCACGTATGGCAACGCCCTTATGATTGCAGCGTATGGCCAGGGCGGTATTGATATGGCAGACACCTGGAATCCCTTTTGCGATCCGACGACCGTGCCACGCAACGCGTTACCTGCAATGATGGAGGCAACCCACGCCAATGGAGTTTTTATCGGAATTTCTTCTTTGGAGGTGGTTTGTGCGGTGGAAGGTGCCTTGGTGAGTCTTTATTGGGAGGGTCAAACCTTGGCCGTGGCCAGGGTTTCAGGTGGTGTCGCGAACCTGAATTTTCCTGCACTGGATGATGTGGGAGACATGATCGTGACCGTTACCCAGTTTAACTACCGACCTTATCAAGGCACTGTAATTGTTTCGCCCAGTGCAGGCGCTTTTGTGGTTAATCAAACCTGGGTTTTGGATGATTCAGCAGGCGGAAACAACAACCAAAAAGCAGATTTTGGCGAAAACATCGCGCTTAACCTGACCCTCAGCAATATGGGCGACCAAATGGCCAACGCTACCCTGACTACGCTTGAAACCAATGATGTCAATGTAACCATCACAGATAACACGGAACTTTTTGGCGACATCAGTGCGGGTGCTTTGGTGGAGAAACTGGCGGCATTTGCATTCACCGTCAACGATGACATTGCCGATGGTCATGTTGTAGTTTTTAAACTGAATATTGACTTCAACACCGGCCAAACGTATGAAGCCAATATTCCGGTAAAATTGCAGGCTCCAAAGCTGGAAATAGGCGGCTTGCAAATTTCAGATGCACCGGGAGGAAATGGAGACAACCGGCTGCAAAGCGGCGAAATAGCCATTTTAACCATCAAAAACTTCAATTTCGGCGGCAGCACAAGCCCCGATGCTTTGGGCCAGTTGATAAGTAATTCACCCTGGCTGACCCTCAATGGGCCTTTAAATCTAGGACCGCTCAATGCCCTCACCGGCACTGCCGACGCCAGCTTCGAGGTCATTGTTTCCAACAATGCGCCCCCTGTTGTCACAGCAAATTTTCAATATGTGGTGAATGCAGGCAACTATGCCGCACAAAAAAGTTTCGGTCCGTATGTGATCAACGCGATTCTGGAAACATTTGAGACCCAGGATTTTAGCAGTTTCCCTTGGGAGATGGAAGGGGATTTACCTTGGTTTACTACGCCCAACTCGCCTTATACCGGCACCCATTCTTCACGCTCTGGAATCATTACAGATGACCAGACATCCACCATGAACCTAACGCTCGACTTTACGGTGGATGGCACCATCTCCTTCGCGCGCCGGGTCAGCAGCGAGGAGGGTTATGATTTCCTGCGTTTTTTCATAGATGACGTAGAGATAGATGCCTGGACTGGTGAACTGCCTTGGGGCGAGGTGAGTTACCCACTCACTTCTGGAGTACACAAACTATCCTGGATGTATCAGAAGGACGAAATTGTCAGTGCAAATGCAGACCGTGCCTGGGTGGATGATATCTCCCTGCCGCCCTACAAGTTTTTGGTGGGAACATTTACCCCCGAGCAGGCTGATTACCAGGCAAAAATATCGCCCAATCCAACTTCTGGGAAGACTTGGTTGCAATGGGAACAACCCAACGCAGCGCGAATGGATATTGCGGTATTTAGCGCCTTGGGGCACTTGGTACAGTCATTTCCCACCGTAGAAAATAAGCTGATGGGCCTCAATATTCATGAACTTGATCTTCAAAACCTGAGTGCTGGCCTCTATTTCGTGCATTTACGCGGCGAAACGGGTGTGGATGTGTTGAAGGTGGTGAAGGATTAGGTTTAGAGTTTAGAGTTTAGAGTTTAGAGTTTAGGAGTTTAGGAGTTTAGAGTTGAGGAGTTTAGAGTTTAGGAGTTGAGAGTTGAGGAGTTGAGAGACCACGCGGCCAGGTGGTATGAAGCTGTCTGGCCGCGTGGTTTAAATCGGGCTTGAATGTAAAGCCTTGGTTATTACCCACCGTATTTTTAAAAATAGATACCGTTTCCTAAAAATCTGATTACTTTTGCAATGCAAAAGCGTTGCGGATGATTCTCCAACATGAATAAAACACAAGATTCTCACGCTACTCCCCCACTCCAAACGTCTATTCAACCCCACATTACCAATGAAGCAGAAGCCTGCGCAGCGGTGCTTTTTGCTTGTCGGCGGGCAGATGAAATTGACGGACCGGGTGGAACGGCGGCTTTTTTAACCACCCTGAAAAGTCGCAATATCTTCATCGGTTCTGATCCTCAGGGACTGATAGAAACAGCAGGAAAGTATTTTGAACAAGCGGGTAGCTCCACTGCATTAATAGATGCAGCCATGGGAGCTATTCGGGAGCAGACCCGGCTTCCGCTGTTTTATCATTGCCTGGATGTGATCCTGGCAGATGGCGTGGTCACACCCCAAGAACACAGGATGTTTCTTTACCTCAAAGGAAAATTCAAGGTAGAAGACGAGATCGCTTTCAAGGCCTTGGATGTTCTAGTGGTGAAGAACCAGCTTTGAGCATTTGCTTTAATGTGTCCAAAAAGTCTTAGTGCCTGCTGTTGGCATAAGCTCAAATCCCCGAAAACTTGGCAAGACTATTGCACGTTGCTATCCACAAACCTTTTTTCATCATCCTCACTGAAATTTTTGTCTTATGTTACTCAAGAAAAAAACACTTTTCATCCTGCTCTTTATTTGGACAGCCGTCTATGCTTCAGCGCAGGTTACTACAGTGCGTAGGTATAATTCTTCCGGAAATACACAAGCACAAGCACCCCAAACCTATTCCACCGCCTCCCCCGAAACTGTCCCCGATGCAGCGTCGCGTAGGAAAGCTGCCCTTTCAAAAGTACAGGGAACTGCCCCTACGAAGTCGTTCTCAGCCAAAGGCGGCGTTGCACCAGCTCAGTACAGCACGGATGGGCCCATTCCAGTAGAATACGTGGCTGCGCCTATGCCAGCAACAACTTTCACCGTAAATGGAGCCAACGTAGAACGTAAAGTTCGCAAGGGCCAAGGCCAGGTGGGCGATTTGCTTTTCACCCCTATTTCAGAGTTGCACTACGTTCAATTCGCGGTTTATTGCAAAAACACCCCTGTGGACAAAGCGCCTCAAATCGAAGGGCTAATGTTGCTCTGGCATGAAGGCAGTAAATGTCCAGGCGGTGAAACAGGTGCTTGCTACATCGTAAAAGGGTACAACACCGCAGAAGAAGCAAAAGCCGCAGTGCTACAATTCAAAGCCAATCGCTTTGACTGCTGGTACAATCCAGCCTTGACTGGCGCAGCAGTAGAAGTGATCGGCGTGCGTTCTTAAAAAGTCTGCACTCGATTTAACGCATAAAAAATCCCCGATTTTGAGGTGTTTGCCTCGAAATCGGGGATTTTTTATGCCAAATTTTGTATGACTTAAGGGACCACACTAGGCACTTCTGCCTCCACTTCGGTATCAGAACCCGTTACTTGCTGAGTTTTATAAGGGACCCCCTCTAAGAGTTTAAGGAGTTCATCCCGAACAATTTTGTACTCCTCAAGAAGCGGTCCGGTAATGGGCAGCGGCTGCGGGAGATTGAGCCGGAGGTGATCCACCTGACGGCCATTTTTCCAAAAACGAAAGCATACGTGCGGGCCAGTAGCGAGTCCGGTCGAACCCACATAGCCAATGGTCTGTCCCTGCGCCACACGGGTGCCTGGGCGAATACCGCGCGCAAAACCGCTCATGTGAAGATACTGCGTTTCGTAGGCGCCGTCGTGGCGAATGCGAACATAATTGCCGTTTCCACCTCTGCGGGTCGCCTCCGTCACGGTTCCCTCAGCCACGGCGATGATAGGCGTGCCGTGTGGCGCAGCGTAATCCGTACCAAGATGCGCCTTATGATATCCCAACACAGGGTGCAGACGGTTCATGTTAAAACGGCTGCTGATTCGGCTGGCTTTGACCGGGGCTTTCAGGAATGCCTTGCGTGCAGGGCGGCCATCAAAGTCAAAATAGTCTGTTTTTTGACCTTCTTTTTTGAAATGGAAGGCGTAGGATTCCTTGCCTTCGCGCTCATAAACGGCTGCAATGATTTTTCCCGTGCCAACCGCTTCGCCGCGCACATAATGTTGCTCGAACACTACTTTGAAGCGATCGCCTTGTTTCTGGTGGTAAAAATCTACAGAAGAAGCCAGCACGTCAATCATGCCGTCGGCGAGTTCGTCGGAGAGACCGTTGTCGGTGAGTGCTTGCCAAAAACTGGTTTCCAGGACCCCGGATGCAGCGACAATTTTGGTATCTACCTCGTGTTTGACAATTTCTACATTGTACGGCTCCCGAAGGTTAAACACCGTGTATTGATAGGGCGTAGGCTCGTAGATCATCATCTCGGGAGTGCCGCCGGTCTGGCGGGTCAGGAACCGAAGTTCCTTGCCTATCCTGAATGTATTGATTTTAAACTTGTCTTTGCAATTTTCTACCAGCCTGGATACCTGTTGGTAGTTTAGACCCGCCTGTTCCATCAAGATGGTACCCAGAATATCCCCCCGTTTGAGCGTGGTGTGGGATTGGACAAACTCATCCATAAAATATCCCCAGCGGAGATTTCTGGATTCGAGTTCCGGTTTTTCAAGCGTAACCATACCCGGCATAGCCACAGCAGAAGCGCTAGAATGGGTGTTTTCAGGTTGATGGAAGGTGATGGTTGCGGCAAAAACGCCCGCTATAAGTGCTGTACTTGCCGCGGCGAACGAAGCTCTTTTTGCAAGAGAACGCTTCGTACGCCGCTGGCGCGACGGCTCTGAGTTAGAGTCTGAATTCACGTTAAAGAAGAAAGATTAAGAAACGATTTAGTAATGTTGGCCTTGGGGGCGTTTTCAAATGTGGGTGCGCGGGGGGCCTTCGCGCTGCGCGCTGAGGCGGGTTAGGTCGCAAATGTAGCAAGGTGGAGTATTCTTTTACCTGCGTGGGGGTATTTTTTATCAACATCCTCGATGGAACGTTTGGCAAAGATTGTGGAAAACGGCCAGCCAGTTAAAGAGAAGCCAGTTTTTCCAACAACCATTTCGCTCCACAACCGCTTGGTATTCTTGATTTCTTCAGGTAGTTAAACGACCTTTGCCAATCCCCACTTAGTCTAAAAATAACGTACAATCATGCAAAATACACTTGCAATCGGCGTTGACATAGGCGGGACGCACATTTCCTGCGCAGCGGTACAAATACAGGAAGCTCAGTTGTTGAGCCATACCCACTCGAGGGCTACCTACAACCACGAATCGTCCTCTGAAATTATTCTTCAAAACTGGGCAAATGCCCTGAACGACACGATTTCCAAGATTCCCCTGGAGCAATTGGCCGGCATCGGATTTGCTATTCCCGGGCCTTTCGATTACCGAAACGGGGTCTCTAAAATGGAACATAAGTTCAAAGATCTGCTCGGATTACACATTCCAAAAGCACTCAATCCACTGCTGAATAGCCCCAAAGTACTGCCCATGCGTTTCCTGAATGACGCTTCATCGTTTGCAGTCGGAGAGGCCTGGATGGGCGAAGGACAGGGTTTCCAAAGAGTCGTTGTGATTACCCTGGGGACTGGTTTTGGGTCAGCGTTTGTGGAGGACGGCGTACCCGTTGTCTCTGGCGAACGAGTGCCCAAAGAAGGTTGTCTCTGGCATTTGCCCTACAAAGACAGCATTGCCGATGATTATTTTTCAACCCGCTGGTTTGTGGGTGAATACGCCAAAATAACCGGGCAACAAGTCCCAGGCGTAAAACAACTCATTGACTTGGTGGACTCCGATGCCCATGCCCGGAACCTGTTTTTGACCTTCGGGGAGAATTTGGCGGAACGCCTCGCCGCCCCGCTCCAGACCTTCGAAGCCGATTTGTTGGTCATCGGCGGCAATATCTCCCACGCCTTGCCGCTGTTTGGCGAAGCCTTGCAATCAGGTTTGAACAAAGCTGGTGTAAACACCAAAATTGCCGTTTCAAAACTCAAAGAAAACGCCGCCCTGCTGGGAAGTGCCCGACTTTTGGACGACGAATTTTGGGCAAAAGCATCGGCGCAACTACCAAATATTTGATGCCTAACATGTGATGCCGGGCCGCGTGTCAAATGGCCTTAGAAACGGATCATTTTTGCCCTATAGGACGAGTAGTTACCTAGATTGCAAACAATGCAATTATTGATATACCCATGTCGCACATCCTTTTTTCACACGCCTACTTCTACCGTTTTGATCCAAAACAGTGGAAAAACGCACAGCCTTACCCGCCTTACGGTACCCTTTGCGCGGCAGCCTTGATGCGGGAATCCGGTTATTCGGTCGCGCTATTTGACACAGCCTTGTGTCCCAACGCGCAAGCATTGCAGCCAGCACTTGATAAAGAACGTCCACGTTACCTGGTACTCTACGACGACGGGTTCAATTATCTCACCAAAATGTGCCTCACGCGCATGCGAGAAGCCGCTTTTGAGATGATTCAAATGGGCAAGGCTGCAGGCTGCATCGTCATCGTCAACAGCAGCGATAGCACCGACCACCACGAAGAATATCTCCAGAAAGGCGCTGATTTTGTGATCCTTGGAGAAGGCGAAATAACGCTCCGGGAATTAATCACCACATTGGATGCCGGGTTTTCCACTCCGGATTCAAATGCAAATACCAGCGGCACATCCGCCTGGCATCGAAGTCCGGCTGGACAGCATGCACTGGCGGCAATCCCTGGATTGGCTTTTTTATTTCAGGAAATCCAACAAGTTTTTAAAACACCCAGCCGACCCGTCCTGACAGATTTGGACGCCCTACCCGACCCTGCCTGGGATTTGGTGGACATGGAAGCATACCGCAAAATCTGGATACGTCGCCATGGCTACTTTTCCCTCAATATAGCCACCACGCGCGGTTGTCCTTACAAATGCAATTGGTGTGCAAAGCCGATTTACGGCAACCGATACAATGCGCGCAGCCCGGAACGAGTGGTGGCCGAGATCGAAATGCTGATGGAACGTTACGGCGTTCGGCATTTTTGGATCTGCGACGATATTTTTGGGCTAAAACCAAACTGGGTACAGCGTTTTAATGCCCTGGTCGCCGCGAAAAACTTGCAGTTCCGATATAAAATCCAGAGCCGCGTAGATTTACTTTTGAAAGAAGATACCATCGATGCACTGGCGGCTTCCGGATTGCATCAAGTATGGGTAGGCGCCGAAAGCGGCTCACAAAAAATACTCGATGCAATGGACAAAGGAACCCAGGTGGAGGAAATCGAAAATGCAACTAAACTCTTGAAAATGAAGGGCATAGAGGTCTGCTTTTTTCTCCAGTTCGGGTATCTCGGCGAAACCCGGGACGACATCGAAGCGACCCTCCAACTGCTCAAAAACTTAGAACCACACGACATCGGTATTTCAGTTTCCTATCCTTTGCCCGGCACTAAATTCTACGAAAAAGTACGCTCCTTGCTGGGAGAAAAGCAAAATTGGGAAGTTTCGGATGACCTCGCCATGATGTATCCCGGCACGTTTCAACCCGCCTTCTACCGCCGCTTGCACCGCCTGGTGCACAAACAATTCCGACTTCAGCAGGGCCGGGCAGAATGGAAAAAAATATTCCGCGGACAAAAAGCTGACCTCCGCCGTGCCATCCGCATTTTATACTACGCCCCGACCGCCGCGCTAGATGCATGGCGGCTCCGACGGCTCGAAACATCCCAAGCTCATGTCGCCGGAATTTGATGCCATTGCCCATGAGTACGATGCGACATTCAGCCACAGCGCCGTGGGTCGTATGCAGCGCGAACGGGTCTGGGCAAAACTGGAACAATTGCATTTGCCGCCCAATGCGCGCGTCCTGGAACTCAGCTGCGGCACCGGCGAAGATGCTATCTGGATGGCTCAAAAAGGCTGGAACGTGCTGGCCACTGATGCCTCCCCTGCCATGATCGCAGTGGCAAATGCCAAGGCTGATAAATCTGGACTGACTGCCCGACTACAACTTCAGGTTTGTTCGTTCGCGGCCATCGAAACATTAGCCGAGGGCAATTTCGACCTCATTTTTTCCAATTTTGGTGGATTAAACTGTGTTTCGCCTGAAGAATTATCCAAATTAGGGAAGGTTTTTGCTCAAAAACTGAAGCCTGGCGGTAAATTCATTGCCGTAGTTATGGGCCGTTTTTGCGTCTGGGAAACCTTGTATTTTCTCCTGAAAATGAAGCCCCAGGCGGCATTCCGCAGGTTTAGCAAAAAACCCGTGAACGCGCGTTTGGATGTACAAACAAGTGTACCCACCTGGTATTATTCGCCTGCTGCTTTTGGGAAATTATTGGGCTTTTCGGGACCAAAACCCGAGGCAAGTCCCGTGGGTGTCTGGCTGCCGCCCTCCTACCTCAATCCGTTTTTTGAAAAACGCCCGCGATTTTTGGGCTTTCTGAATTTTTTAGAAAGGAAAGTTGCACCGGCATGGCTGGCTTCTATAGCAGACCATTTTTTAATTTGCGTGGAAGGGGAAGTCAATCCGCGTGCCAAATGGCCTTAGAAAAATCTCCATTTTGACGCCTCCCGAGGCGGGTTTGAGCCATAGCCAAAGCCTTTTGATTGCTTTTTGGGCTCGAAAAGTGACAAAGCATGGGCTAAAGCACTGGTTTTGATTTTTAAGGTATCATTCTACCTGATAGATAAAAGAGTAGCAGGTCCGTTCCCTACTGCCCGGGATGGTCACTTTGGCTCGGCATCTGTACTTTCTTTTGCTTGCCCAAAAGAAAGTACCAAAGAAAAAGGCAGTCTTTCCGGCGGCGCCAACGACCTGCGGGGATTGCGCTGTTTTTGACAGGCATGGGTGCGTTTTTTGCAGCATTCCGTCGTTTTTCGTCCTGTCAAAAAAGGCGCTCCCTCCTGCGTCGGGACCATCCCCTTCGGTCGGGCGCGCCTCGCAGACAGCGTGCCAGAGCCAATGGTGGGTTTGTGGGAGAATTTGAGATTTGTACTTTTTTCTGATTGCCAAAATCAA
>CAZKBH010000033.1:0-4230 GCA_964550795.1 uncultured Saprospiraceae bacterium
CCGCAAACAAACCAAAGGCTGGGGTATCACCCAACAAACCGCTGGCAAAAACATACGCAGCACCACCAGCCAGACCACTCAGGTCAGCACGGTAAGAAGCCACCACGTTGGGGTCGCCTGCCACGCGAACGGCCAGGTCGTATTTGTCCGGAGCAAGGCCGAGGTAGCCGGTGAATTCGCCGTAAGCGAGGTTAGACACCACGTTATTGGCCACAAATACTGCATCAACATCTACCGCAGGGGCATTTGTAGCGCCGTGCAATACTGCGATGTCCACGTTGTTCAAATCCACCGAAGCTTCTTGAGCGGCATCGTTGATAATCAGGTTGAACGGCGTAGTTGGGTCGCCCACGATGCCTGAAGCGGTTACAATGTAGGTTTTTCCTTCTTCCAAATTCACGTCAAACGTTGCAATGGCATCTGCAGCAGAAGTACTGTTATCCAATGCAATACCAAGGGTAATATTCACCCCCGCTGGCACATCAATGAATGGCGTTGCCGTGCGGTACACGAAATCATCAATCAATAAATCATCGTTGGCATACACATCCACCGTAGGAGATGGGCTGTTGTGAATCACCTGTACCCGGGCAAAAGCAGGCGTCGGAACCAATGGAAGTTCGATCACGGTACCATTGGCCAAAGCCGCGAACAAGCCAAATGCCGGGCTGCCACCGAGCAATCCGCTGGCAAACACGCGTGCAGCTCCGCCAGCCAAACCGCTCAGGTCAGCCTCGTAAGTTGCCAGAACGTTTCCGCTGCCCGCAGGAATTACTTGTACCAGATAAACGCCTGGATCTACGCTCAGATAAGGCGTAAACTCTGAATAAGCAAGATTGCTAATAACCGTACCCAGACCCACTACTGCAATATCTACAGCAGGTGCATCCGTCGAGCCATGCAATACATTGAAATCTACTTGAGCTGGGTTAATGGCCGCTTCGCGAGCGTTGCCGTCCACAACCAAAGTAAACGGTGTAGTTGGATCACCAACAATTCCTGATGCGGTTACGGCGAAGGTTCCGCCGGTAGTCAGGTTTACATCAAAAGTTGCAATCGCGTCATTGGCTGAGGCGCTGTTTTCGCCCGCAACCCCAAGCGTTATGTCGCGATCTGAAGGCACGTCAATAAAAGGTGTAGCCGTGCGGAAAACAAAATTATCGAGCAAAAGGGTATTGCCCGCATAAACATCTACTGTAGGTTCTGGTGAATTGTGGATCACCTGCAAACGCGCGGTTGGCGTGATCGGAAGTTCAATGACAGTACCGTTTGGCAGTGCAGCAAACAAGCCAAAGGCTGGGGTATCGCCCAACAAACCACTGGCAAAAACATACGCAGCTCCACCTTTCAAACCACTAAGGTCAGCACGGTAAGAAGCCACCACGTTGGGGTCGCCCGCAACGCGAACGGCCAGGTCGTATTTGTCTGGAGCAAGTCCGAGATAGCCGGTGAATTCGCCGTAAGCAAGGTTAGAAATCACATTATTGGCCACAAAAACAGCATCTACATCCACTGCAGGGGCATTCGTAGCACCGTGCAATACTGCGATGTCCACATTATTGGTATCCGAAGCGGCTTCCTGGCCGGCATCGTTGATATTCAAACCAAAAGGTGTCGTTGGATCCCCTACAATGCCCGAAGCGGTCACGATATAGGTTTTACCATTTTCCAAATTTACATCAAACGTTGCAATGGCATCTGCAGCAGAAGTGCTGTTATCCGGTGCAACACCGAGCGTGATATTCACGCCTGCAGGAACAAAAATGAAAGGCGTTGCCGTGCGGTACGCGAAATCATCAATCAACAAATCAGCATTGGCATACACATCCACCGTTGGAGATGGGCTGTTGTGCAAAACCTGAACCCGAGCGACAGGCGCGAGTGGAAGTTCAACCACCGTTCCATCATTCAAAACTGCAAAAAGTCCAAAAGCTGGCGTTCCGCCCAACAGGCCACTGGCCATTACCTTAATCGCCTGACCACCCAGACCAGAGAGGTCTGCGCGATAGGTTGCAACAATGTCTGCGGTACCTGCAGGTTTTACGTCGAGGTAATACTCGCCTGCGGGTACGCTGAGGTACGGGGTGAATTCGCCATAAGAGGCGTTGGAGACAATTTTTGCGCCAGTACGCACCACTACATCCACTGCTGGAGCATCGGGTGAGCCGTGTAACACGGACAAGTTTACCCTGTCAGCGCCATCAATGGCTACCTCGCGGGCAGCAGCATCGGTGATGAGGGTGAAAGGGGTAGTAGGGTCTCCAACGATACCAGATGCGGTAACAACGTACGTTTGGCCATCATCAAATGTGGCATCAAACGAAGCGATGGCATCCAGCACCGAAGTGCTGCTGGCAGGTGCAACTGCGATGGAAAGTTGAACCCCGGCAGGCAAATCCAAGAAGGAGGTTGCGGTGCGGAATTCAAAATCATCCAGTGCAAGAAGACCGTTCACATACACATCCACAGTAGGGTTTGGTGCGTTGTGAATGATTTGCACCCGGGCTGTTTGGGCAAATGCTGAAAAGGCGGTCAGCAGCAATGCCATGAGCGTCAAGGTAAACCGATTCATGTGTTAAAACAGGTTTGTAAGATGAAAAGATTGGTTGTTTAAATCTGAAGTGCTGAACGCAAGTAAGCATGGTTTGTTTATGAGTATGGATTAAAAGATTAAACAAAGTTCGATTTTGCTAATTTTGGTCAAAAGTGAAAATTGTAGTCATTCCATTGCCGGACATGTGGTAAAATGACGCAAAACAATCGATTATAGAAAAATGAAAAGGATATTTGCTGGAACACCGAATTAGCCGGGTACGCCGATACCGCCGATTTACGTCTGTTGTTTCGGTGGTGTCAGTGTACTCGGTTAATTCGGTGTTCTATTTCTGCTTTTTTAAAACAAACTATGTTACTTTTGCAAACCGTTTGTCTCGAGACATTACAAGCGCTTGGAAGCTCTCGAACAAATCAAAGCTCGAGCCAGTAAATAGCCCCTAAAACATTACTTTTGTACAAAACACACCCATTATGCGCACAACGTTCGCACCCGAAGTGCTAGTCTCGGCAGAAGAATACCTCCAATCGGAACGTACCGCCGAATTGCGCAATGAGTACGTCCATGGGGAAATCTACCCTATGCCAGGAGAACAAAAAAAAGCAAACTTACTCGCCAACACGCTCTTAATGCTGTTGTGGCCTCTGCTTAAAAAACAACAGCAGGAAGCATTTACCCAATCCGTAAAAGTTGTCGTAGAACCTCAAGGCATCTACCGCTACCCAGATTTGGTAGTGTCCCCCAAGACCGATAACGCGGACCCCTACCTCATCTTCGAACCGAGTATTTTGGTCGAGGTCGCTTCAAAAAAATCGTACTACATAGACCGCTTTGAAAAACTCGCCGAGTATCGCGCCATGCCTTCTGTACAATGCTATCTCATTGTCCATCAAGAACGTATGGCCGTCGAAGCCTTTTTCCGCAACCCCGAGGGCACTTGGACAGAAATGCTTTTCACCAACGAAAAGGACGAAATCAAACTTCCCATTGTAGGGCTTGCGTTCACCCTCGCCCAACTCTACGAAGACGTTGATCTAAGCACGACTGCATCTGAGGAAGATGAAGATTAAAAAGAGCAATGTGGTGACAACATTGGTTTCAATCTCCCGCCTTCGCTGAAGCTACGGCGGGTAAAAAATCGGCTCAATCAAACAATCGAAACAATCTCCCGCCTTCGCTGAAGCTATGGCGGGTAAACAATCGAATCATTCCCTTGCCCAACCTCGATTCCAACATAGAATACCTCAAAGGCGTCGGCCCGCAACGCGCCGACACGCTCAAGACCGAGCTTGGCATCTTCACTTGCCGGGATCTGCTGTTCCATTTCCCCTTTCGATACATTGACCGCACCAAGTTTCACCGCATTCGAGACCTGCACAACGAGGGCGAAACCGTGCAACTCCGCGGTATCCTGCGCCGACTGGAAACCCTCGGCGAAGGCAAGGCCAAACGCCTCGTCGGTACCCTGCGCGATGAAACCGGAATCATAGACCTCGTCTGGTTCAGGAGCGTGCAATGGCTGGAAAAGAGTCTCATCGTCGGCAAAGAATACATCGTGTTTGGACGGGTCAGCGAGTTTAACGGGCGGTTTAATATCCCACACCCGGAAATGGAGGAAGTTCTCCCTCCGGGGGGGGCAGGGGGGCCGGGGCCAGGGGTAGCCAAAAATTTCGATC
>CAZKBH010000033.1:4240-6147 GCA_964550795.1 uncultured Saprospiraceae bacterium
TTGGGCGAGTCTCCGAGTTCAACGGGCGGTTCAATATCGCCCACCCTGAAATGGAGGAGGCCAACACAGATAATTCGCAAAAGGCCAAAAACTTTGACCCCGTCTACCCTACGACCGACAAACTGACCCAAAAAGGCCTGGATGCCAAGGGTTTGCGCAAACTCGTTCGAACCCTTTTGGACGGCCTTTCCCCCGCAGATGTGCCGGAAACTTTACCCGATTATCTAGGCGCACAATTCAAACTGACCCCGCGCTGGCACGCACTCAACCAAATTCATTTTCCTGAAAACCAGGCCGATCTCGATGCTGCCATCCGCCGACTCAAATTTGAGGAATTGTTCTTCCTGCAACTCCGCCTGCTCCAGGTGCGTACCCGACGAAAAGACACGGTTCGGGGCTTTGTCTTCGGAAGCATCGGGGAATATTTTAATCAGTTTTATCAAGAAAAACTGCCCTTTGAACTTACAGGCGCGCAAAAACGGGTGCTCAAGGAAATCCGCGCTGATGTAGCCACTGGCTCGCACATGAACCGCCTCGTGCAAGGCGACGTTGGCTCGGGCAAAACCGTGGTCGCACTGATGACCATGCTGATGGCACTCGACAATGGTTTTCAAGCCTGCATGATGGCGCCGACAGAGATTTTGGCACAGCAACATCTGGAAGGCATCACTGCGCTGGTGGGAGATTTGGGCGTGAACGTCGGCTATTTGAGCGGCTCCATCAAAGGCAAAAAACGCGAGGCCATTTTGGCCCAACTTGCCGCCGGAGAATTACATATTCTGATTGGAACTCACGCGTTAATTGAAGAATGGGTGCAATTTAAAAACCTGGGAATCAGCGTAATAGATGAGCAACACCGCTTTGGCGTGGAACAACGCGCCAAACTTTGGGCAAAAAACCCGCTTCACCCGCCGCACGTGCTGGTCATGACAGCCACCCCGATTCCGCGCACCCTGGCCATGACTTTATACGGCGATCTGGATGTTTCGGTGATTGATGAATTGCCGCCGGGCCGGAAACCCATCACGACCATGCACAAGACGGAGCATCACCGACTTCGGGTGCAGGGTTTTATGCGCGACGAGATTGCAAAAGGCCGCCAGGTATATGTGGTTTACCCGATGATTGAGGAAACTGAAAAGGTGGATTTGCAAAATTTGATGTCGGGTTTTGAAGCACTTAGCCGCGATTTTCCGCAGCCGGAATATCAAATTTCCATCGTACACGGCAAAATGAAAGCCAGCGACAAGGATTTTGAGATGCAGCGTTTTGTGAACAAACAAACCCAAATCATGGTGGCAACCACAGTCATCGAAGTGGGGGTAAACGTGCCAAACGCTTCCGTGATGGTCATTGAAAACGCCGAACGCTTCGGACTTTCGCAGTTGCACCAGTTACGGGGACGCGTCGGGCGGGGCGCAGACCAGAGTTTTTGTGTCCTGATGACGGGCCACAAACTCAGCCACGATGGCCGCGAACGCATTCAAACCATGGTGCAAACCACCGATGGCTTTGTGATAGCAGAAACCGACCTGCGGCTGCGCGGTCCTGGCAATATTGAAGGTACACAACAAAGCGGGATGCTCCGTTTCCTACTCGCCGACCTCGCGCGCGACGGACAAATACTCGCCGCCGCGCGCGAAATCGCCGCACAAATCCTTGAAAAAGACCCCGGATTGGCAATGCCTGAGCATTTTCGGTTGCGCCAACACCTGGCTTCCGAGGGGAAAGACGCGAGGGTTTGGAGCCGGATTTCCTGAGGGCATTAAATCTATACCTTTTTCGGAGGCAAGTCGAAGGCTACAGCCTGGTGCTCCAAATGCCCATTGTGTGCGCCATCGCAAAAAGGCTTGTTTTTCGACATGCCACAGCGGCACAGCCCCAGAACCGTCCGGCCCTGTAACCCA
>CAZKBH010000033.1:6157-39288 GCA_964550795.1 uncultured Saprospiraceae bacterium
CGATTTCAAAATCGCCCTCTACCTTGAGCGAACCATTAGAATTTACTGTAATTTTTGTTGCTGCCATTGTATTGAATTTTTATTTGCGGCCAAGATAGGGCATTAGCGAGGTTTTTGAACTCACTTCGTCATTGACGCCACTGCCCGCCCTAAATTTTTTTTTGTAAAATTTCCCAAAGACCCTACCTTTGCCGTACGAACGTTCGGTATATGCCAGTTAAAAAGATTGAAAAAAAGGAATTGCTCCACCGTTGCTGGGAGGTTTTTAACCGCCACGGGTATCACGGCACCTCCGTCAGTATGTTGGCCGAGGCTACCGGCTTGGGTAAATCAGGTCTGATGCACCATCATTTATCCAAGGAAAGTCTCATGCGGGCGGTCTTGGAATTTGCCCAGGACACGCTTCGCACTACGGTTTTTTCGGTCGCCAGTGAAAATTTACCCCCAGAGCAAAAGCTCGAAAAAATGCTGCGCCGGCAAAATCGCTTGGTGAAAATGGAACGCCAGGGTTGTTTTTTTGCCAATACCGCACTTGAAACAGGCCGAGATGGGCTTTTTAACGAACCGATTCAAGAAATCTGGGAAGAGTGGAAACAAATCGTTGCCCGAATCCTGAGCACCGTTCTCCCGCCCGAAGCCGCTGCCGACACCGCCTATCGGCTCTTAATGGAATACGAGGGCGCCATCATTATGTACAAAATCAGCGGTGAGGAGCAACATCTGGAAAAGTTCGTCGAGCGGGCTGTGGCCCTTTTTGGTAAAACATCGGCCAAAAGCGCAGCTCAAAATCCATAAAACTTGCTTGCAAAGAACTGAAGGACAATTATTTAGGTCAAAAAACTGATTTACAATTACAATTATCATGAAACAAATTATCCCGAAAATGATCGGCCTGGGGCTGAACCTTTGGTCGCTGGCAGCCCCTAAAAAGGCTGCTTTGATGGCTGGGCAAATTTTCTCCAAACCACCCAAACCGCGCGTTCGAAGTAAAGAACGCCAGTTTCTGGACACTGCCCGGCAGCTTCGTCGAACATTGGCCGGGCAAAATATTGTGGAATACCATTGGGGCGAAGAAGACGCGCCTTTGGTGTTGCTGAGTTACGGCTGGGCGTATAATTCAGGGCGTTGGCGGCATTTTGTGCCCGAAATGCTGGAGGCCGGTTATCGCGTGCTGGCTTATGATCCGCCCGGACACGGCCTGGCACCGTCCGGGACTTTAAACATACCCGTCAATGCAGCCATCATTCAGGCATTGTTGGAAGAATATGGTGCCCCTCATGCGATTGTTGGACACTCTTTTGGAGGAACCAGCAGTGTGTATGCCCTGAAAGATTTACCACGCGGCTTGCATCCGCGTCGGATGGTCGTGATGGCTTCTTTTAGTTTTGCGCCAAGGGTTTTTGGGGAATACAAAAAAACACTTGGGCTGTGGTCACCGCTTTATTGGCGCATGGTTCGGGGATTTGAAAAACGGGTTGGCCATCCCCTGGAGTATTATGATTTTGCCCTGATGACCGCTGCGTTTCCCCACATCGAAGGGCTGATTGTCCATGACCCAGGGGATGCCGTGACTCCTTACGCGGAATCTCGCCGCTACCATGATTTTTGGTCTGGAAGCCATTTGTATAGCCCCAAAGAAGGCGGCCACCACCTTGGCACACAGGGTATTACCCAAACGGTGCTGCAATACGTTCAACACGGAAATGTTCCCGCACAGGCGGAACGACAGGAACGGCCTTTACTGGCGGAACATGAATTGGTTCAGCATTTTGTGGGGGTGTAAGCGTAAAAGTTGATAGGGGTTGATGAAGGTTCATCAACCCCTATCAACTTTTACGCCTTACTTTCCTTTCAAATACTCCTCCACCAATTGTTTGTAGTAAGGTTTTAACGCCGGGCTGACGGTGCGGAATTGCTCTACTTCTGCGCGACGTTTTTTAAGATATTCTTCGAGTGCCGGCGGCATTTTAGGCTGCTGTTGGCGGGCCACTTCGGCTTCACGTTGTTCATCCTGTTCGCGCTCGCGCTCGGCTTTTTCGTGTTCGAGTAACCGAGAGAGTATTTGCTCCTGACGTTTGAGCATCTCGTTGGTCAGTTTTTTATTCACCAGATCAATTTCGACCTTGTTCATCTCGTCCATGATGTCATCGAGTGCTTTATCGCCCTTGCCCTGCTCCTGTTTTTCTTTTTGGAGTTTTCGGAGGGCATCGCGCAGGGCGGCTTGTCTGGCAGCCAATTGTGCAAATTCTTTGCTGTTGCTGGGCTGTTTACCACCGCCGCCGCCGCCTTCGCCGGGCTTATCTTTTCCACCTTTTTCCTTGCCTTCTTTGGCTTGTTTGTCCAATCGCTCTTTGAGATCTTTCATGATCTTGTTGATGTCTTCCTGGCCCTTGCTCATTTTGTCTTTCGGCTCTCCTTCGCCCTTGCCTTTTCCTTTCCCCTTGCCCTTACCCTTGCCAGGTTTGTCGCAACTTTGACTTCCGGGCATCTCAGAGGCCATTTGTTCCTGCATGTTCTGCATGGATTCGGCGAGCAGCAACGCGAGGTCGTTCAGACCCTTCATGGTGCGGTGCTGGTATTCATTGGCAGTTCTACGGCGTTCTTCGAGTTCTTCGAGACTGTATTTAAGGTTTGATTTCACCTCGGTCACCTTCTCATTGATGATTGTTTCGAGTTGGAACTGGCGCAAGGCAAGCGCTTGAAGGCTGTCTTCCACTAGTTTGAAATCGTCCTTGATTTTGAACTGCTGCTGCGCAAGTTCTACGAAACGCGGGGTATTGGTGGAAGTCGTTTCCACATCCTTTTTGTTCTGTTCTTGCGCGAACGAAAGTCCTACGAGGTTTTCCAGCAGCTGGCGGATGGTTTTGAGGTCCTCTTCCATTTGCTCCATCTCACCACTTTCCTTGCCTTGTTTCATCTTGTTGGCCATTTCTTTCATTTTGTTGGCCGCCGACTTCTGCTTTTTACCCGCTTTTTTATTGTCTTTTTTGTTGATACTTTCCTTGGCATCCTTCTGCTCCTGCTTTGCCTCATCCATCTCTTTTTGGTTGTCCTCAATTTTTTCCGGACGCTTGAGTTCCTCATTTTTCTTCAAGAGATCATCCATCTTCTTGTCCAGTTCCTCCAGCTTTTCGTTGAGGCTTTTCTGCTCTTTTTCGAGTTCTTCGCTGCTCTTTTCACCTTCCTCAGTTTCCTTGGCCAGCTCCTCCTGTTCTTTGGCTAGTTCCTCCAACTGTTCGATTTGCTGATCGAGCAATTGCTCCACTTCCAGTTGTTTATAGAGTTCTTCGAGGCGCTCAAGTTCTTTGTTGAGTTCCTCGTTGTTCATTTCCATTTCTTCCATTTGTTCCAGCATCTCGTCTTTGTTTTGCTCTTCGAGCAAGCGCTGGATGTCCTCGAGAAGCTTTTTCATGTCCTCGTTCATCGTTTCCTCAAACATTTCCTCCAGTTTTTCCTGCTTCTCCTGGATCGCTTCATCTTGCTGGTTGAATTCTTTCTGCTGCTCCTTATTTTGGTCAAATGTCTGTTTGGCCTGCTCCAATTGCTGTTGCACCTGCTTCTGACGATCCATCAATTTTTCCATTTCTTTACGCGTCTGCCAATCCAGCTCTTTCTTTTGGAGCACTTTTTCACGCAATTTCTTCAAGTCTTCCTGCACTTTCATGCTCTCCTTCAGGGCTTTTTCGAGGTCTTTTTTAATTTCCTCCGAGTTGTCGGCCTGCTGTTGGCGGAATTCGTTGAGGGTTGGCATTTTATAGCTCATCAGGCCTGTGCGGGCACTTTTGACACCGTTCACTCCGTCATTGTCAAACACTTCAAAGTAGTACTGGACCTCATCGCCGGGTTCAAGGTTGAGGTTGCTGATATCCCAGGAGTAGTCGAACTGGCTTTGTTTTGCTTTACCCGCAGTGGAACTGTTTGATCCGATTTTATTGGTATTCAGGGGCAATTGCCCGCCTTTTGCCTTTTTGATTTGGTAATTAAAGGTCAAGTTGGAGATTCCGTAATCGTCCGAAGCATCTCCGGCAAAAAAGACCTGACGCAAATTGGTGCTGTCTTTGAACTCTTCTACTTCGATTTGGGGGTGCAAATCCGGAATCACCGTGATGGTGTAAGCGATGGAATCAGCGCCTTGCAGCAGCGAGTTGCTGAGGTAAAGTTTGTAGGTTTCGTCCTTGAGTGCGCGGCGGCGGAACTGGAAAAGTTCGTCGTCAAAACGTTTGGCCTCCTCTCCGGCATTTGAGCCGAAACGCATCTGCAGGTTGTCCGTATTTTGAGCATTGAACACCCAACCGATGTCAGTTCCTTGTGGCACCACGAGGTCGCCGACGTTAGAAAACTCCTCCGTTGCACGGCCGATGTATGCCGGGAAATTCAATTTTGTATTGAAAGACAAGATATTAGGCTTACGCAATACATTTAAAGTGTAATCCCGACTTTCCACGCCTGCTGCAAACAATTTGAACTCCGTGTCTTTTTGAACGTTGGCAAATTTGTACGAAAACTCATTCGCGGCGTTTTTTTCCAGTCGGTACTGCACATTTCCGAGGGAGATGAACACTTCGTTGGGCAGGGCGGCACCGTCCACTTTAACGTTGAGTACAAAATCGGAAAACTGTACTGCCTGAAGCGAGTCTGCCTGAATCAAAAATTTGAAAGGGGCGGGTTTTTCAAATTTGGTACTGCTATTCCAAAGGCGCATCGTGCCTTCGCGGAGGATATTGGGTGCGCCTAGAATGAGAAACAAAAGCAACATGACCGGCGGCAAAGCGTAACGCAGGTATTTGCGGTTTTTTCCAAGATCAATCGCCGATTGAAACGGCACGATCCGGATTTCTTCACTTTTTTGGTTGATACTTGCATGGATCAGTTCAGCGTAAATCGCATTGCTGCTTTGCTGCTTTAACTGCAAGATATTCAACAACTTATCTTTAATATTGGTGAAGTGTTCGCCGATAATAGTGGCGGCCTGTTCGTGGCTGATGACTTTCCCCAAATGAAAATAATGCATAAGCGGGAGCGCCACCCAGCGCCAGACAGTGAATGCGCTGAGACCCAAAAAGCCCCATAAAAGTCCGGTTCTAACCCCCGTGCTGAAGTAAAAATAGTACTCCGCCACGTTGAGCAGGATGAATAGACCCAAGACCACACCCACGGTGTAAAGTGCACCGCGGAGGAGTTGGTTGATGTAAAACTTGCGGATAAAACCGTCTAGTTTTTCGATGAGCAGGGAGTAGTTATCGCGTTGCATATTGTAAGTGATAGCGTCGTTGCGTCAAAGCCCGCTGAAATAGCGTGCTGCGTGAGCCAAAAGTACGGCCTCTAGTTCAAAAAGAGTATGGTGTCCACCAAAGGTTGTACCGTCGAGCTAAAATAAACTCATTTTTGGACAAAAAGTTGGGCGGAGGAGGGTTTTAACAAGCTGGTTGAATGGATTTATCAAGTTGAAATAGGTCGGAAGGATTCGGGATGCGACTTCAAGTCGCACCCCGAATGACCTCGCACTGGATGCTTAGGTAATTTACGATATCCTCGGAAACAACGGTAAATGGGGCGCAAAACCCTTGCAAATAAGCCGTTGATTCAAAACTTCTGACTTCTTTTTTGCCGAAGGCCTACCCATTCTTGTAAGGAATTCAAACGATCACCTTACAATAATGGGTAGCCTTTCAATCCAAATGACCAGCTCAAACGGTAAGCTACCCGACACAACCAAGTTTTGTGGTAAAAATTAACACCTGTCAGACAACGGTGTAAGCAATAAAAGCTCTACTTTTGCTAGGCATAAGACAGTTTTTTTAATAATCTCTCGCCTTTTTCAATCCACCTCCCCCCCCTGCTAAAAGAGAATTGAGTTACTTTTCAAAAGTGACTCGTCTCTCGTCGCGTTTAATCTTAAGTGTCATAATTTCCGATTACATTTTAAAATGCTGTTTCCCATGGAACGAACATCCAACACACTTTACCCAAAATTCCAAATTCCACTGCTCACAATCCTGATGTTACTGCTGTTGCCTACCCTTTCCCAGGCGCAACAACTAGTTGTAACTATAAACGGTACCAATGCGACCTGTGCAGGACTTAACAACGGCTCTGCTACAGCGGTCGTAACTGGCGGCTGGTCTCCTTTCACCTATCTCTGGAGCAACGGTGCTACCACAGAAACCGTCAACAACCTGTCACCAGGCACATACTGTGTCACCGTTACCGATATTAATCTCGCCATTGATTCGGAGTGCATCACCATTGGCGAACCAACCTCGTTGAACGTAACCGTGAGTTGCCAAAGCCAAATCTGCGGCCTTGTGCCAGATGGGATGGCACAAGCCGTACCGAACGGAGGCACTCCACCTTACAGTTATCTCTGGAGTAACGGAGATATTACCCCTGGTATCCTTGACCTTGCAGAGGGTACTTACACGGTAACCGTAACAGATGCCAATGGATGCACAGTTGCAGATTCCTGCTTCGTAGGATTCTGGGACGAGGGTATCTGGCTGATGGATTCTATTTATCAAAAAATCACCTGCTTTGGCGCCAATAATGGCTGGATACACGTCAGTGTGATGTCCGGCATCGGTCCATATACCTACGTTTGGAGTAATGGCGGAAGCACCACTGCAGACCTTCAAAACCTTGCACCAGGCACCTACACCGTAACCGTTACGGACTTGGGTACTGGATGCACTAATCAGGTAGCTTCCACCTTGGTCGAACCTGATCAATTGATTTGTATGCCTTCCTCGATCCCAGCCAACTGTGGTTTGAACGGAACGGCTACCATTACTGTAACAGGCGGCACACTTCCCTACCAATATCTTTGGAACAATGGGCAAACCAGTCCAAGCATTACAGGCCCTGCCGGCACCTACTCCGTGACCGTTACCGATGCGAACGGCTGTACCTGTGCCAGCACGGTTGATATTATCAACAACAACAATGCCCTGATCGTTACTGTGACACCGACCGTACCGGCTGGATGTGTCGTCGGAGGTAGTGCGTCAGCAGTGGTTACGGGTGGCTCGGGCAACTACGCCTACACCTGGGACAATGGCAACACGACCGCAAATGCGACCAATTTATCTGCTGGCCCGCACAGCGTAACAGTAGTAGATATTGCCTCTGGATGTCAAGGAATTGGCATGGTAACCATTGTAGCAGCTCCACCCCTCGTACCATCAGCGACCGCCACAGCACCAGCTACTTGTTTGGCTGGAGGTTCTGCCACGGCTTCCGCTACTGGCGGCATCGCCCCTTACACCTATCTTTGGGATAACAACCAAATGACTGCCAATGCGACCAATCTGCTCGCTGGTCAACACAGCGTAACCATTACAGATGCGTCTGGTTGTGTTGGCATTGCTTTGGTGCTTATTGATCAATCGCAAGGTCCGACAGTGAATGTCACGGTGGATGCACAGGCAACTTGTGCTTCAGGAGGTACCGCAACCGTCAATGTAACTGGCGGAACCGCTCCTTTCACTTATCTATGGTCAGCATCTGCTGGCAGTCAAAATACTGCAACGGCCACCAATCTTCCTCCTGGCACACACAGCGTGACCGTGACAGATGCAGCAGGTTGCGCGGCAGTAGGCATGGCGACTATTACACAGCCCATGGCTCCATCTGCTGTTATTTCGAGCAGTTCCCCCGCAGCTTGTAACATAAACTCTGGTTCTGCAACGGTAGCTGCTTTGGGTGGCGCTGGTGGTTTCACCTACCTCTGGAACGACCCTGCCATGAGCACCACGCCCACTGTGAGCAATCTTGGTGCGGGCACTTACACCGTAACCGTAACGGACGCAGCTGGCTGCACGGTTACCGCAGCGGTCAGCATCGCGGCTTCTTTGCCACCTAATGTGGTCATCGTTGCTTCCAGCAATGCAAACTGCAACACCCCTGGTAGCGCTACTGCAAGTGCTTCTGGAGGAACTGCCCCCTTCACTTACCTCTGGAGCGGCAGCGGCGAAACCACTGCTACGGCAGTAAACCTACCCGCAGGCACTTACACTGTCACCGTAACCGACGCCAATGATTGCAGTGCAACCGCTTCAGTTACCATTGGATCAACGAGTAATGGCATAAGAATTGGCGATTGGGTTTGGTATGACGATGACCAAAATGGTTTCCAACATCCAACCCTCGAAATTGGTGTGCCAAACGTAACCGTAATGCTGATGGCTCCCGGTCCAGATGCCGCATTTGGCACCCCGGATGACGTTACAGTTGCCACCACTACCACGAACAACCAAGGCAATTACTTCTTCAATTGTGTAACTCCAGGCACCTATGTACTGATGTTCGGTGGCATACCTGCCGGTTACCAGTGGACTAAAAAAGATTGGGTAAACAACGATTGCAAAGACAGTGATGTAAAAGCAAATGGCAAAACAGACCCGTTCACGATTGTGGCTGGCCAACCAGATGATCTTTGTTTTGATGCCGGTATCCACACGATCTGCATCAACGTGATGAACGCTGGTGTGATTTGCTGCAGCCAAACCATTTGTGAGGGTGAAATTCCTGATCCAATTCTTGAGACCGTACCGCCTACTGGTGGCGTTGGCGATCTTGAGTTTGTTTGGATGCAGTTCATACAAATTGGCCAAGCTCCACCTACATGGATCGCTATCCCAGGCACCAATAGTCCAAATTATCAGCCAGGTGCCTTGTTTGAAAGCACCAAATTCATGCGTTGTGCCCGCCGGGAAGATTGTGTAACTTTCCTCGAATCTAACATCGTTGAAATTACCGTATTACCAGCTGGCTCACCTGGTTGTGAAAGTTTCAACCTGAATTTCTCTGCTCGCCAAGTTGGTCAAACCGGCGTATTGGTGGATTGGACAACATTGCCAGAAGCAACCGAATATTCCTACACCGTTCAGCACACTACTGATATGCAGTCTTGGAGCAACCTGAAAACGGTTTTTGGCAAACAAGACGCGGTGAATCCAAACATCTATGACTATCAGCACGAGACTCCTGCCATCGGCATGAACTACTACCGCATCCGCCGATTGAGCAGTATGGGGCAGCAGGCATATTCTGACATCAAGGCACTGGACGTCACATTCTCGCCTTCTAATGGTATTCTGATTGCACCAAATCCGGTGGTAAATTCGCTTCGGATCATGAATGCAATGCAGTACGATACCGATGTAAACATTGAGATCTCGGCAACCAACGGCGCTGTCTTGCATCGCATCAATATCCCGGCTGGGGAAATGCTTGTAGAGGATCTGCCTGTACAGGATTTGCCTTCCGGACTTTACCTCGCCCGTATCCGCTTCGGAGATGGCGAAGTTAAAACGTTGAAGATCACCAAGATTTAGGTCTGAATTTTGGGCCAAGCAACGGCCCGATAGTATAATGAACATGAGCCATTCCGATTTATCGGGATGGCTCATGTCATTTTTAGCACTTGAAAAGCCGCATCGCGGCGACATTATAGTAGCGAAGCGTCCAATTTTTTCAAGAACGGCGTAGCCGTGACATTTTTATGTCGTAATAAGGCCACGGCTACGCCGTTCTTATCCTTCAAAACGCCCTTTGGGCTACTGGAATGTCACGGCTACGCCGTTTTGATTATGGATATTTGAAATGTGTTATCCAAATCAGGAGGTTATTATTTCATCGGTGTTAACTTGTGGGAACTCAGGAAAAGAGCACATACACCAGCCAAGCCGCCAAATAGGCCAGGCCACTCATGAACACGAATTGTAAAAGGGCCCATTTCCAGCTCCCTGTTTCGCGGCGCACCACCGCCAAGGTGCTGAAACACTGCATAGCAAGTGCGTAAAAAACCAGCAGGGAAAGCGCGGTGGCCAAGGTGTATACAGGTTCTCCGGTGTCGCTGAATTTTTCGCTTTTCATACGTTCCCGGAGCGTGGCTTTCGCTTCATTTTCAGTGCGGTCATTGATATCTCCCTCTGCGCCACCCATATTGTACAGCACCGCCAGGGTACCGGTAAATACTTCCCTTGCTGCAAAAGAGGTCAGCAATGCAATCCCGATTTTCCAATCATAGCCCAAAGGACGAATGGCAGGCTCCAGCCACTTTCCGGCTTGTCCAGCCCAGGAAGCTTCGAGTTTGCGTTGCTGCACAAATCCATCCATTTCGGTAGGATCCATATTTTTTTGCACGGCTTCTTGTTCCGCCACTTTAGCCGCCCGATCAATGGAATCGCCGGGACCGAAGCGCGATAAGGCCCAAAGGGCAATGGACACCACCAGGATGATTTTACCGGCTCCGACGATAAAAGCCCAAACTTTTTCCCAGGTGTTCATCAGCACATTTTTCCAATCCGGGATTCGATATACGGGCAATTCGATGGCTAGGAAGGAGTGTTCACGCCGGTTCAGCCAACGTTTCATCGCCCAACCCGCCGCAAAAGCAGTCAGGACACCCAAAAGGTACATCGCTCCAAAAACCACGGAGCGCAGACTCAAAAAACCACCGAGTTTAACCGCCGGAACGGCCAGACCAATGAGCACCAGGTAAACCGGAATGCGCGCACTGCAACTAATAAACGGCGTTACCATAACCGTGATAAGCCGCTCCTGCCAATTGCCAATGGTACGGGTACTCATAATGGCGGGCACCGCACAAGCCGTTCCGCTGATGAGGGAAACCATACTGCGCCCGTTCATTCCGTAGCGACGCATGGTTTTATCAAACATAAATACGACGCGCGCCATATACCCAACTTCCTCTAAAACGCTGATTAACAGGAATAAAATGGCAATTTGAGGCACAAAAACCAGGATTCCGCCGAATCCGGCCAATATCCCGTCTGTAATCAGTTCGGTGTACCAAGCCGCAGGCATTCGTTGGGTAATAAACTCAGACAACATCCCAAAACCACCTTCGATCCAGTCCATCGGGTAGCCGCTCCAGTCAAATATAGCCTGGAAAACAAGCATCATAACGGCGAAAAAAACCAAAGGCCCACCGATACGATGCGTTAAAACCGCATCAATCCGGTCGGTCGGAGTATTGGGAAAAGCTGGCGGGGCGACCACTGCGGCCTGGGAAATTGGCGTAAACCGGTCGTATCGTTCCAGAGTTTCGTCCACTTGTGCTCGGAGCGACTGGAAATTTTTGGTCGAAACAATCGCTGCGACCGTTTCCTTTTCCGAGTTGTTCAGAAAGTGAAGCCAATCGGCATGGTGGGCAAGCAGCAAAGCACGGTAATGATTTTCAACGCCCAGATTTTGCCGGATAGCCTCGGAAACCTGTTTCTCCGATTCTGTCAATGGGTAAAATGGCGCACGATTGGGTAGCGGACGCCCTTCATTGGCCATATTCTCCAACTCCGCCGTGAGTCGCATGGTGTTTTCTCCGGTCCGGCCACTGATGGGCACCACAGGCACCCCAAAAGCCTGGGACAATTTGGATGCATTCACCTTGATACCCAGATCCGTTGCGCTGTCAGACATGTTGAGCGCGAGCAAAATAGGCAGGTTCAGATCTAGCAGCTGGGTGAAAAGCAGCAGGTGTTTTTCCAGTTTTGTCACGTCGGCCACGTAGACCAAAATGTCTGGGAAAAAAGGATCGGCGGGATTCGCCAACACGGAGACCACCACTTTTTCATCCGAAGCGGTGGGATACAAACTATAGGTGCCTGGAAAGTCGTACAGGATTGCTTCTTTTCCACTCGGGAGCCGCAGGGTTCCCTCTTTGGCCTCCACGGTGACCCCGGGAAAGTTGCCGGTACGCTGCCGCAGGCCAGTTATTTGATTAAATACAGTGGATTTGCCGCTGTTGGGGTTGCCGATCAGGGCTATTTTGAGGGGGGGGACTTCTACGTTCATGTTCAGTTTTGTTACACGCGGCTGCTCTTGCCCTATTCTGTCGCCCTGACAAGTTACATTTCTAGGAGTATGCTTGTAGCCTCTTCTTCACGAAGGGCTAAACGAACCCCATCTGCCTTTACGTAGTAAGCGTTGCCAAAGGGTGATTTTCGAATCATTTCAATCCGTGTACCGGGCAAAACGCCCATAGAGGTGAGTTTGCAAGCCAAAGCGGAGTCGTCAAAAGCGATGGCTTTAGCACTTTCATTGATTTTCAGATCGGGGATGCTGCGATAGCGACGTTGCATGTTGTCGGGCTTCTTTGCTTTTATTTAGACAAAATCAGCACACAAAAGTACTGCACCTGAATCTTTAAAGGGTAATGTTTCTAACACGATTTTGTCAAAAAAATAATTCCCCATCTTTCTTATCCGTACCCGGTGTGTCCTTCCTTAGTTCGGATGGATGACTTTTTTGGTAAAATAGGCCGGATTTGCCTTGTAAAGCCTCCCCATTGCGTCTGAAAGTTCGGCCACGCCAACCGGATCCAGTGGTCTGTTTTCATCCTGCCCCGTTACTTTTCCCTGCAAACGATCCAATTCGCGCTCGATATCCAGCAACGCGCTCTCGATATTGGGCAATGGCCGATGAATGATGAGCCGCACAATCCCTGTCGGATCAATGATAAGCGCCAGGCGATCACACCCAGGCTGTGGTCGGCGACCAGAGGCCAGGCCATAACGTTGAGCGATGTGGAATTCAAGGTCTTCAATGACCGGTGCTTTGAGGTAGATGCCGATGAAACGCCGGGCTTTGTCGGCCCACTGGTTATTCTGACGGAGCGTTTCATTGGTCAAGGCGAGCACTTTGGTGTTGCGTTCGTTGAGCCAGCGTTCTTTCATGGCGAGAAAAGCCGAGAACATCGTCCAGGCAGAGGTAAAATTGGCCGGATGCGCAAAAAAGATGCACCAGCACCCCTCGCTGTATTCCGGAAAACGAACAAGCCCCTTTTCTGTTTGTACCTCAAAGGCGGGGGCAAAGTCTCCAATTTGTGGAAGTATGATACTGGGTTCCATTTTCAAAAAAGGATAGGTCAAACTGCCAGATTTCGGGGAATGGAATGTAGCCTCTGTGCAAAAGCTATTTGGAAAAGAACACGCACTTGACGCAAATATTGCGCTGCGTTTCAAATCCAGCCCCAAAAATACAGGAGAAGTCTGACAACCAAGCCCTAAAAATGCACAAATGCGTATTTGTCCGATTCCCGGCCAAATCCTTGCCAAAACAACATCGTAGTTTTGCCCTTATGAAAATTGCCGGATTCACCTTTGTCAGAAATGCCCTCACATACGATTACCCCGTGGTGCAAGCCATCACCTCAATCCTGCCCATTTGCGATTATTTCGTGGTAGCTGTGGGCAAGTCAAGCGATGCCACGCTCGAACTCGTGCGCAGCATTGGCGACCCCAAAATCCATATCATCGAGACCGAATGGGATGATTCCCTGCGGGAAGGCGGTCGCGTGCTGGCCCTCGAAACCGACAAGGCATTTCAAGCCATACCGCCTGAGTACGACTGGTGTTTTTACATCCAGGGAGATGAATGTGTCCACGAAAACGACCTGCCGATACTCCAGGCGAGCATGAAAAAATGGCTCAACGACCCGCAAACGGACGGCCTGCTTTTCGATTATCGCCATTTTTACGGCTCTTATGATTTTGTAGGAAAAAGTCGGCGCTGGTATCGCCGGGAGATTCGGATTGTGCGAAACGACCCTCAAATCCGCTCGTACCGCGACGCACAAGGTTTCCGAAAATTGAACGGTGCCAAACTTCGGGTGCGGCTCGCACAGGCCCACATTCATCATTATGGATGGGTACGGCACCCGGGCGTCCAGCAACAAAAGCAACTGCATTTCAAAAAACTATACCTCAGCGATCAGGCGGCCCTAAACCATGTTGGCACCGCCGAGACCTTTCCATACGACGGTCTGGAACCACTCGAACGTTTTGAGGGCACCCATCCGGCCGTGATGCTGCCACGGATCCATGCACAAAACTGGCATTTTGAGCGCGACCCAAGTAAGGCGCGCTGGCCACTCAAGGACCTGATTTCCAACCGAATAGAACGCCTGACAGGCTGGCGGCCCTGGGAATACCGAAATTATATTTTGCTGAAGTAGGATATTGTGGTCTAAATGATCCCAGTCGGGAACTCAATTTCAATATTTGGGCAAACGATAACAAATGCACTTTTATCTAAACCCTACCTTTGCAGCCATTTTAGGAACGGGTGAAAAATAACTTGTTCCTTAAACCATATTAACGCATGAAAAAATTTGCCTTCTCCGCACTCTTGCTCACGGTCCTCGCGCTGGCCACCCAATCTTTCCAAACACCTCCACCCGAACCCCTCAAATGGTACACCTGGGAAGAAGCCGTAAAACTCAATGAAACCAACCCGAAGAAATTTGTCGTGGATGTGTACACGGATTGGTGTGGATGGTGCAAAAAAATGGACAAGGGCGCATTTTCTGACCCGACCGTGACGGCTTACATAGCGGCTAATTTTTATCCTATAAAATTGAACGCCGAACAACGCGCAGACATTAAATTCAGTGGCGAAACCTTCGGATTTGTCGCCAATGACAACGGCCGCGGAGGGGTACACGCCCTTGCATACGCCTTGATGGACGGAAAAATGGGCTACCCCACCCTGGTTTATCTGAATGAAAAATACGAGCGCATCATGATCTCCCCTGGATTCAAAGAATCCCCCGATCTGATGAAAGAACTGCGTTTTGCAGCAGAAGAAATTTACAGCAAAACAAGCTGGGAAGCGTATCGGGACGGGAAATAATTCATTTTTGGTTTATTTTCTGCGATGGCTGGAATTCACCGGGTGCCTTCGTTTCACCCGGTGAATTCCAGCCATCGCGGAACATGAGCCTCATTTTTTCCAGGGCAGTTCCTGCACACGCCGCGCCACTTTACGCCCGAGCGCCAAGCCGTTCTCACAGTCCATGCGGTAGTTCACTCCTAAAGGGATGCGTGAATACGCGCACTCCTCAGCAAGTTCCGAAATGGAGCTAAAAACCCTTGGTGTCCCCAAAAAATTAGTTTCGATCTCATGGGAACGATCCGTAAAGACATAGTTATCGCCATACCCAGGAGTATTTTCAAAAAAAGAAGAGAGTATTATGGATGCTCCACCGCCAAGACTGGCATGTGCAGACGGGTAGGAAGGGTATGATGGGGAAATTCCCTCTAAACCAGTAGCAGGATCATTCAACATGGTAGTCCATTTTTCTGCGGTTGGATTTTGTATAGAAATTATCCGACGGATATAGGAAATCGGACGCTCTACATTATAGGTGTACTTTGCCAGCCAGGTCGCAACGGCCACATCGCTTAGGGCAAGCCCTAATTTAGCATATAACTCCGCGCAGGTTGCCAGATTTGATGCTTCAAGCTCTGCCATCTGGTTTGCGATTGAAATCCAACGTGTCCCCGTAGAAAAGGTAACGTAAAGATTGTCATCGCTCCAAAACTCGCCCATCCATTTTTGATTGTAGGCCCAATTTTCACTCCCAGGCGGGGGATCCTTGATGAGGTTAACAGTAGCCCACACCTCCAATGCAGATGTATAAAACGGAGCATTTGGGCTTTCGGAATACTGCATTGGAGGAGAAACCAACGTTTCCCCCTCATTGATTGCAAAGGTGCGCACTCCACCATACGAAGGGTGCATCGCTCTTTCGAAATCAGGAGGGGTTGGCTGCCAATTGCCAGGATCAGCATTGGGTATATAGCTGGTTGGTTGAGGGTTAAGGAAGGTGTTGTGCCCGTCCATATCGGTTTTCGACCACTCAAAAACTGCAAATGCAACTGCGCGGCCAAACATTTCGGACCGATGCAGCACTGTGGTGTCAAGTCCTGTTTCCACAAATTGGCTGTGAAAGTGATTCCTCAGCACGCCTATTTTATCAAATGCAGCAGCAACTTCTGCGTTGGGGCTATTTTCTAAGTGTGGAAATAATTTTGCGAGCAGAAATGCATAGGATTCACTGACACATGCCGGCCAGTAATATTCAAGGCTTCGATTGGCTTCAGGAATATCCAGACCCTGATAAAGCGGCGCCAATGATTGGTGGAAAGGCATCCCCGCTACCACTGATTCGTAAGCGGAAAGCCCGAGGTAGGCCAAGGCGCGGGTAGCAGGACCAGGACGATACCCGGAAGCGTTTTTGTCCAATTCTTTATATAGCTCGTTCCATTCCAGGTACACCTCGTTTCCGTACTGGTTGGTTAAGGGGAATTGTGGCTGGAGGATGGTCGGGTCGTCTATAGGCCCGCAGGACAATGAAGTGAGTAAAAGGCCCAACAAACTCCATTTGTAAAGAAGACTTGTTTTCATAAAAAATTAAAGATTTTGTGAATAGATATGGTATTGAATAGCAAAAATTGAGCCACTTAATGGCAAGCCACAATAGCGTGATTTGGGACACCAAAGGACTATAATCATCATAAACCAGGCATTTGTTTCACTCCAATCACCTAAATCATAGTAAAAAAAAGCCGGGGCGATTGGCACAAACACCAACCGCCCCGGCAGCAGATAAGTATCAAATTTAGCTCATGTTCAAGGGCTGTAATTCAGCAGGAATTCACCCGGCGACTTCGAGTCACCGGGTGAATTCCTGCTGAATTACAGCCCTTGCGGAACATGAGCCTCAAATTTTTATTTTTTCCAAGGCATCTCCAGCACACGCTGGGCGCATAGACGGCCCACTTCCAGACCAACTTCACAGTCCATACGGAAGTGAACGCCCAATGGAATGCGTGAATAGGCATCTTCTTCACCCAATTGAGAGAAAGAAGTAAACACACGAGGAGTGCCCAAAAATTCCGTGCGGAGTTGGTGGCACAAGTCGGTGAAAGTATAGGTACCAGGGTGTTTGGCATTGAACTCAAAGAAAGAGGACAGAATTTTACCACCAGCCCCACCAAAACCGGAGTGACCTGAAGGATATGCCGGGAAAGCAGGGGTAATCCCATACTGACCACCCACCGAGCGCGCATCCAAAATAGTCAGCCAGTTGGCTGCTTCGGGGTGTTGCTGCGAAATCACCCGACGGATGTAGGTAACCGGGCGCTCAACATTGTAGGTATATTTGGAATGCCAAAGCGCTACGCTGGCATCACTGAGTGCGAGACCCATTTTTGCGTAAATTTCAGCCGCTTCTGCGAGGTCAATATCCTCATTGGCTGCTACTTGATTGAGCACTGCAACAAGGCGGGGAGGAGGTGCAAAAGTCAGATTCAGAATATCATCGCTCCAAAAAATAGCCGCCCAGCGTTGGTTGGCAGCCCAATCCTCTAATCCTGCCGGGGGATTGTTGATGGCATTTACCGTGCTAAATACCTCTAGTCCCTGTGAATAAAATGGGGATGCTGGGTGCTCTCCGTACACAATAGGCGCGCGACACAATTTTTCATCTTCCCGAATGGCAAATGTGCGCACTTGGCCCCAATAAGGGAACATGCCCCTTTGGTCGTCTGGAGGGGTGGGTTGCCACAAGCCTGGTCCGATAGGCGGGGTGTAAGTAGTTGGCTGTGGATTGAGGAATGCATTGTGACCAAGTAAATCGGTAAGTTCCCAGGTATACACGGCAGCAGCAACTTCGCGGCCAAAATTTACAGAGCGCTCCAGAATTTCGGGGGTCGTTTCCTGTGCATATTTGCCGTATAAACGACGCCGGGTGGCCTCAATCAAGGCAAAAGCATTGGTCACGTTTGCACTTGGGTCATTTTGCATGTGCGGGAAAAAGCGCTCCATGAGGTAAGCATACGACTCATTGATGCACGCTGGCCAGTAGTATTCCAGGTTCGGATCGGCCTGCGGCACGCTGAGACCAGGGTACAAATAAGCGATGGAACGGTTTTCAGGGATTGCAGACACCACGCATTCGTAGGCAGAAAGCCCCAGGTAACCCAATGCACGTGGGCCAGGACCAGGGCGATAGCCCCTTGCGTAGCGATCAATGAGGAGGAATGTTTCGTTCCACTCCCAATATACTTTATTGTCGAAGTCGTGGGCACTGGGAAGCGAGTCGTCCGGCTCGTTTTCGCCGCAGGACTGCGGCACGAGCATCATTCCTAAAACTAGTGCCCCAAGGGCGAAAATTTTTGTAAGTCGAAATACTTTCATAAGATTTGAAAATTTGATGCCGAAAGGCTTGATTAAAGCGTGGCAAATATCGTGCTAAAATCAAAAGTGTTCCTAGCCGATACCTGCCTCTTCTGATACGGTCTGCAAAAGTCTGATTCTTTTGGCAAAAAAAATCTAAATCAACCCAGATTAACGACTAAATAAGGCCCGCAACCCGAAATGCATCGAATTGAAGGCCTTTTTTATTTCTTTTTTTAATTCTTTTTTAATTTCTTCTACTGAGCAGCCCCTGAAGTGGGTATCGCAACTGACTGCGCACCCTCCCATTGGTAAAGTCCTTCAATGGAAAGGTACCGCTCTCCGGTGTCGTAATTAAAGCCCAAAATCCGTGCTCCTGCCGGGATTTCGGGTAATTTTTGAGCAATGGCCGCCAAGGTTGCCCCGGAGGAAATACCTCCAAAAATCCCCTCTTCCAAAGTGGCCCTCCGCGCATATTCAAACGCATCGTCTTTGTCCACCTGGATCACTCCGTCCAGCACATCGGTGTGCAAATTACGCGGCACAAAACCTGCTCCAATGCCCTGAATCGGGTGTGGGCCGGGCTGTCCACCTGAAATAACCGGGCTGAGGGTGGGTTCTACGGCAAAAACCTGGAGGTTTGGGAAATGTTTTTTCAATTCCTCGCCCACGGCAGTAATGTGTCCGCCGGTACCAACCCCCGTGATGATAACATCCAGTCCTTCGGGAAAATCGGCCAGAATTTCTTTCACGGTAGTCTCCCTGTGCACCGCGATATTCGCTTCGTTTTCAAACTGTTGTGGCATCCAGGCATTCGGAATTTCATCCACTAATTCCTGGGCACGGGCAATGGCCCCTTTCATGCCTTTTTCGCGGGGCGTAAGGTCGAATTGGGCTCCGTAGGCGGCCATCAAGCGCCTCCGTTCAACGCTCATACTTTCCGGCATCACCAGAATGAGCGGGTAACCTTTTACCGCAGCCACCATGGCCAGGCCAATTCCGGTGTTGCCACTGGTGGGCTCCACGATCACGCTTCCGAGTTTCAGCTCGCCCTTGTTTTCAGCATCTTCAATCATGGAAAGTGCGATGCGATCCTTGATGCTGCCGCCCGGGTTGGCGCGTTCTAGTTTGATCCAAACCTCGTGGCTTTGGCCAAAAAGGCGATTGATGCGCACGTGCGGGGTGTTGCCAATCGTTTCGAGAATGTTGTTAGCTTTCATGAATGTGAGCGTTATGATAGTGTGAAAAGTAAAAAAACAAAGCACCCTTTCCTGTGAGACACGGGAAAGGGTGCTTTGTTTCGAGAAAAAAATGCGGGAAAATTATGAAACCCTCATTTGCTCAAAAACGGCGTTGGCCCCCTTCCGTCTGGCGGGACAACAACAACAAGCCGTGTATGCAAATGGGTGTATCATAATTATTTGTGGTACAAAACTACATGGCTGGATTAACAAATACCAAGCCAAGCACGGTTATAGTATTCAATTTCTAAACACTCCCTTCCTAAAAGTGTTCAAAATTAGCTCGTTTTCACTGATATACGTTTACTAAACTTTTGAAGTTTAGTAAACGTAACGTAGGTAAAACCAACAACTTATGAAATTTAATATCCCTGATACCCCACAAAAGCGCGTTGTCATTGTTGGCGGCGGCTTTGGAGGATTAACCCTGGCCCGCCGATTGGCAAAGTCGAAGGACTTTCAGGTTGTGTTGATAGACAAGAACAACTACCACCAGTTTCAGCCGCTTTTTTATCAGGTGGCCATGGCTGGTCTTGAACCTTCCAGCATCTCTTTCCCGCTCCGAAAGGTTTTTCAGAACAACAAAAATGTGTTCGTAAGACTAGCGAATGTATTGGCAGTCAGGCATGTAGCTCAAGAAATTGATACCGACATTGGTCCTTTGCACTACGATTATCTCGTACTTGCTATGGGCGCAGATACCAATTGGTACGGCAACGAACGGATACGCGCCAACGCCATTCCGATGAAATCCGTGAGCGAAGCACTCTATCTCCGAAACGCGATTTTTGAAGACTACGAACGCGCGGTTACTGCCAATGATTACGACGATAGACAACGGTTTTTGGACATAGTAGTGGTAGGTGGCGGAGCGACCGGGGTGGAGGTGGCCGGTTCACTGGCTGAAATGAAACAGCATATCATCGGCAAAGACTATCAGGATCTCAACCGCGAAGAAATTGACATCCACCTCATTCACGGCGACCCGAGGGTGCTGAATGCTATGTCGCCAGAAGCCTCGGCCAAAGCTGAAAAATTCCTCGGCGATTTGGGTGTAAAGCTCTGGCTCGACAAGGTCGTAAAAGACTACGATGGCAAAACCGTAACCATGGATGATGGCACCACCATTGGAGCCCATAAGGTTATTTGGGCCGCTGGTATCATCGGGAATAAGATAGAAGGCATCCCCGCCGAATCATTCTCAAGGGGAAATCGGATGCTTTGCGACGAATTTAATGCCGTGAAAGGCGTACAAAACATCTTTGCATTGGGCGACATCGCGCAACAAACCCACGAGGCAAAATGGCCCAACGGACATCCACAGGTTGCCCAACCTGCCATGCAACAAGGCAAACTTCTGGCCAAAAACATGTTCAGAATGATCCAAAACAAGCCCCTCAAACCCTTTCAGTATCTCGACCTCGGTAGCATGGCTACCATCGGGCGACACCGGGCAGTGGCTGACTTGCCATTTGGGAAAACGCAAGGGTTTTTCGCCTGGGTCATGTGGCTTTTCATTCACCTGCTGTACATCCTCGGCACCAAAAACAAGGTTTTTGTTTTTGTCAACTGGGTCTGGAATTACCTCACCTACGACCAAAGCCTTAGACTGGTGATTAAACCCTGGCATAAGCCCAAAAGGATTATTGATTGATTCGATTGTTTCGATTAAGACGATTGGTTCGATTGTTTCGAATGACACTCAGTTTGCAAACGAAAATCCCAGCCCGAAGGACCACCACATCTTTCGGTGATAAAGCCATTGATTACCCACTTCACTGGCGTAATCTTTTCCGAAAATAAGGCCAAGATTGTACGCATCTAATTGCAAAAGGATGCCAGAACTCCAGCTGAGTCCCGGAACCAGATCCGTGCTACCTTCTTCGCTGGCGGCAAAATCCGTAGACATGTTTGTATCGTTGAGATTGACAAACGTCAGGCCTGCCGTGAGCGGAATGGTGAGATAATAAGCCTTGTTTTCGGACAACTTTTTGGTCAAACCTATAAATGCCCCAAGGGTTACATCGGTGGTAAGCCGAAAAGTGCCGTTATCAGCTTTGGGGCGGATTTTAAACGGAATGGTCAATTGGCCACCCGCCACTCCCAGCCCTTGCAAAAATTTTGCTTTTATTTTTTCCGGCTTTGCGGAGCAGGCCGTCTCGGTTGAATCGCTGCCCTTGCATCGCTTGCAGGTACTTGGAATTACCGTGGATGCGGCGGAGTCAATATTTACGGATTGTCCAAGTCCTTCGGGAGATACGCCGAAGCATAGTCCAGCGATGGCGATACAAAAATGGGGCCGCTTCATACGTATCTGCGTTTAGTGTGTTAGAGAACGGGATAACTTGTTGTCATCCTCGTAACGCAAGTTAACAAAAAGTTCTTGCGCCTTAACTGTTATATTGTGTAAAGACCCCTGAACCGCAGATAGATGGGGCATTTCAGCTATTAGACAAAAAAATATTTTAGGAAATCATGCAAGTATTAGCACTCGACTCAGTAAAAAGTCCGAATCCCAAATTTTTCCACAAACCCACCATTGGCTCTGGCTTGCGGTCTGTGAGGCGCACCCGACCGAAGGGGATGGTCTTGACGCAGGAGGGAGCGCGTTTTTTGAGCGAAAAACGACGGGGTGTTGCAAAAAAGCACTCATAGCTGTCAAAAAAAGCGCAAGTGCCCGCCAATGTGTGGCACACCTAAATTCAAGTACTTATAATCAACGTGATAGTCGAGGTGTGCCACACTTTTTTGAACACTCCCGAATATTTCAGCCTTCAAAACGGGTAAACACGCCTTCAATAATATGGCAGCATTCGTCCAGTTGATCTTCCGTCATGACCAATGGTGGTGCAAAACGAATCACGTTGCCATGTGTAGGCTTGGCCAGCAGCCCGTTTTCAGCCATTTGCATACAGATATTCCAGGCCGTTTTGCTTTGTTCGGTATCATTGATCACCACTGCATTGAGCAGGCCTTTGCCACGAACCAAAGAGATTAGGTCGGGACGTTTTTGTTGAAGCACGCGCATACGGGAGCGGAAAATTTTGCCCAATTCCTTCGCATTGTCGGCGAGCTGTTCGTCTTCTACCACTTTCATGGCTTCCATGGCTACGGCACAGGCAAGCGGGTTTCCACCAAAAGTAGAGCCGTGTTCGCCGGGTTTGATGGTCAAAAGCACCTCATCGCTGCTGAGTACTGCGCTCACCGGGATTACCCCACCGGATAAAGCCTTTCCGAGGATGAGAATGTCCGGTTTGACCTCCTCATGATCGCAGCAAAGCAAACGGCCTGTGCGGGCAATTCCGGTCTGCACCTCGTCGGCGATGAACAGGACATTTTGGGCCTTGCACAGCGCAAATGCGGTGCTGAGATACCCTTCATCGGGGACATAAACCCCGGCTTCTCCTTGAATAGGCTCCACAATGAAGCCTGCAATATTGGGATCTTGCAAGGCTTCTTCCAGGGCTTCGAGGTCGTTATAGGGAACAACTTCGAAGCCGCGCATGTACGGCCCGAAACCCTTGCGGCTATCCGGGTCGGTAGAGGCTGAAATGACCCCAAGCGTACGACCGTGAAAATTGCCGGATACAAAGATTATCCTTGCTTTGCCCTCTTCAACCCCTTTTACCTGATAGGCCCATTTTCGGGCTAGTTTCAGGGCGGTTTCGACGGCTTCGACGCCGGTATTCATGGGCAACATACGCTCATAACCAAAGTATTGCGTCAAAAACGCAGCGTATTCACCCAGCAGGTTATTGTAAAATGCCCTAGAAGTGAGGGTCAGTTTCTGCGCCTGTTCGATCAAGGCCCCGATGATACGCGGGTGGCAGTGTCCCTGATTCACAGCGCTGTACGCCGACAAAAAATCAAAGTATTGTTTGTCTTCAACATCCCAAACCAATGCACCTTTCCCGCGCGCCAACACCACGGGGAGGGGGTGGTAATTGTGCGCATTATAGCGGTCTTCGAGTTCAATCAGATCAGCAGAGGCAAGTGTGGTGAGGACGTTCATGGGTAAAAAAAATGGCGTTGGAAAGTGGGCTCAAAGGTAGCGAGGTTATTGGCCGCTGCGCAAACAAAGCGGCGGTTTTCGGGGAGTACCGATGAAACAATAATCTCCCGATTTGGAGGGCCTAATTTTCTGCCAGTTTGCGTTGCTCGACAGTTGCGTAGCTCCACTATGCGCCTTTCTCGCGCCTTAACTGACACCAAATTCCTCACCTCCAAATCGCGAGGTTATTGTTACATCGGTACTAAACACCGAAAACCGCCGCAAGTTTGAATATCTGTTAGCGAAAAGCTTTACGCCTGATCCAATTCATCGTAAATCAAGGCTCTATCCACTGATTCATGGACGGCCAGCTTCAATTCTGTCATTCGGCGTCCTGCAACGGCTGCATCCGCAATACTTTTATCATCCAGGCGGGCTGTGAGATAAGCCGCCAAAAAGGTGTCTCGGTTACTCAAATCTTCCTGGCGGTGTGGCAGCGAATGGACTCCGCTGTTGTTGCCTACCCAGTATCCGATATCGTTGGAAAAACACACTTCGGAGGCTCCGATTTTCAGAAAATGTTCAATTACAGCCTCTGGTGCCGGGGCGTTGTCTTCATAAAGCCGCTTCCAATCCTGGTCGCTGATCTTGACGAACGCCTTGTAGCGGCAAAATTCAGACACGGCTTTTTTGGCCTCAATGCGATCCGGGAAGATTTTTTCGCTGTAATTTACATCAATCGAAACCATGCAGCCTGCGCGTTGGGCGCGTTCGGCGGCCTGTAAAATCACATGACGGGAAGGGTTTCTGCTCAAAGCAAAACAAGTAGAATGAAAAACCCCAATATTCTCAAAAGACTGGAATGGAAACTGGCGAATAGAAAGCATTGAATCTGCTCCACGATATACTTGCAGGCTCGTGGTAGCGGCGGCGCGGGTGGTCAAAAGCAGGGTGGTTGGCTCTTCCAGTTGCGTAACGCAGGAGACATCCACGCCCATCCTTTTGATGTAGCCGATCAGGACGCCGCCCATGTCGTCGTTGCCGACGGTAGCCGCCAGCATGGCTTTGTTTCCGAGTCTAGCCATATTTACGGCCAAACTAGCGGGGTTTCCGCTGGGGGTCCGCTTAAAAAGTACGCCTTCATCTAATGTTTGGGCAAATTCTGCCGTAGCAAAATCCACCAATAGTTCACCCGCCGAGAGGATGTCAATAGTTCTTCTCATAAACGCCGTTCGCAAATATTTTCTAAGGCAACCAGGCTTCCAAATCGCTCTATTTGGTTGTTTTTCAGGCGATATTCCCCCTTCTCCTTTCTTATTTGGGCGGCAATGATACGGCGAGTTTCTGGACTTGGAGGCTCCTTCGATATCTTCCTGAAGACAAAACGTGTTAAAATTTGTGGGTGGGTCAGACCTATTATCCTTCGCCAATTACCCATTATACTTTTTAAACCCTTTCCGTTCGCCCCAAAACCAAACATTTCACCCCGAGCACTTGCCGTTTACCCCAAAAAAAGGTGCATTACCCCTCTTCCCCGTGGACTCGCTGGCAGGGCTTTTCCTTTGCCCCATCAAAAAAATCTACTGTCATGCTCGAACTTATTTTTCAAGTAAATCTGTACGCCCACATCTTCGCTGGTGCACTCACCCTGCTCACTGGCCCCATCGCCATTTACTACAATATGCGCGAGGTGCGCAAACACCGCGTGGTGGGCAAAGTGTTCTACTACGCGATGCTCTTCGTAGCTATTTCAGCCATTTTTGCTTTTTTTAGACGGCCCGAGCAGGTCTTTTTTCAGTTTTTACTGGGCATCGCGCTATTCGTTTTGGCGGGTATTTTCCGAGGCATCCGCAGTATTTTCCTGATGAAAGGTGCGGCAGTTTCCCGGTTTGATTGGGGGTACACCATTTTATTGGGACTTAATGCGGTGTTTATGCTCAGCATGTCTGCCTGGCATTTTGCTGCGGGGAGCATGATCGCTTTTCCGATTTTGTTTGGGGTGTTTGGGTTGGGATCGGCCATTGACACCTGGATCAATGTCAAAACTTTCCGCAACCCGGCGGCGCTGCACCGATTCGACTGGATACGCTTGCATCTTACCACCATGCTGGGGGCGTTTATTGCTTCCACTACCGCGTTCACAGTGAATGCCGCGCACTTCCTGCCCTGGTGGGCACAATGGTTCGGCCCTACCCTCTTGTTGGTTCCGTTGCAATTTTATTTTGGCAACAAAATAAAAAACAATGTAAAATTACCCAGCCGCTCCATGTAGCGGCTGGGAAAGCCTAAATATTTCACGAGGGAGATATCCAGCGGGCGCCTCAACACATCTTTATTTCAATTAGTCGAAACGCTACGCAGTTGCACTTTTCAAAAAATGCGCGTATTTTTGTTGACTTAAAATTAAGCACATGACAGAAATACTTCTAAAATACGAACTTTTAGACCCTCTAGGCAAGCAGCAACTACTTGAATACTTGAATTTGCTTCTTTCAACCAAAACAACAAAAAGTGGAGGTCCAAAATTCGATGTCAAAACCTATCGCGAAAACCTGTTAAAGGTTTCGGTGTGGTCAGATGAAGATATTTCGCTCATTGAAGAAGCCCGCCAACACTTCAATAACTGGAAGGTCAAAGAATGGTAATTGATACGACTCTTTTCATTGAACATCTAAGGGCAAAAGACAAAACGCAAACTACACTGTACCAGCTGTCTTCCACAGAACTACGCTATGTCTCTGCGGTTACTGTATATGAACTTTATGCTGGAGCTACTGATCCCGTAAAGATTGCAGCGGTAAGGCTTGAACTACAAGGCCTGCTTATTCTCCCTTTTACTACGCAGGTTTCGGAGAAATCTGCTGAGATTTTCCGAAATCTGCGTAGTCGGGGGGCTATGATAGAGTTCACCGATATTTTTATTGCGGCCTCCGCTCTGGTCAACAACCTTCCTGTCAAAACCTTAAACATTCGTCATTTTCAACGTGTGGAAGGGTTGATACTTGTCTAACCTCCTCACACCACCCTCGGCGCCAACAACTTATACAACACCGGCGTAACAATCCGCGACAACAGCGTACTCGAAATCAAACCCCCAATCAATACATACGCCAGCGGCGAATACAAAGGGTTTTCTTCTACCGCAATGGGCAGCAAGCCCCCAATGGCCGTGAGCGAGGTAAGCAAAATGGGCACAAAACGAATCTCGCCGGCCTCCCGGATCGCATCGTCGAGGCCACGACCTTCCAGGCGAAGTTGGTTGGTAAAATCTACCAGCAAAATGGAGTTTTTGACCTCAATACCCATCAGCGCGATCAGGCCCACCACCACCGTGAACGAGAACGGATAACCCGTGGCCAGCAAAATCAGGATCGCCCCAATGATGCCCAGCGGAATGACCGACAATACAATGATGGTGCTTTTGAAAGTTTTAAACTCCAAAATCAATACCGCCAACAAGCCAAAAATAGTCAACAAAACGATGGGGCCCAAGCCACTAAACGTACGCTCGGCACTTTCCACCTCGCCCGCCATTTTGTACGAATATCCGGGGGGCAGGTTCATTGCTGCCATTTTTTTGCCCAAATCGCGGTTTAGTTCGGCGGAACGGTAGCCTGTTTTTACAAAAGCCGTCACGCCCGTAAAACGCTCCTTGTCGTAGTGCTGGATATAATTCGGCGAAGGCTTGAATTCAATGGCGGCCACCTGATTCAGTGGAATGGCAGTGCCGGGTATGTTATTGATATACAATCGGTTGAGTACATCCAGCGTGGCATTCGCGCCTTGTTTGGGCACCGTCACGTTGAGGTTGTATTCCTCGCCGTTGGTCTCGGAAGTGAAGGCGCCAAAGTTCAGTCCGGCAATGGCCAACCGCACCATTCGATCAATATCCGCTACCGGAATGCCCATGGTGGCGGCCTTGTCTTTGTTGATATTGACCCTTAAATCGGTTTTGACGGTCGCAATGGGATTGTCAATGTAAATGGTCCCTTCGGTGTTATTCAACAGGTCTTCCACCCGAGCCGCAATGCCGCGCAAGGTGTCCAGATTTTCCCCAAATACCCGAATGGCAATGGGCGCTTCGATGGGGGGACCTTGCTCAAAATCCTTGACGTTGATGACCGCTCCCGGCACGTTTTTTAACTTTTCCCGCAGTTCGTCAATCAATGCAATTTTTACTGGCGGCGGCGTACGATCCTGCAATTGCACAAAAATTTGCGCATAATCAAAGGCCTCCACTTCCCGAATCACGTTGTAATAAATCCGCGGATTGCCCCGGCCCACATTGGTGGCGTACCAGGTGATTTGGGCATTACCGCCCGAATATTTGGACGTTGGAGAAACCGAATCGGGCAGCAAATGATGCGTCCGAAATTCAGGCGCCACGTATGCCTGCAAAACCGAATCCACCATGCCCGCAATGCGGTTGGTTTCTTCCAAACTGGTGCCCACCGCAGCTTCCACATCAATGTAAAACATGGGGCGTTCACTGGCCGGAAACACCGCAAAACCAGCTTTGCCCGCCAAACTCAATACCCCCACAAATATCACGGCTGCAACAAGCATGGCCGTTTTGGGCCAATCCAGTGCCTTGTGCAACAAACGGGCGTACGTTCCAGAAATAAGCCATTTCAAGCCGCGCAGGAAAATATTGCCCCGCGGGTCGTGGTGTTCAGAAAGCACCCGACTGCTCAAAAACGGCACGATGGTCAGCGAAACAAACAGGGAGGCCAACACACAAAGCACGACCGCCAAGGGCAGCGAACGGATAAAATCGCCGGAAGCTTCGGGCAGGAAAACAAGGGGCAGGAAGGCCAATACGAGCGTCGCCGTGCAACCCAGCACCGCTAAACCGATTTGTTTGGTGGCCAAAATGGCCGCTTCTTGCCTGGAATGCCCTTCTCGCAGCCATCGTTCAATGTTTTCGACCACGACGATGGAGTCGTCCACGAGAATACCGAGCGCGATGATGAGCCCCACGATACTCAATTGATTGAGCGAATACCCCATCTGATCCAGGGCAAAAAGTCCGATGGCGATGCTCAGCGGAATGGATACCATGACCACCATCGAAGCCCGCCAACCGAGTGGTAAAAGGGTGAGCAGCACGAGCAAAATCGCGATGCCAAAATCTTTGGCAAAACGCCCCAAGCGTTTGCTAACGGAGTCATTTTGGTCAAAAACCTTGGCATAATCCATGTTTTTGGGCAAATTTGCGCGCCAGGCAGCTACTTTTTGGTTCACGGCCTCCCCTACTACGGCGATGTTTTGACCGTCTTTCATGCGGGCCGTTACCCACACACAACGGGAACCATTGATGCGGGCGAGATGGCGGTTTTCCTCGTACGCCCAATCCACTTCGGCTACGTCTTTCAGGTAGAGAATGCGCCCATTTTGCCCGTTGATGAGGGTGTTTTGGATTTCTTCCAGATTTTGGTAATCGCCGCTGGTTTCTACGTTGAAAGTACGATTCCCCACACTGACAGATCCGCCGGGAATACTCAGATTTTCGCTTTGCAGGGCACCGAGCACGCGGCTCAGGGGGAGGTTTGCAGCGGCCATTTTGGGCAGGTTCAGGGCAATGCGCACCTCGCGTTTAGGGAACCCCCAGGTGTCGGCAGCTTTGATACCCGGGATTTTTTCGAGGCTTTCTTCCAGTCGTTCTGCTTCTTCTCGGAAAGATGCCCAGGAGGCGTTTTCAGAAATAATAGCGCCTTGCAAAATCGAGACATCCGAGGACGTGAATTTCTGGATTTGGAGCCGGTAAATGTCCTGCGGAAGATCTGCGCGGGCGGCATTGACTTCTCGAACGACCTCCTCGTATTTTTTGTCGGTGTCTTCGCCGTGTTTGAATTCAATGGTCAACACCCCGATGCCGTTGAACGACAGCGAGCGCATACGGTCAATGTTTTCCAAAGCGCCGAGTTTGGCTTCGAGTTTGTCCGTGATTTTATGTTCAATTTCTGCTGGGCCGGCACCAGGGTACACCACCACCACGTTGTAACCGGGCGGGGAGAATTTGGGGTCCTCAGCGCGCGGCATATTGAACATGGAACCCAGTCCCAAAGCCATCACAAAGCAAAAAATGATGAAGGTGAACTGGGGGTTCTTGACGGAGAATTCGGCGATTTTCATGTGTATTGATTAACTTTGCTCAAAATTTTTTGGCTATGAATGATTTCTCACAAGAGGAGTATGCTTCTTTAGCTACGGCAGAAGACTTTGAATTGGTTGCACTTTCTCGCAGCGGTATCAAAATCAAAGACTTTCTGGCAATCGCCGATGAAAGCGGGTTTTCATTGCAGGATTGGGCCGCTTGGCTTCATATTGATCTATCAGACCTGCTCAATCAAAGCACCGTAGAACGTTTCCTGGAACCTCATCAATCGGAGCGTGTCCTGGATATCAACCGGCTACTTTATTTTAGCAATACGGTTCTAGGCAATGTTGATATGACCCTCAAATGGTTCAATCATGTAAGCATTCCATTGGGGGGCATTCCTCCTAAGTCATTGCTGGACACCACTTTTGGTATTGATATGATCCATGCTGAACTTGGCCGTATTCAACACGGTGTACTGGCATGAACACTTTCCGGATTGCTCAAAACCAGTACGCCCATGACTTATCCGGTAAAGGGGCAGAGTTGTTTGGGGGCCGGTGGAATAGTATTGGTATTCCTTTACTCTACTCCTCTCAACATAGATCTTTGTGTATCCTCGAGCATTTAGCACATTTACCAGAAGGCGCTTTTCTGAACGGTTATTCACTCATTACAATTGAATTTCCCGATTCGTCCACAGTGCAAGAAATAAACCTTACCCACTTATCAAATGATTGGAAAAATAGTCCAATTTCTCCCGATACTAGAAAATTGGGCAACAAATTTGCTGAAGACTGCCAGTGTCTTGCGTTGAAAGTCCCTTCAGTCCTTGTCCCTGCAGAATTCAATATACTTCTTAACCCGCGTCATCCTGATTTCAAGTTGGTCAAATTGGTTTTGATAGAACCGTTTGTGTACGATGAACGCTTGGTTAGATAGATCATCCAATTCCGCTCACATCTTCCGCACCTTCTTCTGCTCGTTCAAATATGGCGCTCCACTTGTCACTACCTCCGTCACGCCTTCCAATCCCGAGGCGATAACCGCCTGATTTCCTTCCATAAATGCCACCCGAACAGGCATCTTTTTGACGCTAACCCCATCCGCTTGGAGGGCAAAAACAAAAGCGGTTTGACCATCGCCTTCTACAATTGCTTCAATTGGAATGGTGGTGTAATTCCTTGATTTTGAAGGAGTAATGTCCACTTCTGCAAACAAACCCGGGGCGAAACGTTTGCCCTGCGTTTGCACCTGAATTTCCACCGGGTAAAGCCCGCTCGCAGGGTCGGCAGCGGGTGACAAATCGCTCACTTTGCCGCTGAAGGTGGTGCCCTCGTAAGCGTCCATTTTTACTTGCGCAGGCATACCCAGCCCAAGTCGCGCCCAATCGCGGTCGCTGACGTTGATCTGGACCACCCAGTCGTTTGTGCCGGTTTCAAACAACACAAAAGCAGGCATTCCCGGGCCGGTGATTTCGCCTTCGTTCACGAGTTTTTTGATGATTTTGCCGCCCCGGGTAGCGCGTATTTCGGCATATTGCTGGTTGAACGTGGCAATTCGAGCTGTTTCCTTTGCGACGTTGCGGCCAGTGGTGGCATTTTCCAGCAATTCAAGTGTGGCACTGCTGTCGCGGTAAAGCCCTTCGACACGGGAAAGGTCGCGCTCCGCCTTCGCCAAACCCTGTTGCGCCTGTGCCACTTGTGCATCAATTTCGGTTTTATCCAGGGTTGCGAGCAATTGTCCGGGACGCACCACATCGCCCTCATCCACATAAATTTTACGGATGATCCCGCCGATTTTGAACGATAAACGCTGCTCCGCCGAGGAAGTCAGGATTCCGCTGGCGTGCATGGGCAGCGCGATGGTTTTTTGTTGAACGGCCGCCGTGCGCACGGGAATAGATTCGTCCGAAACGACGGTTTGCGCGGCATCGGATGCATCTTTAGCGCCGCAGCCGCCCATTAAGGTACATAAGCCAATCAGGGCCAGAGTGGAAAGAATGACTGGAACGGCGATGGTTTTAAGTGTTGGATATTTCATGTCAAAAGCGATTTTATGTACCCCGGAACGCTGTTTCGGGTAATCTTTACTCCCTATAATCCCGCCGCTTTACGAAGCCCGGCTTCCTTCACCAGCACCTCCGTCCAGGCCAGCATCTGCTGCAGGCGAGCCGTCGTTACGCGGTTTTGGGCATCTAAAAATTCGAGCAGAAGGGCCTGCCCAGCGCGGTATTTATTGTTCACGATTCGGAAGGTTTCTTCTGCTGCACGAAGACCTGTTTGAGCGGTTTGGAAGCCGTTTTGAGCTGCTTCGAGTTCGTTCGAGGCGGAGGTAACTTGCAAGGCAATTTGTTGTTTGGCTTGCTCCGTTTGGTTGCGGATTTGCTCGGCCTGAAGTCGGGACTCCTGGGTTTTGCTCTTGCGGAGTCCCCCGTCAAACAAATCGTAGCTGAGTCCAACCTGCGCCAACGCATAGGCTTGATCCTGATTAAACGTGTACCCAAATCCCTGGAATCCAAACGAACCGCCGAGGTAAAAATCGGGCAATTTGGAGTTGGCGGCATTGCGACGTACGTCGGTTTCGGCGGCTTGCTGCCCTGCTCTGAGTGCCGCAAATTCAGGTCGTTTATTCATACTCTCCTGCACCAATTGTGCTTCTACGTAGGCTGGCAAAGCAGCGCGGAGGAAGGCTGTGTCAACAGTCACCTCGCTTTGCAAATCTTTGTTAATCAAGTAGTTGAAATAAGCCCGGGCGGAATTCTGCTGACTTTGAAACCGGAAAATTTCATTGTCGGCCTTGCTTAGTTCGTAATCAGCGGTAGCCACCACGTCGCGGGTAGCTACGTTGTTTTTTACCAGGCTTTCGTTGAAACGGCGAAGTTCGGTCAGGACCGACTTGGTGTTGAGCCAGATTTTTTCGGCTTCCAAAACCCGTAAATAATTCAGGTAGGCTTCTGTTATTTGGTAACGAAGTTCGTGCTCTGTAACCGCTTTTTCCGCCGATTTGCTTTCATACAAATGGGCCTGTATTTCGCGGTTGTATTTCAGGTCGGAGTTAAAAATCGGGTAAGCAAAACCGATTCTGGTTTCGTGGAAATTGTTAGGCAGGAACTGAATAGCCTGATTTTCCAACTGAAGCGGGGATTTTGCCCCAGGGGTCATGGTTTGAATTTGGTACAATCCATCGTACACCGGATTGAGTAAATCACCGATCGGGAAGTCAATTTTCCGCCCGCCCACGGCAAGGGTGTAGTTGGCATCAAACGTGAATTTGGGCATACCCAGCGACTTGGATTGGCGCAACGACTCCTGTGCTTTGGCAATTTCGAGGTTTTGCTGTTTCAGGGTAAGGTTGGCGTTGAGGCCTTCTTGAATGTAGCCTTCGAGTACGGCGGATTGGGCAGATGCAGCGGAGAGGATTAGGACGAGCAGTACGCCAACGCCAAAGATTCGGCGGGTGAACTGGATGAAATCTTTGTTCATATTGAAGAGGGTGTTTCCAAAAACATGTTTTGCTTTCTTGAACAACGTTTCTTGATGGTGCAAAAAAAGGGTGGTCTGGTGGACGGAGCAATTGAAAAGTCCTGAATAGTCAAAATCACAGGTTGAATGGTAAAATGGGCTTGTTCGAACAACGAACAAATGTTTTTGGGCATGGTTTCATCAGTTGAGTAGATTGGTTATTTTATTGCAATTATGTAGTAAATCCAGTGTTTATGTCCCGAACGACCTCGGAGAGGTCTAACGTTTGTAGAAAAATCAGTGTTTATGTCCCGAACGACCTCGGAGAGGTCTAACGTTTGTAGAAAAATCAG
>CAZKBH010000033.1:39388-48556 GCA_964550795.1 uncultured Saprospiraceae bacterium
TGTTTATGACCCGAAAGACCTCGGAGAGGTCTAACGTTTGTAGCAAGGTCGTATGGGAGGTGTGCCACACGTTCTTGAACATGTTCCTAAAAAGCGCTGCCCCCGCTCACCCACAAATGCGGGTGGCGGGGGCAGTGCTTTACTTATGCTTCTATGCGGGGTTAACCACAAATTACTTTGCCTGAATCATCATCTTCGTCGCGCTGTCCGTGGCGGTATCCAGTTTGTAAAACAGTACGCCGGTTGTGTTGAGCAGTGCGCGTTCCAGCGAAATACTGTTTTCGCCTTTGGCAAACTTGCCTTTCTGCTGGTACACCAATCGGCCGGAACCGTCCAGGATTGACAGGGTAGCCTCGGTAGCCTCAGGCAGATAGAAACCAATGTTCGTTTTGTTCACAAACGGGTTTGGCTGGTTTTGGTATAATTCAAAACCTACGCTGGAGATGGTTTTGCCGTCGAAACGGAACGCAACGCCGAGGCGGCCTTGTTTCCCCGCCGAAGCTTCAGCGAAGGCCGGATATGCCTCTGCGCGGGTTATTGCACCCGATACGCCCAACATTTCACTCAATTTGCCCGCCTTATCCGCCCGGAAACGAACGGTGAATGCTTGTGCGCCGTCTATGGAAACTGCCATAGCATTGGCAACTGCAAAATTGAAGTTGTTGGAGTTTACGTGCTCGGAAGCAACTACGTCGAGCGCCGTCAAGCCGTCAAGCGTTGCTGTAAACTGGAAGCCCTGAAGGTTTTGAGCCGCTTTAAATGTAACCTCAAACTCCTCACCTGCTTTCACTGCGCGGTCTTCAAGATCGAAGAATGCTGTGCCAACGCTGCGTTCTTCTGCAGTCATGGTGGCGTTGGAGATAGCCGTGTAGTTGACATCACCAATTTTAACCCCCATAAAATCCTGGTCCATTTGGTCCATCATCGCATCTGCAATGGAAACGGATTCCGGGAATGCTGTCTGGAATGGATTGTTCGGGTTCGGGAACGTGAAGGATTTGTCCACGAAGCGCCAGGACTTGTTGTTCGGCAGTTCAGTATAGATGCCCAGGATTAATTTCCGGATTTCCACAATGTCAAAAGTGGTCACAGATCCCGATTTATTGGCATCCGCAGCAATGATCTTGAACGGCGAATCAAATGGCTCCTGTCCCAGAATATGTTTGGAAATCAACACCAGGTCATAGGTCGTTACGCCGTTGAGCGGATTGTCGTCTTTCTCTGGAACAATCGAGAAGGTGGCATCCAAGGGAACGTTGTTCATCACTTCGTACACGCCGTTATTATCCGAAAGGTCGAAGTAGCTGTATGGCGGGGCAAAAGTACTCGTACCATCAATGAGCACCATCGCTTCCTCAATGCCATCCAACATTTCTGTTTTTAACTGCCCAGCAACATCAATTCGGTTGTTGGGACCACAGCTGCCCAGATTATCTTGTACGATGAGGTAGGTTTCGCAGTAATCTGCATTGCCTGCCGCGTCAATGGCCCAAAGCTCAACGCACTGGGTACCGAGTTCGGTGCAATCAAAAGTGATGTTCGTAATTGGGTTGCCCTGAGCGTCCACTGGGAAGCCTGTTCCCGTTCCACATTTGCGAATACCAATCTGGATTTGACCCGCTGGCGTGCAATTGTCTTCTGTATATTGAAGGAAGTCAGATGCCCAGAGCGTGATCATCCCCGTAGGCATAATATTGGTGCTCAAACCGTTGAGACATACCACCGTTGGGGCTTTACAATCCTCCACGGTAAAGTTGTATTCACAGAACGACTCATTGCCACAACCGTCTTGTACAAACCATTTAATCTTGTGCGTTCCAAGGGGGAATTCTGGAATGGTATAGACATTCTGCGATTGCTGGGTGTTCCAACGCACCGAGAATATCTTTTTGGTGCCGGTTGGATCAAAGCGGTTCTGCAGGGTGAACTGGTAGGTCTGATTGGTGGGCAGACCCCGGTTATCAAACTGCCGCGCTTGGCCTCCACCGTAGTTTGGTGTGTTGACATTGTCAAAAAATACAATGCCTGGCGGAGGCGGGTTGATGCTATTGATGACCGTTTCCATCGTCCCGTCATTGTCCAAATCAAGGAACAGCAAGTAGTGTGCATTCACATTCACACCCGAGCAAGCATCTCTGGCCGTGATTCCGAGATCTGTGGGACCTTCGCAAAGGTCATGGGTTTGGAGGTTGTTGTCCCACCAAGCCTGGTCGTTCCAATGCCCTGAGCTATTCGGTGTTAAATCACAATAAACGGTATCAGCAGGACAGTCTTCGATGATTGGGTCTTCGTTATCCAAAAATTTCAGAATCTGCTTGTACTTGTAGCAGTTGGCGTTTTTGTTGTAGAACGTACAGAAATTGGTCGGCGAAGGATCGGTCGGGTTGATACGAACATTTGTGGGTGCCCAGGGCGCTGGCGTTCCGCAAGGGGAAACAATAGGGCCTGGGCGGTTGGTTGGGTGGTTCGTAATCGCGTTCGGATTCGGATTGGGCACCTCTATACAAGGCAGATTCGGGTCGTAAGTACACCAATTAAGAATACTCCAGGTGCGCTCAATTTTGAAACAAGCGTCCGGAACCACGGTGAAAATTTCATCCTCGTGACTAATAGCCAGTAGCTCACAATCTTCTCCGAAGAAGCTTGGTTCATCATAACGCCCATCTTCGTTGCAAATCGTCACAACCACATCATCCGGGAATTTCAGGAAGTAATCCTGCTCATAAGTCACTATCACGCGCTGGGTGCACTGACTGGATTGACCATGACAGTCGAACACCCGGAACGTACGGGTGATGGTGCCTTTGTTACAAACGGTGTCAAACAGTGCATAATTCGCCGTGTGGGTCAGGCCGCATTGACCCTGGTAAACGCGGCTGGTATCCAGGCAGCAGTTGTCAGCCACCTGCGGCTTGCCGTAAGCCCAAAGGCTTGGGTCAAAGTTTTCGCAGTTTACCGCCACTTGCGCAGGGGGCACACACGCGGGTCTAACCTTGTCTTGCACCTCCACCTGAATCATACACTCGTTTTTGATCAGGGAGCCATCCGGGCCGACCGAAATCCCGCCGTTGATATCCACTTGATAAACGCTGAGGATAATCGTTTGGATGGTACCCACCTCGCAGCAGTAGAATTTGATTGAATCCTGTTCGCTAATTGCTCGGTCGAATTCAGTTGGGAAACTCTGGTTGCTTGCATCACAGGGCAGGGAACCACGAACGTTATTCAGGCCCTGAATACAATCCGAGTAAGGTGCCATTCGGCGGATGGTGAATTTCACCCCGTTGCAATTATCATACGATCCATCATCGAAAGTGGTGGCTTTAACCCAGGTTACGCCGCCAAATTCACAGTCGTCCAATCCCGGGCTGTTCGGGCCAGCTGGGCCGTAGCAGTCGAATGGATCATCGGTGCCAATCGCCACGGTTGTCGTTTGGTCGCAAGAGGCGACTGGTGGAACATAGTCACGGATTGTTAGGCGGAAGGTGCAGGTAGTGGAATTACCACATGCATCGGTTGCCGCATACGTGACCGTTTGAGCACCAACAGGTAAACAAGTGGTAGTACCAAAGGCTGCCAGGGTGTCCAAATCCCACCAGTTGTTGCCAGGGAAATCCTGTAACGACCCGCCAACAAGGAACATGCCCGTTTGCTCATTGGTAAAGGGATCAAAAGTGGTCACCATCGCGCTGATATTGTTGATGCGTGAGCACTCGTCTTTGATGACGAGGTCTGGCAAATCAACATTTCCGCAGCATTGGAACGGATTAACCGAAACAGTCAGGTTGGCAGGGCAGGTCATTGCAGGCCCTTGGGTATCTTCTACTTTCAAAATTTGATTGTGAACCAATACACCGCCTACGCAGTGATTAAGCAAGATCCATTCGCGGCGGATTTTATAAGTGCCATCGCAAACCTCAATTCTGAAATCTGTGTATGCCCAGTTGATGTTGCAGCCGGTGGGTTGGCCAAACACGTAAGGATAACCCTGTAAACCCTGCCCTTCAATCCAGTCTGGAGTAGGATAGTTGGCGGTACAGTTAAATCCGGGCGCATTTATGCCGTCATAATCGGGCGGAGTCGTCACGTCCGCAAAAGTGGGACGGAGTAGTCCGATGGTTTGCTCGCAAGTGGATGTGTTGCCGCTGGCATCTCTGGCAGTCCATTTGCGGGTAATAATATTGGTCAAACCCGACACGCAGTTTTGCGGCACCTCGGAGTCAATAAACGTTAAGGTAAAATTCTGGCAGTCGGTTACAATGGGTTGCGCGGCCAGAATGCCTAAAACATTGAACAGGTAGTTCGGGCTGAGGTCGGGGGTGTTGCAGGGCACCGAGAAGTTCTCGCAGGTCATTACGGGCGCGAGTTTGTCCTCAATTTTGAGATTACCCCAACACATGTTGCCACTCACAAGGTGTGTCACGCGCACTTGATAGGTTTTGCCAATATCATTCACATCCACAAAACCGGGCAACCAGGGGCCGTTTCCGTAAGGCAAGGTTTTATCAATTTCAACGATATAGTCGTCAAAACAGCCGTACGAACCATCCAGAATCATATCTGGCGTAATGTCCTCGGCGCAATTCTCGTCGTCTAAAGAGATTGTAACGAGGTCGTTGCAGCTCAGGTTCGAAGGCGTTGCCACCACGTTCACGAACACGCGCAGCGCCTGAATGCAACCCGGATCATTCGGGCCAAAAGCTTTGGGTACGCCGCCGTTTACCGTGTAAATGATTTCGTATTGGCCTACCCCCTGGCTGGGATCAAACACCGTGGCGGGGACTCCATTCACGGTAAATCCTTCGCTGATAATGTTTGCATCACCAGGAATCCCGACCAATGGCACGGGGTCGGAGAACAGGCAGAAAGGCCCGCTCAAATCAGAGGTGATGCTGGGGCTCGGATAAGCGCACAGGTTGCCAATCGTCAGGATTTCACCTGATTCGCTGCGCACGGTAATCGAATACCCCAGGGCATCCACGTGAACGCCCGTGAGGAAATAATCGCCACTCGGCACTGGGTTTTCAGTGAATGTGGTACCAATTGGAACCAAAATTGGCACGCTAGGTGGGGCTGGACTGGAGGCCAAATAAAAACCGCTGTTGGCGATAACCGTCCAGGTTTTGCCCGCCAAAGATTCAATTTTGATGGTTTCGCCAAACTGCCCGTTAATCAGAGAAGTCGCGTTGTTTTTGCAAACGCAAGGGTCTGTAATAAGGATCACTGGCGTACAGCGCGAGAACGGGTTAATGGTCACATTCGTCGTGCAGGTACCCACATTACCGCAGGGGTCTGTCACAGAAACGCTCACCTGAACCGTGGTGCCCTCGTCGTCGCAGTCGTAAAACTGGGTCGGGAATGGCGATACAATCAGGTCCATTTCGGCGGCGCAATTGTCCGAATAAGTAATGTTCAGGTCTTCAATAGACAAAGAAGCGTTTCCGAAAATATCCAGGTTGAGGGTGATATTGGCAGGGCAGTTCACCGTAGGCGGGGTATCGTCCACGATGTTTATGGTCTGATTGAGCACGGTTTCGTTGCCGCAATCGTCGGTCGCCGTCCAGGTGCGGAAAATCATGCGCTCCTGTGGACAAGTGCCGGGCATTTCACTTTCTTCAAAGGTCACCACGGGTCCCATGGAGGCGGCAACGAAAGTTTGGCCGGTATTTATTCCACAATTGGTTGCAGCAGCTGGGCCAGTCCAGGTGAAGTCGGAATATTCATCGCCGTTGCCCGTGAGGTAGACGGAGAAACCAATAGGCGTAGTGCCAAGTTCTTGCACACCGATATCCGTGGACATCATGCCGTTGGCCGGGCCGTTGGTAGCCGCAAAGGCACCTTCGTAGCTCAAAAACTGCACCACCATGCCGCCCATTACATTGTTTATCAAGGCGATACCATCGGGTGATCCGTTCTGGATACCATCTGCGGGATAATTAAAACAAAGAGTTCCAAAGCCGTTTGCCAGATTCGGGATGACTCCATTCAGCACGAGCGTATTGTATTGTTGACCATTAGCACCGTTGTACAAGACGAGATTGTAAGTAGAAAGATCAGTGCCCGCTGTGCCAGCAATTTCGATGAATTCACCTACATCACCTCCGACATTATCGTAGTGAAATTCGTTGATCCAAACGCGTTCGTTCAGCATTCCGGGAACGTCGCAGAGGTCCGCAGCGGTGAGCACTGGAGCAGCAGGTACAGGCTGTTCGCAGCTCAAAGTGATATCCATTGGGAGCGGTGGCGGCGAGAAAGAAGGGCCTTCGGTATCCGTAACCGTAATGATTTGGGTGTGCGAAATGGAGTTACCGCAAGCATCGCTGAGTTGCCACATGCGGGTGATGGTAGATTCTCCGTTGCAATCGCCCGACTCAATCATCTGGCTGAATATGGCCGGAATCACGCCCGGGAGCGGGGTGATTATTTGCCCGGCGTTCAAAGTACCCGGAGATTCAGCAATTGGCCCTACCCAGGTAAAGTCGCCGTATTGTTGACCATTTCCAGTGAGTTGGAGGGAAAGCCCAATGGGCTCGGTACCCAATTCCAGTACACCAATATCGGTGGACATCATGCCATTGGCCACGCCGCCAACACCGGCAAAAGCACCTTCATAACTCAAAAACTGAAGTACCATGCCAGTCGTGGTGGCCAGTACCATACCGTCCGGCGCACCGTTTTGGATGCCATTGACAGGATAGGCAAAAGAAACGGCTCCAAAGCCTGAGCCGCCCTCGTTGTCAATAATACCACTGAGAACCAAGGTGTTGTAGGGTGCGCCATTTGCGCCATTGTACAACACAAGCTGGTACTGGGAAAGATCAGTTCCCGCCGTACCAGCAACTTCAATGAACTCGCCCACATCTGTGCCGGTATTGTCGTAGTGGAATTCATTGATAAAAATCACCGGGATTGGAATGCCGGGATCACAATTGTCGGTCCCGTCAAGCATTTCTGGCATCGGAATATCTGAGCACGAAACAGTGATATCTCCAGGAAGTGGATTTTGGTTGAATGTTGGAGCAGTATTGTCTGTAACAGAAATGGTTTGGGTAAATGTTACTCCGTTGCCACAATCATCGGTGGCTGTCCAGGTGCGGAAAAGGGTGTATTCCTGCGGACAATCGCCTGGCTCGGTGCTGCTGCTGAACACAACCGTAACGGAAGTATCACAAAGATCCTCGGCAGTAACGGTTGGCACTGCAGGAAGCGGCTCATCACATTCCACGGAAACGGTAATGTTCGGCAGACCATTCAAAGTAGGCGGAGTATTGTCCTCCACCGTAATGGTTTGGGTATGCACGGAATTGTTTCCTGCTGCATCGGCAACCGACCAGGTGCGGGTGATGATAAATTCTTGTGGGCAATTGCCTGGCGTGATGATTTCGTCAAAATTGACCATCAAAGGGCCATCGCAATCATCCGTCGCGGTCAGTGTTTCCGGGGCCGGGATATTTTCCGAGCAATCCAGCAACAAATCTGCAGGCAATGTATCTTGGTCAAAAGTGGGTGCTTGCGTGTCCAGGATCAGCAAAATTTCCACCGTAGTCATAAAGACGCAGGGTGGCGCTTCAGAATCGCTGACCGTCAAATTGTAAATGCCTGCATCCAAGCCAGTGAAAAGGCCCGTCAGGTTGGTCTCATCGTAGCCGTTTGGCCCGGTGAGCTGGTAGGTGTAAGGGGCAAGGCCGCCGTTGCCTGTGGCCTGCACTTCCCCTGGGAACACACAAAATTCGTTGGTGGCTGCAATTGAAGCGGACACATTGCAAGACATGACAGAACAGATTCCCGTGTCGTTAATTTCCACTCCAAGAATGCAGCCTTGTGCGTCATCCGTAACGTCAACAAAGACGTTACCACCGCCAGCAGAGCCATTTTGGAGCCTGAAAGTCGTCGGAAAGCCATACTGAATGCCAACAGCAGGATCGCCATTCAATAAGGTAACGGTGCCAAAAGAAACATTCACACTATAAAAACTGTCAAGACCAAAACCCGTCGGGTTAAGCTTGAACTTGATATAATCGTCTGCGGAATTATTGGGCGTCCCGTTGTTCACACACATGACGCTGTCCAGATTTAGTTCCTCCAGGAAACAAGGCTCAACGGAGCAGGATCCCGGATCAACCACCAATACCTGAATATTACAGGAGGTGTCACCAGTCTCGGCGATGGTCAGGGTGACGTTCCCCGAGCCCGCTGAACCTTCCTGCAGGCGGAAAAACTGCGAAGAACCATAAGGAACATTCACTGCAGGGGCATTTCCATTCAAAAGCACTGAACCGCTGCTGACCGTTACGTCATAGCCAGAACCCAAACCGGTAGTTGGGTTTAGTTGGAACCAGATATAGTCGTCGGTGTCATCATCGAAGGTTTCATTGTTATTTTCGCAATGAACGTCGGTGAGGCCGGCATCGGTGAGATCGCAGGCGGCCTCAAAAGTTGCTTCAAGATTGATGTCGTCCAAACCAAATTCGTCGCGCGAACCGGAACCGCCCATGTCGGCACCACTCCAGCGGATGTAGAAAAAATCTCCCGGAGCCACATTAAGCCCCGTGATAGTGGTGCTTCTATTTCCGATCAAGACCCAGCCATTGGCGTCTGAGGCTGCTGGAGAAACAAAATCCAGTGCTGGTACATCGGTGTACGTGATATTGTCGGCTGAGTGTGAAAAATTGAAGGAATTGCTCCGCGCCTGGTCGTTCCGGTTGTAGATATTGTAGGAAACGTCCAGATCTGTAATATTGGAGGTTCCGGTGTTCTCAATGCGCAGCGTCAGGGTTCCAGGTGCCCAGTCACTACTGCCGGGCTGAATCATCAGTGCCGGATTGGCGGCAGAGTGCGGTGCGCCGGTGTAGGCGTAAATACCGCCAGTTGTTTGAGCTGCGGCCACCGCGCCACGGGTGTAGTCGGTGTTGGCAATAATTTGGGTTCCTCCAAAGGCCAAATTACCGTTGCTCCAGCCAGTGACGGCCCAGGCAAAGGAATTGAGTCGGCCAGCAACTACGGGGTCGGCGTCAAAACCCGCTCCAGTGAAGGCAGTGCTGGGGTTAGACCCTACCGAAGTAGGCATGCTGTTGCTGAAATCCAGCTCAGCAGTGTTGGTTCCGTTAGAGAGGTTCACCTGAGCCTGCGCACTTGTTAAAGCGCATAACAGAATCGCAAGCAGAGAAA
>CAZKBH010000033.1:48566-51135 GCA_964550795.1 uncultured Saprospiraceae bacterium
AATTCCGCATAAAAATGGACAGATTAACAATGCCGGGTATGGGCATCGGAGTTTGTTTTGCGTACAATAATGATGTTCAAACAGTCTGAATAAGCTGACTATTTTGGTACGCAAGCGGAATCCTTTAATGGGAAAAACCTGTCAAGGTGGAGGAGTAAACGAAGGGACAGGTAAACGCCAGGATTATGCAATACTGCCAAACTAGTCATGAGATTATTACTTCAAACGGGATTATAAAAAAAACTCCTGCAAAAGTATAGAAGCATTTTGGCAAATTCCGCAGGGCAGGAGCTTTTTTCCCAAAACTTAACGTCCAGATTCCTGCTGACTGAAAGAATCCGGGGTTTTCGGCCAAAATAATGCCAGTTTCATCCGCACTAATAGCGCAGCGGCACCACCCACAAATTCCCGCCTCTGCTACACTCATCCACGGCTTGAGCTGGGTCGAACTCAAGTGCGATATTAGGGGAAAATTTACTGCGATCCTTGAGCGGAATTTCCACACTTCCTTCCAAAACCTCTCCGGGGAAAAGCAGGCCATCCAAAGTTTCCCGGCCTTTTTGGATACTCGTGCTGCCAGCGGGTATGGCGCCCCGGGTTAATTTGGTGCCACTGACGAAGTACAGTTTCACCAGCGGTTCCATGTTTTTGGCGAAAAAATTGGCGGGTGCAGTACCCGTATTTCGGAGAAAAAAGCGCAATTGCATGCTACGAGTGCCCCAGGTTTCCACAAAAGCGGTATCAAAAACGAGTTCTGCACAGGCTCCCGGTTCTGCCTCCGAAGCCTGGGTGCGGGCAAGCAGGCGAACACTCAGCCAAATGGGTGCAGAAAGTTCGCCGGGTTTGAGTTTGGGGCAATTGTTCCTGGCTGCCTCAGCCAGAGAGGTTTCATGGTCACGCAGCAAACCGGGCATTCCGAAGTGGTCAAATTCTACCATTAACTCCGGATTTTTTGTGCCAATCATTTGCCGCCCGGTATTCGCCATCCGGCAGCGAATTTGAAGATTGGGGCCTTTTTGCTGCAAAATTTGAATATCAAACAGGGCTACCCGGGAGCCAGTGTAGCTGGGCTGAGCCGAACTTGAAGTAGCCCAAATAGCGCAAAAGAGGAGCAATGCAGCGGAGTAGTTGAATTTCATCGTCAAAGTGAAATTGGTTTTTGCTAAAGATACACTTGAATCAGGAATCAAACTTTCCCCTTCGCACCGCCACGATATCCCGCACTTCCAAGATCTGCTTTGTATACCCATGTAAAGTAACCTGGATCATCGCTTGTCCCAGTTCTGCAATGTGATAAATGTGGTCAATGTGGTCAATGTGGTCAATGTGAGGAATGTGAGGAATGTGAGGAATGTGGTCACTTCCCTAACCAATGGTTTAATTCCAGTGCATTCAAACACCCTGCCGGGGTCAGCCCGCCTTTCCGGGCTACCATCACCCCGTAACGGGTGTGCAAAATACCATCCTTGCTGTGTGCATCCGGGTTGATGCTGATGCGAATGCCCATGGCCAAAGCCTTGGGAATCAAGCTCCAATCCAGATCCAAACGACGCGGATTCGCATTCAGTTCGATGCTGACCTGGTGCTTTACACAAGCTTCAAATACGGCATCCCAGTCGAGCGGATATCCCTCCCGACTGAGCAGGAGTCGCCCGGTGGGGTGGCCCAGGATCGTGGTGCATGGATGTTCGATGGCCCGCAGGACGCGCTCCGTGGCTTTTTCGAGCGTCATGCGCAGGTTGGAATGCACGGAAGCGATTACGAAGTCAAATTTTTCCAGCAATGCATCCTCATAATCCAGTGATCCGTCGTTCAGGATGTCGCTTTCGATGCCTTTGAGGATTCGGAACGGGGCCATTTCGGCGTTCAACTGATCAATTTCCTCCATTTGGGCCAGCACCCGGTCGGGCTTGAGTCCGTTGGCATAAAAGGCCGATTGACTGTGGTCCGTAATACCGATGTAGGAATAGCCCAGCGAGCGGGTGTATGCACACATTTCACGCAGGGAATGCAGCCCGTCGCTGGCGGTGGTGTGGACGTGCAAAATGCCTTTAATGTCCTGATCCTGAATCAGTTGTTCAGAAATATTATGGGTCAAAACGGATGCACTTTCGCGCATTTCCGGGGCGACATACGAGCGTTTTGCCTTTTCAAAAATCGCTGTTTCGTCGGGGAGATTTTTAAACTCAACGCCCGGATTGGCTTGCACAAAACCTTCCAGAAACGCCGCAGCGCCCGTGTATTTGAACAATTTTGAACCCCATTCTCCGGGCAAACACTGGTGTAAAATAATGGTCGTTCCGGCTCCGGTTTGTCCGCTGAGGTCTGCTGCCCGGAGCAGCATTTTGCCGTCCGAACGGGTATCCACTTCAAAATCCGGCCCTGCCAAATGCGGCAACATATCGCCTTCAAACGCCGCTAAAAGTTCCACGGTTTCTACCACCGGGCAACGGCGGCGCAACTCGCCCACGGGTTCGACCAGGAGACCGGGAATATTGGATTTTAACCACACACAAGCGGCTTCCGCTTCGGCCAGGGAAATTTTCAGCTTCTGGTATACAGGGTTGGC
>CAZKBH010000034.1:0-22219 GCA_964550795.1 uncultured Saprospiraceae bacterium
AATTTGACAGTAGAACTCGGCTAATTCTCGGACATTTGTAGCTTGCGTTTCGGTTTCAATATTATTGAAGTTGGCGCAGTGAGGGAGTGGCGCTTTGGGAAAGATCAATGCTCATCCATAGTACCGATGAAAAACCTTTTTTCTCCCCGTATGTATATGTAGGCTTGTGCGCTGCATTTGTGGATTTAATTTTTTGAAAAAAACAATATGAACAAATCTAATACCTTGAAAATCAGCATTGAATTGATCTGGTGGGTCATTACGGCCATCGTTGTTTGGGCCGTGTTGCAGCCGATTCACAAGGCCATGCACGTGTGGGTATTTAATACCTGGAATGCAATTTTTGTGGTAGTATTGATTACGCTGACGCGCTACATTTTTTTGCTCAAATACACGTTTTTGGCCAATCTTCAAGTGCTCAAAATCGTGTTGATGCTGCTGATGTTCCCGCTCACTTTTTTATTGATCGAACGGGTCAATGAATTTTTGGGATATATCGAAGAGCAAACCTGGGAACCACTTACCGGGCATCTTCCGCCCGCACAGCAGCCCGCCATCGAGGAATATATTTGGGGTGAAATGCTCTTTTTTGGCGTTGGAAGCGCCCTCGCAGCCGTTGCATTTGCCATCCGAATGATGATTTCTGTTTGGCGAACTAAGAACCGGGGAACGGTGTGAAAATGAGTTGTGAGATGTGAGTTATGAGTTGGCTGCGTAACCATTTTCAATTTTTTTTTCGCTTCGGGAACTCTCGCGCCCCCCTCTTGTGTTGTGTGTGCTAATCGGCGACCTTTGCAGTGCCGAATTTAAAACCTAAGCTCTATGGCTAACTTAACCTACAAGGCAAACAGCGCGCAAAACCGAGTATTCGAGCAGGAATTCGTCCCGCTGCTCGATGCGGTTTATGCGTTCTCCTACCGCCTTACGGGCGACAGGACGCAGGCGGAGGATCTTGCGCAAGAGACATTTATGAAAGCATGGCGCTTTATTGAGCGCTATTCTGCAGAAACGAACGCCAAAGCATGGCTGTTCCGAATCTGCCGGAATGCTTTTATCAACGATTGGCGCAGCCGCAAGACCCAGCCACGCACCCGCGACATTGAAGACCCAACGGTGCGCCTGCTTCCCGTGGCCGAAAACCCGCGCAATGACCGCATGGGCGACGAGGTGATGCTTGCCGTCAATTCGTTGTCCGAAAATTTCCGCACCGTGGTGCTCCTGGATCTGGAGGACTTCACTTATGAGGAGATTGCGGCCATTTTGGACATACCCATCGGTACCGTCCGCTCGCGCCTGCACCGTGCCCGCAACGTTTTGGCTAAAAAACTCCAACTTTATGGACGTTCGCAAGGCTACAACGTGCAGGATAATGAAGGCAAAGTAGGAGAAGACGAAGATGCGCCCAGCGCAACGTAATAAAAGGGTTTGCCCGAAGCAGTTTTGAACGCTGCCCGTGGCAAACCCTTTTTGCAGCAACCATACCCCATTACTAAAGTTAAAACACAAACCAACATGTCATTCACTCGTCAGCATTTTACCGCAGGTCAGCAGGCATTGCGTGCCAGCTCCTTCTCTGGTTTGACCACCTACTCCGCGTCCGTGAAAAATTGGTCGCCCACATCTATATGCCCAAGCTCGGTTGGCAGCCGCAGCGGGCAATGTGAGGCACCCGGCTTTGGAATATTGGGCAACCCAGGAAGCAGCAATCCAAGCGATAGTATGCCGGCACAAATTCACTTTAACATGAAAATTGCAAGAAAAGACACTGGCATACCCGCCAGCGACAAACACCAAGTCACCGATCCATTCGTATCCGGCAATCCGGCAGACGCCATCCCCGTAGAAAACGCCGTTTTTTTTGAAAAACCCGCCCCCAGACAGCCAGAATCTCCCGATGTGGAATCACTGCGCTCCTTGCTTAATGCAAATCTCCCGCGCGAAACAGCCTCCCCGGCCTTATTACAACGCATCCGAAGTAGGATGCATGACCAAAAAGTGTGAATCCACAGGTGTTGTTTCCCACCTAAGCTTATTTCCAAACTTGACACGCAAACTGCGTGAACCCTTCGCCGGAGAGATGTAAAAATCGCTTCGGCGATTTTTTTTAGGCGTGTAGCCGCGTCTTCATCCGCCGTTTAGTGCATTTTATCCAAGTCTTAGGACGAAGTTCAGAATCTACACTGACCTTCGTCGCCGAAATCAATATTTCTGATCATCAAAGGCATCAACACAAAATGGCAAGTCAACAGCCCAAACGGAAAAAAAGAACCCTGCTTTACGTACTCATCGGTGTGTTCGCACTCCTTATTGTGGCCGCAGTGGTTAAGGCCCGCCAAAAACCCAAGGGCGAAGAGGTGACGGTTGAAACCGTACAAAATCGAACCATCAAAGAAACGGTGAGCGCGAGTGGTAAAATATTCCCCGAAACGGAGGTCAAAATCAGTTCCGATGTTTCTGGCGAAATCACCGAACTCTATGTCGAAGAAGGAGATTCTGTGACCATGGGTCAGGTATTGGCCAAAATTCGGCCCGACGAATACCAGAGTGCCGTGGAGCAAGGGCAGGCCTCCGTCAATACCGCTCGCTCCCAACGAGAAATTTCCAATTCCAACGTGGACGGGAGCGGCGCGCAAATTGAACAACTTAAAGCTGACCAAAAGCGCCTGATTGCGCAGCTTGATGTGGCCCGAAACGCCCATCAGCGCAACGAAAAACTCTACAAAGAGGGCGTTATTTCTACTTCTGAATTTGAAACGTCTCAGAGCAATCTTAAATCCGCTCAAAGTGCCTTAGCCGCATCGGAAGCGAGCCTCCGTTCCGCCGAAAGCAATCTTGTAAGCGCGAAAGCAGGCGTTCGGGTATCAGAATATGGCATCAACAGCGCCTCCGCTCGTTTGAAAGAACTCCGCACGAGTTTGCAAAAAACCATCATCACAGCCCCTGTGAGTGGCATTGTCAGCAAATTAAACGTTGAAAAAGGCGAACGCGTGGTTGGTACTCTGCAAATGGCCGGCACAGAAATGATGCGCGTAGCCAATCTCCGCAGCATGGAAGTTCAGGTGGATGTGGGCGAAAGCGACATCCTGAAAGTGAGCCTCAACGATGAGGTGGATATTGAAGTAGATGCTTACCTGGGGCGAAAATTTAAGGGCAAAGTGTCAGAAATTGCCAACAGCGCAAGCAACGTAAGCAGCGGCGGTGCCAGCCTCAATACCGATCAGGTAACCAACTTTGTCGTAAAAGTCCGCATTGACCCCAGTTCTTACGTAGATCTCCAAAAAGATGGTCGCCAGTATCCGTTCCGCCCGGGTATGTCGGCTTCGGTGGACATCTTTACCCATACTACCGACGGGCTGACCGTTCCCATCATTTCCGTAACGGCCCGGGACGATAAGGACGAAGACGAGAAAAAATCCAAAAAAGAAAAGGATAAGGAGGACTCCGAAAACCCTAAAGAAAAGCAGAAAGAAACCACGGTATTCAAAGAAATAGTCTTCGTGGTTTCCGGCGATACCGTTGGAATCAGGGAGGTCAAAACGGGCATTCAGGACAACGACTACATCGAAATTGTGTCTGGCTTGCAGGCAGGAGAAACCGTGGTGACCGGGCCTTACTCGGCCATTGCACGGAAATTGAAATCGGGTAGCAGGATTCAAACTTCCGATAAAAATAAAGAAAAGGGAAAGGATAAAAAGGGCGGAATAAGTATTGAGGTGGATTAAAAAGTCTAAAATCCTGAAGGAATTGTATGTCAATACCTTGTGTATAAAATATAATTCCTTCGGGATTGTTTGGGAAACTCCTTGATATTTCTACCGACCTTAGGCCGCTATGCGGCTAAATTGACAAAGTAGAATTAAGTCAATAGCCAAAAGGTCTTTACGCCCAATATGTATTCTTCTGCGCCGTGAACGGCGCACTTCCCGACGGCCTGAAGGCCATACCACCGATACGAGACACCCTCATTTTTTTGGGAATAAATGAAAGTCTGTTGTTCACGAAGCTGCGCAAAAGCGCATTCAAGAGCAATATACACTCCTCTTTCATTCAACAATTTCCAAAACTATGAAAAAGCATTCTTTCCCGCTCAGCCAGCGGCTTTCTGGCCTGTTCTCGCTCCTGCTCGTTTTTTTAATTTCCGGTCATGCACACAGCCAATGTGCGGGCGTTCCTAATCCGGTATTCCCGGGCTGCCAGGCTCCGGGCGGCCCCTTCAAAGTATTACTCGTGCTCGACGAATCCGGCTCCATCGGTAATGCGCCGGGCGGATTTGAAGACGAGGTTGAAAATGCCGTCACCGGATTCGCCAATACCCTGGCGGCGGTGGTGCCGAGTACCGGAAAAATGCAAATGGGTATTGTAGAATTTTCCAATTCCGCCAGCACCCCAATGGGCCTGACAGACGTAAAAAGTAGCGGTTTTTTAGGCGCCGTTTCCAACTATCTGACTGGCGATGGTGGGCCGAACCCCAATTACAACCCGAATGTCCCCGGCGCCCTGACCAATTTTGAGGCCGCATTGCTGGAAGCAAGAAAAACGCCTGACCTCGATTTTATCTTCTTCATCACCGATGGAAACCCCACCACTGGCGGCAATATCAATACCTGGAGGGGCATCGCCAACGGCATGAAAAGCGCTGGAACTTATATTTTTGGGGTTGCCATTGGCACCGGAATCAACCGCTGCAACATTATTGCACTTTCTGGCCCGGATGAATTGGGCAACCCATCGTCATTCCAGCAAGGAGCCGATTGGGCGCAGACCAATTTTGGTCAATTGGCCACCGACCTGGTCGGTTTTGCCAACTCCCTTATTGACACCGAAGCCCCCGTCATTGCTTGCCCAAGTGCAATTCGCAACTTGAACGACCCGGGAAAATGCGGCAAAACACTCACGTTTACCATTAATGTCAACGATAATTGCCCAAATGTCAGCTTGATCAGCGCCCCACCCTCCGGCAGCTTTTTCAACGTCGGCGAAACGAACGTGTCTGCCACAGCGACCGATGGAGTCGGGAATACCGCCACTTGTTCGTTTAAAGTCACCATCCTAGATCTTGAAGCACCACAAATTACCTGTCCGGCCAATCTGCTCCTGAGCTGCGAAGCCTCCCTGGCACCCGGCAACACGGGTACACCCACTACTGCCGACAACTGCGCAATTGCAGCAGTACTCAGCGAAGACCTGCGAATTGACGGCTCCTGCCCCAACGACTTTACCATCCCTCGCCCCTGGACCGCCAACGATGTGCACGGGAATGCCAGCACCTGCCTGCAAGACATCGAACTGGAGGATAAAAAATCGCCTGTAATTACTTGCCCCGCCAACACAACCGTCACCTGCGATACCAGCGTGGCCAAAACTGGCCTCGCCACCGCCACCGACAACTGCGATCCAAGCGTGCAGCTCAGCCACCGAGACATTCCTATTTCCGGGGATTGTGAGTGGTTTTGTGTTACCGAACGTCATTGGACGGCCACCGACGATTGCCGCAACACCAGCAAGTGCGTGCAAGTCATCACCAAAGACGTAACGCCGCTCATTGAGCAAGCCCTTGCATCCGGCCCATTGGTATGGGGACAAACCGCAGCCACCGTTACCCTCCCAGCTGCCCGAGCAGCTTGTGTTGTAAAATGGTTACCCTACACCGGGGTTACGCCCACGGCCCTGAAATTTGATGATGCGGTAGCTGGTGCCGATTGCAAACTGATGACGAACCCACTGGATGATGCAGGCCGCATCGTGAACCCAATGCTCGGCGAAGCCATGAAGTTGAAAATTCTGGTGCGCCTGAATCCCGCGCTCGGCACCACGAAGTTGAGTACCATTCCTTGCACCATGCACTTCATCGTGCGGCAGGCACTGGCGCCCAACCCGGATGTAAACGAATTGCTGCGCGTAACCGACCTAACGCTCGGCAATGTAAATGTAAATCTCTTGGTGCCAGCACACGCCATACACCTCTTGGATGTGCTAAAATGTGTCAACGCAGGCCGAACTGTTTGTAAACCGTAAAAAACGGTACTGCTGAACGATGTACTTTTGTGCCGCGCTCCGTCAATGCGGGGTGCGGCACATTTTATATATGGAAAATCAAATTCCCCCAACATCGGAGATTGCCCAGGAACAGTCAGGCGCTAACGAGCCAGTAGCAGAGGCCACGGAATGCCTTTCGGCAGGATCCACGCTGTTCTGGCGCGTGTTCATCCCAATTTTTGGCACCGTGTTTTTGAGTGGATTGTTGCTCACCTTCCTGCTCATCCCGGAAGAAGAACTTTACCTGCCCTTCCCGCTGCTCTGGGGGCGGCTTTTTCTGGTTGCGGTGTGGACGCTCTGGCTCTTGTTTATCCGCCGAACCCTTTGGCGTTTGAAACGTGTAGATGCCAATTCCACGCATTTTTTTGTCACAAACTACTGGTTAACAGTTCGTTATCCTTGGAGCGACGTGGAAAAAACCACCACGTCCAGACATCTGGGCCGACGCATTGCTACCCTGTGGTTGCGGGCACCCGGGCGTTTTGGGCAAAAAATCTCGTTTTTACCCGGCGACCGTTTTGAGACCTGGCAAAAAGAAAATCCTGGTGCCGCATCCGGCAACTAAGGAGTGAATTGGGGAGGCGATTTTTCCCTTTGTCAAAGCCGGAGGACTAGAAAAATTCCCGCAGGTTCGTACCGATGCCCAAATGCGCCACGCCGCCTGCAAGGTGATACGCTCCGTAGCCAAAATCAACGCGAAAACGGCTGATTTTGATCCCAATTCCGCCGGAGAAACCAGCGAGGCTGCGGTAGTTTCGCACCGAAAGTTCACGTTTAAGCAGGTGGTTGTAGCCAAAACGCAGGCGGAAACCTTCGTTTTTGCCCAGCAAAAACTCGCCGTTAAAAATCAGGTGACGGAAAAAATTATCAATCGCAGCATTGGCTTTGCTTTCCTTTGGTTGATCGTCGCCAAAAATTAACACCTGGTCTCCTTCCAGATTTGGGTCGTTGTAGCGTATGTCCCACTGGTGTAAATGGTGGGCAATTATTCCGAAACGGAAAGGCAGGTGTTTGAGGCGTTTGCTAAAGCCCAGTTGAATGTCAAATGGCAGGGTTTCTTTGATATCGGCATAAGAAGACATCTGGGTGCCTGCGTTGCGAATCACCAATCCGGCCGTGAAACGTTTGGCGGTATCGGCATACATCAGCCCGGCATCGGCCAATAAAGCCGAGGATTTGTAGATATCCAGTCTGGAAAACGCCATGCGGGCGTTCAATCCCAGGGATAATTTATCCGACAAGGGCCTCGAAGCGCCCAGCGTGAAAGCGTTTTCGCCCGTGGGTATCGTGCCCATTACATCCCCGAATTCGTTGGCGCGTTTGATTTCCCCATAATTCATGTATTGAATGCCCCCGTGCATGGTGAAACCCCATTTGGGCAAATGCTGCGCATAGGAGACGTACCCGTGCCGAATGCCACCCAGGAAAAAATTATGGTTGAAGGTCATGCGGCCAGACATACTTGGGTTGAGTGCCGCAGGGTTCATAATTGCAAAAACAGGGTCATCGTCGCGCACCGCAATTTGTGATCCACCGAGTCCCGTCACACGCGCTGATTGAGGCAATGCAAGGAAAGAAAACACGTGCCTACCGCCCACCACTTGCCCCATGAGCTGGGGTGTTTGCGTACAAGCAAGCAGTAAGAGGAGCAGGGTGATTTTTCGTAAAATAGTATTCATGGTTGTAAATTGTTGATGCTATTGCTTCCATCGGGTGAGGCAAATTCCGTTTTGGCAATCCGCGATTCGAATGAGTTGCCCCGCCTCGTTGTATTCTTTGAGTTCGCCGTGCTCGAGCCCGTCGCCCTCTTCGTTGGGAAGGTAGGTTCCTTCTGTTTTTAGATTCCCATTTTCATGGTATTCCGTAAAAGGTCCGTTCTCCACATTGTCTTTCAAGAGCACCTTTTCCTGAACTTTTCCATTGGGATAATAGCGGATGCTGAACCCAGAGAGCGCCCCGTTGACAAAATCCTGTTCAATTTTTAACTGACCATCTTCGTAAAATGATTGGAATTTACCGTGCATTTTATTGCGTTGATAGCGTTCGATGGTTTCCAGGCTGCCCGTTGCAGCAAAGTATTTCCGCTCGCCCTCCAGGGAGTCTGCAAGGTAATGGGCCTCTTCCAGCAAGATGCCTTCGGGTGAAAATCGTTGATAAAGACCTTCTTTAACCGTGCTTCCCTTGCGTTGTTGCCAGCGTTCAAGGTGGCCCCGATCGTTTTTAGATTCGGTGGTTTCAAGTTGATTTTGGCTACAAAATGTTTGTAAAACAAGCAAAAACAGTGCGCCGAAACGTAAAAGTGCTGATTTGAAGAGCATAAAAATGCAATTAAAGGAATTGGCTCGTAGAAAAACCTACGATTTGCAGGAAACGAAAAGCTTGACGACGAAAGTCTGGTTCAGGCTGCCTTGGAGCAAAAAAAACTCAGAACAGGCAACAAATGTAATTGGACCTATAACAAAGGCTCCAACACAGCCCACACATTTTCGGCCATAACTTTTTGACCTTCCACATTCGGGTGAATGCCGTCGGGGAGGTTGAGTTCCGGGATACCACCGATATTTTCCAGCAGGAATGGAATGAGGGCCGCATCGTTTTTCTTGGCCAGCGCGGGGTACATATCGCGGAATGCGTCCGTGTAATTGGCGCCGAGATTGGGCGGTGCAAGCATGCCGGCCAGCACAAGTTTGCAGTTGGGGTACTTCGCTTTCACCTTGTCGAACATGGCTTGCAGGTTCTTTTTGGATTCCGAGACGGGCAGGCCGCGCAGGGCATCGTTGGCGCCGAGTTCGAGCACAAAAATATCTACGGGTTGTTGGAGCACCCAATCAATTCGATTGACACCATCGGCAGTGGTTTCGCCGCTGAGTCCTGCGTTCACACAGGTGTAGCTCAGCCCCAGCGAGTCAATTCTGCGTTGAATATGCGCCGTAAAGCCCTGTTCGGGCGATAAATTATAGGCCGCGGTGAGGCTGTTCCCAAAAAAGACAATGTTCTTTTTGGGCCCCGAGGCCTTTTCGGTTGAAGTCGGACTGGGAAGGGTCGGGGTGTTTTTGGCGGGCTCAGACTGACAAGCAAGCAGGCTAAGGCAAAGTGCCGCAAAGGGAATAAGTGCTAATTTCATATTTTCAAGTTCGAAAAAATTAAACAACGGGTGCCGCTGAGGGTTTTGCGGCCAGGCGATTTTAAAAAGTAGGAATGTTTACTTTTACGCCCAATACAACCTTACCATGTACGAACTTACTAAAACGGCTTTCGGCGAACACACACGATTCACCCTGCATAACCCCCTGACAGGCAACGGTTTTAGCATTGTTCCGGGGGCTGGCGCAAATGTGTTAAACCTTATTTTTAGCAATCAAAACATCCTCGACGGCCACGAAACCCCCGAGGCGCTTGCTGCCGGAAAATGGGGCAAAAGCACGGTTTTATTTCCTTTTCCCAATCGTCTGAACGGAGGAAAATACAACTGGTTAGGCAAATCTTATCAGTTTCCAATCAATAATGAAGCGATGGGCAATGCCATTCATGGGTTCGTGCGGGAAGAAGCTTTTGAGGCGGAATACGTCTTCTTAGGCAAAGAAATGGCTAGTATTCGCTGTTATTTCGATTATTTGGGCACTCGAGCGTATTACCCGTTCCCTTTTTCTTTGGAAATCGAATTTTCTATCCACGATTCAGGCAAGTTCGAGCTGCAGATTGAAGTAGAAAATTTGCACACCACGCCCATTCCAATTGGTTTTGGCTGGCATCCATACTTCCGGCTCAGCAATCTGGCCGACCATCACCGCATGCAATTGCCCGCCTGCAAAAAAGTGGACATCAACGATCGAATGATCCCGACGGGCGAAGGAAGCCCTTACGATGACTTTAAGACCATCACCAAATTAGCCGATACCTCCCTGGACAATTGTTTCCAGGCATCCAAAACCTCTGGCCAATACCAAATGACTCTGGAGGGCGAGGATCAGGCCATTCAGGTAAAGGCCGCGGCGGCAGAATTTCCTTTTTTTCAAGTTTTCACCCCACCGCACCGGGAGAGTATTGCACTCGAACCGATGAGCGGCAACGTGGATATGTTCAACAACCAGCAGGGATTGGTCAGTTTGGGCCCCGATGAGCACTGGAAGGGCAAAATTACGGTTCAGTATCAGCGGAAATAAGGGTGGCGGAGTTGGTGGGAGAATACGTTTGGGGTTGTGTCAATTGTAAAATAAAATATGGCGTTTGAGTCGATTGAAACCTATAAGGTTTTTAAAACCTTATAGGTTTTCGGAAAAATCAAAATTAAATCCTGTGAAAAAATTTCGAAATTTACTTTTGAGATAACCCCAAACGTTGTTCAAGCTGCTCCTCAGCCCCCCTTTGGTTCCAACCTTTTTTTAGCCTCCTGGGCTTCCTGGTATTCTGGTGACATCCCGCTGGCCTGTTTGTAATCCTTCAGCGCCCCGTCCAGATTGCCCATTTTTTCGGAGGCTATTCCCCGGTAATAATATGCTTTCACGAAGATTGGATCCACCTTTGTGGCGATATTAAAATTGTCGTAAGCCTTTGAGAATGAATCTATTTCGAGGTAAATAACCCCCATGTCAAAGTACGCGTTGGCGTAATCCGGGTCTCGAAGTATCAGGTCCCGATAAATATCAAACGCCTTGTCAAATTCACCACGGGTCTTGTAAAAAACGCCTTTGAACTCCAGCGCTTCGAGGTAGGTAGAATCCACGCGAAGTGCATTGTCGAAGTATTGCAGGGCCACGGGATTGTTTTTTCGGCTAAAAATCCGCCCCAGGAAAAACCAGGCATCGGCGTTGTCCACTTCAATTTTAACAGACTTCTGGAGCGAAGAAATCGCATTGGTGGTATCGCCTTTATCGAGCGCTACCCGGCCAGCCATGTAATACGCTTCTGCATTTTGCGGATCGCGTTGTAAAATTTTATCGAGTGTGGCCAATGCGTCACCGTGTTTGCGGACAATCAATTGGAACTCGCTGAGTTTCAGGAGCGTATTGACCCGGTCCGGGAATCGTTGCGAGGCGAGTTTCAGCACTTCTATAGCCCGGCGGGAGTCGTTTGGCCGAGAATAGTCGAGCAGCACATCCGACAGCAAGTGATAATAGGCGGGCTGCAGGGAATCAATACGCATGGCCTTTTCGAGGTCGGCCATGGCCTCATCAAATGCGTCGAGTTTGTAGTAAGTAGCGGCGCGGAGATAGAGCAGGGTGTCGTTGTTTGGGTCTTCGGCGAGCAGGGCAGAATATTTGGCAAGGTCAGGGTCTGCTTGCAGTTCCTGATCAACCAATGGAATAGGTGCCGTTTTCTTTTGTGGGTAGAAGTACCAAATGCCCAGGGCTACGATGGCCAGAGCAGCTATGGCGAGTACGATTTTGCGATTCATCATATCAGAGAAAAATTGAACGGCAAAATTAGCCGCTTTCTCGTGAAAGACACCTTCATTTAGCAGATAAGGCTTGTGAATGCTGAAACAGGCCGTTTGAATGAGTAAAAAAGGGCAGGCTCGATAAGCGAGCCTGCCCTTTTTTAACCGTCGTTTGTATCAATTAACCGCGCCATTAATCATCCCACTTCTTGTGCACCAACATAGGCGTCTTGGTTACAAAGGAGAAAGACTCCGTATGGTTGGGACTAAAAAACTTGGCAAACCAGGTTTGATTTGAATGCGTGAAAAAAGACACCAATCCTGGTTTTAATTTTTGTGTCAGTTGGCCCATCTGCGCTACAAATCCGGCATTTAAGTTATGTTGTTCCAAAAAAACGTGCTCCAGATTCGGGTACTTTTTGCGCCACTTTTCCCCCAGTGTTTCCGGATCAAGCTTCTTTGCGGCGGGGTAGAAAAAGTGCGCTACATCTGTTTTTACATTCAAATACTGGGCAAAATCTGCAACAATCGGCATCTCGTGCTCAAAATTCTCCAGATCAGAGGCGTATAAGACTTTTTTGAGTGGCCGTACTCGATAGGTATGCGGAATCACGAGCACCGGCACCGGCGATTTGACAATGATTTTGCTCGTGTTCGTGCCGATAATCTTGAGCAGGGTGCCCGCGCCACGCGTGCTGATGCAGATATAGTCGGCACCCGCTTCTTGCACATATTGGAGTATCGCGGCCTCCGGATTCAAGTCTTCCACGACGACGCAGCGGTATTTGTCCAAGTGAACACCCGTAGGTTTCAGGACATTCGCGACAAACTTCTCCAGCTTTTGGACTTTACTTTTTAGCTGCTTTTGGGTGGCATCTTCTAACAGTTTCCGATGCGTTAAGCTAGGAATCAACGCCTGGAAGCAGTGAAAAAAAACGAGTTCGAATTCTGCTTGTTTAGCCAGTTGAATTGCAAAACGAAGGCCTGCTTTAGAAGCCTGAGAAAAATCGGTGGTGACGAGAATTTTTTTCATGGTGCAATGATTTGTAGGGCAAACCTATTCTTTTTTGCCATTATCCAAGGTGATACGACTCATCTTTCAAGGTGATATTAATTTTAGCTAAAAAAAAGGCCATCACCGTTCAAGAACGGGATGGCCAGGTATGTTTGTGCAAAGTGTTTCGTAAAAACTTACAGCGAGATGTGTTTGAAGCTCGTAACCGTAAGGTCTTTGTCCAAAGAGCGGAGGTACTGATCCACGGTCTGGTCGTTGTTCTTCACAAATTTTTGGCTGAGCAAGGTGCTCTCCTGGAAGAACTTGTTCAAACGGCCCTGAGCAATTTTTTCGAGCATATCCTCTGCTTTGCCTTCGTTGCGGGCCAATTCTTTACCGATTTCAATTTCTTTCTCGATAATTTTTGGATCCACGTCGTCGCGGCTAACAGACACTGGGTTCATCGCTGCGATCTGCATGGCGATGTCGCGGCCAGCCTGTTCGAACTCACTTCCGTTTTTGCTGAGTGCTACTGCTACGGAACGTTTGTTGTTTGAGTGGTTGTAGGTCAAAATTTGGGCGCCAGTCATTGGCTCGTAGCGACCGATTTCAATTTTTTCACCAATCACACCCACTTGTTCGCCCACTTTTTCACCAACGCTTATGGCACCTTCGAAAGGAAGCGCCAATAGTGCTTCGAGGCTTTCAGGGAAATTTTCGAGTGCCAGATCCGTGAACTTGTTCGCCATTGCGATGAAGCTCTCGTTGCGGGCTGCAAAGTCAGTTTCGCAGTTGAGTGCCAATACCACCGCGCGGGTTTGGTCGGCATTCGTTTTTGCAATTACAACGCCTTCTTTTGCTTCGCGGTCTTCGCGTTTAGCAGCTTTGGCAATCCCTTTTTTGCGAAGCCAGTCTTGGGCTGCTTCGGTATCGCCTTCCGATTCTTCGAGGGCTTTTTTACAGTCCATCATGCCTGCGCCAGTCAGCTCGCGCAGTTTGGAAATATCAGCAGCAGAAACTTTTGTCATGGTGTTGAAATAATGTGATAAATGTGGCCAATGTGTTTAATGTGGTCAATGTGTTTAATGTGGTCAATGTGTTTAATGTGGTCAATGTGTTTAATGTGGTCAATGGAATAAATGTGTTTAATGTGGTCAATGTGGTATAATTGACCACATTTTCAAATTTACCACATTGACCACATTTTCAAATTTACCACATTTATTCCATTGACCACATTTATTCCATTGACCACATTAAACACATTGACCACATTAATAATTTATTCTCCTTCCTTCTCGTCGCCTTTGGCGGCTTTGCGCTCATCCAAACCTTCACGGATGGCAGCAACGAGGTAGTTGGTGATGAAGTGGATAGACTTTGAAGCATCATCGTTGCTTGGGATAGCGAAGTCAACCTGCGTTGGATCAGAGTTGGTGTCCACCATACCGAAAGTCTTGACATTCAATTTTTTAGCCTCAGCAAGTGCCAGGTGTTCGTGGTGAATATCCACGATGAACACTGCCGAAGGAAGGCGGTTGAGCTGTTCGATACCACCGAAGTGTTTCGACATTTTGTTGTGCTCGCGGCCGAACATGAGGCGTTCTTTCTTGGTGATGCTCGTCAGGGTAGTATCCGCCAAAACGCGCTCGATGTGCTGCATTTTTTTCACCGATTTACGGATAGTGGCGAAGTTGGTCATCATACCACCCAACCAACGCTCTGTTACGAAAGGCATGCCGACGCTTTCAGCGGCTTTCTGCACGATTTCGCGGGCTTGTTTTTTAGTGGCGACGAACATGATTTTTTTGCCGCTTTTGGCCATTGCTTTCATGGCGAGCGCAGAGCGCTCCAGCATATCTGCCGTGCGGTTGAGGTCAATGATGTGTACACCCTTGTGCTCCATAAAGATATAAGGAGTCATCTTTGGGTTCCACTTTTTGCGCAAGTGGCCGAAGTGACAACCAGCGTCGAGGAGTTCCTTGTATGTAGGCTTCTGCATGAGAAGAAGAATTTAAAGGTTGATTCGTTGATTTGATTATTTGTCGGTGGGCGTTTGTCGCGATGCGCAGACAAGTGACCAGACCAACCAATAATCAGCGCTTAGAAAACTGGAAGTTCTTACGTGCTTTAGGTTTACCGTATTTCTTACGTTCTACGGCGCGGCTATCACGGGTAAGGAATTTCCGAACTTTCAATGGTGAGCGGAACTCTTCATTGAGTTTTACTAAGGCGCGGCTCAAACCCATGCGCACTGCTTCAGACTGGCCTTTAAAGCCACCACCGCGTACGTTCACTTTCAGGTCGTATGCATTTTCGATGCCTACTACTGCAAACGGATCCGTTACGTTGTGTTGAACGTGCATTTGTGGGAAATACTCGCGGTAATCACGACCATTTACCGTGATCTTGCCTTCTCCTTTCATCAAATAAACGCGGGCTACTGCGGTTTTCCGACGGCCCACGGCATTTATCATTTCCATATCAAAAAAGTGAGAAATTGTAAGATTTTTTAATGTGGTCAATGTGTTGAATGAGGTCAATGTGAGATACCCACATTGGCCACATTAGTCACATTTAACCATTGACCTCATTAAACTTGATTGCTTCTGGTTGTTGTGCAGCGTGTGGGTGCTTGTCGCCAGCGTACACAAACAGTTTTTTGTACATGGCGCGACCCAACTTCGTTTTAGGCAACATGCCTCTGATGGCGTGTTCCACAATACGTTCAGGGAATTTCTGACGCATTACGTCTGCTACCACAACTTTCAAACCACCTGGGTGGTGAGAGTGGTGCTTGTAAACTTTCAGGTCCCATTTTTTGCCGGTGAAACGAATTTTCTCGGCATTGATCACGATGACGTAGTCGCCCGTGTCAGCATGGGGGGTGTAAGACGGCTTGTTTTTACCGCGCAGGATCGAAGCGATTTCAGCACACATACGGCCAGTCACCTGGTTTTCAGCGTCCACGATATACCACTTGTGCTCCGCTTTTTCTTTACTGACGGAGACCGTCCGATAGCTCAGTGTATCCATTTTTTGAAAATAATTTGAAACGTTTGAAAGGGGCGTTTAAACCAAGTTTTTACAACCCTTTTCTCAAAGAGGCCGCAAAAGTAAAACGAGCTGCGAAGCCTTGCAAGGGTTACCCAAAAGTATTTTAGGTTAAATAACCTAAATCGTTGATAATCAGCATTTATTTTGCCCAATTATTTTTTGTACAAAAAAAGCCTGAGCGCGTTTTTGAATGAAAATCAGTTGTTTACGAGATTTTCATGCGCTCGGCCAAAACCGAAGTCTGTTGAAGAATCGTTTTTGCAGAAGGACTACCATTAAAAGCGTCGCCTGATGCGCATAAATTTTAAACCCTTTCCCTGCAAGACGGTTTCTTACTTTTGCGCCCCGGGTAACACCCCAAACACAGGCAGTGGTTTTGAAACACAAAAAAGATTACAGTCATTTTAAATCAGGCATTTGTGTCAATCTAATCACTTACATCTCACGAATCTTAGTATGAAGCACCTCTTCTCCCCCCTTTTCGCCCTGGTATTCTTGTTTTCTTGTGGAAAATCGGATAAAAACGCTGCTGCACCCGGCGCTGCAGGTCCCGGCAAATCCGCCCTCACCGTCAGTGCCGTAGAAGGTTTTGTGGTCAAAACCACTGTGCTTACCGAACGCGTCACCGCCAGTGGAAACCTCCTGCCAGCCGAAGAAACAGAACTCCACCCGGAAGCTTCAGGTCGTGTGGTGCGACTCAATCTGCCAGAAGGGCGTTTTGTGAAAAAAGGCGAATTGCTGCTCAAAATTTTTGATGAAGACCTCAAGACGCAGCTCCGAAAATTGGAAACGCAGATCAAACAATCTGAAATCACCGAGCAACGCCTGGCGGAACTCCTCAAGGTAAAAGGGGTGAGCCAGCAGGAATACGACCTCGCGGTGCTGCAAACCCAGACTTTCCGTGCAGATCTCGAGCTGCTTCAAGTGAACATTAGTAAAACCGAACTCCGCGCACCCTACGACGGACTGCTTGGTCTGCGCCGAATTAGCCCCGGGGCTTACGTCACGCCTGCCACCGCCATCACCACACTCCGCTCTGCAGCGGCGCTTAAACTGGACTTTTCGGTGCCGGAAAAATACAGCCAACAAATCCAAATCGGGCAGCAGCTCGAATTTAGTGTAGAAGGCAATTCCACCGTGCATCAAGCAAAGGTGCAGGCCACCGAACAACGTATTGCTGAAGGTTCGCGCGATTTGTTGGTACGGGCCACGGTAGCCAATTCCAAAGGCCTTCTGCCCGGAGCTTTTGCAGAGGTTAGTTTGGCCTTGGGCAACAATCCCAAAGCCCTGCTCATCCCAAGCCAGGCCATTATCCCGCAGGCCCGCGAGAAAAAAGTAATCCTCAGCAAAAATGGCATTGCAACCTTTGTGACCGTCAAAACCGGCGTTCGACAGTCAGGTCTGGTGGAAGTAACGGAGGGGATTTCCGCAGGAGACACCATTTGTACTACAGGTATGCTTTTCCTTCGCCCCAATGCGCCCGTCAAGTTTTCTAAAGTCGAGTAACGTCTCAAAATCATGATTCAATCCTATTTTCAAGCAGAAAAATATGGCGGCTTTTGGTCCATGGCAATTGGCATTGTGGCCTGTTCCGTGGGCGGGGGCATTATGCTGAGTGCAGGCGCTCCGTTTTACACCGGCAGCGCGATTCCTTTGGTGGTAATCGGCATTGTGCAAATCATGGTGGGTGCTCGGGTGGCTCGTCGCAGTGATTTACAGGCCGACGATTTGGTAAAACTGTGCCGCGATTCCCCCGCTGAATTTCGCCGACTCGAAGGTTCGCGCATGCAAAACGTGCTGCGGAATTTTGTGCGGATCAAATGGGCCGAAGTGGCCTTTATCGTGCTGGGATTGGCCATTATTTTAGTGAATAAGGACCTGAATTTCACCAAAGGACTGGGGGCCGGCTTGTTTGCACAAGGCGCAATCATGCTGTTTTTCGACTTTTTTGCCGAAAAACGGGGCAAAGCTTACGCAGAATTCGTTCAAAACCAATAGCAACGCTGCGTCCAATGTACCTAAGCAACCGTTTTTTCTGGCTTTTGGGATCCGCGGCGGCCCTGTTCGCGCTCGCTTACCCCTTTGGGGTTTTGTTTCCTTTGGCGCAAACGGCTTTGGCGGTTTTTGTGGGCTTGGTTCTGACGGATTGGATGCTGCTTTTTTTGCGCACACCCCAGGTGATTTGTAAGCGCGAATTGAATCCGGTATTTTCCCTTTCAGACCCTAATGCGGTCAAATTGTTCGTGGAAAACCAATCGAGCCTTCTACTCAAACTCAGCATCGCCGACGAGCTGCCCGTACAATTTCAAAAACGTGATTTTGAAATAAAAATCAGTCTTGCACCCGGCGCAGCCTACCTCGCCGAAAACAAATTCACTCCCCTCTCCCGGGGCGTTTACCATTTTGGCAACCTCAATGTTTTTGTCTCCACCCGACTTGGTTTGGTGGAGCGCCGGCTTATTTTTGAACAACCGCAAGCCGTGGATGTGTACCCCAGCATCCTGCAAATGAAACAATACGAACTCCGCGCCATGCACCACATTGCGCACGACACGGGCATCAAAAAAATGCGCCGAATCGGCCATTCCTACGAGTTCGAACAAATCAAAAACTATGTACCCGGCGACGATTTTCGCAGCATCAACTGGAAAGCCAGCAGCCGCCGGGCGACCTTGATGGTCAATCAATACGAAGACGAGCGCAGCCAGCAAGTATATTGTATTGTGGATAAAAGTCGGGTCATGCGCATGCCGTTTGAGGGACTGAGCCTCATGGATTATGCCATCAATACTTCCCTGGCTATCAGCAATATCATCCTCAAAAAACAGGACAAAGCAGGCCTGCTCACCTTCTCCGACGTGATGGGCGCGACGATCAAAGCGGAACGGGATTCGGGTCAATTGAACCGCATCCTGGAAAGTCTTTACCGCGAAAAAGAACGGCCCGTGGAGTCCAATTATGAGCTGCTTTACGAGGCCGTTCGTCGCCTCATTGGCGCAAGGTCGCTGCTGATTTTGTTCAGCAATTTTGAAAGCAGCTACGCTTTGGATCGAGCCCTGCCCACCTTGCGCAGACTGAGCCGGGCGCATCTGCTCGTGGTCGTGTTTTTTGAAAATACAGAAATACGCAAACTCGCCAACGAAACCGTACAAACCACCGCCGATGTCTATCGCCAAACGGTGGCACGACAGTTTTTGCAGGACAAAAAAGAAATGGTAACCCGGCTGCGTCAATACGGCATTCAAGCAGTGTTGACCAAACCGCAGGACCTGACCCTAAACACCATCAACAAATACCTGGAATTGAAGTCCAGAGGCTTGATTTGAATACAGTATGGCAAATAAATGAATCATAGAACGCATGGACATTAAAAAAATACCTTCTCCTTCTTTCGTACTGGAAGAAGCCCGTTTGCGCCAAAATCTGGAAGTAATCGCTCGGGTACAGCGCGAGGCGGATGTGCAGATTATTCTGGCGTTCAAAGGTTTCGCGATGTGGAGTGCCTTCCCGATTGTGCGCGAATACGTACATGGCGCCACTGCCTCTTCTCTGCACGAAGCGCGGCTTTGTTTTGAGGAAATGAAGGCCAAATCGCACACCTATGCCGTGGCGTATTTGCCCAAAGAATTTGGCAAAATTTTGAAATATTCGAGCCACGTTACCTTCAATTCGATTGCCCAGTGGCGCAAATACCAAAAACGGGTGTTGAACCATTCGGAAAAAGTAAGCCCTGGCATTCGCGTAAATCCGGGCTGGTCGCCCGTGGGAACCGCCCTGTACAATCCGGCTTCACCGGGTTCGCGACTGGGTGAACCTTTGGAAAATTTCAAAGGAAAATTGCCGGAAGGCGTGGAAGGTTTGCATTTTCATGTCTTGTGCGAAAGTACCAGCTACGATTTGGAAAAGGTGCTGGAGCACTTTGAGGCGCAGTTCGGGAAGTTTTTGCCGCAGTTGAAATGGGTCAATTTTGGCGGTGGCCACCTGATGACCCGTGCAGGCTACGATGTGGCGCATTTGATTTCGGTTTTGAAGGCTTTTCGGAAACGGTGGCCGCATTTGCAGGTCATTCTGGAGCCGGGCAGCGCCTTTGCCTGGGATGCCGGTGTACTCGTCGCGACGGTGCTGGATATTGTAAAAAATGAGGGCGTGCGCACGGCCATTCTGGACGTTTCTTTCACTGCCCACATGCCCGACACCTTGGAAATGCCCTATCGGCCAAGGGTGCAGGGTGCAAAAGAAAATGTTGAAAAAGGAGACAAAAACGTGTATCGTTTGGGAGGAGTCAGTTGTTTGAGCGGTGACTTCATGGAGGGCTATGCCTTTGAAAAACCCCTCAAAATTGGCCAAAAGGTCGTTTTTGAGGACATGATTCACTATACAATGGTCAAAACTTCCACGTTTAATGGCGTGACGCATCCGAACATAGCCATTCTTCGTCCGGAAGGTAATTTGGATATTATGCGACGCTTCGCGTATCGAGATTACCGGAACCGGCTTTCTTGACCTATTTTTGTGATCCTTTCGGCAAGTACATAGACCTAACCGCTTCTTGCCCTTCACATACTCCTGCAACGGCAGGGGTTGTAAACGCCCTTACTGAATATGCAAAAAAGACTTTCTCTACCACTCGCCTTGGGCATTACCCTAAGCATCGCGCTTTGGTCTGCCTGTAAAAAGTCCGATTTTGATCAACTTGAACTCGCCGATCATACCGCTGAGTTCGCCTTTCCACTTTTCAGCACCGATTTGTTGTTGAAAGATTTGCTGGTCAACCTCCAAAGTGACAGCCTTTCCGACGATACCATCTTTGTAAATTCCGACAACACCCTGACGCTGTTCTATTCGGGCGACGTGGCTGAAAAACCGGCGAGTGATATTTTTAAATTTCTGGATGGCACCGTGCCGATTCCGATGTTTGATTCGGTTACGTCCAATCCAATTCAGTCGCCCGATGGAGTCACCATCCGGGTTGCCGAGATTTTGTCGGGCATGATTATTTTTTACCTGAATAATTCCACGCCGGATAAGCTGACGGGTTATTTTGAAATTCCGGAAATGAGTTCCCAAGGTGTGGTATTTAAGGTTCCTTTTGAGATTGAACCGGGGGAAACCTTTCTTTCCGGACAACTTCCTTTGGATGGCTATCGTCTGGAATCAAACAGTAACACCTTGACATTCAAGTACTTCGCGTTTCGGCCAGATGGCGTTCGGATCAGAGTGCCTGATTTCCCTGTGGCGGCTACCTCTGCGCTAAAATTCAGCTATGTAGAAGGCTACTGGGGCTTCCAATGGTACCAACTCACCCGCGATACCATCGAAATTGACATCAACCAAACGGAGCTGAAAGGCGATTTGAAAATCAAGGATCCCAAGGTAACCATGCGTATCAGCAATTCCTGGGGCTTCCCAACCCGCGGCCAAATCAAATTCTTAAGCTTTATTGGGCAAAATGGGGAGGAGATACCCTTGGTTAGCAATGGGGTGTTTGAGCAGGACAGCTTCGACTACAAGGATTTTAATTACCCGGCCTGGATCCTGGGCGAGGTGGGCCAGACTAAGAATACCGACATCACGCTGGATGGCACCAACTCTAATATTGCGGATATTTTCAACAGCCAACCTACCCGACTTATTTACGAAGTAGATGGCATCAGCAATGCCCAACTTGACCCGGCGCTCATCGGTTTTATCACAGATAAAAGTTCCATCAAGCTTCAGCTTCGGGTAGAACTGGTGCTGGAAGGTTCCGTGCGGAATTTTGGTGCGGAACAAACCCTGAACCTCAATTTTGGGGAATTTGAAAGCCTGGATTCCGCAGGTATTGAGGAGGTAGAGTTCAAACTGGTCACCGAAAATGGCACGCCCATTTCCTCCAACATGCAGATTTATTTCCGCGACGAACTACAGCAAAATATTGATTCACTCTTCGTCGGCGGACCCAAAGATGTCATCCGATCTGCACCCATCAACAGTGAAGGCGTAGCGATTGGAAGCACTCGTACGGAGGAGTTTGTGACGATGACAGCCACGCAATTCGATCGGATTCGAACGGCCAAAGATGCCTTCCTGAAAACCAGTTTCACCACCGCCAATAATGGCGAATCCTTCGTCAAACTGCTTGCCACCGATAAGATTGTCGTGAAAATGGGCATCAAGGTGAAGAAGCGATGGTAGGGGGCTCAGAGGTTGATAGGGTTGATAAAGGTTTATAGGGTTGATAGAATGTACTCGATTCATCAACTTTCGTCAACTTACGCCCTCCCCTAGTTTCCAATTGAATTTCACCTAAATCACAGCCCAACCCTTTAACTGCAACAACCATGCATATTCAATATAAATCATTGAAATTCAAACATTTAGGAGCCTTCCTATTTGCGGCAATTTTGACCTTTCCACTTGCCGCGCAGCAAGAATTGATGCTACATTCCTTGTCGGACGTATGGCACAGCAACTCCACCAACCCGGCATTTTTTCCTAAAAACAAACGTTTGGTGATTGGTTTGCCGGGCATCGGGCTGGATGCGGCACACTCAGGCAAGGTTACCTACAGAGACTTGTTTGTCAAAAACGGCGACCGCACGACACTGGATTTTACCAACGCGCTGAGCAAACTGGACCCGACCAACACGGTTTTTTTTGAACAACGCATCGAAACCGTCTCGCTCGGACTTCGGCTTCCGGGTAAGTTTTGGCTTCAAGCCGGCCATGCCAACCGCCTCAGCGGATCCATCACGTATCCAAAAACATTGCCATCC
>CAZKBH010000034.1:22229-50289 GCA_964550795.1 uncultured Saprospiraceae bacterium
TACATTGGCCAAACGGTGGACCTTGCCATGCAAACCGACATCGCCGACTGGAATGAATGGAGTGTGGGTTTAGCCAAGGAATTGGGAAATCTGCAAGTGGGCGTCCGGGCCAAATACCTCACAGGCGTTACGGCTTTACTCACCGACGCTAATCGCCAAAAAGTACGCGTCACCACCAGCGACGACATTTACCAGCTTTCGCTGGAGACTGATTACGCCTTTTACGCCTCTTCCCTTATCTCTGCCTTCGATACGGCGGGCTTGGGATTTGACGTAACGGTGGGCGAATTAAATGGAAAAGCGTTTTCCAAAAACACGGGCTATGCTTTTGATTTTGGCGCACAATACAAAGTAAATGAACGCCTTACGCTGGATCTTTCCTTGCTGGATCTGGGTGGAAAAATCACCTGGAAAGAGAAATCGAACTACTTCGCCAGCCAGGGGACCTATCAATACGACGGCGTAACCCTTCCCGGGGCCGACATCATCAATGGCTCGGACAGTCTTGATTTTGAAACCAAACTGGATACCTTGAACGATATTTTCAAGTTCCAAAAATCCGCACAGGAATTTGAAACAACCCTTCCACTGCGGGGGTATTTGGGCGGGAACTATGCGTTTAGCAAACGTTGGACCTTTGGTCTCGGCGCCTATTTCCAAAAACGGGCGGAAGAAAAAGCCACCGTCGCCGTGGGCGCAAGTGCTCGCTGGCAGCCAATGAACTGGATTTCGCTGGGCGCCATGTACAGCGTGCATAAACGTTCGGCTTCAAACCTCGGCTTCCATCTTGTGCTAAAACCCGGCCCCGTGCAAATCTATTTTGCTTCCGACAATCTCCTGAATGCTTTCAGTGTCAAAAACAATCCGGCGATTAATTTGCGTACAGGCCTGAGTCTCCTTTTTTAGTCCACATCAAGATGCCCCTGATTTCCCGATCTACTTACCCCGGCGCACCGTTTTGGCAGCGCGGGGGACACCTGCAATCCATCATCCCCGGACTTTTTCGAAAGGTCAAAGGGGTTGATTATCAAAGAGAAAGAATCGAAACCAGAGATGGCGACTTTCTAGACCTCGATTGGTTGTCCAACCCTGTGCCCAGCCGCCGACTCGTGCTGATTTCACATGGTTTGGAGAGCAGTTCCGCCGCGCAATACTGCCTGGGTACGGCCAAATATTTTGTCCAACACGGTTGGGATGCCCTAGCCTGGAACTGCCGCTCCTGCTCCGGGGAGATGAACCGAAATTTTCGGATGTACCACCACGGCGACACGGAAGACATCGCCGCTGTGGTGGAACACGCGCTGGCCTCGGGGCGCTACGATCACCTCGCCCTGGTTGGCTTTAGCATGGGCGGCAACATCATCCTCAAATACCTGGGCACCGGAGGCGAAAACCTGCCACCACAAGTGCAGGCCGCCGTGGCTTTTTCTGCGCCCTGCGACATCCGTGCGGGGGCTGATGTGCTGGATCGCTGGGACAACTGGATTTACAAAAGGCGGTTTTTGTCGTTTTTGAAACACAAAATCCGAAACAAAGCCATCCAGTTTCCGGGTCGGCTGGATGTTTCCAAGTTGAAAAAGCTCCGCCGCTGGTACGATTTTGACGAACATTTTAGCGCACCCATCTGTGGGTTTGCCTCGGCGGATGAATTTCACCAACAGGCTTCAGCCAAAAATTTTGTGGAAGGGATTCGTATTCCAACCTTACTCGTGAGCGCACTCAACGACCCCATCCTCACGCCAGCTTGTTTCCCGATTGACATTGCCCGGGAGCACCCGTTTTTTCATCTGGAGCTGCCATCCGGTGGCGGGCACTGTGGTTTTCAGGCAAAAGGTGGCGGGGAGTTTTCCTGGGCCGAGCGGCGAGCATTAGCATTTGTGGAGGAGGCGTTAAAGTGAAGCGCGTATAAGTGGTGGTATGGCCTTCAGGCCGTCGGGAAGCGCGCCATTTATGGCGCAGAAGATAAATAAAGGGGCGTAAACGCCCCTTTTCCCGACGGCCTGAAGGCCATACCACCACTTTCGGGAACATCCCCGCTTAAATCCTCATCCCAACCGTAACCACCAAACTGCGTCCGTCCGAGGGCCAGATGCCTGCTCCGGGGTAGAAGGTGGGCCGCTTTGTGAAGTATTGTTTGTTGAGGAGATTGTTCACGTTGACACGCAAGGTAAATTTCCGATAGCGATAAGCGGTATTCAGATCCAGCAATCCGTAGGAAGGAACAAGTCCCACGGCGCCATTGGCAGTAGGCTGCACGGTGTTCAGCGGATCCGCAAAAGTTTCGGCGGTGTAGCTGTACAAAAGGGATGCGCTCAGTTTTTTATACCGGATATTCAAGCCGTTACGGCTGATCCATTGCGGCACACTTTCCACTTTTTTTCCGCGAATACTTTGGTTTTCCGCGCCGTTGATGCGGATGGAATCGCCCAGATATTCCGCGTGGAAATAGGAAGTTGAACTGAAAACACTGGCAAAAACGTCCTCCCCAAGGTAGAAACCATATTCCGCGAACAGTTCCAGTCCGTAGGTGTACGAATCGCCGATATTGGTCCGATACAGGATGAAGGTATCAAGGTCGGTATCGTATTGCGCGAGGTTGCCCAGGCGGTTGTTGTATTGAAGCGCAAAGGCACCCACATCCCATTTAAAACCACCCATGGAGCCGCGCCAGCCCAATTCTGCATTGTAGCCGAAGGCATCTTTCAGGTTTTTATCCACTTTTTCGTACACGTTGCCGGGCACGATGTCCTTAAAAATTACTGGCCGGTACGCCTGCGAAAACCCAGCGTACAAGGACTGTTTTTTATTAATCGTGTATTCCGTATTGATGCCCAGGAGCGCGAAATTGCGCTGGATGGTATTGGGTAAATCTTTATCGTCGTCGTAATAGTTGGTGGTGCCGCTTAGTTTGGAATTACCAATTTCGTAACGAATGCCAGGGCTTACGGAGAGTTTTGGGCTGAGCTGGAACTTGTTTTCTACCGAAAAAGCAACATTTTGGCTTTTCAAAAACAAATCGCGCCCCCAGCCGCTTGGGTCAATGCTCAAATCAAAGTCGGAGCCCGTGCTTCCTTTGCCCTGTTGTTGGCGGTTCAGGTTGTTTTGGATGTACTGTGCCCCGAATGCCAAAGTGGAGCTTTGTCCGAACAGGGCATAGCCGTGCAAGAGGCGCAGTTCTGAGTTAAAACTATTGAAATGATCAATATCCACCTGCCGACCGGCATAAGTTAGCGTCGAGGGATTGATGGCATCCACGATGTTGGCAGTGCGGTCAAACTGCACGCTTCGGCGCTCACCCAGCACGGCAGCGGTTGTCCAGCTGAGGCGGGTATTGGCGCCAATTTTCCAATCTGCTGCCAGCGAAGGGACATAAATTTCGGGAGAGTAATGATTTCGAGCCCGCGTGGATTGACGTGGGTTGGCCTCAAACATCGCGTCTGTGAGCGGCCCTGGAAGTTGGTAGCGGTAGTTGGAGCGCAGCAATTCCGCTTGGATGGAAAAATCCTTCTTGGGTTGGTATTTCAACATCAGGCCCTGCCCGTCGTAGTCCGAATTGCCGTTTTGGCGATACCCATCAGACACCCTTTTGCTGTAAAAAGCGTAGTATTGAATCTTGCCAATTTTTCCGCCCACGGCATTGTAACTGCTCAATAAACCATACGAACCCACCGAATGGATGCTTTCAAAGCCGATTGCGCGGGTGGTGTCCGGTTTTTTTAAAACATAATTCAGCATTCCGCCAAACTGTGCGCCGTACTGAAGTGCACCCGTTCCGCGCACCAATTCGATGCGTTCAATGGCTTCCATAGGCAGGCTGAAATGACTGGCGGGGTAGCCGTAGATATCGGAATTGGTCATGATTCCGTTGGCGCGGATGTTGAACTCCCAACCCCTGTGTGGATCCAGGCCGCGGGTGGAGATATTGGTTTGGTTGCCCGAACCGTCCATATCGTACACAAAAACACCGGGAACTTTGGCAAAAATCTGCCGGGGCGTTTTTTCGGCTACGTTGGCATCCGTGTTTTCAACGCTGATGACCTCGTTTTTTTTGCCCGACCAGAGGTAGGTTCCGCTCGCCTCCGGAAGTCGTTCGATGTTGGGCACCTGGGTCCGAATTCCGATTTCTTGCAGCAGGATTGTTCGCAGGGAATCGGTGGGTGTTTGGGCGAGGATTGTGTTCGCAAGGAGGAGGGCGAGGCTTAAGACGAGATTACTTTTCATGTGTTGTAGTTTTCAGCGGCGTTGGTTTGGCGGATTGATTATCGGAGCCAATTTTGATGCCTTTAACTTCAATCAGGGTATCGAGGTCGAATTTGGCCTCATAAATGAGTTCACCTTCGGGGTCCCACTTGCGCAAGTAGCCGTGTTTTTTATCGTCTTGAAAGGTGGTGGAAAACTGGATCTTCCCGTTTTCGTACCAAAGCGTGTCGCCCCGTTGTTTTTTGCCTTTTTCAAAATACTGCGCTTCTTTAATTTTTCCACTTGGGTAAAAAATCACGGTCCGGCCTTCTTGTAAACCACCCACAAAATTGCGCTCGGCCATCAGACTGCCGTCATTGTAGTAATCGGTCATGATGCCCTCTTTTTTGCCCTTCACGATGTGTACGCGGCGGGATATTTGCCCGGTTTCGTAACGTTCAATACGTTCAAAGGTGCTTGAGTCATTTTGCGCACAGGCACTTAGCCAGACGAGGGCGCAGCAAAGGATGATTTGTTTTAAGCGCATGAATCGGTACATACTATTCAGTTCTGCTACTAAAAAGTAAGGAGTCGCCACGGATGACAACTCCCTATTTTAGTTGCTTTAGCTAATAGACTTGTTGGACAAGTACTCAATTTTGCCAAGGCAGGTCATTCACTTTGCGTCCAATCACGGTACCAAAGCGAACACCCTCTGTGCAGTCCATGCGGAAGTGCACGCCGAGCGGTACACGAGACCATGCGTTTTCGTCCGCCATTTCGTAGAAACTGCCGAAGGTCCGTGGGGCACCCTCAAATTCATGACGGTTTTCGTGGCAACGATCGGTCATGGAATAAGCGTACCCAAAAATGCTTCCCAAAACTTCAGCACCTGCTGCGCCCATGGTAGAGTGCCCGGAAGGATAGGCCGGGAACGAAGGCGTTACCCCTTCATCGCCGGTCAATGGATCGTTCAGTGCTGGTTTCCAGCTTGGGTCAATCACGCGATTGATATAGGTTTGTGGGCGTTCCACATTATAATGGAACTTCGATTTCCAGCAGGCTACTGCAGCGTCGTTGAGCGCGAAACCTACTTTAACGGTCATAAAAATAGCCGTTTCGAGGTTGCTGTCTTCCAGTTTCAGCACCTGGTCGCCAACCGCGAGCCAGCGTGGCCCTGGGCTGAAGGTAAGGTTCAGGAGGTCGTCGCTCCAAAATTCGCCAATCCACTCTGCATTGTGGGAAAGGGTTGGTGTATTTTGCGCGTACACTTCCAATGCCTGGGAATAGAGTGCAGAAGTTGGCGCGGCACTGTATGGCAATGGTTGACGGCAGATTTTGTCCGTCTCGCCAATGGCAAAAGCGCGTGCATCACCCCAAACACCACCCATTGGCTGGCCCGGGCCTGGGAAAGTTGGTTTCCAATCGCCGTCTTTGTTGTAGTGATCTTGCCAGGTATAATTTTGGAAAGGATTCAAAAAGTGATTGTGACCAACGCCATCCGTTTTTGAGTATTCCCATACCGCTGCGGCTACAGCTTTTCCGTAATCCTTGGAGCGTGCCCAAACTTGGTCGCCCACTTCTTGTCTTGCACGGTCGTCGTAGAATGCTTCTCTCGCGGCAATGGCCTGGAGATGCGCCGCACTGGCATTGATAAAAAAGCGTGGCATGAGGTAGGCGCGGGTGGCATTGATGACCGAAGGCCAGTGGTATTGTTCACCACTTTCCACATCCGGGATGTTCAGGCCAACATACAAGCTGGCAATGGAGCGGTGGTCTGGCATGCCTGTGATGCAACCTTCGTAGTCAGCAAGACCCATGTAGGCAATGGCGCGGGGAGCAGGGCCAGGGCGGTAGCCTGCTGCGTAGCGTTCGATTTCGAGGAATAGTTCGTTCCAGTCGTACACCACATTGTTGGGGTGTACACGAGCTAAATCAATCTCGTTGTTTGGCTCAGAGCTTACTTTTTTACAAGCTGGCATTAAGAAGAGCGCGCCAGCCAAAATGGCAAATAAAGGCAGGGTGTAGATTTTCAAAAAGTGCATGACTTAAAGAAAGATTTTTAGTGAAATAATTGTGTTTTGCGGGAGGCGGTACAAAGTTCAGGCCAGTTAGAGCGCATTTAGCGTTTAAACTCCTTAAAATGGTATTAAAATGCTTTGTTTTGCAGTCCAATTCTTTCAAAGGGTACACATTTTGATACAACCAAAGTCAAGGGGGATACTTGACCACTCAACAATAGGATGAAAGTTTTACTCGTAGAAGACGAACCCAAAATGGTACGCTCCCTGACCAAGGGGCTGGAGGAAAACTTCATTGAAGTGGATTTCGCCATGGACGGTGCTGCTGGTGGGCGTTTAGCCGAGGCCAACGATTACGCTGTGATCATTTCTGATGTCATGATGCCGGAAGAAAGTGGTCTGGAAATGGTCCGTAAATTGCGCCAAAACGGCAATCAAACGCCTGTGATTCTACTCACCGCCCTGGGTCAGACCGACGAAAAGGTGATCGGTTTTGAAGCTGGTGCCGACGATTATCTGACCAAACCCTTTGAATTCCGGGAACTGCTGGTGCGCATTCGGGCGCTGGCGCGAAGACCCAAGTCGAGTTATCAAATTCAGGCGCCTACGGTGTTATCTTTTGCAGATTTAGAAATGAATTTGGACAAAAAGGAACTGTTTCGCAGCGGCCAGCGTATTTTATTGACGCCGCGCGAATTTTCTTTGATGGAATATTTGCTGCGCAATCCCGGAAGAGTGATTTCAAAAGCCGAAATATCGGAGCAGGTTTGGAACCTTTCTTTCGATACAGGCACCAATTTCGTGGAGGTTTATTTTAATTTTTTGCGCAAAAAAGTGGACAAAGGGTTTTCCAAAAAATTGATCCACACCCAGTTCAGAACGGGTTACGTACTCCGGGAAGAGGTGGAAGTTTAAAAACCACACAAAATGCAGATCAGGACTAAACTTACCCTTCAGTTTATCGTGCTCGTAGCGGGCATGTTGCTGTTTTCTTTGTGTTTTATCTACGTCAAATTCCGCCAGATGACGGAAGATGAATTCTACAACAACCTCCGTTCCAAAGCCTTGATGACCGCCGAAATGGTGCTGCACGACGAGCCAAGTTTGCGCCCGCTCAATGAAATTGTGGAAGAGGAGGAAGAAAGTGCTACGCTGCCTTTTCGGGAAAATGTAATCATCTTCAACGCCCAGTTACAACGCGTTTTTGCCTTTGACCGGGCTGCTGAACCAATGCCCTTCAAAACCCTTGTGAATCTTAAAAATGCCAAAGAAACCCGGTTTTTAGACGGCAACCTCCACGCGCTGGGCTTGATGCACAAAAGCCGAAGCGGCCAGGAATATTTAGTCATTGCGGCCTCGATATTCAACTCGGAAGAACTCTCCCACCTGCGCAATATCCTGCTTATTACCTTCTTTTTGTGCATCGGTTTGGTGGCTGCAGGGGGCTGGTTTTATGCCGGCCAGGCCATGTCGCCCGTGGCGAGTATCGTGAATCAGGTGGACGGGATCCTTCCCTCCGACCTCAGTGCCCGGCTGGAGAGCCAGAACAATCGCGACGAACTTTCAAGAATGGTGTTCACCTTCAACCGGCTGCTCGACCGTATTCAGTTTGCGTTTCGGATGCAAAAAAGTTTCATCTCCAACGTCTCCCACGAGCTCAAAAACCCGCTGTCGGTCATCATTGCACAACTTGAAATTGCCCTCCATAAAAAACGCGACAACGAAGAATACCAAACAACAATCCAATCCGTACTCGAAGACTCCCGCGAACTAAACGACGTAACCGAAAAACTCCTCCAATTGGCCAAAGTCCACTCTGAAGGCACCAACATTGCCTTCGAGCTGCTGCGCCTCGACGAGGTAATGCTCCAAACCCGTTCTTCGCTGCTGCGGCTACACCCGGACTACCATATTTCCTTCGATATCATTGGTTTCCCGGAAGATGAGGAGCAACTTTGCGTTTGGGGAAATGAGCCGCTGCTGCGCTCCGCGTTCCAAAACCTGATGGACAATGGATGCAAATTTTCACCGGAGAAAAAAGTGGACGTAAAAATCCATTTCGAGCAGGATGGGAAACACCGGGTGGAGATTGCCGACCGCGGCCCGGGCATTCCGTCGAAAGACCTGCAGTTGATTTTTCAGCCATTTTACCGCAGTTCAGAAAGCATTCATGTGCGCGGCTCTGGCATCGGACTTTCGTTGGTGGAAAGCATCCTGAAAATCCACCAGGTAGCGCTCGATGTGGTGTCCACGCAGGGCAAAGGCACTACGTTCCGGTTGAGTTTTCCTGCTTTGCAGGTATAGAAAAATGAGGGTAAGATATATTCGGTCTTCATGGGATTTCGCTCCGTCGTTGTTGTTGGCGAGGACGCCAACAACGGCAAAAAGCACCCATATTTTGTCTAAAAAAACTTGATAATCAAAGGATTAACGAGTATTCTCTTCCGTTGTTGGCGTCCTCGCCAACAACAACGACGGAGCTCAATTTCAGGTGAATTGATGCTGTATAAGGTTTAACCTGACGGCTATGGCGTCCTCGCCAACAACAGCAACGAAAAAAAGGAGGTTGAGGATGTTGAGATGGTTGATAAAAAGTTGATGAAAGTTGATGAATACGATCAAAACTGTTTTACAACAAATGTGGGTATGAGAAACCAATTCATTACACGCCCAAAGAGGCCCAAAAAACACCTTTTCAATGCCAGATGGGCGCTGGCCCTGGTGCTGATTGGGGCCTTGGGTTTTCAAAATTGTCAGCAGGACCAGGCCGATGAGTCGCCTGAATACCGGCTGGCCACGGATTTGGCCATCGAGTGGAATTATTTTGCACTCGAGCTGGAACGCAACACCATGGGATTCCGCCCGCCAGTAGGGGCACGGATGTTTGCACACGTCGAAATGGCGGCTTACGAGGCTTCTTTGCCAGCCTTGCAAGGCTATAAATCGCTCGAAACGATTCTCCAGGGCTATATTCCACCGCCCACGTCCTTTGGACAGGGACAGTTTTATCTTCCCTCAAGTTTAAATGCCGCGTATGCCCAGATCTTGCGCGACTTTTTCCCAACGGCGCCCGATTTTTTAAAGCACAAAATCGAACAGCTGGAACGGACACACCATGAAAAATTCCTCCAAAAGGCCCAGGAACAGGCCGTCCGAGCATCCGCAGCATTCGGAAAAAACGTAGCCCAGACGGTTTGGGCCTGGTCTAAAACAGATCTGGAAGGCCATAATGCCCACCTCTACAACTACGACTACGGCTACGAACCCTTGTCCTGCGACGGCTGTTGGAAGCCTACCGGCGACCATCCTAAGCCCGCCCTTTTGCCTTATTGGGGGCGGGTTCGGCCATTTTACACCCAGGTGTCTGAGGTGCCGATTCGACCGCCCGTCGCATACCAGCCAGACCCCGGCTCCGAATTTTACACCGAGGCCATGGAGGTTTTTTCTGTCACAAGTCCTTTGAGCAAAGAAAATCTATGGATTGCTGAATTTTGGAGTGACGACCTGCCCGGGCTTACCCTAACCCCCGCCGGTCGCTGGATTTCCATTGCCAATCAAGCTTTTGAACAAGCACGACCACCTTTTCCGCTGGTGATCGAAACGTACCTAAAAACCGCGCTGGCACTCAACGACGCGGGCATTATTGCCTGGCATGGAAAATACGAATTTAATGTAGAGCGGCCTGAAACCTATATCCGCGAGCGCATTGATCCCGACTGGCGGGTTTTGCACGAGACTCCTTCATTCCCGGCGTACCCTTCTGGTCATGCCGCTTTTGGCGCTTCTGCGGCGGTGGTGCTGAGCGAGGCATTGGGCGCAAAATTTGAACTGACGGACCGCACCCACGAAAAACGGCCGGAATTTGCCAGCACTCCACGCAACTACGGCTCATTCATGGAAATGGCCAGAGAAAATGCGGCATCCCGGGTGTTTCTGGGCGTCCATTTCCGCATGGACTGCAAAGAAGGTCTCCGCCTGGGCAAAATCATCGGCAAAAAAACGGCTGATTTGGAATTGGTGCGCAAAGAAGCGGCGATGGTGAAGCGGTAGGGTGGTGATTGGTTTAATGGTGATTGGTGGATTGGTGATTGGTTAATTGGTGGATTGGTGATTGGTGGATTGGTTAACAGAGTACTCGCGTCAGCAAGGGACAATGATATTTACGATTGCTGGATTACATGATTTGCGATTTCCGAATGGAATTTTGATTTGTGATTGAACAAGGTTCCTGCTTACCAGCTTTCCCCCCGGCATTTATTTGTAGTCAACTTAAAATGGCTTTAAATCTGCATACAATGAAAATCACACTTACAGTCCTCGTATACTTCGCTGTAAGCAATCTATTCGGTCAAATTCCAACTGTAGCAACAGGGAGGGTCGAAAGGCTGGAAAATTTTCCATCCAAATATGTAGATGCTCGCAACGTAGATGTCTGGCTGCCAGAGGATTACAATCCGACCCGTAAATATAGTGTGCTGTATATGCACGATGGGCAAATGCTATTCGATAGCACCACCAATTGGAACCATCAGGAATGGACCGTGGACGAGACCCTTGGGCGATTAATGCAAGAAAAACGGGTTAGAGATTGTATTGTCGTCGCCATTTGGAACGGAGGGAAGAGCCGCCATGCCGATTATTTCCCTCAAAAGCCTTTCGAGTCGCTCCCAATGGCGCAACAAGAGGCTGTTCTGGCAGCGTCTAGGTCCAATGGCTATGCTGTTTTTGCTGATTATAAAATCCAGTCCAACAACTACCTGAAATTCATCGTAACAGAACTTAAGCCGCATATTGATAAAAAATACGCCACCCGTGCAGGCCGGAAAAACACCTTTATCGCGGGGAGCAGCATGGGGGGCTTGATCTCTATTTACGCATTATGTGAATATCCAGGGGTCTTTGGCGGGGCAGCATGTCTGAGCACACACTGGCCGGGCATTTTTTCCATGGAAGGGAATCCAATTCCGGATGCTATGATTAACTATCTGAAACACCATTTGCCAAATCCGAAAACCCATAAAATTTATTTCGATTGCGGGGACCAAACCCTGGACGCCATGTATCCGCCCCTCCAAAAAAAGGCAGACGAAGTAATGCTCAGTCGGGGATATTCCTCAAAGAACTGGCTTACCAGGTTTTTTCCGGGCGATGATCATAGCGAGCGGTCGTGGAGTAAAAGAATCCATATCCCCCTCCTTTTTTTGTTGGGGGAATAGTTGCATCCGTCCTATGCATGCTGTGGCGCATATTGGCGGGGCTTCTTCCGCTGCCCCCCCCCGCTGGCGCGCGTTTTCGCCGCGTACAGCCTATTTGATCGCTTCTGCCGATCGCCTTGACGGCAGAAGCGACCAAATAATAGGTAGTGAAATTTACGATTGCTGGATTACATGATTTGCGATTTCAGAATGGATTTTTGATGGGTGATTTTACACACCTGCTCAAGCGCGGACCTTGTTCAATCACAAATCGGAAGTCCACTCGGAAATCGGATATCATGTAATCGGTAATCGGAAATAGATACTTGCTGACACACGCTGGAAACGCTGGCGCGCGGCTCTGCCGCGTGCTCGCTATTGGGTCGGTTCTGCCGACCTTCTGTCGGTAGAACCGACGGAATAACAGACACAAGGCGGAGCCATGCGCCAGCAGGGCACTGAGAGATTTACGATTGCTGGATTACATGATTTGCGATTATCGAATGGATTTTTGATTTGTGATTGAACCAATTTCTTGAATACTCGAAGTTTCGATAGTGAAAGTCATAGCTTCAGTGTTTATATCTTTAAGAATACGGTTTCTTCAAGCAGGAAATTTTTGCCTTAACAAAGGACTCGCTGGCGCGCAGCTCCGCTGCGTGCCAGCAAGGACTAGACCAATCAGGGGTGCGTAACATCAGTTATGTAATTTTTCCTCCTCTTTTTTCTCTGTATAACCCTCGCCAGTCTTTTTGATATTTTAAATACCCTGGTTCATATTTAAGATAACCAGCAAACCAATAAACCCCAATCGCAGCAATGACAGACAGCCATGCCTTCATAGACACTAAATCCCATTCAAATCCGGTATTAGAATAACCCGAATAAAATACAATACAAACCGATGAAATTACAGCACAATATCTTAGAAAAATCGGCCTAAAAGAACCTATTATGAGAATGATGCAAACACTGAGTAATATGGAAGGCATTAATTGAGAAAGTGAAAGGAGCCAATCCCTTAACACATAAAAAATTATTGCAAGTAAAACTGTTGCCCAGAAGAGAATCATCGCTTTTTGGGAGGGGAAGATTGTATTTTCTAATAATTTCTTGTGAGTTATCGCTGCCAGTCCATATTCGTCTTTATGATAACCATACGTTGAGACCATCTTCTCCACTTCATTCCTTCCATAAGTAGCCTTTCTTATTAAAACCCCCCTTTCTCGTAAAACGACTGTCAAATCAGGATTGTCGTTTAGTATCTGCTTAGTTTCATCATCAATAGTACCTACCCAATTATCAGCGTCTGGAGAAAATATCATATTCACGATAAATAATGGAATGCCAATATAAAAACATAATTTAAGAAGTTGATGAGTATAAGGAAGAATGCTCTCAAATATATGAATCTTGATGAAACGTAACTGGTTAGCACACCCTGTTTTTAGGGTATTTTGAGAAATTTCTCAATTGATTACGAATTTTGTTTTTCTTAATTTAGGAATTATCGTTTGAATCCCCTTTAAAAATTGGCAGATTTCAAAAGGTTATTCTGATTTTCAAAAAATGCACCGCTGTGTGCTAACCAGTTACGATGAAACTAAGTAATGGAAGAACAGCCAATACCATCCCCATGATAACAATGTAAACTCCTTTTTCTGAAATATTTTTACCAGTACTCTGAAGATTTTCCCAGTTTAAATTGTTCATAATCTCAAATTGATTTATCAAAAATGAAGAAATTGTTTGTCAATGTAGAAAAAATGCTTTGTTCTCCGCTAACGCGAAGCTCCACCAAACCTAAGCCCAACACACGCTGGCTCGACGTTTCAAGGTCGTGACCTATTATGCCCGCCAGCTGTGCCGGCAACCACAAAAATAGATTAATATTTTTGATTGCTGGATTACATGATTTGCGATTTCTGAATGGATTTTTGATGGACGATTTTACACACCTGCTCAAGTGCGGACCTTGTTCAATCACAAATCAGAAATCCACTCGGAAATCGGATATCATGTAATTGGAAATCGCAAATAAATATATGCGCCAGCAGGGGTTTGTTCTGATTGGTCAAAAAATCTACCTTTGTCATGGGTCGGTGGGCGGTGGTTTAAGTTTCGCAACTCAAAAGTACATCAGCCGACCCTATTTTTGTCTAACACCTACCTCAGACTTTGGATGGATTCATGCAACAAGGCCACACAAAACGAGAACTAATATGGCAGAATATACTGCGGAGGAATTATTTGAGATTCTGAATGACACGGATGAATGTCCCTGGATAGAAGCCAAAGGCATTGGAGACACTACGACTTCAATTATGGAAACAGTGTGTTCTTATGCTAATGAACCCGGCTTAGGTGGCGGTTATATTTTGATGAGCATTAGTGCTGATGATTCTGAAACAGCGGCTACCCATTATAAGGTTGATCCCATGCCGGACCCAGACAAACTTCAAAGCGACATAGCTACCCAATGTGCCAGCATGTTTAATATGCCCGTTCGGCCGGCAATGAATATAGAGAAAATCAACGAATTGCCGGTATTGAAAATTTGGGTGCATGAACTTCCTGCCAAACAAAAGCCTCTGTACTTTACCAAAAAAGGATTGCCATCGGGAGCCTTACGTAGAATCGGCAGCACCGACCAGCATTGCACCGATGATGATATGCACGTGTTTTATCAGGACACAAGCAGCTACGACCAAACACCAGTAAAAGGAACAACGCTTACTGATGTTGATGAAAATGCATTGAAACGTTACCGGATGCTCCGTGAAAAGGTAAATCCTGCTGCTGAAGAACTTACCTACACCGACAGTGAATTATTGGCGGCTTTAGGTTGTGTGAATAAGGAGAACCCAAATGAGTTGAACCTTGCCGGAATGCTGTTGTTTGGCAGTTCAAAAATACAACGCAGCACTTTTCCTATGCTGCGTGCAGATTACATTCGTGTGCCAGGCAACATTTGGATTGAAAACCCAGATGACCGATTCACCACCATTGATATGAGGGGCCCGCTCATTTTAGTGCTCTACCGCCTGATAGATGCCGTCAATGCCGATTTACCTAAAGGATTTTTGTTGCCGGAAGAAGGGATGCAGGCAGCTTCAACAGGTCTGCCTATGAAAGCACTTCGTGAGGCAATTGTAAACGCATTGATGCACCGTTCTTATCGGGAACACCGCCCCACACAAATCATTCGTTATGACAATCGCATTGAAATAATCAATCCCGGTTTTTCATTAAAATCTGAGGAGAAATTAGGGCTTCCTGGCAGCGAAACCCGCAATCCATTCATTGCCGCTGTGTTTCACGATACCAATCTCGCAGAAACAAAAGGTTCGGGTATTAGAGCCATGCGTAGGTTGATGCAGGCAGCCCACCTGGTTCCTCCAACCTTTGAATCGAGCCGTGAAAACAATGAATTTGCCTCCCGTTTGCTTTTACATCATTTTCTGGATGCCAATGACTTGGAATGGCTTAATCAGTTTGAAAGATTTGACCTAGCAGACAGCCAAAAACAGGCACTCATTTTTGTAAGAGAGGTCGGAGCCATAGACAACACGACCTACCGTCAAATGGCTGATTGCGATACCCTTAAAGCAAGTAACGACCTGAGGCTGTTGAAAACATATAACCTATTGAAGTCCAAGGGAAAAGGAAAGGCGACCTATTATGTGGCGGGCGACGAATTAAGTACACCACCTCAGGAATTAAGTGCACCAGCTTTAGAAATAAGTGCACCACCTCAGATTTTAAGTACACCAGCTACTGAGATAAGTGCACTACCTCAGGGGATTCTTGAAAGAATAGAACAACTGAATCAAAGGGAACACGATAGCGAAAAGGTAAAAAGTATCATCCTTGATTTGTGTACCATTCGTGCCATGAAAGCCATAGAAATTGCAGGGTACCTAACTAAAGGAGAAGGCTATGTGAAAAGAAAATACCTGAGCGACATGATTGCAGAAAAAAAATTAAAATATCTGCATCCTGAAATGATAAATCATCCGGAGCAAGCATACCTAACCAATTCCCCCGCTAGCGCGGAGCTCCACCAAACCTAAGCCCAACGCTCGCTCGCGCGACGTTTCAACGTCTTGACCTATTATTCCCGCCGGTTTACCGGCAAGCACAAAACAGATTAAAATTTACGATTGCTGGATTACATGATTTGCGATTTCCGAATGGATTTTTGAGTTGTGATTGAACAAGGTTTGTGCTTGAGCAAGGGTGTAAAATCGTCCATCAAAAATCCATTCGGAAATCGGATATCATTTAATCGGAAATAGCTACGTGGCATCAAGGTTACGTTTTGAACCGCTCTTGGTTATGATATTTCAGAAATTCAAGGTCGGGTAAAAATCTATTTGGCAGTCCCATCTCTTTACCTTCATATTTGACAAAATAATCTGCAACTGAAGTTAGATTTTTCTGCTTCATTAAAATTGAAGAGATCTTGATTCTATAATCAGTATCAATTGTAATCAGCCCGTTTTCAAATGCCCTATCATGTAGCGCATTTATCAAGATTCCATTTCTAGGATTGAGTCTGTTTTTTTCATCAACGCTCCAGGGTACAATGTGTCCCGCAACCAGAAATTCAGTTTGTTGTATTCCTGTTATACAACAGGTGAAATTATAAGATGCCAGTATCGTGCTTCTAAAAAAGGACTGGTTTACCCTTACTTTGACCAACTGCTCTCTTGTTTTTCCTTCTTTGAAGATATCATAGTCCGAAATGTTATTAATTGATTCAAGAGGTTTCTTTTCAAGTTTTGCTAACAGCACCTCGCTTTCATAGGGCAAAACATCCCAGTTATTAAAAAATTCATTCCAAATAGTTTTATCCAGATTACTGGCATTGGATGCTCCTTTAATGCCTCTTGCTTTTAGACTGGGGTCCAGACTTGCGAAATTAACAAGTTTATAGGCTACAGAACTGGGCGTTCGACCGATTAGATTTGCCAAGTGAATTATTTCAGGGCTGCGACTATGAAGTCTGCCAAATGGTAACTTGCAGTACAAGTTTACCGCAATAATCAACTCTTCTCTAGTCCACAATCTTTGGCCCTCTTTCATAGGAAAACAGGTGCTTATGTTGAGATAATAAATTCAAATTTACAGTTTTCAGATCTACACTGATGTATTTGAACCTTATTTTGTGTATGAGAGAGGTCAAGAAAAATAATTGTTCTTAAGCCACATTTGGGGCAACAGGTTGGTTGATCCGAGTAGATAAAAATTTCGATAGAAGGTGTCATTTTGTTGGAATTTTTTGAAGTATGAGTTATTTTGTTTTAATTGGTGAACGCAGTTTGTGAAATAATTCGCCTACCCCAATTTCAGGCAGCGCGCCTCGTCCCCTGAACCGCCGTGGATCGCCACACCACGCCGAAATTTTCCGCGCCCGAACCCCGGCCCTGGCGCCCCGTGACGCGTCCCAGCGCAAAAAAGCGCAAAAAGCGGCCTTTTAGGGCCTCTATGAGCCCAGATACGCCCAAAATGGACATACTTCTCCGCAGGTTGTACGCCGTGAAGATGATCGCCATCTCCCCGCTCACCTTTTCCTTGCTTTTTAGCAGGGTGTAGCTGAAGCTCCAACTTCGTTTTATCGTGCCGAATGGGTGTTCGACTATGGCTTGCCGCCGCTTGTACATGTCCCGGTGGCGAAGGATGCGCTGCCGGTTGGCGACAGACGCCTCTTCGTACTCGCCGCGTTCTATCCTTCGGCCATGGCTGCGCTTGAGGTTTGCCTCCGACAGGCACTTGTGGGCGAAAGGGCAGGCCAAACAGGTGTTGAAACTACTGGTGTAGAGTTTGTTGCGGTGGACATGTCCCTGTCGCCCGCGCTTTTCATGCCAGGTACCGTTTGTCCTCAGGGGCTTTCCTGCAGGGCAGGTGTACACGTCTTTCTCTTTGTTATACTTGAAGTCGGGCTTTTGGAAGCCCTTTGGACGGTCTCCGTGGGATTGTTCGGGAAAGGCGACGTAGGTCACGATTTTCTCGTCTGCACATTCCTGCAAGCCCTTGCCGCTATGATAACCCTTGTCAGCCAGGACATTTAGGTTGTCTTCTTTACCTAGGCTCAGGGCTATCTTGGTCTCGATCGCCACTGGCGAGAGCAGGTAGAGATCCTTCTGATTCTCAACGGAGTAATGCGCAATGAGGCTGTGCTTGTCATCCACGGCAGACTGCACGTTGTAGGCCAGCTCCATCATCCCTTCGTTGTTGAGAGGCAGCATGCGGGCCTCCGGGTCTGTAAGCGATATTTGTGTGACATGCGGGTCTTCGGCCTTGGCTTCGAGCAGCAGGTCGTCCATTTCCATGAGCCGCTCTTTGCGCTCGTCGAGGTCAGCGAGGGCAAGCAGGAGGGCCTTCACGTCGGGCGTTTCTTCCTCCATTTCGCGGGCGTCGAAAGCGTCCAGTTCGTTCAGGTACTCGTCTATGCGGTTTTCGATGCGCTCCAGTTTTCGGGCGATCTTGTCTTCGGTGAGGTGGTTTTTCTTGGAGTTTTGGGCGGATATTTTGGTGCCGTCAATGGCAACGGTTTCCTTTCCGAACATCCCCATGCGGTCTAGGAAAAGGTTGAAAGCCTTGAAAACGTTTTTGAGGGCCTTTCGGTGGCAGAAAACGGTTTTGCCTTCTGCGTCTTTTTCCTGCGAAGTGCGAAAAGTGGAAATGGTGTGGTAGGAAGGCGTTTGTCGTTCGGTGAGCCACATGAGTTCGACGTTCCGGCGGCACTCGGCCTCCAGCCTTCTGGAAGAGCGGACGCGGTTTAAATAACCGTAGAAATATATCTTGAGTAGGGTGTCAGGCCCGAAAGAAGAAGCCCCTCGAGTTTGTGGGCGAACGGAGCGGAAACCCAGCGCCTCCAAGTCGAGGCTATCTACAAATGCTTCTACGACCCTAACGGGATTGTCCGGGGCGATCATGTCCTCGAGCGGGGTGGCGAAAAGGCCATACTGGAGGCGGGAAAGACCAGTTTTTCTAGGCATGAACGGAGGCGGGTTTAGAATGCTAAGTCAAAGATAGTTTGGTTGGGCAGAAGGAAAAAGCGGAGGAAGGGATTTATTTCACAATCTGACGTTTGCGTGGCTGCCAAACCGCCGCGTTTAGCGGGCGGTTGGCAGCCACGCAGAGTTCTTAACATTATTTTATTTACTGAATATCGAACTGTTTGTAATTACAGGAGTTATTGTTGATCCTCTGGCATTTTGGGCTTTTCCTCGTCATTCTTGCCTTTAAACATGCTGCCTAGAAGTGGAACTACAACAAAGAAAACTAACGCCCAACCGAGTATCCCCAGACCGGCTTGTTGTACTAAGAGTAAGTGAGAATTCATGTTATTGAGAATTAATTGTTAGAGATTTTTTGATTTTTTCGAAAGTTGGCTGCCAAGTGATTTCATCCGCAATCCTGTACTCAAAAGTCAGAACGTGAATTCGGTTATAATTATGGAAGAAATAGAACCTAACCATAACAGGTGGATTTGCACCCAATTTACGCTTATAACCCAAGGTTACAGACTTGTAACCATTTAAGGAGGATAAAGTAGCTGGATACCATTCCAAAACTGAAGCATTACCAGATGCTGCTGAATTGTAAATTTCTGTTTTATACTCATCGTTCATTTCTTTCAAATCTGATGGGTTCAAAGAAAAATTTGAGAGTTTTTGAAACTCTCCCGCAGTGCCGAATTCAGTTCTGATAAATACTCGAGCATATGTATTTAAACTGCTTTGACTGCCGCTATTCAGGTTTTTCTGTTGAAAAATAACTTTTGAAGCGGAAATGCCATTTATTTCCTTCATTTTATCGCTCATTTCGCGATAAGCACCACCTTGTACCTCCATATTTGGCGGCAGGTCAATACCTCCAAAACCTTCAATCTTTATTGTAGTCCAACCGTCTTGACTTCTGGCAACAACCATAGACGACAGAATGAGTACTGAAATAAGAAAAAGTTTATGCATATTTGTTTAGTTGTTACATGCCCTTGAAAGCACGATGAAGAGAGAAATTATAATACCAATGACTATCTGAATGGCGAGTACGCTGACAGCCTCTTTTGCCGCGGCTTTTGTGCCCTCCTTAACCATACCCTTAAAATCTTCTATCGTTTTTTTTGCTAAATCAACAGACTGCCGTTTAGCATTATTCATCCAGCGGTGTAACTCTTCGTCATTGACCCTGTATTCATTGTCGTCAAACTCAGTTTCAAAACCTTCCCATTCATTAGATTCGTTAGAGTATGGGGGGCTGTAACTAGTTTCCTTTTTCTGACTTCCAGTTTTCTGTTGCTCTGCCTGATGTGTTTTTTGGAAATTATATCTATTGTATTCCACATCGTATTTTCCTCTTGCATCCGAATCTAAGAGTATTAACTTGGCTTCGTTAATGAGCTGCATTTTAGAGGTTGTATCAATTCCTGGATTTTTGTCTGGGTGCCATTTCATTGCTTGGCGTTTAAATGCAGATTTTATCTTTTCCTGATTGGCATTCTGGTCAATCGCAAGAATCGCGTAATAGTCCCTGAACATTAGGAATTAGTTTTTATCAAGTTTCTCTACATCATTAGTATCCTTTTCTTCGGGCTTTTCGGAGCTATAACTCCATATTGCCTTGATCCCCGCAAAAAGCGCCAGTGCGATTACAACTCCAAGAGGTCCAGGTCCTACACCTCCACGGCTTTCTTTTATTAATGCTAAAACTGCACCGCCAACCAAAAGAGCAATGATGATTAAAACAACCTTCATGAATCCTTGCATAATATGAAATTTTTAAAAGGTGAAGTATTCCCATTTTAATGTTGTGAAGAACTCCTGATTCCCGTAAACCCCCATTTCCACCTATCCACCCCCCCCCAAATTGCCACATTTTGCAGCTCACGCATTGCAATGGTCAGCAATCCTTCCAAACACGAAGTACCGAGTTTCTCCCGAAAAATCCCCTACTTTTCAAAACAAAATTTCAAATTCCCCCCCAACCCCCACCTTCCCCACCGTTTTCTACCATTTTCAATAATATATGACCGTCAACCCCTTCCCTATTCATTTACCCCTTAACTTTGCATCTCAAAGTAATTTCAAATGACTACCCCGCAGCATCCCCACCTATCCTCCCAGCACAAACCCGCCACGGATCCTCTATCCGAAGCCGCCGGATATTTCGGGCCAAGCTCCATTACCTGGCAGCTCTACCGCGAATCGCTCACTTTGACCGGCGGCGTACGGGCCTTGTTGCTTCAGGTAGCACATCCGGCCGTAGCAGATGGGGTAGCGCGGTACAGCAACTTTAAAGCTGATCCCTTTGGCCGCGGCTACCGAACGTTTGCCGCCATGGCCACGATCTATTTTGGCTCCAAAACCCAGGCCGAGCAGACCGCCCAGCGGCTCTGGCGCATGCATTCCGGTATCCGGGGAGAAGCGCCCCAGGCATACCAGGCGAACGATCCCCAACTGCTGCTCTGGGTGCTGGCCACTTTGACGGATACCACCCTGCAAGTGCATCAACGCATGCCTATGCCCGATTTGCCACCCGATTGGCAGACCCGTTTTTATGAAGAAAGTAAGGTAGCCGCCCAATTGCTGGGCATCCCAAAAGACGTTTATCCCGCTGATTTACAGGCTTTTGAAAGATATTTCACCGCTATGTTAGAAGGAGACTTGCTGGGCAGCACAGACACTTGTCGTTCCGTGGCCCAATCCATTGTCCAACACCCTCGGGCACCGAAGAAATTGGCCAATCTGCTGGCCACTGGTTGGCTTCCCGCGCCTTTGTGCGCGCGCCTGGGCATCCCGGTTCACCCAAATGCGGAGGCGCGATTGACGCGTTTTCACCGCTGGTATTTTCGCGTTTTTACCCTGATTCCGAGGAAATTGCGTTGGGCGCCCGCGTACCATCAGGCACAGTACCGAATCGCGGTGGCGCAGGGGAAACGCCCGGCTTTGGCGGGACGTTTTTTTCATTGGCTGGCGAAATGGATGAAGATTCCGATGGGGCTTGTTGGGAGCGTCTGACACCGAAATATTGAATATCGAATATCGAACACCGAATATCGAACACCGAACACCGAACACCGAACACCGAACACCGAATATCGAACACCGAGATATCGAACACCGAATATCGAATATCGAACACCGAATATCGAACACCGAATATCGAAATATTGAAATCGGAAAACTACCAGGCGTTCAGCAGCTCTGGCTGTTCCTCGTACAAGTCCTTGACGGCTTCCACCAGCCAATCGCCGGCAAAAGTGATGGTGTAGTGGTGGGAAAAATAGATGACCCAATCGAAGCTGGCATCGAAGACCATGCCCTCGTGGGAACCTCCAAAAATTTGCTCCGTATCAATTTCAAAAAGCCCGGTTTCGCAATCGAGCAGGTACAGCGGCTCCTGGATTTTCTGCTGGAGCAATTCCGCAATGGCCTGTTTGTTGGCCTCGGCCATACCATTCAGAAACACCACTTCGGAGGGGGCGACCTGCGTGAGCGGATCCCAGAAATTGGAATCGAAATTCCATTTTTCTTTCAGCATGGCGCGCAGCGAGGCCGCAATTTCGCCCGTGACGCGCTTGTTGGAGGGGCCGTTGGGGACAAATTCAGGCTGAAGCGGATCGGTAGAAAAAAGTACGGGCAGCTCATGGGCGATGGTTCGGGCGGATTTTTCCACCACCCGGAAAAGCGAGCGCAGGTACTCTGGCACGTTGGGGTCAATCGGGATTTGCACTTGTTTTTCCCGGTTGGCCACATGGATATCGAGCAGAAACTTAACGGGTGCGGCGGCGGCAATTTTTTCCACGGCTTCCTGAGCCAGATCGGTGTTAAAAATCGTGTAGTAATGCAAATAATTGCCTGAAAAACGCTCGTTCCCACGCGGGATTCCATTGCAGGTCTCGTCGAGCACCTGATGAATGGGGTCGAGGTACCCGGATGTCCAATCATCGTACCAGGGTGCACCGGCGGGATAGCCCGTCCAACGTCGCATTTGGAAGTGCAGCGTCATCACCTGAAGACTATGCGGGTGCGGCTTGGCATAGCCCTGCTCTAGCCAGCGTTCGCCTTCCTGACGGAGGAGCGCTGCGCGGTCAGAATCGGCTGAAATCGTTTTGATTTCAGCAGCGTCCGGTTTTTGGCCACAGCACCCCGTTTCGATGTGTAGTTCGAGGCGGGGGGTTGTGGTCAGACGGACATAGTGCCAACGGCTGCCAATTTGTTGATAAAGGATTATTCGCTGCATGTAGTGTATCGGCGTGGGGGGAAGCCCAAGGGGTAAAGGCTAATGGTCATGGTGAATGTGGGTATTTACTATGAAAAGTTCGTGCCACAATCTGATTTTGGGGCGTTTTGCCGATTTATTTTAAAAATAATTGTCCAAAAATGTGACGAAAAGGACTGTTTTAAGGTGCAAACGGGTGTGTTTTGCGGATAAGTGGGATTTTTTTTGCGTCCCCCCTTGTAAAAGTTGTTAAAAGTACCTTAATTTTGTGGCAGATTTTGAGACAGCTCAATACTCCCTGGACATTCGCGGACGGCCCTTTTTAATCCCCGCCGTCGTTATCTTTAATCCACTTTTTGTTTTTAATCAAGTTCCTTCTTTACTGTGTAATCTGAGTCACTCTGCGCTGATGCTTTCATCCTAATGAACATCACGCACTGATATTCTGGTTCCATTAAAAAATTTGCGAATGAACGACTTGCAAACGAATCTTACATTTTCATCTGACCCCCAGAATGTATCCAAAGTTGAACCATTTGTCCATGATGTAGCCACCCGATACAATCTCTCTCCTGACACACAAGGCAATATTCTTGTAAGCCTCACAGAGGCAGTCACCAACGCCGTACTGCATGGTAACCGGGGAGATTGCCGGAAAAGTGTCTCCATTTCACTTAGTCACAATCCGGATGCGCTCGCGATCAGCGTCACCGACGAAGGCCCGGGTTTCGACCCAAATCAAGTGCCTGACCCAACCAGTATCGAACACCTGGAATGTTGTGGCGGCCGTGGATTGTATCTGATGCGTCACTTGAGCGACGAGTGTCGTTTTGAATGTGGCGGCAGAACCGTGGAAATGCGATTCAAACTGTAGATTTTAGGGATTTTTAGACATCCAATCAAAAGGGGTTTTTCGGCCATTAGCCGAAAAACCCCTTTGTTTGAAATGCGATTTAAGATTACATGATTTTAGATTTAAGATGGTTGACGCCAGAGCGAAATACTCGACGATAGTCCCCGATCTTAAATCTAAAATCATGTAATCTAAAATCTTAAATCATCCCCTCAGCCGCCCCCCCGATTCTTATTCTTCTCCTTATTTTTCTCCTTTTCTTTTTTTTCTGCGGCCTCCTTTTCCGGTTTCTGTTTTAAAATACGACGGAGAAGCCCCTCCTTTTTCTCTTCTTCCGCTCCTTTTTCAGAAGGCACAGGCACTTCTCCTCCGGGTGTATCGCCGGGCTTGAGGGGATTGGTATATACCTGAAGTAAGGAATCGCGCAGAAGACTGTCCTGCCCAACTTCCTGCATCACCATTTGGAAGGTATCCGGGGAAATGCTGATCCAGGGTTGGCAGCCCATTTGATTGAGCACTTCTGGTTTAGGCGTCGGAAAACGCTCCTGCAGCAGCTTGCTCAGTTTTTTATCGTTGGCAATTCGGTTCCAAAAGCCGCCCACAATCGGCAAGGCCATCGCTGAGCCTTGTCCCAACGACATGCTCCGGAAGCGTACGGCGGGACTTTCTCCGCCCACCCAGGCGCCGGTAACGAGTTGCGGGTTGTAGCACATAAACCAGCCATCGGAGTGGTTTTGCGTCGTGCCGGTTTTTCCTGCAAAATCGCCGCGCACATAAGAACGCAACCTGGCTCCAGTGCCGTAATCAATTACATTCTGGAGCATTTTGGTCATGGTGGCAGCCACGTTGACGGTCATGGCCGTTTCGTGCGGCCCGAGATTGGGATTGAGTTCGAGTTCTGACTTGTAATCGTAGATCACATTACCGCGTCGGTCAGAAACACTGAGGATCAGGACCGGCTCCGGGCGCACCCCCTGATTGGCCATGGTGCCATACACCTTCATCATCTCGAAGAGCGAAATGTTGGCGGCACCGAGGCTGATGCCAAATTCACGCGGCATGGTGGAGGTAATCCCCATTTTTTGGGCAATATCAATGGTTTTTTGAATGCCCACCTTTTCAATGAGCTGAGCGGTTACCACGTTGACGGATCGGGTGAGTGCACCAGCCACGGTGTACCAGCCTCCGTAAGTTTCATCTGCATTGTGCGGCTCCCAGTCCAGAATCATTTTGATTTCGTTGGGGAAATAGGTGCAAGGCTTAATGGTGTCTTGTAAAGCAGCGGCGTACACAATGGGTTTGAAGGTCGAGCCGACCTGCCGCTTGGTGAGGGTGTGATCTACCTTGAAATTTTTGAACTGAATGCCGCCCACCCAGGCACGGACGTATCCATTGCGGTGATCCAGGGCCATAAAACCACAATTAAGCATGCAGAAATAATGGCGCACCGAATCGAGCGGGGTCATGGTGGTGTCTTTTTCCGAGCCGCCTTTTTCCCAAACGTAGATGGTCATTCGGGTAGGCGTTTCAAAATTCGTACGGGCGGCTTCAGCACTCACCCCGGCCTCTTTAAGTGCCTCCCAACGGGCGCTGCTTTCCACCTGCCGATCAATCCATTTATCGTCGCCCCAGGGCTTTTCCTGCTTGTAATTTTTCCAGTGCTGGTCAAATTGTTTTTGCAATTTATCCATGTGCACCTGCACCGATTCTTCAGCGAAGCGTTGCATTTTGGAGTGCAACGTGGTGTATATTTTTAAACCGTCGGTGTACAGATTGAAGGGCTTGCCATTCTCATTTTTGATATTTCTGAGAATTTTGGGCATCACATCGGTGCGCAGGTGTTCCCGGAAATAAGTACCCGTGCCTTCGTTGTTGCTGTCCACGTTGTAGCGCTTGGCGCCCACCGGCTTTTTGCTCAGTTCCTCGTACGCTTCCTGGGTCAGGTGGCCGTTTTTCACCATCTGCATGAGCACGATATTGCGTCTTTTTTTGGCGTTTTCCGGGTTTCTGAGCGGGTTGTAGAGGGTGGTCCCCTTGAGCATTCCAACCAGAGTGGAGGCCTGATCTACGCTGAGATCGTTGGGTTTTTTTCCAAAAAATTGTCGGGAAGCCACATTGATGCCAAAGGCATTTTCCCCAAATGGGACAGTATTGAGGTATAAACTCAACAACTGGGGCTTGGTGTAGATTTTTTCGAGCCGAACGGAGATGTAATTCTCTCGTATCTTGTTGATCACCAGGCTTATACCCGGGATGTGGTAATTTTTTCGGGGGTACAGGTTTTTGGCCAATTGTTGACTCAGGGTAGAGCCGCCGCCGCGCTGTTTTTGGCCCCTTGCGATGCCATAAGCTACCCTCAGATAGCTCATGATGTCAATGCCGCTGTGGTCCAAAAAGCGCTTGTCCTCCGTAGCAATCAGCGCGTTGATGATGAATGGCGAAACGTTCTCGAGCGAGATAGACGTTCGGTTTTCAAAAAAATACTTGCCGATCAAAACGCTGTCGGCGGTGTAGATTTCGGTGGAGTTGGCCGTTTCAATTTCGCGGAGTTCGGCTGAAGAAGGAAGCGGGCCAAAAATACCCAGACCGACCCCCAATATCAGGCCGAGGATAAAATAAAGTCCCCAGCGTGCAAAGGCCATCAGCCAACTCAGGGTAAACCCAATTTTCGGGAAACGCGCCCGGAAAGTGGCCCAGCGGCTGGTTACAGGTGCTGTGATACGCGCCCAGACATCGGTGACAGGCTTCAAAAAAGCCCATACCGGGGCTGTTACTTGCGTCCAACCAGCCCGGATGGGGGCGAATTTTTCAGCGATCCAAGAAAGTGTGTTGCGGATTATTTTAACCAGCGTTTGGAAGAATTCGAGCATAACGTTGTCCCAAAAAGTGCGCGAAGATAGGAAAGCTCGGGGAAACGAATTTCAAGAACCCGTAGTGTGTTGAAAAAGGTTTGAAAAAATTCACGATAAATGGTTCGGACAGGCCTTATTTTTTAGAGATATTTGCGCAAACACAACGTTGTCCTTGCGCATGAAAAAACATCACAACGCCTTCTTTTCTGCGTTCCAAACCCGTTTGCGTGGCATCGCACTTAGTTTGGCGCTCTTCCTCCCAAGCCTGTTTTTTGCCCAGCAAAAACCCCCTGCTCCCCACCTCACGGCAGATGCGCCAGGCTGGATGTATTTGTTGGCCGCCGAAAACCCCAATGTGTTGGAGGTCCAAAAAGCGTACGCTGCATTTTATGAAAATCGACCTTTTGAAAAAAATGCTTACACCCAATATTTCAAACACTGGATGCACTGGGCGCGCCCGTTCGTGCAAGCCGACGGCTCGCTGAAAGAACCCGATGTAGCGGAATTGGCCGAACGAGAAGGCGCGCTCCTGGCCCAACGAACCGCAACGCGCAGTGTGGGTGGAGGTGTGCCACACTTTCAAGAAGGCACCTGGTCCTTCCTGGGCCCAAAACATACTTTCGACACCGACGGACTCACCGCAGTTGCGTGGCAAACCAATATTTATGCCATAGATATTGCCCTTTCCAATCCCAATATCCTCTACGCTGGCGGCGAAACCGGCGGACTTTGGAAAACCACCGACAAGGGCCAAAACTGGGAATTACTCACCCTAAACGTGCTCCACGGTGCGTTTGGAGCCGTAATAATCCACCCCACCGACCCGAATACGGTGTACGCCGGTACCAGCGGCAAAATCATCAAAACCACCGACGGCGGCATAACCTGGTCCACCGTGTACAGCGAAAACGGCCTCTGGGTCAACGACCTCGCGATCAAATCCGATCAACCCAACGTGGTGCTCGCCGCCAGCGATCAAGGCCTGCTCCGTACTGCCAACGCCGGGACCAACTGGGCCAAAATCCATACCCAACAAACCTGGGCCGTGGAGTACAAACCCGGCGATCCCAATACCGCATTTACCATCCGAAAAAGTGGTTCAGGCTCCGATTTCAGGGTCTCTACCGATGGTGGGGCGAGTTTTAACAATGCCAACACGGGCTGGTGGACTCCCGGTGCCGGCCAAAGCGTCACCGGCGGCATGATTGCCGTTTGCCCTTCCAATCCTTCCAGGGTTTATGCCTATCTCTGTGGGGAAGGCGGGAATCTGGGCGGCTATATCGGCGTGTTTCGCAGCAACAACAGCGGAAGCACCTGGAGCAATACCCATCCCGGCAATGCCATTGGGCAGCCGTATTCCATTCCTGCGCACACCAATTTGATGGATGCCAACGGGGTGGATTGGTTTACGCAGGGCTTCTATGACATGGCCATTGTGGTGAATCCCAACAACGAAAACCAGCTCATCGCCGGGGGCTGCTCCTGGTTCAAAAGCAACAATGGCGGACAAACCTGGGAGCCGCTTGGCGGTTATGTGGGCGGGCTTTCCTGGAGCCACCCCGACATTCAGGCCCTTACCGCACTGGGCAATGACCTCTGGATTGCCAGCGATGGCGGCCTCAATTATTCCAATAATTTCGGGCAAACCATGGATGCGCGCATGAACGGGATTTCCGGCTCCGATATGTGGGGATTCGACTCGGGTTGGAACGAGGATGTACTGGTGGG
>CAZKBH010000035.1:0-6993 GCA_964550795.1 uncultured Saprospiraceae bacterium
CTCACTTTTCTTCCTAAAAATTACCCTATCCTCGGGGATTCATGCAACAAAGCCGTGGAAAGTCCTACATTTGTAGGAAATACACATCACCACGTTATATCATGAAAATTTCACCATTTTTGATTGCTTGCCTCATACTTGTTTCCTGCAAGGAGAAAAATAAATCTATCTACGAAGGTTGTTGTGGGACAGAGGCCACGCTAGACACCACGTTAATTACGGTATCTTTGTATGGTCCGAATGGTATTATGTTTGATTCTACCATACATACCAACGTATATATTCCAAACATTGTCGTCATTGATACAAGTATATTTTCTAATGACAACAGGTTGACCTTATGGCATGGAAATACCGTGCAACAAATCCACTCAGCTGTGTATTCCAGCGAAGATGGGACAATTCTTTTTTCTCGGGAGAACTTCCTGCCAAATGAACCGAGCAATGGGTGGGGGGGACTAAAACCAGATGGCACATACCACCAGGGTGTTTTTAATTATGAGATAACAGTTGCATTTTTAGGTGGCCAAACAAACAAAACTTATACTGGCAAAGCATGTGCTTACCTCTGCGGTGACGATGGGTTTCCAAACGAACAACTTCCTGCCTGTTTCTTCAGTTTCCAGCACAATGGAGACGGAGGACATGATCCAAATCTGACTTATCCTATTGAGTGTTTTTAGAATCCCGCCGTACCAGCAGTTGGGAAGAGAAGTGCAAGTCCAAAGTGGGAACTAATGCACGATTGTTGGATCAGTGAGAAATCACTCTGAATTATCAAGCTTGATGCAACCTAATAAAAAAGGCCTGGCAGACATACAAATGTCACCAGGCCTATTAAGTCAATGGGGCTCTCGCAGCACACAGGGTCTGCAATATCAATCTACTTCAGGCAAGCTTTTTGATTGGTGACAACTGGTTGAAATCGGTTTAGTCCCGAGGAAAATTCTCATCGAGGTCTTCTTTGGATGGGGCTTTCCGGGACTGGTTGCTTTCCGGGTAATTTCCCGGCGGTTTGTGCTTATCTTTAAACGGCTTATCTTTTCTACGCGTGTTTTCCTGATTTCCGCTGTTGTTGCTCGCTCCATCCGGGCTGTTGTAGTCGTCGTTTTGAGCCTCGTGTGGGATCAAATGCTGATCCGGATCGCGAATCAAAACCTGATTTTTTTCCTTGTCCAGAAGCGGAGGTTTGTTTTTGCCTTTTTGGGCATCTTGTCCGTTTCCCAGATTGGGGTTGGAGACATTGTCTGCTCGATTTCTATCTTTTTCGTGGTTCATGGTATTTTGATTAGGTTTAACTGTTTAAAACTTATATCCCAACGATAGCTGGCCTACAGCATTTTTTCCACTTCCTAAAAGCAGTCGGGAATTGTCTTTCGTCACATCTACAAACCCCTGGTTATATCGAACACCGATGAAAAAGTTGCTAAAGTTATAGCTCAGACCTGCGGTAAGTCCTGCATCAATCTTATGAAAAGCATCCACAATTACCCGGTTATCACCAAATACGGTATAGTCCGGTGGAGACGTCAAAAACGATACAAATGGACCTACCTGAATATCAATGGAAGATAAATGAAAAGCCACAGGCATAAGGAAATCTACATAATTCAGGTTCAATTTCCGGCTTTCATTTAAAGGTTTATGCGCTGTTCCTTTTGTAGAATAGCTCAACTCGGGTTGGAGTGACATAAACCCATCAATCACGGGAAATTCCATAAAAACGCCCAGGTGATATCCGTAGCGTTCACTTCTGTTCGGAAGTTCATCAAAAGATACATTTGAAGCATTTAAGCCTCCACGTATTCCGAACCTGGTTTGACCTTGTGCAATGCCCTGAATCCCAATCATAAGCACTAAACTCATTGAAAAAATAAGATTTGATTTATTCGCTTTCATACTGTAGTCAGTTTAAATTGTAGTGATGTTGTTACATTGGTATTTGAAGGCTAGTTAGCGGCTTCCCGCTTCATTTTGTCGCTCGCGTAAATGGCTATTTCAACACGGCGATTCTGGGTACGGTTAGCATCGGTGTCATTAGAAACCACCGGTTGCTCCTCTCCCTTACCCACGGTGTCAAGACGGCGCTTGCTGATTTCCAAGGAATTGAGGTAACTGGATACCGAAGCGGCTCTTTTTTTAGAGAGGGTTAGATTGAAAGCGTCAGAACCTACATCGTCGGTGTGTCCAACAATGAGCAATTCCGTGTCAGGATCTTCCTTTAAAGTCTCGGAGAGTTTTCGGAGGTCTTTTTTATTTGATTCCTTCAGATTTGATTTGCCAAAGTCAAATAACATCTGGCTGTCGAAGGTCAATTTGATGCCTTCACCCACACGTTCCACGGTGGCAGTACCCGCTAAGTCTTCTTCCAATTTTCTGGCCTGCTTGTCCATCCTATTGCCAATTACAGCACCGACGGAACCCCCAACTGCAGCGCCTAAAATAGCGCCAAGAGCTGTGTTTTTGCTCTTATTGCCGATAATTCCACCCACTACGGCACCGGATGAAGCCCCCACTACGGCTCCTTTTTCAGTTTTGTTCATGCCGGTTTTGTCACCCGTTTTAGAACTTTTACAACTCGCTAAAAAGGCAAGTGCCAGTATTAAAAAGAAAAAAATCTTGTGCATCATGTAATTTTGGATCGTGAATAAATTTTCACGAAACAAAGGTCAGGGGTTTCAAGACTGGCTTGATTACACAATTATGGGAAAGATTTACATCAATCACGGCTCTTATTCCAAGCCTCCCCTGAAAGATGGGGGAACACCGAATTTACCGACACCGCTGATACCACCGAAAAAAATGCTTTCGGTGGAGGTGAAATATGGCAGGGGGGAACACCGAATTTACCGACACCGCCTATACCACCGAAAAAATGTGGTTCTTCGGCGTTCCCCATCCCACTTAAATAATTCAAAAAGAAAATGTATGCCTAAGTTTATCTGCATGGTTTTATTCCTGATCTTCAATTTTTCCGGCAATCTTTTTGCACAGGAAAAATTTGAGAAAGAGCGGCGCATCAAAAAAGCAAATGTGCCAGCTGAGGCGCTATCATTTGTGGATGCGCTAGACGTCAAAAGCAAGGTAAAATGGTTCAAAGAAGAAGGGCTTAATCAAAAAAGTATTGAGGCGAAATTCAAACACCATAAAGCAAAATATAGTGTTGAATTTGATACCCTTGGCAAAGTGGAGGATATAGAAATCGAGGTGAATTGGCGTGATTTAAGTTCAATCGTAAGCGATTCTATTTGTTTGCAACTCAGCTCAGATTGCTCAAAATACAAAATTGTAAAAGTTCAAAAACAATACTCGGGAGATGCATCTGCATTGATCTCCATGCTGAAGGCTGGCACCAACAGCTCAACTTTGACCATCAAATATGAGTTGGTTGTTAAATGCCACCAACAGAAAAAGGTGGATCTTTTTGAGTATTTATTTTCCGAAAAGGGCCAGTTAATCTCGACATCAAAGATAGTCTTCAAAAACAGCAGCCACCTTGAGTACTAAAACTATTGCGCTAATCTTTATTTGGATGCTTGTGCAGTTGGAGAACCCCGCACACGCTCAAAATGCTTTTCAGATTGGAGCGCTACCATCCCTAAACTTAAATAGCAAGCTGAAGCAGGGGTGGTCCTTGAATACAAGAATAGAATCTCGTCAACTTTTTCAACAACGTGAACCGGGTGAAGCAATAGCTAGAAAATACGAGTATGTACTGACAGATTTCTCCTTCATTGCGGCAAAAAAGGTCGGTTTAAACTCCAGAATAGCGGGTGGATATTTGGTCCGGTTTGAAGCAGATGCAATCTTCCACCGATTTATACAGCAATACGTCGTGGTGCAAAAATTGTCAGGATTTCGCCTGGCGCATCGGTTTTTAAGCGATCAAACTTATTCTCAGCGCGAAAACCCCGAGTTTAGGATCAGATATAGAATTTCCTCAGAAATACCCTTAAATGGCGAGTCCGTTGACCCGGGAGAATTTTATCTTAAAATAAATCACGAATACATAAACAGCTTACAAGCAAAGGAATACGACCTCGAAATAAGATTAGTCCCACTACTTGGCTATGACTTATCAAACCGGTATAAACTGGAGGTCGGCCTGGACTACAGAGTTCGTTCATTTTTACGCAATGAAACGAATCACAGGTATTGGGCGGCTTTGAATTTTTTTGTGGAAATTTAACGAAAACTATCCGCAGGTTTTTGGAAAATTATTGTTTCCATCTTTCAAGTTTTGGAATGGATCGAGTAGCCAGCCAGGCGAAAAAGCTGTTAAATCCACCCTTTTTCATTTCTTGAATACAAAAATCCTGCATTTTTTTGGCAGTGTCTATTTCAGGCGGAGTTAAGAATTCGCCGTTTTCATAGCACATGGAACAATACATGTTGCTTGTTGAGCCGTCTTTTTCAGAGCCACCACCCTTTTTATCCTTCTTCAGTGGAAAGCCGCAGCTTTGGCAAAATTTATATGCTTTCATGTTCCGATCGTTATTTAAGTATTTGTAAAATCGTTTCAGTTGCGAAGGTATTAAACCCGGCATTCCAAACTGCATTTTCAGATCCGACATCATTTTTTTAGAACAACTACTAATCCAGCACTGGCAGCGAAAATTTCTTTCGGTATTCCCGGTAATTCAACGCCGTCATTTGCATGAGCAGCGGCTCCTGTGCAGGATCCAGCCATTGCATCAAGGGCAGTAAATCTGCCTCCGCCATGGCCGTGCAGCCCAAGGTTCCCGAGCCAGGCGCCCGCCAGAGATGGAAAAAAATACAGGACCCCTCTTTAGGTTCGGCGGGCAGGTTTTGCCGAACAAAAATGCCCCACTTGTACTGATCGTCGGTCCGCATCATACTTTCACGGTCTTTCCAGTCCTGCAGAACCTTGGTCGCATCCACCAACTGATTGTAATAGCGCGATTGACTGTCCTCGATACACAAATCGTTCTCCGTAATAGATACATACGGAAGTTTTAAGGGCAAAACGCCTTCTTCCGCGTAACCAAATGCCGTTCCAAAGCGAAAAATACCCGCCGGAGAGCGTTTGTCGCCCTCTTTTTTTTGCAATCCTGGTTTTGCGCTCTGCAGTCCCCTACCCCAAGCCAAGCCTTTTTTGCCGAGGTTTACGGGATGAGATTCGCCCACAGGATGCCATTTATTTCCGCGTTTTTCAAACTTGTACAGCCGCGCCTTGACGCTCCGTTCATACGGACTAAGCACCACCACCAGTTGTTTGCTTGTATCAAAAATCCCCTCCTCCTCCTCCGCGCGAAAGCCCAGGGACAGTAGGAAAAACAGCATGATAATCGGGAGCAAAAATATTTTGAGCATGTTAGTTGATTGATTCGATTAGACGATTGAAGCGATTGGGACCTAAGCCTTAGAAGATCACATCGTTCCTCTTTGCATTAACCATACAAATTTAAGGAAATGAAACTTCCTTTGCAAAACTTCAACATCCTGGATGTGTTAAGTCAACAGCATAACAAAACATCGTTTCCATGAAAATATCCCTCTTTAACGCACTTTTCCTGCTTTTTGGCCTGTCCAATTTGCAAAGCCAAACCTACACCGTCACCTTCCGAGTGGATATGAGCGCTGAAACCGTGTCATCCAGCGGGGTACACATTGCCGGTACGTTTCAATCCATTGCAGGGCTTGGGAACAATTGGAACCCGGGCAGTACGCTGGTGCAAGATCTGAACGGCGACCAGATTTATGAAATCACAGTTCAGCTCCCCACGGGCACCTACGAATATAAATTCATCAACGGAAATGCCTGGGGAATGGACGAAAACCCGCCTGCCGATTGCTCCGTAGGTAACAACAACAACCGGGAGATGATGGTTGAAAACTCGGCGCTGATGCTGCCTGCTTATCCATTCAATGGCTGCATTTCAAAACTGCGCTTTGCGGTCAATATGACCCATCACACGGTTTCCCCAGCGGGCGTGCATGTGATGGGAAATTTTCAACAAGCCGCTGGTTTTGCGCAAAATTGGGACCCAAATGCCACGAAAATGCAAGATTTGAACGGCGATGGCACCTACGAACTGGAATTGACCATGCCTTTTGGCGCGTATCAATATGTGTTTTTAAATGGGAATACGGTGCTGAATGCCGAAATTTTGGACGGTAATTGCAGTGTTCTGGGCGACAACGGTGCACAAGTCAGGCAAGTGAGCTTCGTGCAAGGCTCCTCCGATCCAGCTGTTTTTTGTTTCAATACCTGTCAAACTTGTCACCCCTCCGCAGTGTACGATTTTGAGACCGAATGGTGGAACGATGCCGTGTTTTATGAGGTTTTTGTCCGCAGTTTTTACGATCAAAGCGGCGATGGCATCGGCGATTTTAAGGGGCTGACCCAAAAACTAGACTATCTAAACGATGGCGACCCGAATACGCACGACGACCTGGGCATTACCGGCATTTGGCTCATGCCGATGATGAAATCGCCCACTTACCACGGCTATGATGTGGAGGATTATTACGCCACGGAGCCTGATTATGGTACAATGGCCGATTTTGACGAATTTCTTGCAGCAGCCCACGCACGCGGCATCAAGGTGATCATTGATTTGGTGATGAATCATTCCTCGAGCCAACATCCCTGGTTTACACAATCTGCGAACAGTCAGAATGGATACCGGGATTGGTATGTGTGGTCGGACGACAATCCCGGGACCATCGGCCCTTGGGGACAGGGGGTATGGCACCCTAGAAATGGCGACTATTATTATGGACTTTTTTGGGGCGGGATGCCGGATTTGAACTACACACATCCGCCCGTGAAAGAAGAGATGTTTGACATCGTAAAATTTTGGCTGGACAAAGGCGTGGATGGGTATCGGCTCGACGCCATAAAATATCTGGTAGAAGAGGGTAATGTGCTGGAAAACACGAGTCAGACTTTAGAAATCCTGGAGGAGTTCAACGAGGTCTATAAAACGCATCGTCCCGATGCATTTACCGTTGGGGAGGTTTGGTCCA
>CAZKBH010000035.1:7003-10326 GCA_964550795.1 uncultured Saprospiraceae bacterium
AATGATCGCCTGGATGTGTGTTTTGAATTCGTATTGGCAGACGCTATTTTGTTTGCCGTGAACAATGAAAATCCGGCAGGGCTTGAAAATCAGTTGCAAACGATACAACAATCGTATCCCATGTTGCAATACGCAACTTTTTTGACCAACCATGACAACAACCGCGTATTCAGCACCTTGGGCACAAGCCCCGAAAAAATGAAATTGGCCGCTTCTATTTATTTGACTTTACCGGGCATTCCATTTGTGTATTATGGAGAAGAAATCGGCTTAACCGGAACCGGAGATCATTTGAATATTCGCCGACCCATGCATTGGACGGATGGTAGCCACGCCGGCTTTTCATCCGTCACGCCCTGGCAAGCCCTCGGGAATAACTATCTGACGAACAATGTAGCGGACATGGACGCAGACCCGAATTCCATCCTCCGACATTATAAAAATTTGATCCGAATCCGAAACGAACAAACCGCCCTGCGCAGAGGGCAAACCATGCTGCTGGAGCACAACAATGGGAAGGTGTTTAGTTTTGCCAGAATCCATCAGGATGAAGCCGTGCTCGTGGTGTCGAATACCGGGACCAGCGCTCAAAACCCGGCGCTTTCACTGCCTTTATCTGCCTTGCCGGCGGGGGAATACTACATCACCGAGTTGTTGGGAAACCAGGCTTTTGGCAAGCTCACGATCAATGCCCAGGGCGGTTTTTCAAATCTTCAATTTTTGGGTCAAAATCTGGGCAGTCGCGGTACCTGGATCCTGTTGTTATCCAAGAACGACCCGCTTACAAGCACTTTTGAAACGAAAAAATTCGGGAAAATCCGGCTCTCTCCAAACCCGGCACAAGACTATTTTCAGATAGAAAGAACCACAAATGCTTCAGAGAACGCCCATATCCGGGTTTTCTCTGCGGACGGACGCTTGGTGTATCAAGACTTGATGACATCCGACAACATTCAAATCAAAACAGCTCATTGGCAGCAGGGGGTGTATTTTGTGCAAGTGTCGGATGGTGTGGAAAATTGGGTGGAGCGGTTGGTTTTGGGAAAAAGGTAGGGGGATTGAAATTACGCACATGGCACAGGAGGATTTAGGAAATGCGTAAATTTGCGGGTTGTAATAAATTTTAAATGATATAACTAACTGACTTGACAATGCAAGAAATAGGACAACAATATTCAAAAGACGACCGGACTGACCCAAGTGGTTTTCTCCGACGAGCAAGACTACATCAATCAATTTTTAGAGCCGAGTATTTAGGCTTGCCTTTTGACACTTACGGCAACTACTTGACAAGAGAAGACGGGGAAACTGGCAAAAATTTCTATGATGGTTTCGGGATTTTTGACGCAGTTAAAAAATATCGTAAGTATAATAAGCCGCTCTATTCAAACTTATTGAGAAGTGAGCATATTCCTTTCAATATTTTTATCCCTCTGGATAAAAACAGGAATTATTGTAAAAAAATAATTGCCGATATTTTAAAATCAGATATTGTGTCCATTGATAGAATTGAAATTGAATACGCGCCAAAACCGAAAGAAAACTATCTGAATGATAGAACCTCCTTTGATGCATATATTGAATACACAAATTTAGACGGGACAAAAGGGATGATTGGAATTGAAGTGAAATTCACTGAAAAGGAATATAAGCTTCAGGCAAATTCCAAACAAGAAAAAGATATTAACGACAAAAGCTCACTATACTTCTCTATAACCAATAGGTGTGGATTCTACAAATCAAATGCTATTGAGACTTTAATGTCTGATAAGTTTCGACAAGTTTGGAGAAATCATATTCTTGGAGAGAGCATACTGGATGCGGACAGGAATAAATTCAAATATTTCACTTCCCTGACACTATTCCCGGCTGGCAACACACATTTTATAAAAATAAGTAAAGAATATATTGAATTGCTTACCCAAAATGACAATAAATTTATTGCTTTGACCTATGAGGATTTTTTCGCGTTACTAGGCAAACATTGCACTGACAGTAATTGCAAAAACTGGCTCGAATACTTGAAAAAAAGATATATCGTGACATTATAATAGACGAGATTTCATCATTCCCAATTGACTATGCTAAATCTTATCCAGCCTCATAATCCCAACTGGAAAATCGAGTTTGAAAAGCTAAAACGCATCCTTAATGCGGAATTACAAGATTTTGAAATTGACATTCAACACGTAGGAAGCACTTGTATACCAGGACTTCATGCCAAGCCAATTCTAGACATTGACTTAATCATAAACGATAAAACACAACTTGGCGACATTGCTGAAAAACTCGAACGCGTCGGGTATATAAGCAGAGGTGAACAAGGAATTCCTGGACGTTTTGCATTTAGACAGTCTTCTGCACGGACTCCTTCAACAGGCGTCACTAGAAATTGGCAAGAACATCATCTATATGTCTGTTTTTCAGATAGTTTAGCGTTGAAAAATCATTTAATATTTAGAGATAATCTACTTCAGGACAAAAAACTCGCGGAAACATATGCTCAATTGAAAATTAAATTGACCAATGAAAAGGGTATGACAAGGGAGAATTATATGAAGCAAAAAACTAACTTTATTTTAAACGTTCTTGCGCTAAACGGGCTGACCGACGAAGAATTAGGTGAAATCAAAAATGCAAACGTATAAAGTCATGACAAAAAAGCGATATGAAATATTGAACGGACTGCCAGCATACGGACCAATGTACGTTTCCGTAACCGAGAATGGTGAGTCTTTTTATTCAGAAGGATTTCCTGTTCGTTTTTACAAAACAGACGGAACTGAATGGATAGCCAACTTCCGCCCTGGTTGGACCGATTTAAAACAAGTAATAGAATTTAAAAACACACAAAATTTACTGGTATTGGCGTGTGGGACTTGTTACATAGTCGTTCCTGATAAAGTCAGTTTTCAAATTGTCCATACCTGAGGTTGGTTGTTCAGCGATGGTATAAAAGCTGCCTGTCCTGCCGTGAGGAGCCTGATGATACTCCTGAATAGGCCTAAAATTAATGCTTTGAGTTCCCTCAATCGCATTTTCAGGTTGTAAGCGGCTCCTGCGAGCAGCGCATTTACTGCGTCACCCAAAAGGCCGCGTAAAAAGTTCCGGTCCATTACGCATTCAGCAATTCAATGCCTTGATCCTTAAGCCGTTGAAGGTGCCCTTTCATAATAGCAACCTGTTCGGCAGAGTGACCCTGCCAAGCCATAACTTCTCCGACTACCCGGAACGGATGGGCGGAGCGGAACGACAGGGTCGGATTGCCCAGGCAATTCTTGTCCGTCAAATCCGGATCGTCTTCGATGGCGCCGGAAGGTTCC
>CAZKBH010000035.1:10336-47658 GCA_964550795.1 uncultured Saprospiraceae bacterium
TGTATTTTTCTCTTTTTTGCTGAGGTTTCTTGGCCCTGCCATGGGTGTCATCACGGTCGTCTTACCTGTCTGGCTTCTACCCCTGCCACCCCGGTCGTACACCACTTTTTTGGGTATTTGTCCGCCAATCGGTCCCAGAATTCGCTCCATTTGTTCCAAGGTGGGTGCGATCGTATCTCCGTCATAAGGATTGCCACGGAAGCATTTCATGCCGGTTATTACCCCTTTGCCTGCTGTTCGACCCACAGAAACTTTACAACCAAACTCATACTTTTTGTGGGCTTCCCCTTTCGCAATACACCTTACATCCGGCTCGTGAACAGAGTAAACCTTATCCTTATCCGTCCGCTGTTGTGCCCGTATTTCCTTGAAAAACAATAAAGCGTCGTCAAAAATGCCCAGTTGCTCTGCTGTTAGTTTTGACTTTACATCCCGAATCAAGCGTCCTGCAATCGTTTTGAGGCGTTTGATGGCAGCTTTACGTTTTCGATGGCCCTCTTTGGTGCGCAACTGCGCGGTGGCCAGGCGGCGAAGTTTCTTCTCCTCCTTCTCAAAGGTTTGCCGCAGTTTTATGTCTGACCATTGGGCAAATCGCCCTGTCCAGGCCATGACACGAGACGCCAGTTTCTAATCCGTAGGGAAGCTGATGTTCTTTTCCTGGACGGTAGTGTCCATCAGGACGATTTCGGCGCTTTCCTCTCCCGGATGCAACTTGATACTCAAGGTCAGGGTCTTCTCCATCCCAGACTCCCCGATTCGCTTGCGGAACAGCACAAAGTCTGTGGGATCAAAGGGCTTGCTCGTTTGAAAATAGGTCTCCCCTGTGAAGTACTGCCAATATGGATTTTCTATCCACCGATCAATCACCGACTCGTCGGATTGATTGAACATCTGTTTCAATAACAATAATCCTGCAATCTGTCGCACTGGTATGCTCGGACGGCCTTGAACCGCATAAAATGATTCCAACTGGCCCTCCAGCCAGCCCCAATCCAGTTCGTTTGATAACCTGACCAACTCATGATTCAGGTTGATGATCGAATCTAAACGAGCGCGAAACAAGTCGCCTTTATCAAGCGGTAATTTTCCGAGCATTTCTTCCAGTTTTTATATGCAGAATTTCAATTTCTGTGGGAAAATTACGAATTATATTGAATTTGCAAAAACTTAAAGCGCTGATATTCATTGATTTAGAAAAAATATTTGAGTTTATCGGGGTCGACTAAATAACTATGATTTCTTTTTTGATTTTCCGATTTTTCCTACCAACTATTTGGCAGCTTCTAACGCAACCTCTGCAGGCGACCTAATAAGTGAAGATGCGTGGCAACTGTTTTTTCAGGACTGGGGAGAGCGATAAAAATTGCTGCATGAATTGATGCGCCAAAATCTTCGGTTTTTGCGAGGCGTGGGCTTCAAAACGCTGGTCATAGATGGGACCAGTTGGAAAATTGAGGAGGCAAATGTGCATTATCTGGTGCTGAGTATTTAGCCCCAAAATCATGCAATTTGTAAAAATGCCCAGTAGTGTAAAAAATCAATCTTAGTTCAAGGGTAGACAAGATATTGTAACGCTGCATTGTGCTCTCTTTTAAAGGCTTTTAATCTTTTCTTTGACTTAATTACCTGAGATGACTGCACTGGTAAAATTAAAATAGTATTTAAACTAATAAATGCTACTCCCATGGCCAAGATAACACCGTCTGCCTCGTGCATGTCAGTCCACACTCCACCTGCTTTTTCTAACTTAGGTATTCCATAAGCTGTTGCAATGGCTGCAAATCCAGTAACCCAAAGGGTATTTTTAAGTCGTTTTTTATAAAATGATTTTTCATCATGAAGCTCCTTTTGCTTATCCCAAAGAGATATCATGTGTTTAGCTTTGTCAACATAGTCTCCATTGGGGAATTGATTGACATAGCTTCTGTAGTAGCCAATTTTTTTATAGGAGACTGCCTCCGAAAAAGCTTTAGAATCTCTTAATTTTTGTTGGTTAAGAATTTCAAGTTCTCTCATTTGCTTCTGGGCCTGCTCCTCCTTATTTCTTTTTTCTAAAGCTAATTGTTCAGCAGCTTTTTTAATATTAACTTTAAGTTGTATCATTTCATCAAAGCTATTATTGGATTCATCCGCCAAACTGAAAAAAGTTTTCAAATGGTTCTCTGACTCCTCAAATTTTTTAAGCTGAAACAATGATTTCGAGTACAGGACCTCCACTTTTGGGTTAGTCTGACCCAGCGTTTGTATTATTCTATCCAGATTTGAAATGGCCTCATTGAAGTTATTAGTAGAATAGTACTCCTCTGCTTCTGTATATAAAATTCTAGCTTGTATATCAGGAGACTGAGATTTTGCCAAAGATAAATTACAAAAGAAAAATAGCAAAAGGCATAAATTTTTCATAGTTGTAAAATTTAGGAATTCATTTTTTGGTTTTTTCTCAAGGGCGGCAGAATGATTTAAACGAATCATGAGATGGAGTGTTAAGTTGTGAATGGGTTGAAATTTTTAAGCTTCACATTCAGTTCTTGGCAAGGATATTCCTGACTGAAATACTTCTATTTTATGAGTAATATTTTTAAATTTTGACCAACAAATAGATTATTACTAACCAATCCATTATTTTTTTTGATTACATCTATTGGCACACTATATTTTCTGTGAATTGAATACAAAGTTTCACCTGATTGAACTGTATGTGTTATCCATCTTTCACTTGTTTTGTCTTCTGATTGATTACCAGAATTAGTCTTGGCACTCTGAGTTTCATCCGTGAAAGAATCTAGTTCTTCAGATTTGATTATTTGGTTATTGTTCGGTGATTCAACTGGCGTTGAAGTTGCCTTGTTGGATTCTCCCCAAAAATCATCATTACTTGTTTTCTTTTCTATACTATCTGCTGACTCCAACTTTATTGAAGTTGCCTTGTTGGATTCTCCCCAAAAATCATTACTACTTGCTTTCTTTTCTATACTATCTGCTGAATCCAACTTTATTGAAGTTGGCTTGTTGGAATCTCCCCAAAAATCATTATTACTTGCTTTCTTTTCGGCCTTATAGGCCGGATCTCCCCAAAATGAGGTTTCATTTGCTTTAACTTTCTGATTCAACTGGAAGATGTGCTCGTTACTAAAACTCCAATAGTGTTCAATAAGGATTGAAATAATTTCCTTTTTGTGTTGTACGGCGCTACTTTGAGTTTCATGTGGACCAAAGAGCCAAAAATTTGTATAGTTTAATTTTTGTTGATAATTATTTTTCATGTCAACTATGAAGGGCAGATTACCTCCAGGGTCTGGCAATACGGAAAATATATTTGAAAATGACACATTGTTTTCACCATCCTTTGCCACAAAATAGAAATACCGTACACTATGGATATTATAGAAACGCTGGTTCTTAGTTGAAATCTTATCAAGATAACTAGGCAATTCTCGCTTTAATTGCTCAATTCTTTTAATTTCTCGTTCTTCTTCCTCTTGAGCTCTACGTTCCATTGCTGCCTCTCTTTTTGCATTCTCCTCATTGATTCGTTGTATTTCTGCAAGCTCTTCTTTGCGCCTTCTATTGTCGGCAACACCTTGCACAATCATATTCGTCAAATTTGCTGCACTCTCAACCAATTTTTGTTGTGCAATTTCAGCCTGTGCATTATATTGTTGAATTGACTGTTGATATGCCTGATTACTTATCTGTCTTTGCGTTTCTAGTTCGGCTTGTCGTGCTTGAAATTCTTGCTGTTTTTGTTCATAATACGTATTGAAACTAAATTCTTCATTTTGTGAACCGTATACATTATTTGAGTTTGTCAAACTACCAGTTGTTTGTCCAGAGTTTTGCTTATTTACAGGACTTCCTGAGCCTGTATTTATCTTTAACTGAGGATTTTCAAAAAATCCATTAATATGGTTGCATCTCCAAAATCCTCCAACATCGCTTTTGCCAAAGCGAACATCTTCAATAGTTATGCGAGGAACAGTAACACTCTTGGTTACGGTCCAAGACCCCCAGGAGCCCGTCTCCTGATTAGAGCCCGCTTCTGTTCGCCCCTCAAAAGAAGAGCCTCCACTTGACTGAGCAATATTTGATACTATGTATTTAAAATATATTCTTTCACTGAAATTGTTTTTAAAATTAATTTTTAATTCATACTTCCCATTGTCCATTGGATAAAATTTATATTTGTATTGCAAATTACCAATACATGGGTCTCCAGTACAATTTGTCCAACTAGACCAATCCTGAGAGTGTAATTGGATTGAAAACAAAAATATACTAATAAGCAAAAGAAAGCTTTTCATTGATAGAATTATTGCTTTGTTTGGATTGTAATGAGTGCAAAAGAATTTATTTGTCATCTCAGCATTAATACCCTCCACAGGGTATTTTTATTGATTGGTTCCTTAAAGACCTGTCTTGTTCTGAAATAGTGACCTACTTATTTACCAGCACTTTCCTTACAATTCTCTCTTTGAGGTTCCCAATTGTAATAAAGTACATACCAGATCTCTCGATGCTTAGAGGCAAAATGTTATTTCCAAGAACTAAGTCTTGCTTTTGATCGTAAATTACTCTACCAAAAACATCTGTTATCGAGAGGTAAAATGTGCCTGTATTTGGCGAAACTATAGAGAGATCGAATTTCCCCTGATTAGGGTTCGGGTAAATGGAAACTTTTATGTTATCAAAATGAAAATCTTCCTTAGCACTTACGACAAAAGAGGTTGTAGCCTCGGCTACATCTTTCATATTCTCAACATTCCCAACGCTATCAATGGCAATACTGAAAAATGAATAGGTTGAATCAATGTTGCCAGTAAATGTGAGTGAATTACCCGTAAGGTATGAGGCCAGAACATTAAATGGCCCACCATTCACGGAGTAGTAAATCCTGTAGTCACGAACACCGGAGCCTATATCACTACCAGCCCATGTGAGTGTAATGGTAGAGTCGCCATATTGAACCGGTGGTAACGCGTTCATGTGGCTTACCGGCTTTACAACATCACTCGTATTGGTCCACTCGTTAGTAATAATTGGCGGATTAAGATCAAAGTAAATATAAGCCTTGTTCTTAATTTGAGCGCCATTGGAAATGTTATCTTTTGTTTTTATGGAGAACATCACCGCCGCTTCACCTTCCGGTTTGTTCACGTTAGGTGGCAAAAATCCGGCAACTGGAATTTCAGTAGGTTTAAGCGTTAAGGGATCAAGGGAAGTGAATTCCCAGCGGGCTACACCTGTTTGCATATTGAGGTTAGCTTTTACTCTTGCAATAATGTCGTTTGCCGGCCTTAAGTCAATATCAGTTTCATAATGTTTTAAACCACTTGGAATTGTAATTATGGAATCTGCTATACTAAAAAATCCAAGTTGAAAGGATGACAGATCAAAAACATTTTGGTCAAGCGTATCAATAATGACAACTGTTTGAGCCGCTGCAGATGCTGTATCTGCGTTTTCGCATCTTATAATATAAGGGAGAACACGGTCAGTTACATTTATAAAATTCGCACTTCCTTCACCAATTGGACCAAGCTTATCATTTGGGTCAAATGAGTTAATTGTATTAACGGGAGGCGTTTCTTTTGGGGGAATGGGAGGAGGAACACAATTGGGTAGAACTGGTGAGTAATTCGGGATAGTCCCCCCCCCTGTAGTGGCTGCATTAAAAGCTGATTTATTTAATAATGCTACTGCCTTACCTAAAGTTGTCAAACCTTTTAAACAATCGTTACTCGGTATGAAGCTCTGTGCACAGTCTAACGTTCCTGTGAATAACATACCAGCGGCTTTAAAAACATTGCCAGCAGTTACTCCTCCCGACAAATTACTTACACCTTGATAAATACTATATGCGCTAGTAATACATCCAATAACATTTGCAGATGTTTTAATAGCTTGGGCAACTGGAATTGGAATACATCCAATCCCTGTGGCGGCAATAGAAACTACATCAACTAAGCAATCTTTTACCCATGGTTGCATCGGGGAGCCAAAATGGTTTGCCCCAGCCCAAGATCGCATAGAGATTGACCCAGTGGAATTTATTTTAACTTTAAATGAAACTGTGTTTACAGTATTTGTTGGTATTGAGTTAAAATATAAGCCGACCAACTTAAACGGACCAGGCATATCCATAACGGTATCGACTACAAAATATGGAGGAATCAAATCGTATAAGGAATCGGTGGAGATATCAAAGTATTCATAATTCTTTTGAAACTGAAATCCTAAATTCACATCAGCATTATCAGAAACAGTGAACCAAATTGGAACCCCATGAGCATCTACGTTACCTGAATTTCCATAAACTAAATTATAGGATTGCCATTGTCCAATTCTAATCCTGTCAAAACCGACTATATCGGTCCACACACTTGGCAATATACCCTGCTCAACAGAAAATCCATCGTTGATAATCATTGTTGTATCAGATGGAATTTCCACAACAAGGTTCCAGCTCCCTATTAGCTTGTCTCTTAGATTGAACGTCCCTGTGATCTGTATACCATCTGAAATATATAGACTTTCCATTAAAATATCTGGTTGTCCATTTTTAGTAAGTTTCACAACTGTCCCACCCTCAAATCCATTTCCATGAATGATTACTGTTACGTCCCCAACATTACCACCTGCCTTTGGACTAAAATCTTCAATTTCAGCATTAAATGTCGAACTAGGATAAGATACAGAAGCTAAACCAACCAGAGTAAATCCATCAATAGAAGAATAATTTCCACCCAGGTAGATTAAGCTGTCAAAGGCAGCGAGTGCCTTAACCTGACCTGTTACACTTGGAAAAAACAATTCAGGAATTCCGGTATTAGCATTAATAACTGCGAAGCCGCTACATGACAGACCGCCTACCTTATTAAAACTACCTCCGGTAAATATGTATTTTCCTTTTGAGATAATAGAGGAAACTGGTCCGGTAAGGCCAGGATTCCAACTTTTAAGATTGCCTGTTAACTTGGCAAAAGATGCCAAATTTGATCTGTTTTGTTCTGAAACCTGATTGAAATTACCGCCAATATAAATATTTGAACCGGAAATGTACATGTCATTTATTGGGCCGGAAACATCTGGATTCCATGTGGTAAGAACTTCATCCGGCAAGGTAAAAGAAGCTAATCTGTTGCGGTTTTGTCCACTTAGAGTAGTAAAATTACCAGCTACATATAAAATGCTGTCCGAAACTAAAATTCTATTTACTACCCAGCTAGCATTAGGATTCCAATCTGTTGCATTGCCAGTTGTAGCGTCTAATGCGGCCAACCTGTTTCTGTTTTGGCCACCGATAGCGGTAAAATCGCCACCTACATACACATTAGCGCCAAATCGTTTAATGGTTTTAACTACTGAGTTGGCAATGGGGTTCCATGTTGTTGCACTACCTGTAAGTAAACTGACTTCAGCAATGTTATTTCTTGGTTGTCCGCCTATTGATGTAAATGAACCACCAATGTACGCATTATTACCGTTAAGCTCTATCGCTTCAATAACGTTACTTGGATTCGGACTCCAGTCTGTAATTAATCCTGTAGTCTTAGAAATGGCCAATAAATTACTTCTCTGTTCACTTCGCATAAAAGCAAATGAACCAGCCGCAATTATACCGGTATTATCTTGAGCAATTTTAAAAACCGGCCCGTCTGGCTTTGCATCCCATGTTGTAGCATTTCCATCAGTATTATTCAGAGCAGCAAGGTAATTGCGGGCTTGTCCACCAATGTTGGTAAAACTTCCGCCGGCATAAATCGTTGGGCCTATCCATTTAATTGCTCTCACCGCTGCATTGGCATTAGGATTCCAGGTTGTTGCATTGCCTGTTAATAAGCTAATTTCAGCAATATAATTTCTAGATTGGCCGCCAACAGATGTAAAAGCGCCTCCTACATAAACATTTGCCCCATTTAACTCTATCGCTTCGATTGTATTGTTTGGGTTTGGATTCCAGGACGTGATTAACCCGCTTGATTTGGATATAGCCATTAAATAATTTCTGCTCGATGACTTTAAATAGGTAAAACTGCCACCTGCAAATATGGCTGTTCCATTTACACTTAAAGTATTAACGGCAGCACTCGGCGCAGCATCCCATGATGTTGCATTGCCGTCTGTATTATTTAGAGCAGCAAGAAAATTGCGCGATTGTCCGCCAATGGTAGTAAAACTTCCTCCAGCATAGATATTAGAACCTATCAATTTAATGGCTCTCACCGTTGCATTGGCAATGGGATTCCAAGTTGTTGCATTGGCTGTTGATAAGCTGATTTCAGCAATACAATTTCTAGATTGTCCACCAACAGATGTAAAAGACCCTCCTACATAAGCATTTACCCCATTTAACTCTATCGCCTCGATTGGATTGTTTGGATTCGGATTCCAGGAAGTGATCAACCCGCTTGATTTGGATATAGCCATTAAATAATTTCTACTTAATGACTTTAAATAGGTAAAACTGCCACCTGCAAATATGGCGGTTCCGTTTACACTTAAAGTATTAACGGCAGCACTCGGCGCAGCATCCCATGATGTTGCACTGCCGTCTGTATTATTTAGAGCAGCAAGAAAATTGCGGGGTTGTCCGCCAATGGTAGTAAAACTTCCTCCAGCATAGATAGTAGAACCTATCAATTTAATGGCTCTCACCGTTGCATTGGCATTGGGATTCCAAGTTGTTGCATTGGCTGTTGATAAGCTGATTTCAGCAATATTTCTTCTAAATTCTCCGCCAATTGTTGTAAAGGACCCTCCTACATAAGCATTTGCACCATTTAACTCCATCGCCTCGATCGTATTGTTTGGATTTGGATTCCATATTGATACGTTACCAGTAGTTAAAGAAATTGCAGCAAGATAATTTCTACTTTGTCCGCCAATTAAACTAAACGAACCTCCAGCAATAATTTCTAACCCATTAATTTCAAGCACATTAACAGTGGAATTGGCATTCGCAATCCAAGAGGTTGGAAGTGCTGTTGTAGCGCTAATTGCAGCTAAACCAGTCCTTGCCTGGCCAGCAACATTATTAAAGCCTCCCCCGATATAAATGGTATTTCCCTCTTTTGTAATAGCTCTGACAATTCCATCTGGTGCGGGATTCCAGGGCAGTAATGCGCCTGTGTTTGCATTTAAGGATGCCAGCCTGCCTTGCGACTGACCGCTTATTTGGGTGAACTGGCCTCCAACATAAAGAGTGCTTCCATCAAGATATAATGCCCAGACAAAACCATTCGGATTTGGAGCAAATGACATGTCAATAGTGTTGTCTGGAAGAATGTGAACCAAGTTTGAAAGCCCCTGTATTGAAAAAAGTCCGCCAACATACCAGCCGCCACTACCGTCGGGAATAGATTTGGTGACAGTTCCGCTTGCGCTTGCGATTTTTGGAAAGTTAAAGTCAGGCAAGTCAGAGGTTGTAGCCAACAAGGCGTTTGCTCCGGTATAATAGCCACTATTAATTACGAGGCTAGACGTATTAAAATCGCCGCCGATATATATATTAACTGAATCCTGCTCAATGACTTTGACAGTTGAACTTGCTGAAATAGTAGGAATAGCTAAGGCCGTATTAGCATCTACAGCAGCGAAATGCCTGTTTTCTCTCCCACCAACATTATTAAAGCCTCCCCCAATATAAACAGTGTTTCCATCCTTTGCAATAGCATTAATAATTCCATCTGGTGCGGGATTCCAGGGTAGTAATGCGCCTGTGTTTGCATTTAAGGATGCCAGCCTGCCTTGCGGCTGACCACCTATTTGAGTAAACTGACCGCCAACATAAAGAGTACTTCCGTCAAGGTATAATGCCCAAACGAAACCATTTGGATTTGGCGTAAATGACACATCAACAGTGTTATCTGGAAGAATATGAACCAGGTTTGAAAGCCCCTGTATTGAAAAAAGTCCGCCAACATACCAGCCGCCACTACCGTCGGGAATAGATTTGGTGACAGTCCCGCTTACGCTTGCGATTTTTGGAAAACTAAAGTCAGGCAAGTCAGAGTTTGTCGTCAACAAGGCGTTTGCTCCAGTATAGTAGCCACTATTAATTACGAGACTAGAGGTATTAAAATCGCCGCCTAGATACACACTCGTTGAATCCTGCTCAATGACTTTGACATTTGAACTTGTTGATATTGTGGGAATAGCCAAGGCCGTAATAGCATCAATAGCAGCAAAATGCCTGTTTTCTCTCCCACCAACATTATTAAAGCCTCCCCCGATATAAACGGTATTTCCATCCTTTGCGATGGCATTGATAATTCCATCAGGTGCGGGATTCCAGGGCAGTAATGCGCCCGTGCTTGCATCTAAGGATGCCAGCCTACTCTGTGATTGACCGTTTATTTGAGCGAACTGACCTCCTACATAAAGAGTACTCCCATCAAGATATAATGCCCAGACAAAGCCATTTGGATTAGGAGCAAATGACATATCAATAGTGTTGTCTGGAAGAATGTGAACTAGGTTTGAAAGGCCCTGCACCGAAAAAAATCCACCAACGTACCAGCCGCCACTGCCGTCAGAAATAGTAGCGTGGCATGCCCCCCCTAATGAAGGGAAATTAACTTCAGTTCTTGCATTGGAATTGATTTTAGCAATTCCGGTACTCTTGAAGCCCGCAGAAGAAAAACTACCCCCGACATAAATTGTCGCACTGTCTTGAACAATGACATTTACGGAGCCATTGGTAGAAATTGATGAAGGATTGAGCGTTTGAGCGAGACCTATATTGCTCACTCCAATGAGCAGTATTACTTTGAGCACGTGTTTTATTTGAGCAATTTGCTTCATATAATCTGTTTTATTTGTAGCCAAAGTTGAGAGGATTTGAACGGCTTAAGAAAAAAGTAAACATGCTTAACGTTTGGCCAACAATTGACAATTCAAGAGCAAGTTTGGCAGTTTACCTTCATGAAACCCAATGCTTCATAAACCCAGCGCCGCATCCTGAAACCGGCCACAAGTTTTCCGCTCCCGCCCCAACAATCTCATCCCCTCTTGAGGGTATATTCTCAAAAAATGATTTTTTTTGCGCGTAATTAATCTGCTAGGCGCTCATGCATAAGTTGGCTTTCATCCTGATATTGTGGTGCTCCCCCGTGCTACTGCTTGCTCAGGCCGATACCATTCGAGTTCATCCTAAGGAAGGTAACCTGCTCTCCGACGAGTCAAAATTTGACTACCAACCCGCCGCTTTGTATGCGCACAACTGGCTGACAATGAATCAGTTGCCCGCTAAATCCTGGCAAGGTCGCCGCAACCGGGAGCTTATTTTTCCCGCCAACGCCAAAGCGGTTTCACTGCGTTTTTGGATAAAAAACGAGGCGGAAAAAGAACAGGACCTTGTGCTTGAAGTGGACGATATGCAGTTAGATCATGCCAAAATTTGGGTGCAAAAACAGGACAATCAGATTGATTCCACTCGGTTAAGTGGCGACCTGATGCCCTTCCACCACCGCGACCTTGCCTTTGCCAACCCCAATTTTAAAGTCTCGCTTGATGCTGGCGAAACCGTGGCGGTATGGATCTATTTGGACCAAAGCGGCTTGTTTCTAAGGCCCAGGCTGCGCTTGTGGACAATGGATGCATTTGTCGGCTATGCCAGTCGCCGCCAGCTGGTTGCCGGGCTTATTCTGGGGCTTTTCAGCCTGTCGAACCTGGTCTTTTTTCTGGCAGCCGTGTTTCGTATTTTGCCCATTGCCAAATGGTACGCCGGTTTCATAGGGATCCAAACGCTCCTGATTGCTATTCAACTGGGCATTGGGCATCAGTTTTTCTGGCCGGAAAGTGGCCGTTGGTCCACCCTGTTTGCGGTAGTATTACCCTTGCTTGGTTTCTTTTTGTTGTTCAAATTGTTGGATGGCCTGCTGGACCTGAAAAATAGACTCCCGGTTTGGTATCGTTTCTTGCAGCATGGGGTATTCGTACTGATAGGATTCACCGTTGTTACCTATCTGATTTACCTATTTGGGCCACAAAAACCATTGCTCGTGCTTTACCCATTTGGGATGTTGCTGGCCACCGGGGTTTCCGGGATTATGGTCTTCTCCTGCATACGGATCTGGCAGAAATTTCACGAAACCAAAAGCCTGCTTTTTCTCCTGGCTTTTTCATTCGGCATTGCGGGCTCCATTTTCTCATGGCTAACAAAAGTGGGTGTGCCGATCCCGTTTGACGTCAGCCGCTATAGCATCGTGGTTGGTTTCATCCTCGACATGTTGATCTTCAATTACATCATTTTCAGGGACTTGTGGCAAACAAAAACACGCAATTACGATCTTCAACTGGCCCTTGCCGAAGCCAATCGCGAAGCATCCGCCAATCTGTTGCGCGGACAGGAAGAGGAACGAAAACGCCTTTCTATGGATTTGCACGACGGGGTGGGGATTGAACTGGGCAGTATCCGCCGGAGGTTGGAATCCCTTTTTAATCAAGGGGACAACACCACCAAAATCGAGACCCGAAATACCCTGGGCGACCTGGCAAACCTGGCAGAAAAAATCCGCCAGTTCAGCCACGCACTCGATCCCTTTTCGGCCAAAAACATGTCCCTGCCCGACTTGCTGGACAACCTGTTATTTGATCTTGAAAACAACTGCCCTGAGGTATCGGTCAGGTATTCAAAAAGTATGGGAGAATTTCAATCGGTTGGGCCTATCACTGAAAACGAAAAACACCTGTTTTTCATCGCCGCCGAATTGCTGAACAACATTGCCCGACACGCCCAGGCCACTGAAGTCCATCTATCCATTGAATACTTCCCAGATAAAATTGTGTTGGAAATCGTTGAGAATGGCATTGGGTACAACGCCTCCAGTACTTTGTCGGGATTGGGCCTCAACAATATCCGTTCCCGGGCTCAACTTTCAGGGGCCAATTTCATGGCGGTGCAGAGGCCTCCGAGCGGGATGCTGCATCGGGTGGAAATGCCCGTACTTGCAAACCAACAAAATCTGGGGCAATATATTCCAACATAAAATGCCACCGCTACGCCGTTCTTATCTTCCTACCATAATGTCACGGCTACGCCGTTTACGTTACTTAGAATATCGTTATGATAAAAATTCTGATTTGCGACGACCACCCCATTGTATCCAGCGGACTGCGTGAGTTATTGTCTGAAAAGTCTGACTATCAGATTGTTGGTGTGGTGGATACCGCCCGCGAAATTGGCCCGGCCATTCACCGCTTGGGGCCGGATCTGGTGTTCCTTGATGTCAACATGAGCGGTGATAACACCCTTGAACAGCTCTCAAGTTTCAAAGCCATCCGCCAAGGGATTCGTATCTTAGTCTTCAGCTCCTATAATTTACCATCGCTGGTTTCTCGTGCTTTTGCTGAAAGCGCCGACGCGTATTTACTGAAAACGAGCGCCCGGGATGAGATTTTAACTGCCTGCACAAGCGTTTTGAACGCTCAAAAATTTATTGGATCAGAAGTAAATATTCGAAAATCAGACCGACAGAAGATCACAAACAAAGACTCGCTGCCGATGGATAAATTTGAAGCCTTTCAACAACTGACAGAAAAGGAACTGGTGATTTTTCATCTGGTGGCCGAAGGCAAAATAGAGTCGGAAATAGCGGAGCAATTGTTTATCAGCAAACACACCGTTCATACGCACCGTAAAAATTTGATGGCTAAACTGGGGCTGCACTCCTCCGCTGATTTCGTGCGTTTTTCGATAGATATTGGATCGTGAAGTATAAAACGCGCTACAAATCCTGCGGCTTATGCTTATTGGGGGGTGAACGAGTAGGGTAATCTGATGCTTTTAAGGCAACCTCAACGTTGCAATTGTTTTTCGGGCGGAAGCCGCCGGATATTAAAAAAGCCTCAGCCCAATTGCTCAGTAAGCGGCTCAACATGCTCACAAAAAGGTTCTTTTGCTCGTTTATCGCTGCAACACCAATCGCTTCTGCACTTTCCAGTTTTCCGATTGGAAATCAATCATGTAAACGCCCGGAGCGAGGCCAGCCAAATCCAATGGCAGGCAATTCAAAGGCCCTCGTAGCCTCCCCACTCGTCGGGTTGGGGTACAGGATGAAGTCAAAGTTCCTGATCAGGCCTCCTTTGCCCTCTCTGGATTGGTCCTGCTGATGGCCGCCTGGTTTATCAAGACCTCATGACCGCCGCCGAAGTTCAAATCCAAACGGCTCTTTGGCAGCAGGGGGTATATTTTGTGCAGGTTTCGGATGGAGGAGGGAATTGGGTAGCGCGGTTGGTTTTGAAAAGATAGTAAGGAAACCTACATTTGCCAGCGCAAGAGCCGGGTGCCCGAAGGACTGCCGAGTCGTTTGCAGACAACCACTATCTACAATAAATCAATTTCAAATCAATGCGAAAAACTATAACAGGATTACTTTTCTTAACTGTTGTTCTTCTAAGCAGTTGTGCAAAAATTTATTACAGTCCAGATGCTAAGGCTAAAGCAAGCCGTCATAGAATTATTGCAATCGCGCCACCACGGGTTTCCATTGCCGCAAGTAAAAAAGTTGATGCTGAAGCATTGAAGGAACAGCAAAGAACAGAATCAATAAATTTTCAAAAGGAAATGTATAGTTGGTTGTTGCGGAGAAAAAGGCAAAATAGAATTTCTGTAGAAATACAAGATATGGAATCCACAAATGCCAAGTTGAAAAAGGCGGGGTATTTCGACGATACCCCTATGTCGCCAAGCGAAATATGTGAAGCATTGGAGGTTGATGGTTTAATTACCTCCAACTATTCCTTGTCAAAACCAATGTCCGAAGGGGCGGCGTTTGCATTAGGCGTATTGGTTGGGGTCAGGGGTTCCACCAATAAAACGACTGTAACACTAGAAATCCATGACAAAGACTCTCAGAAACTGCTGTGGAACTATAATCACACAGTTTCTGGGAGTGTGGGAAGTACACCCACCCAATTGGTTGATGATCTGATGAGGCATGTAAGTAAAAGAATGCCCTATTCGAATTAGAGGATGCTTATGGGGCATTATGTTTTGATTTAGTTCATTTTTACGCAACGTTATTAGACAATGAAACACTTCATCCTTACTGCCTTTTTTATCGCAGGCATTGCCTTGATAGAAGCCTGTTCTTGCTTCACCTCCTGCGGATGTGGTGGCGCAGAGGATGTACTGGAATATTTTGACTTTAAAAAAATGACGGTTGAGGCCACACAAGGAATTGGAGCTGAATCCCTTCGGATCAAAATACAGCCAGACAGCATTTCCTTTTTGGCCCTGCAGATTCCCGAACTTCCCCCGCTTAGGCTTACGAGTGCTGCCTATGGTTGTAGTCCAAATGATCCAGGATACAGTGGCCTGAAATTTCCGCTCACAACAATCAATATCACCGCCAACCAAACTTTCAACGACACTTTACCTGAAGGGAATTCCCTCAATGCGCTTTTTTTGATGACCACGGAGCCATATATTAACCAGCCAGATAAGGAGTTCGGGTCGGCTGAAGTAGCCTCTTTAGATGCATTAGAAATGTTCCAACCGTTCCGGGATGGCTACTACGATAGCTCGTTTTTTTTGGTCACAAAAGCATCTCCGTCCAACCCTGCCTTGCCATTCAAATTTACCATAACCTTGTCCAAAAGTGATGGCAGTTCGGTGGTTGTTACTACGGATGCGTTTTACTTCTGATTGCTCGACCCGCCAAGCTTCGGCAATCTCGGTGTTCATTTCTCCCCCGAGCACGCAGCAAATCCCCATGTACTAATATCCCGGCCCTAAAAGCCGTTCCCACCATCTTGGATGAAGAACAGTCGAGTCCGGCGGAATTACCCGGGGCAAAAGATGGCGCACGTTTTTGGCGTAATGGACCCTGCCCGCATTGTCAATTAAAGTGTAACAATGAAGCGATGGTTTACAGCGCACTTCATCGGATTGAAACTGGACTGTAATGGGCAGGGTGGCGTTACTGAGCCAGGCTTCCATAGCCTTTTCGTTATTCAAGGACTTTGATGTGACACAGGAAAATCCTCCAAGAATAACAAGCAGAAGGGATAGAATCTGAAAGTTTTTCATAGACAGCAAAAATTTTATTGGGCATTCCATTCAGCCAAAAGAACGGATTTATTAACCCGAGTGTTTAACCTCACCCATACTTTTTCTGCTATCGGGTTTTTTGATGAACGGGGCGAAGAACACCAAAAGAATAGGAACCTTCGGTGGTTTAAGGGGTATCGGTAATTATCGGTGTTCCATTACTCCAAGGCCCTGGGTGGGTCTTACAACCCCGCACCGCTTAGTAGGTAGAATTATAGTTTGAGTATCCGGGATTGCCGGGCAAAGAAGTGCGGGGTCGTAAGACCCTCGCACGGCGCTGCGGGGTCGTAAGACCCTCGCACGGCGCTGCGGAGTCGTAAGACCCTCGCACGGCGCTGAGCGTAGGATTTATGGTTCTGAAAGCAGGCTTCTAAAGAATATAAGCATTCAGTGGTATCAAGAGGTGTCGGCAATCTCATGCCCAACGCCCTGCGAGGGTCTTACGACCCCGCACCGCCTAACAAAAGTACATTGAGCAACCACCGCTCCCCTACCGCACAAGCACAAACCGCTCACTGCTCAATATCTCCTGCTGTTTTCCCTCCAATACAAGGTGGTAGATACCGGCATCTAACCCAGATAATTGGAGCATCATTTGCCCGGAAAGTGCCCGCTCGCGCAGTACCATTTTACCCTGTTGGTCCATAATACGGAGCGACTGGGCTTTGCTCAGGGCTGTTTTTGGAATCACTACCCGCAGGTTATCCCGGGTCGGATTGGGTGATATTTGCAGACTGATGGTTTCAGACGCCGGATTGTGGCCAGACAAAGGCCATTGCACCTGGGTTTTAACCGTATTGGTGATAATCGGCGCGTTAAAATCAAACACAATCTCGGCGGTATTTTGAATGGTCTCGTTCAGCGGCAATCCAGGATCTGCAACCACGGAGAATTTCACGAAGCCGGTTTCTCCGGGCCACAGCAGCACATTGGGAAAGGTAAAAGTGATTGCTCCATCTGAACGCAATTGCCAGGTACAAGGGTGACTGGAGCTGATCCATTCAAAAGTCGCCGGATTCAAGTTTGCCTCCAAAACATCCCGAATCACCACTATTTCTGCATAATAATTGCCCGTATTTTCAAAACGGATGGTATATTCAATGGGTTTGCCATTCGCAAGCTCCTCGGGCGTGATATACGCAGCGGCCGATTTGTCGTTCGGATCATAAGAACCCACCACGATTTCTCGGAGTTCCGCGTAGTTATTTTGCAGTGCCACATCGTTCTCCGCATGGACTTTTCCCGAAAAAAGGAGGACATCGCCCAGGGGTACATTCGTGTTTACGAGGACGTTTACCACTAAGGTGCTGTGTTCAAAGGGCGCCAGCGTCCCTAAAGACCATTTCAGGGTGTCGCCCACGTTCGTTACCCCGGCAATAGGGTTGGTGGACACTATATTTATTCCAGCGGGGATTGCGAATGCTACCCAGGCATTTTGGACTGTTTCGTTGCCCACATTGGAGACCGTCAGACTAAGGTTATTGTCAAATCCTGGCCGGAAGGGTTCCCAGTTGGTGATATCCAGTTTCAGGTCAATTACGCCCTCCGTAAAATGAATTCCAAAATCATAGCCGGCTCCGGCTTGAGTGGCGGGTCGGATAGCAGGCAAAGCAGTGCAGTATGCATTCGGCAAACTGACCCGGATGGAATCGAGGCCGGATGCCGCCACCAGCGAATAAACACCTGAAACATCGCTCACATTGTAAGAACCCAGGGGCTCAGCGCTTAAAATAATGTTTTTTAAGGGTAGTTCACCATTGTCTTTGATCCCGTTTTGGTTCTGATCGTTGAATACAAGCCCGGAAAAAACCTCAAATTCAGCTCCCAGCCGCCAAACGCCGCTGGTGACCGCGCCCATAAAAATATTGGCTCCGGAAGCGACCAGGCGTCGGCCCCGCAGATTTTTCAGGCCGTTGTTTAAGGACTCCCAGCTATTTCCCTGATCAAAACTAACCCAAACGCCCTTAAATGGAATCGTACATAAAATCAAATTTTGAAAATATAGGATTTCACGCGGGTCAAAATAAACATCTCCCCAGCCATCTAGCGGCAATCCCGTCATGGCCAAAGATTGAAAGCTTTCGCCATTATCCGTGCTATAGAAGGATTCATATTCCGACCATACCAGGAGCTTACCGCCCGATACACCCAGCTTGTTGTACCGATGCGCACCAGGCGACCAAAATGTATACATCAGGTTCCACGAAGCACCATCATTGTCGGAACGAAACACCTCCCCATCATTGGTGGTATAAAACAGGAAGTTGCCCAATTTAGCAATGTCACGAAATTCCACAAAAGGGTCATCCAAGAGCGTTTCCCAAGTTGCCCCTCCGTCTTTGGTTCGCCGTATTCTCACATCTTCCACCAGATAAAGGTCCTGATCAATGATCCTGATAAAAGATTCTCCGCCAAACCAGGCGTCCACATCCAGCACGCTGGTCCATACATTGGAGTTCCCAATCAGTTGGTACAACATATCATTGGCTGCTATAGCCCAAATAGTATCCCCTTTGGCGATCATTTCACCAACACTGACGCTCGATTGGTTGGCATTGACTGGATAAGGCGTCTTGACCCAATTGAGTCCCTCATTATAGCTGGACCAAATGCCGTTATTGGTTGTGCTTACCATCAACCTGCCATTGGATATTGCGGCCATGGAACTAATCCTTGAGCCAATAAAATCTTGCTGGGATGGTTCAAGCTGGGTATTATTTTGCACCGTACGGAAAATACCTTCTGTGCCAGCAACCACATAACCGCTCCCGGTTTCTACACCGCTTCTAATTCCATGAGAGGTACTGGATTGTGTTATTTGTTGCCAACTCAAGCCATCCGTAGAATGATAAATTTGGCTTGCATAAAGGAGTAAAGAGCCGTCGGAAGCGCGTTTAATGCCATCAATCCCATAAAAAATAGAAGGTTTTCCCACCCAGTTTAGGCCAAAATCAGTGGAAGCAAAAATACTGTCCTGATTCAGCAATAACAGAAAAGGCCCATCTGAGAACAGACCTTGGCTATATGCCGTATCCGGTGTAATGGTCCAGTTAGCACCTAAATCACTGGAGCGATATTTTGCATAATAGCTGTAGGCTAAAATTTGGTCGCCATATACCGCTGCTTTATTAAAATTAGCATTCGGGGGAGCTGTGATTTGTGTCCAGCTCATACCATCGTCCGTGCTATAATAAAGATCCCCCTGGTTATTGATCCAGACCCGTCCAGCTTCCCTCCACATTTTGAGATCACTACCAGATGTATTTACATAAACGTAGGGTGGGTTTTCCTCAATGGCTGTTTGGGTCCAGCTCTGTCCGGCGTCTGTGCTTCTGAGGAAATAAGCCGTTTCATTGTAGTTGGGCGCAAATTGAAAGGCCAAAACAAGTATTTCATCGTCCGAAACAAATTGACTTACTACCCGCATATCATTGAATGCTGGATTTACCGATTTCCAGCTTTGTCCTTCATCCGAGGAACTCCAGAGACCGTTTTCAGTTCCGGCATAGATGGTTGTAGTGTTTCGTTCCAGGTTATACACGTATCCGCCTTCCGGGCCGCTGGTTTGTTGCCATTCGGCGTTGGCCTGACTAAAAAGTGGAAGGGTGATGGATATGCAAAACAGGAGGAGTAGATAAATTTTCATGTGAATAAGGTAGTTAAGAATGTTAGAATATGGGTAGACTAGGGATCAAGTGGTGGGGGTTGGGTTTTGGGGGGAAGGTATTGGATAAAGTTGGGAAACCACCCCACAAAAAAAGCCGCCCCGATTGCTCGGAGCGGCTCTTGTATTCCATACTCTACCCGGAACAGCGTTCCGGGATACACTTATCGTTAAATCACCACTTTAGCGAACACACCCACGTTCGGGTTCGGGAAGAGGCGGAAGGATTCCAGCCACTGCGCTGCTGCCACCGTCACATTGGCCACACAAGTTGCCGTATTGCCGCTCGGATCCGTACCGTCAGGGTCACCTGATTGCTGCCCAAATTCGAGAAGTTAAACGAAGTATTCGAAGCCGCCAGCGTCAAGGTATTGGCCGCTGCGTACTGTCGGTCGAACCGCCGTCAATCTGGATTGGTGTGATCGAAACAGCTGGCTTTCTGTCGTGTCGAACTGGCTAAGGATATTGATTGCTGAACCATTTCAAATACCGATCTATTTGCCCTGTTAAATAATAGGGCAGGTTAAGTAAGAAAAAACGCTTCTCATTTGGGGTCGTCAGCGCATCAATGCTAAGTTTCCCACCATAAATCCGTACAGCCAAGTGCCTTGGCGAGTTATCCATAAAAAGGTGTAGCGAGCGTAAGCGGCCGGTGGACCCTGATTTTACCTCCACCGGGAATATATGCCCATCAAAAACATAGATATAATCCATTTCGGCGGAGGTATCCTTCTTTTCGCGCGTCCAGAAATGCAACTCGCTGAGCACATTGTATTTAGTGGCTAAAAGCTCTTGCCCAACAATATGCTCAGCAACTTTACCCTTGTACACGAGATCCAAATCGTTTGTGCCAATAATTTCCTTTTGAATTCCGGCCAGGTGATTCATCAAACCTGTGTCCAACAATTGGAGCCTGGGCGATTTCTTTTTGTCTGGAAAAAGCGGCAAAGTGCTCCCCGTACAAGGGTAAACTAAATATAACAAAAGCGCTTTTTCAATTGTCCTTATGGCATCGCCAACCTCCCGACTTCCAAAATTAGACTGTCCAAAATGTTGAAATTTGATACGGTTTCCCGCTTCTGCACTCATACTTTTAATGACATGGCGAATTACCTGTACCATATTGCTATTTCGGGCATATTTCTCAACATCATTCATGTACGAAAACAATAACGACTCGTAAATAGGCAACAATGCGCTTAGGTTTCGATTTTCAACATAATGTTTCACTACCTCGGGCATACCCCCAATTAGTGTGTAGGTATGAAAAAGTTGCAAAAGTTTTTCGTGGGCAAAGTCTGCTATTGGTACATTATTATATTGCTGTAAAGCAGATTTTTCGCCCATCGCTTCCAGAAACTCAGCGAATGCCATTGGGCGGAGCACCTTGTACTCTATCCGCCCGACGGGCATAGTCATGTTTTCATTCAAAACAGCTTCCAACAAGGAGCCTGCGGCTATAATATGGAATTGAGGATAATCTTCGAAGAAATACCGCAAAAGGTTGACCGCTTCTGGCACTTCCTGGATCTCATCAATAAATATTAGCGTGTCAGATTGTTGAATGTCCTTGTCTTTCAGAAAAAAAATCGCTTCCACTAAAGTTGAAAAACGGGTAAAGTTCTGAAACAGTGCCGCATCTTCTTTTCTCTCAAGGTTCAGATAAATGTACTGCTGGTATTGAAGACCAAATTCTTGGACTACAGTAGTTTTCCCTACCTGCCTTGCCCCCCTGATTAACAGAGGTTTACGGCTCTTTGAGACACGCCAAGCCTGAAGTTCTTGTACTATGTTACGGTAATACATAATAATATTTGCAAATAACTAGGGCAAATATACCGCTTTTTTGTAACAAAGCGATACCATTTTTTAGCCTATTTTGTCACAAAGCGATACCATAATGTCTTTATAGCCTCTCCAGCATCACAATTGATACTTAAACAACTCCGCCAGCACAGCCTGGTAGTCATATTCCGTTTTCAGGTAATACTCCAGGGCATTCTGATAAAAACTCAATTCCAAAAAATATTCAATCGTAGTGATTTCTCCGAGCCGGAGGGCTTTATCCAACAGACTAATGTTGCTAATACCCGCAATACCCTCGCGGTATTGATCCAGCGCATTTTTCAAAGAAGCCTGGCGTTCGTAAAGCTCCTTGATCTCAAAAAAATGTTCATTTAAGTGATCCTGTAGTTGCAAATCAGCGTGCAATAACTGCGCCTTCGCCGCCGCCGTGCGGTATTTCTGTTCCCAAATTGGAAGGGTCAGCCCCGCATGAATGCCGTTGAACCGCTGCCCCAAAATGCCCTGATAGTGATATCCAGCCTCAAATGTTGGCAAACGCCACGCGCGACTCAAATCATTTTCCCGCTCGGCAACCCGTTTGGCCTGCTCCAAGGTCTGACGCATCGGGTCAGCAGCTTCATAAGCCTGCTCCACTTGCTCGAAACTGGAAAATTCGGGCAACGGCGGGTAAATTGTATCGGCAAAAACAAGGGTTTCGCCGCCGTTGAGTTCGGTCAAATGGATGTTCAACTTTTGCACCATCGTCGTATTTTCCTGCAACAACTGGTTGATTTCCAGCAACTTCAACTTGGTCTTGTTCAAATCGAGAATCGTGCCATCCCCTTTTTCCAGTTTGGTCTCCACATCGCGCAGCAACTTTTCCAAATCCTGTTTCCGGCGCTCATATTGCGCACCCAGTTTGTTCCGATACACCAACTGAATACAACTCAGTTTCGCTTCCAGCAACACATCCTGTCGGCCCGCCGTGAGCTCAGAAACCGATAACGCAGATTGCACCTCAGCCAGTTGACGGCGTTTTTTATACGTAGTTGGATAATCAAAAGGCTGCACCGCAAAAAAATCGGTCTGATTGCCCGCCGTTGCCGGTGATCCAAGCAAATACTGGCCCTGGATGGTCGGGTTGGGCAGGGTCAATCCTGTTTTGAATCCAAGCTTTTTAGCCTCCCAATATTGACGGTTGGCCGAGAGCGTTTTGTTCTTGGTTTCGATGGAAGCCAGCACCGATGCCAGGTTCGATTGCCCCTGGGCGGCCACCGAAATGGAGCCGATCAGGAGCGCTAAAAGCAAATATCTATGCGTCATTTTGAGTCTTTTCTGTTGGTTAAATAATAGACCACCGGCACCACAAACACGTTGAGTAAGGTGGAGGTCAGCAGTCCGCCCAGGATGACCTTCGCCATCGGACTTTGAATCTCATTGCCGGGTAAATCCCCCGCTATGGCCAGCGGAATTAACGCCAAACCAGCCGTGAGCGCCGTCATCAAAATCGGGGAAAGTCGGTCCACAGAGCCTTCCATGATGGTTTCATAAAGCGGTTTGCCCTCTTCTTGCAGGGTTTTATAACGCGAAACCAACAAGATGCCATTTCGAGTGGCCACTCCAAACAAGGTGATGAATCCGATAATCGCCGGGATGCTCAAGACCCCCGAGCTGAGCCACACACTCAAAACCCCGCCAATCAGCGCCAAGGGCAAATTCAACAAAATAATGGACGCTGTTTTTAAATCCCTGAACTCCTGGAATAACAGTAAAAAAATCACCAAAAGGGACAAAAAGGAGGTAACCAACAAGGTTCTGGACGCTTCGGCCTCTGCCTCAAATTGCCCTCCGTATTCAATGCGGTAACCCTCGGGTACCTTAATTTTTTCAGCCACCACTTGTCGAATTTCCTCAATCGCACTCTTCTGGTCGCGGCCCGCAACATTGATGGAAACCACGGTTTTCCGCTGCACATTCTCCCGGTTGATGGTGTTCGGACCCGAAACACTCACAATGTCGGCAACAGCGTGCAGGGGGATTTTCTGCCCGTTGGCCGCGTCAATCAAGGTGTTGCGGATGTTCTCTACACTGCCCCGATTGGCATTATCGAAGCGTAAAACCAAATCAAAACTCCGGGTGCCTTCATATACTTCCGACACTTTTTCGCCCGAAAGCGCCACATCTACGAAGGAATTGAAGGCCCCGATAGAGATGCCATAATGGTTGAGCAAATCACGTTTGGCCTTGATTTGAATTTGTGGAATCTCAATCTGTTGCTCCACACTGAGGTCCACCAAACCGGGAATTGGGGTGAGCGCGGCCTTGATTTCGTTGGAAAGCGCGAAGAGTTTGGCCAGGTCTGTCCCAAAAATTTTAACCGCAATGTTGGCGCGCGTGCCAGAAAGCATGTGGTCTATGCGGTGCCCAATCGGCTGGCCAATGGTAATGTTGGCGCCGCTGACGTTGGAAAGTTTGGCCCGCACTTCTTCCATAAAGTCTGCCCGACTACGCGATTCAAGCACAAAAGGCGCATCAATTTCGGCGGAATTCACCCCTTGCGCGTGTTCATCCAACTCCGCCCGTCCGGTACGGCGGGTGGTAATCTGAATCTCCGGCACACTCAGGAGTTCCTGCTCTACCTGACGACCGATTTTATTGCTTTCTTCCAGCGAAATACCGGGCAAACTCACGGCGGATACGACCAGCGATCCCTCATTAAATTCCGGCAAAAAACTCCGACCTAAACCCGATAATCCGATGATCGCCAGCATCAACATCAGCGCAGATACGATTACCACAGCCGATTTCAACGCCATGGCCCGTTTCAAAAGCGCGGCGTAGCCTTTTTGCAAACGTCTGACCAACCAACTTTCCTCCGGATGGCTTCGCAGCATTTTTTCGTTGGTCAACAAATAACTGCCCAGCACAGGCGTCAGGGTAATGCTCACCACCAGGGAAGCAAACAGCGAAACAATGAACGCGATGCCCAGGGGCGCGAGCAATTTACCCTCCATCCCCGAGAGGAAAAACAGGGGCAAAAACGCCACGATGATGATGAAAGTCGCGTTGATGATACTGGTCCGAATTTCCACCGAGGCATCAAAAACAACCTGCAAACTACCTTTTTTGAGTTCCGGAGGCAGGGTCGCATTTTGTTTCAAACGTTTAAAAACATTCTCCACATCAATAATAGCATCGTCCACGAGCGCACCAATGGCAATGGCCATGCCGCCCAAACTCATGGTATTGATGGTAAAACCCAGCCATTTCAGGGTCAAAATGGCCACTATCAGCGAAATAGGAATGGCCAGCAGCGAAATGACGGTCGCCCGCCAGTTCATCAGGAAAAAAAACAGGATGATGACGACGAAAAAGCTGCCCTCCAACAAGGTTTTTTGGATGTTGCCGATGGAGGCATTGATGAAATCTGCCTGACGAAAAATTCGGGTATTGATTTCAAGATCAGGGGGGAGATTTTTCGACAATTCCGCAATGGATTCGTCAATTTTCTGCGTCAAAAGCAGGGTATTGGTGGAAGGTTGCTTCATCACGGTCATGATGACGGCTGGTTTGCCGCGCAGCGATCCGTCTCCGATTTTGGGCGCGGCCCCAATTTGGAGCGTGGCAACATCCTCGATTTTGACCGCGTTTCCAAGGGCCGTGGATTTAATGACGGATTTACCCAATTCTGCCAAATCGCTGGTCCTGCCCATGCCCCGAACGATGTACTCGTTGCCGTATTCGTTCAAAAAACCACCCGAAGAATTGCCGTTTGCGGCTTCACAGGCTTCCAGCAGTTCCGCAAGCGACACCCCATAAGCACTCATTTTCTGTGGCGAAGCCAAAATCTGATACTGCTTGTAGTCGCCCCCAATGACCACTACCTGAGCCACGCCACCCGTAGCGAGCAACATGGGCCGGATGCTCCAATCGGCAATGGTGCGCAAATCCATGGCAGAGGTGCTGTCAGCGGTGATGCTCACCAGCATAATTTCCCCCATGATACTCGATTGCGGTGCCATGGTCGGGTTGCCCACGCCTTCCGGCAAACGTTCGCCGACAGCAATGATTTTTTCATTGATAATCTGTCGCGCCCGGAAAACATCCGTGTTCCAGTCAAATTCTACCCAAACAAGCGAAATACCAGCCATGGACGACGAGCGCACCCGCCGCACATTGGTAGCGCCATTGACGGCCGTTTCGAGCGGGAAGGTGACCAGCCGCTCCACTTCTTCCGGGGCCATCCCGTGGGCCTCGGTGAGTACCACCACCGTGGGCGCGGTTAAATCCGGGAACACGTCCACCTCCATTCTTGAGGCTACGTAGCTGCCAAAAACAATCAGCAAAACCGAGGCCACGACGACCAGCAGGCGGTTTTGAAGCGAAAAATTTATGATATTATTGAGCATGGTTTCGGGGGTTTAGTGTTCGTGGCCATGCTCCGGCATCGCGCCTGAGGCTGTAGCTAATTTGATTTGATAGGCACCTTTGGTCACCACGCGTTCGCCTTCGGTGATGCCGGACTGAACCTGTACCAGTAATCCGTCGGTAGCCCCGATTTTGAGTTCCCGTTTCTGAAAAGTCTCCCCGGCGACTTGAACGTAGGCGTAAAAATTGCCTTGTTCTTCCATCAGCGCTGAACTTGGAATCACCAAGGCTGGTTTTGCGCCGGATTGCAAAAAAACCTCCACCACAGAGCCGGGTACAAACCCGCCAACATTGTCTATCTCAAAATGGAGCGGTAGAAACGGGCTGCCCGCCTCGGCGGACTTACCAAAAGACACGACCCGGCCGTTGAGCTGGCGGGTATTAAAAACCTGCCCGTCGTTGCTGGTTTTGAAATTGGCGGAACTGAAGGAGGCGAGTTTTGGGAAATATTTCTGAGACACATCGGCCCGCAACAGGATTTTTTTATTCCGGGAAACGGTGGCGAGGGCTTGTCCGGCTTGTACAAACTGCCCGTTTTCTACCAATATATTTTTCAAAAAACCACTGATCGGTGCCGAAACACGCTGCCGGTTTTGATTGAAATTTTTGGAAACGCTGAGGTTCGCCAACTGTGTTTGGGCGTTTTCGTAGCGAAGTTTGGCCTCCAGATAATCTTTTTGGGACACCAGTTTGTCCTGCACCAGTTCTGCAGACCGCTCAAATTGCTGTTTCGCTGTGGCCAAATCACGTTCTGCTTGTTGGACGGCGGCACCCAAATTGCTCTGCACCACCTCATTACTTTTTACTGAAAACAGGGCCGTGCCCGAGCCAACGGAGCTGCCCGAAACCAGATTTTTGCCCAAAAAAGTGACAATTCCGCTGATTTGAGCGGTCAAAACAGCTTCGTCGCCGGGTGCGGAGAGGATTTGTCCGCTGGTTCTGACCACCTCATTGAACGGCTGCACCCGCGCTGGGGCGTTGGCAAACTCCACCCGCCAGGCTTGTTCTTTAGTATAATTGATATCGTTTGCGCCCGCCGCTGCCACGACCTGTTCTGCAAGGGCCGTTTTTTCATCCGGGTAAACGTGGATGTTTTCCAGCACTATTTTGTCCGTGTAACTCGGGGTTTTAATGTCGAACACGAGTTTAAAAACACCCGCTTTTTCGGGCGTAAGCCGGAGGCGAAAAATCCCGGGCGTTTCGGGTTTTTCGGCGGTGATGGATTGGGTGGTAGATCCATCGGTCATGGTAAGGGTCACGGAACCTTCGTTGAGGGCGCTGAACAACTCGCCCAAGACGGTAAAGTGCGCCGCAAAACGGGTTTCAAGACCCACAATCATGGGTTTAAAATCCAGGAAAAACTCGGTTTGAGCCGTATAAACGGTAAAAGAGAGCGGCTCCAGACTTGGTCCGTCAGCCTGTGCATCGTCGTGAACGTGACCATCGGCATTGTGCGAGTGGTCGGAACAACTGTATAAGGTACCCAGTAAAAGGAGGAATGGTAGCAGGAAATTTTTCATAGTTTTGAATTTGCAAACAAGAAACCAGCGCTTAGCGTGGCATCTAAGTGCTTGTCTAAACTTTAGTTTCTGGCCTACAAGCGGCAAATTTTAGCTTGTACGGCGTTAAATTTTTCGCCGAATTGCCCGCATTCGACTGCAAAATTTGCCTTGTACAATCAAAAATTTTCTCGCTTTCGCCTCAGAACTAAAGTTTAGACAAGCACTAATGTACGCGCACCAGTTGAAAAAAAATGAATTGGATAGGATCAATACGCATTGAAGTGCGCCTAGACTTTCCAAGTTTTTAAAACTTGGAAAGTCTGACTCCGCAAAAGTGCGCGGAATTTACACCAACATGCCCTTAGGCGGCTGCCAGATGTCGCCTGCGTAAAGGGCGGAATTCCATTGTTGGGGATCGGCCATTAATTTGCAAGAAACAATGGGTTGATTCGGGAAACAAAAATGCTGCGGCTGTTGCGGCAGAAAGATCGGCGATTGAGCTACAAGATGGCAACAATCTTCCTGATGGTGATGATGAAAAGGCAGATTTTGGTGGTTGACGATGTCTTCCGCCACATGCTGATCGTCGCCGTAATGGGCGTATAAAAACTGCAAAAAATTGTATTCCTCCGCTGTTTCCCGGTGCTGCTGATAATGCTCAAACAAGTGCCCGACCTTGCACAACGACTCCGTGAGATAGCTCGGAAACACGCTGAACAAAAGATTTAAAATAAGGAAAAGCAGGAGATTTCTTTTCATGCAGGACAAAGGTATGGACAATTGATCCAATTGATTCGATTGATCCGATTGATTAGATTGATTCAATTGACATACCTACTGCCTGGCACTATTGAGCGTCACAGCCCCCATTAAACGGTCGTACCGGGTACCAAATGGCCGAAAATAGACCAAAATAGTGTATTGATTGCCCGTAGCGAACCAATTCCCCTCAAAACCATCCAAATCCGGGATTCCTGTATTTCGGTCCACCACCACATATTGGTAATTGTAATGGCCTTGTTTGAGCCAGGTATCGCACCAATAAGCCTGTACTTCCGGCTGGTACTGCATTTTAAATTCTGGTTTGAGTTGCCAGTCTGTGAGTTCCCCAAAAACATACACATCGGCATCTTCGAGCGGGAGGTTTTGTTGGATGGAAAACAGCACCGCAGCATAATCACATTGCAACAGGGTTTGGTTGGCATTCAGGTTGTCAATCACAAAACGTCCGTCCGCATCGGGCCTGAAAATGACCGGGCGATCATAGCGCGATATGTCGGTTACAAGCGTGACCTCAAAATAGGTCGGTTTTTCCACGATGTTCCGCACAAATTCACCCCGAAAATCAAAGGTGCGAATGTCAAAAAATCGGAACTCTTTTCCAGCCGGGAAGATGATTTTATCCTGATAGTCAAATACCAGATTATCCCCCCGGGTGATGAAGGGTTTGATTGGCCCAAGGGCATTGTCCCAACGTCCGTTTTGCAGCACAAAAGCTTTTACATCATTCTGCGGCATGGACACGCGGGCTCCTTTGGGAATTACGGTAAAATCAATTTCGTGGTGCGTATCCAACTTCTCCACCTGCGCAGTGCGTACAAATTCCGCGTCAATCCGCCAGAGCGGTTCCACTACCATGAAGCGCCGGGTCAGCACCAGTTTTTCTTCGTTGTCCATATCAAACACCTTGAGCAAATAATTGCCTGAACGGGCCCAGCGCATGTTTCGGTTGGGCAAACCAATGGTGTAATGGGTGTATTGCGCCAGCGTGTTAAAGGAGTTTTGTATCGAAGTAATACGATCTTCCGTGAACCCGTCAATATATTCATTGTCGTTTAGGTCGGAAGGTAGCCAGTCGCTGTTGCAATGGGCGAGGGTGTACTTATAGTCCTTCAACGCGTCGCCCATGTGGTCAAAAGAAAGGACCAGGACATTGTAACCCGTTTGCAGGTTCACGATCGGGAGCGAAAGTTGGGAGCCAGACAAGAGGAGTTGCACCGAGCAAATATCCGGGTCCAAAATCTGATTTTGATTCTGGGCGGACAAAAAAACGGGGAACAACAAAAACAAAAGATAACGCATAGTATTCAATTTAATCAGCATTCTTCCAGGGTGCCTCTATCACCATCGGGGCCTCGGTTCGTGGGTGTGCGAATGCCAAACGTTGTGCATGGAGTTTGATTTCGTGCTCCTGCCAAAAATGCCCGCCGTAGAGCACATCTCCTACAATCGGGCAGCCAATATGGGCCAGTTGTGCCCGAATCTGGTGGAATCTTCCCGTGCTTGGCCGGATTTCCAATAGTGCCTTTTCGCCGTCTTTTTCCAACAACCGGTACGAGGATTCGCAGGGTTGGGAATCCGGCACGGCATGTTCAAAAACGAGGGCTTTTTTACCTGTTTCGTCGCGTTTCAGCCAATGTGAAAGGGTTCCGGATTCGGCGGGTGGCGTTTTTTCCACCCAGGCTTGGTACGTTTTTTCAACTTTGCGTTGCTCGAACTGGCTCATCAGGGCACTCAACATGGTTTTGGATTTGGCCAAAACCAACACGCCACTTGAAGCCCGGTCGAGGCGATGTACCGCGCGGAGATAGGGACTGATTTTCATCAGCATACCGCCGCCATCGCCCAGCACTTTTTGACTGTAGGCCTCTTTAGCCGCTTTTTCGGCGGATGGGTGGAGGGCGGTACCACTTTCGGAGGATAAGCCCGAAGGTTTATTGATGACCATAAGGTCTTGATCTTCAAAGAGAATTTGCATGGAAGCACGATTGGAAGGAGCGTGTTTAAGAAAATGTGGCGCACCTTGAATAATGTGCCACACTTTTCTGAACACGCTCATTAGAAAGGATGTTTTTTGGCCCGCAAAAGTACGGGTAAAAAATTGGAGGCGGGAAGGTGCTGAATATTGCCCCGAATTAGCTTTGTTTTATGCTTGAAAACAAAACAACCCGAAACACACTTCTAGTTAAATGAACCATAACATACTCCTGTTAGTAGCCAGCCTTGGCCTCGTTTCCTGTGGATCGGTAAAACCCGGCAGCACCTTTGATTCTGCCAAAATCCCAGCCGCACCCGATTATTCAAGCCTCGACCACTGGGCATCGCACCCGGAAAAAACCGACCCAGCCGATCTTTCGCCCAGCCCAGAGTACCCAGATCAGCAAAAAGATGCGCTGGTGGACGTGTTTTTTTTGTATCCGACGACTTATACTGGAAGTAGCAGGGATCAGCGCGACTGGAACGCCAGCCTTACAGATGCCAACACCAATACCAAGACCGATCAGGGCACGATTCAATACCAGGCCTCCATTTTTAACGGGGTGGGCCGGGTGTACGCGCCGCGCTACCGACAGGCCCATTTGCACGCTTTTTACACCAAAAAAGACACCATTTCCGCCCGAAAAGCCCTCGAAATAGCATATTTAGATACCAAAGCCGCGTTTGAATATTACCTCAAACATTGGAACAATGGCCGCGCATTTATCCTTGTGGGACACAGCCAAGGTGCCCTGCACACCATGACCCTACTCAAACAAATGGTGGAAGGGAAAGGGCTCGAATCTCAATTAGTGGCGTCTTATATTGTGGGCTGGCCGGTCAAAGACAGCTACTTTACATCACTCCAACCCTGCATTACGCCCGAACAGACGGACTGTTTTTGCTCCTGGCGCACCTGGGAGCGCAATTATGGCCTTAAAAATGCCTTTGAAACCGATGTGGTCTGCACGAATCCGCTTCTTTGGACCAACAGCGAAAATATATACGCCCCCAAAAACCTGAATCTGGGCGGCGTAATTCGTCCTTTTGAAAAAATTTACCCCGAAATCACGGATGCCGAGGTGTACAAAGGCATTCTATTGGCCCAAAAACCCAAGTTTAAGGGCAGTATTCTTTTCCGACGAAAAAATTACCACATCGGAGATTTGAATCTGTATTACCTGAATGTCCGAGAGAATGCGGCGGAACGAACCAAGGCGTATTTGAGGCGATAGAAGTTATTGGTCACGATCAGGAATTTACCTTCCCGAAAGTTTGAAACTTTCGGGAAGGTCTGGATTGAAATAATCACTGCACCGGCGCACACATCGGAATCGTGCCGTCAGCTTTTTTGAAAATCAATTTCTTCATGGGAACGGTTTCAAACCCCTCCTGCCCTTCTTTGATTTTTAAGAGTTGGTTCGGCTGGATGTTTTTCAACACCTGCCTGCTACCACTCGCTGGCCAAACGATGGCGATTTCATCTATCACCGTGGCCTGGCCGATACCAATTTCACGGCGCAGCGGGGAGGAGCCAAAGCTGCCGCCGGAATTAAGCTCCCGATAGACCATCCTTGGTTTGCCACTTTCACGAAACTTAACCGTGATTTTTGCTCCGATGGCGACCCGGTTTGATTTAGTGCCTTCTAATTTGAGGTAAATCCAGTTGTTGTCGTTTTGACCAGGATTGAGAAACAAGGAATTGGGGTAGCCATCTCCACGGTAGGCACCGCCTAAATCCGTGTGAATGTCCTGATCGCCATCGTTGTCGAGGTCTGCAAAAGACACGCCGTGGCCCTTTTGGAGGTTGCCGGTTCGGGAAGAATGGGTGGCATCTACAAATTTTTTGCCGCCGAGGTTTACAAATAACTTGTTGGGTACCAAGGACATATAACTCGGGTTCCCGGTGCCCAGGTACATATCCAACCAGCCATCGTTGTTGATGTCGCCAAAATTGGACCCCATGGCAAAAACGATGTCTTGAAGCCCCAAGCGCTGGGTAACGTTGCTGAAAGTGCCATCCCCGTTGTTGCGGTAAATGAACACCTTGCCCGCCTTATCGTTGGAAGGTTTTAGGGCTTCTTTAGCGGCGTAATAGGAAATCGGCTTGTCAAATTCGTAGTTGCAAATAAAAACATCGAGCCAGCCGTCGTTGTCATAATCAAAAAACCAGGTCGGAAAACTGCTGTACATCTCTGTGCTAAATCCTGCTTTTTCTGAGGCATTTTCAAAGGAGAGTTTTCCATCCACCAGCCCTTTATTCCGCAACAACAGTTTGTGCCCGCTCATGGAAGAAATAAAAATATCCTGCCATCCATCGTTGTCATAATCACCCGAGGTTACCCCTTTCACAAACAAAGAGAGGTTAATTCCCCACGCTGGTGCCATGTTTTTAAAGGTTCCATCTTGCTGGTTGATGTATAATTCGCATCGTTTGGGGGAATTGGGGTCCACGCTCTCATTCCCCACAAAAAGGTCAATCCAGCCGTCGTTGTTGAAGTCGTTCCAGGTGGAAGTCTGCGTTGGATGATAGCTCAACAATCCGGCTTCGATGGTGACATCCGTGAAGGTTCCATCGCCATTGTTGCGCAGCAGGGAATTGGGCTGATCTCCCATGGGGCCTGCTTGCCCCTGCCAGGCACCGCGCAGCACCCAGATGTCGAGCAAACCATCGTTGTTGTAGTCGGTCTGCTGAATATTCAGCCCTCCGGTAATGGCTTTTAATCCGGACTGCGCCGACATATCGCTGAAAGTGCCGTCTCCGTTGTTTTTAAAATAATGCATGGGGTCGCCCAAATCCCAGGCGGAGGTTACAATATCCAGGAAACCGTCGTTGTCAAAATCATCCACAATACTGCCCCCGGATCGGTTGCTAGTTATGATTTTAAGGTCGGCGGCCATCTCTGCAAACGGCTTTATGGGGTAATCCGGTGCATCCAGCCCGGGAATCAACCAGGGCTTGGGGACTTTCCCAGGGTATTCGCCCAGCGTCATGTAGGCGATGTTGAGCAACCAACGCGCGTCCAGGTTTTGAGGATCCATTTGGAGCAATGTTTCAAAAACCGCTGTGGCCTTTCGGGCGGCGGCAGGATTTTTGTGTATTCCCTTACCCCGAATGGGCATGATGCAGGCGTCTTCTGAGTGGCCATTTACACAATTATCGCGCTCTGCCAGGCGGAGATAGGCCAGGCCCAAGTGCGGGAGAATCACTTTTAGCCCATCCGGACTGGTTTTGAGCACTTCACGCAGTTCCTCCAATATTTGAACGGCTTGTTGTTCGTCTCCGTACTCCAACAGAAAAACCGCTTTCTGCGCCAGGGTGGTGAGCCGTACGGTAGGGTCGTTATTCACCGCCAAAATGGAATCACATTTGGCAATTTTAGCTTCGGCAGCGAAACTATTCTCTGCAGTATTAAATTTTTGTCTCAGAGATGCAATTGTCTGAATCATCTGCTGATGGGTCCCTGATTGGGGGACTTGGTCTTCATTTTTGCGCACATTGGACGTGCAAGCAGACCAGCAAAGCAGGCATAACAAAATAGCGGCAAAAAATGGGATAAACCCATTTTTGACCCTGATAACAGGAACACTACACATGATTAAAAAACTCTTTTTGTTGTGGATTACATTCAGGTGAATACCCAAGATAAGAACGGACTACAATGCCAAACAGTAGGATTCCTTTAGCTTAAACAGAAGGGCCCTCCAAGCTCCATCATTTCTTGGCCACGGGTGGTTCTCCCAAGTCATAAATCCTACTACCTTCGCGGCTGCAAAAGCCATATTAAAGACCTGACACATCGCCCGACCAAACCTTTTACCATCCAAATTTTATGGACGCGAACAGCCGCATCTACGTAGATTCTGAAATCGGAAAACTCAAAAAAGTCATCGTGCACCGCCCCGACGAGGGCATCGCGCGCATCACCCCCAAACGGGCGGAAGATTTGCTTTTCGATGACATTGTGCACTTGCCGAACATGCAGGACGAGCACGATATTTTTGTGGGCGTGCTCCGCGCTTTTGTTGGAAAAGAAAATGTGCTCGAAGTAGGCGACCTCCTGACCGAAAGTTGCCGAAATGAGGAAAGCCGCTACGAGATTATCAACAAAATTGTTGATTTTGAGGAACTTCCGTATTCTTTTATCCCTCGCCTTGCCAGCCTTTCGCCCGAACAATTGGCGGACACCCTCATCACAGGCTACCTCGAACCAGAGGACCGTATCCTGTTCGACCCAATTCCCAACCTGATTTTTACGCGCGACCTTGCGGTGACCGTCAAGGAGCACGTCATCATTACCAAAGCCGCCAAAGAAGCCCGCTTCCGCGAAAACTTCCTCACCCGGCTCATATTCTCCAGCCACCCAGTTTTCCGCCGACTAAAAGCCGATGGCAAAACCGTCAACCTCAACCGGGTGGACAAATTTCCGCCCAACAAACGTGGCGAAACCATCAGCATCGAAGGCGGCGACGTGATGATGTTCAACAAAGATTATCTGCTCATTGGAAATTCTGAACGCACCAACAATTACGCGTTCGATATGCTCAAGGCGTACCTTTTTGAAAAAGGCATTATCAAAAATATCGTGCAGGTGAATATTCCGGCGGAACGCACCTACATGCACATTGACACGATTTTTACGCAAATTAACCACAACCACGTGGTTGGTTACAAGCCCATCGTACAAGACGGTTTAGGCTCCTACGTAGATGTACACCGCCACACCGGCGAGGAACTCGAATACCCAAGCATCGTGGATTTTTTGAGAGCGGAGGTAAACCCAAAGATGGAATTCATCTGGGCGGGCCGCGGCGAAAGCCCTTACCAGGAGCGCGAACAATGGACGGATGGCTGCAATCTCGTGGCCCTCAAACCTGGCGTGGCCATCACGTATGACCGCAATCCTGTAACCGAAAAAGCTTTTAAAGAATTCGGTTACAAAGTTGTGTCGGCTGAAAAAATCCTCCGCGACATTGAGAACGGCAAGGTTGACCCTGAAAAGGTCGAAAATACCATCATCACGATTCCTTCCAACGAACTTTCCCGCGCCCGGGGCGGCAGCCACTGCATGACCTGCCCAATCGAACGGGAGGAAATATAAGCTCGGGAATGTACGTCCACGAAACGCAAATCCGCGTCCGCTACGGCGAAACCGATCAAATGGGTTATCTCTACTACGGCCACTACGCCCAATATTACGAGGTGGGCCGGGTAGAGACGATCCGATCTTTAGGATTGACGTACAAGGAGTTAGAAGAGGTTCATGGCATCTGGCTGCCTGTGGTCAGCCTCGAAATGCGCTTCGTCCGCCCAGCCTTTTACGACGACCTGCTAACCGTCCGCACCGAGGTTCGGGAACTTCCCGACGAACACATTACCTTTCATGTAGAACTTTTCAACGAGCGGAAAAAACTCGTGAATGCCGGGCGTGTTCGGCTCTGTTTTTTTGATTCAAAAACCAAAAAAGTGGTGCCCGCGCCGGAGTATTTGATGGAAAAAATAAGAGGGCATTTTGAGTTATGAGTTGTGAGTTATGAGTTATTTTTGATTGTGCTAGGGCCTAGAATAACTCATAACTCATAACTCATAACTCATAACTCATATCTCATAACTCATAACTCATTTAGACCAGATATTGTACTTCAAAATACAATAAATGGCCCGAAAACCATCTTTTGCGCCGATTTTTTTGCCCTCGGCGTAGGTGCGGCCGTAGTAGGAAATACCCACTTCATATATTCTCACATTGGGCACTCTGCTAATTTTAGCGGTGACTTCGGGTTCAAAACCGAAGCGTTTTTCACGCAGCGTCAGGCTCTTGAGCATGTCTGCTCGGAACATTTTATAACAAGTTTCCATGTCTGTCAGGTTCAGGTTGGTGAACATGTTGGAAAGGTTGGTCAAAAACTTGTTGCCGATGCTGTGCCAAAAAAACAGGATTCGGTGCGGTCTGCCGCCCATAAAACGCGAGCCAAACACCACATCCGCAAAGCCATCCAGAATGGGTCGGAGCAGGATATTGTATTCCTCCGGGTTGTATTCCAGGTCTGCATCCTGAATGATGATATAATCCCCGGAAGCATGTTGAATGCCCGTATGGAGCGCCGCGCCCTTGCCCTGATTTACCTCGTGACGCAGGTAGCGGATGTTCAATTCGGGATTTGCCGCCATGTACCGGTGGATGGCACCTTCGGTATCGTCCTTGGAACAATCATTGGTTATTATTAACTCTTTTTTAATGCCGCCAATAAGCTCCACGGCCTTCACTTTATCCAAAATGCGGTGAATGGTGCGCTCTTCGTTGTAGGCTGGAATGACGATCGAAAGGATTTGGCTCATAATTTGCAGTATAACAAAGGGCGAAGGTACGGAGCTGAAATCGGGACGCATGGACCCGGCGGCAAAAAGTTTGATTTTGTTCGAATTTGTTCACGTTTTGCGCTCCAACAACATTCACCCACATCGGCTTCATTTGACACAAAATTTTGTAAGTTTAACGTAAAATACATGCACGCCTCGAAACTTTTTGTGCAAAATGCTCGTTAGGCCTTTATAATCAGTTGTTTACCCAATCCGATTCACACACAAACTATTTTATTATGGCAACTCCCCGTATCAGCAAGTTCCGCCGCATCTGGCGCAAATCGCCAAGATTGGCCTTCGTATATCTCCGTCGCAAGGCAACTCGCCAGGCGAAGCAAATTCTGCTCCCAAAAGATGAGTGGAATATCAATTGGTTGGGCGAGGAGATGCGTCCTTTCAATAGCCTACACAGCTAAATACGCTTCGACGCGGGAATACACCCTGCATTAAAATCGGCCTTTTTGGCCTAAAATGAGTCCCTCCGACTTCCGGGGCGGCTCATTTTTTTTGTTGAAAAGTCCAGACCTATAAGGTTTTTGGAAACCTATGGCATGTAAATAAGTCGTTTCACCCCTTGGACGGTTATTGATAGTCAAACAGAATTCAAGGTCAGCGTCAAATGGAACACCAGGCTGCGTACTAATGGCCTGATAAGCTGGGTGTAAAAAATGAACCAATCGCAGGTCTGTTCCCTACTGCCCGGGTTGGTCACTTTTGCTCGGCATCTGTACTTTCTTTTGCTTGCCCAAAAGAAAGTACCAAAGAAAA
>CAZKBH010000036.1:0-36919 GCA_964550795.1 uncultured Saprospiraceae bacterium
GCCTAAACGGGATAGGGAAAATCTGGCTTCCAACAAGATTCATGCAACAAAGCCCATATACGCAATTGTCTTATAGTAAATGCTTGTCGCTTTCTCTGAACTTTCAGAATATGATTGTTGTCTATCAAGTGGAACATACTTTGCATCCCCAACAGATTTTGGTTCTTCTTTGCTTATAAAGTCAGGATAAATAGGTTGGAAATTCTCAAAAAGTAAATGGCGGTATTTACCTGTTTTATTCTCTGGGTGAATGAAATTTTCTTTCAAAATAGTATTAAGATATTCCTCCCAAAGCCAAGCACCGTCAAACAACAAGCCGTATACTTTATCCTTTTCTTTACCAAAAGTTATTTTATCGTGTCTTAAAATTTTTAAGCATATTTTTTGTAAAGCTGCATATTCTGTGAAATATGGATGTGAAACAGGCATCAAATTAGCTGAAATTATTTTTTGACGTGAATTGTGGTTAAATGTTTTATCGGTAACAAAAATGAATTTACTTACAATATCTCGAATTTCACTATCATTTGTTAAAACACCACTACCGAAAGGGTGGGTTTTGATATGTTCAATAGTGTGACGAACAAGTTGCGTTAAGTTGTTATTATAGCTATGTTCTCTTGTAGTGTATGCAACCTTACCCATAAATGGGATGTTCCTAAGAATATGTCTTTTAACATCAATAGTGCCTTTAACATTTGAATCGTTATATTCTTCCTTTTTGTATGCTTTATAAATCCCTTGTGAATACGCTCTCTTTAGATAATAAGGAAATAGGTATAGTAAAAAATCCCAAATATTTTCTTTGTTAGGAGTTTGGTCAAACTTCAAGAGGTTTGTTGAAAACACCTTTTGCAACATATAATGTAAAAAATAGTCGTTGTTATCGTCTTTGGCAAATCGAGATGAAATAGTAAGTTGGCTTGAATTCCGCCCAATAAACCCCATTAAATTATAAGTCGTTAAATTCACTTCATCTAATGAAAAAATATGCGATTTTTCAACATCATCACGATATTGACCTAAGGTTTGAGGAAAAACAAGTAAATCAGGATTCTCTTTTTGCAAATCAATGAGATTCCTGTTAGCGATGGCTGACAAATCACCGATGTTGAGTATTTCAATATCAGACAATTTTTCCCCACAATTATTGTCTCTTTTTCTCATTACGCAGCGAAAGCTTTTTTAAGCAATTCAATTTTATCAAAAATATCAGGCATTCCTCTTAGATACTCTTTCAGAAGTGGCTCAATTCGTAAATTCCAAATATTGTCTATATCTTTTCTTGCATTACCTTTTGAGTCAAGGAAATACGCTGCCCCAATATGGTAAGAAGGATTAAGACCATCTGTCTCAGAAACTTGCTTGTTTAAGTTCAACATTCTTTCTTTTATGTCGTTTGGCAAATTCATATTTTCTGCACTTTGTTCTGCTGTAATCTCAATCCAAGTGAAACGTCTTCGCATTGCAAAATCGAAGCTTTCTACACTTCGGTCAATGTCGTTCATTGAGCCGATTAAGTAGACGTTTTCAGGGACATAGAAAACTTCCTTTTCATCATTATGTAAATTTGAATACTGGGTTTTAACTGAACCCTTTTTACCTCTATAGCTTGGGTCAATGGAAAAGAATAATTCCCCAAATATTTTTGAAATTTCACCTCTGTTAATTTCGTCTATGACAAAAACGTAGTTTTTAATACCCTTATTAGAAATTTCTTGACTGTTTACAAAATCTACTAAACTAAAATTGGCTTTCAGATAAGCTACAACATCCTCCATATCTTTTTGAAAAGCACCAGAAGGTCTTGCTTGCTTTCCTTGATAGGCATCGTAAACATTTTTTTTCGTGATAGTAAAATTGCATTGAGATGGAGTATTTACAGAAGAATATTTCAAGGTGTCTTTAGAAGATAAACCGTAATCCCAAGAACCAATCGTTGTCAATGTACCTTGAGCAATACTATTTCTTACTGCTGTTAATAGACTTTCCCAAGCCACTTCAAAATTGTCAACAATCTCTGAAAATTTTGCCTCCGAAGCTTTTTGGCAAAATGATTTGAAAATTCCGTCTTTAATTTCAAAACCGATTATTCCGTTTTCATCAGGCGGTGTTGGTCTTAGTCCTTCAACAAAGTCCGTGTAGTCATAAGATGGATGAAATTGTACAAAATTAAACTGTCCACTTTCTTCTAACTCTTCTTCTGTTTTTACGCCAATCATTTGCATAGCAATTTGTTTGGCTAAATAAGTTTTGCCTGTACCTGGAGCACCAGTTAGGATTATGTTTTTTGAGCCTTTTAGTAAATTTATATAATGCTCGTTTTTTTTGAATTGTTCCATAATGTGCCAGTCTAATATTAAAGAGTTGTATGAGTCAAATAAATTCATCAAATTATCATTAGGAGTTTTATTGTCATATAGGCCTAAATCAATTAGTGACTTTTCAACCCCAAGAATGTTATTTCCAGTATCTTCATCATATTTATTAAGATAAAGTGATTTGATATGGTTATTACTCCATTTAGCATTGACATTCAGTCCAGTCCAATCCCAGTTTAGATAACATTTCGTAGACAGATAACTTCCAAAATTTTGTTGGATATTAATGTGAATCAATCCATTTTCATATTCGCTCCAAGATTCTATTTGTTGTTGAATTTTATCGCCACTGTATCCTTGACCAGTATACTTAAAGGTGTTCTTATCAATTAATGGTTTAATGTATTGAGTATATCCAACGCGATTTTCATCTTCATTAACACACCATTCTAAATGTGCCACAAAATATTCAAGCAGTTTTTTAAACTTTTCGTATTCAGTCATTCAATTTCTATTTATTGTCATTTGTATAGGGTGTCGGTTTTTTACACTGAGGCACAACTCGTGAATATGCGCACCTTCTGAAAGCAGCGGCAAAATTAAAGAAAAAAAAATAACCCTTCAAACATTCTTTCTTTAATGCTTTAAACCCTTGAAAGTGAATTACTTAAAGGTTAGTTGCCCAGCGGCAACCACAGCTACAATACAAAATGCGCAGCTTGGCTACGATTCTTTTTTGTCCAAGATCAGGATATGATCCCCAATGATTTCAGTCACATATCGCTTAATACCTTGCTTGTCAGCGTAAAACCATAATCATCTTCGGAGATCCCCCGCCCATTTCCCAAATTCTCCCCTATTTTTGCCCCATGATCCCTCCAAAACAGGTACAAGAAATCCTCGATGCCACCCGCATTGAGGATGTTGTGGAAGATTTCGTGACGCTCAAGCGGCGCGGGGTCAACCTGATTGGGCTATGTCCGTTCCATGGAGAGCGCACGCCTTCTTTCAATGTGAATCCCGCACGCAACATTTTTAAGTGTTTTGGCTGCGGAAAAGCGGGCGATGCCATCACTTTTTTGAAGGAACATGAAAACCTGACTTACCCCGAAGCCCTGCGCTGGCTGGCCCGGAAATACAACATCGAAATTCAGGAGGTAGAACGTTCGCCAGAACAACTGGCGGAAGCGCAACTGGCTGATTCCCTGTATATTGTAAATGATTTCGGACTTCAACATTTTCAACAACAACTGTTTGAAACCGACGAAGGAAAGTCCGTCGCACTCGCTTATTTCCGCAAACGTGGCCTGCGCGAAGAAACCATCCGAACCTTCGGCCTCGGCTATGCGCCCGAAGGCCGCGACTTGCTGATCCGTCAAGCCAAAAACAAGGGCTACAACCTGGATTTGCTGAAAAAAGTGGGCCTCTGCAGTCAGGATGGTTCGCGGGATTTTTTCCGGGCGCGGGTGATGTTTGCCATTCACAATCTTTCGGGCAAAGTGGCGGCTTTTGCGGGGAGAACGATGTCGTCGGAAAAGACCATTCCCAAATATATCAATAGCCCGGAAACGGAAATTTACGTCAAAAATAAAATCCTGTACGGGGCTTTCCAGGCCAAAAAAGCCATTCGCCAACTAGATGAATGCCTGCTCGTGGAAGGTTACATGGACGTGATTTCACTCTATCAGGCGGGCATTGAAAACGTGGTGGCTTCCAGCGGAACCTCGCTGACGGAAGGGCAATTGCAGCTCATCCGGCGCAATACCTCGAACCTCAAAATTTTGTACGACGGCGATCCGGCGGGCATCAAAGCGGCCTTGCGCGGCCTCGACCTTGCCCTGGAACAAGACCTGAATGTCAAAATTTGCCTCCTGCCCGACGGCCACGATCCGGATTCGTACGTGCAGGAATTTGGCGGCGAAGCGTTCACGAAATTCACCACCGAAAACGCCAAGGATTTTATCTTTTTCAAGACAGACCTTCTGCTGGAAGAAACCAAAGGCGATCCGATCAAACGCGCCGGACTGGTCAAAGACATCGTGAGCAGCATCGCCAAAATACCCGATACCATCAAGCGAAGTGTCTATCTGCGGGAGTGTTCGACGCTCCTGGAAGTACCGGAACAGGCCCTTTACAGCGAGGCTAACAAGCTCATTACCAATACTTTAAAAAAGAGAGAAGAGAAAGCCGCCCGCCAGCCCAGTGCGGCCTCCGACGTGCCACCTGCTGCGCCGCCTACCTGGGGCGGAGATGAGTTTTTTCCGCCGGATATGGGCGGTTATTTCCCGCCAAGCGAGGCCGGTGAACTTCCGCCCGAGTGGGAAACCGCCAGTTCAACAGCCCCTTCCGGCGAGCGTAAAAGCGGCGGAGAATTTCAGGAGCGCGACATTGTCCGACTGCTGATTTTGTACGGCCAGCATGTTTTGCCGGAAGAAAAAATATCGGTAGGGGAATATTTGTTGACCGATATCGAGGAGTCTCTGGGCGATTTTGACAATCCTTTGTACGGTAAAATTGCGGCGGAGTGCCATGCCATGCTCGTCGAAGGCAAGGTTTTTGACCAACATTATTTCATCCAGCACGCATCAGGCGAGGTGGCCAATTTGGCCATTGATTTGCTCGCCGAGCCTTGGGAATTTTCCCCCAATTGGGAAGCCATGTGGAATTATCCACTGCAAAACCAGCCCATGCCGGAGCGCAACTTCACGCTCGATATGCGGCAGGCACTCGACCGTTTCAAACTGCGTAAAGTGCAGAAAATGTGCACTTTGAATCTCACCCGCGTCCAAACCGCCTCCAAATCCGGCGACCACGAAGCGATGATGCGATTCATGAAAATCCAGCAAAAACTCAACGAGACACGCAATGAAATTGCCCTGCGGGCAGGAACGGTGGTGCTGGTGAAGTGAGCGGATTTGTTTCCGAGTACTACTGGACATTTTTGCGGAGAGAGACTTTCCAAGTTTTGAAAACTTGGAAAGTCTTAGCGCAGCGCAGAAACACATTCTGAAAATTCTAAAATTCCGCAAATTCTGATCCTATGACAATTACCATCCTCGGCAATTCCTCCGGTGGCCCCTTCCATGGTCGCCATTTTACCGCGCAAGTGTTGCAGGTGGAAAATCACACCTTTCTGATTGATTGTGGCGAAGGAACTCAGATGCAAATTTTCAAATACCGCGTTAAGGTGGACGCTTGCAAACAATTGTTTATCAGTCACTTACATGGAGATCATGTTTTTGGACTCATTGGTTTATTGACCAATTGGAGTCACCGGAAACGCAGCGAGCCACTGCATATTTTTTCCCCGCCCGGGCTGCGTTTGCTCATCGAAACCACCATTGAGGTATGCGGGATCAAGCCGAGTTATGAAATCCATTTTCAGGAAGTGGATGCGAGCGTTTCAGCCAAAATTTTTGAGAACGAGCGCGTGGAAGTCTGGACCATTCCGCTGCATCACCGCAGTCCGACTTCTGGATGGCTTTTTCGGGAAAAGACTAAACTGCGCAACATCCTCCCGGAAAAAATCGAGGAATACGGGATTCCTTTTATAGACATTCCGGCCATCAAAATGGGCCAGGATTGGTTATCGCCGGAGGGCCGAAACATTCCAAATGCGGAATTGACCCTTGATCCGCCCAAGCCTGTTTCGTATGCTTTTTGCAGCGACACCGCCTATTCAGAAGCCATCATTGAGGTGATCAAAGGGGTAGATTTGCTGTATCACGAGGCCACTTTTACCAACGAGCATTTGCACGAAGCCGAAATTTCGTTCCATTCCACGGCGGAACAAGCGGCTACAATTGCCCGCAGCGCAGGGGTCAAGCGCCTGATTTTAGGGCATATCTCGGGCCGCTATGCTGATACAGAACAACATTTGACCGAAGCCCGCGCGATTTTCGAAGCGGTGGAGATTGCAGAAGAGGGCGGTAGGTGGAATGTTGTGGAGGGCCGTTTAATGATTTAATCTTAAATCTCATTTGCCCCTCCCCGCGCAAATGTTTTCTGCATCTTTGCGTTTGGGCTTACCAGGGCATTTTTTTCGCTACACACCTTTGTATTGCAATAAACTGCAAGTAGTGCAGGGTTGAACCCGTGCGAGGAAACTTAAGGTACCCGGGCCAAGACAGTTATGACCATTTTCCGACAGCTATATTACGCCTTCCCGATTCGCCTGCTCGTCTTGCACCTGCGCGACCACCTCGTTTTGTTGTTGGTTTGGGCCATTTTAACGGCATTTAGCACCGGGACAATGGGCCGATTTTTCGGGATGCACTACCTGATGCTCACGCCCGAATACCATGGGGAAGTGAATTTTTGGAGCTTTTTTCTCACAGGGCTTGCCTTTGGCGGTTTTGTCATGGTTTGGCACCTCACGACTTATCTGTTGTGCTCCAATCGTTTCCCTTTTTTGGCTACGCTGGGTGCACCTTTTACCAAATTTAGCCTGAATAACAGTCTCGTGCCACTCGGATTCCTCGTGATTTGGCTCATCTGCACCACCTGGTTTCAATGGCACGACGAACTGACCGCAACCGCCGACATCGGCTGGAACATCGCCGGATTTATCCTTGGAACGCTCACGATTACCGGGCTGCTTGGGGTGTATTTCCACCTGACAAACAAGGACTTATATTCTTTTCACTGGACCCCGCGCCCCGGGAGTCGTGTGCTTTTTAGACAACGCCTGCCGAGCATTCAGGAAATCCAGATGGGGGCCACCCGATGGCGCGTGGATAGTTACCTCAACGAACGGGTTTCCCCCAGACTGGTGCGCAGCGTGGCACACTACGATCCACGGGTGCTGGAACAAGTATTCAGGCAAAATCATTGGAATGCAGTGGTGGTCCTCATCGCGGCGCTTTTTTTACTGATGCTTCAAGGTGCTTTTATGGACAGCGATTGGGCGCGGATTCCTGCCGGTGCTACCCTTTACCTGATGGCGAGCATCGTGATTGGATTGTATGGTGCCATCCGGTTTTGGTTCCGCCAATGGGGCACAGGCGTGTTTTTAGGCCTGATTTTTACCGTGAATATGCTGACGGGTTGGGGCCTTTTTAATTATCGAAATCGAGCGTATGGGCTGGATTATGCGCTGGAAAAACGCGCAGAATATTCGTACGCAGCTTTAGAAAAAATTGCATCGCCCCAAAACATCGCCAAGGACCGCGCTGCGACCATTGAAATCCTGGAAAACTGGCTCGCCAAAAACCAAACTGCGGATAACCCTACCCCAAAACTTGTGTTCGTCTGCGTAAGCGGCGGCGGACACCGTTCGGCACTATGGACCATGCAAACGCTCCAAAAAGCAGACATCGCAACCGGAGGCAAACTATTGCGCCAAACAGCGCTCATTACCGGAGCATCGGGCGGATTACTCGGGGCCGCACATATCCGGGAAGCCATGCTCCGCCACGCCGAGGGCGACCGACTTTCCCCGCATGATCCCCGTTTAGTCGAGGACATGGGTAAAGACCTGCTGAACGCCATCAGTTTTGCCGTGGTAGCAAATGATCTTTTTTTTCCCATCTCCAGTTTCAAATCGGGGAATTTCACTTACCGAAAAGACCGAGGTTACCTGTTTGAGCACCAATTGAACGAAAACACGCATGATTTTTTTTCGCGAAAGATGTCGGAGTACCGCGAGCCAGAACGCACGGCTCAAATTCCAATGTTGATTGCCAGCCCCTTCGTACTGAATGATGCCCGGCGACTGCTGATCAGCCCACAGGGCCTGAGTTATCTCATGCTTCCCAAAGCAGGGAGTCTGGCGGCACAAGTGGAAATAGACGGGGTAGATTTTGGGCGGCTTTTTGCAACCCAACAAGCCGATAGCCTGACTTTTAGCAGCGCCATGCGCATGAATTGCACTTATCCATTTATCCTTCCCAATGTCTGGCTGCCTACCCTACCGGCCATTGAGGCACTGGATGCTGGTTTTCGCGACAATTACGGGCTTGGGCTGGCCATTCGGTTTGCCCATAATTTCAAAGACTGGATTCGGGAAAATACCGGCGGGGTAGTTTTTGTCCAAATCCGCTGCTGGGATAAGATTCATCCCATTGAACCGAGCGACGATAAGGGTGTTTTTGAAAGCCTCTTCACGCCCGCAGAAGCCGCTGGCGGAAATATGACCGATATGCAGGATTTTGAACAAGACGATGCGCTGGCACTCTTAAATGATGCGATGCGCGGCAACCGGGTTGAGATGGTACGTTTTCATTACCGGCCCGTGCGCAAAAACCGGGAAGCATCGCTTAGTTTTCACTTGAGTCGCAGGGAAAAACTGGATATTTTTGAGGCCTTTTATACGGCTGATAATCAGGCAAGTATCAAAGCATTGAAGCAGGTTTTGAAGTAGAGAAGGTATAGTACTCATTCGGCTGAATCTTCAAAAATCGAGGCTCATGTTCCGCAAGATCAGCTGGAATTCACCCGGTGACTCGAAGTCTAATGTCGTCAACTTAGCGATTAAAAACCACGAAGTGGTTGAATGTGAATAGCCCCGGATGCAATCCGGGGAATTGGAAATGCGGTGCGAGCAACCCCGAATGGGGTTGAATATGAAAACGTTATGCACTAATTCAACCCCATTCGGGGTTGTTACACCTCGTCTTTTCTACCCCGGATTTTATCCGGGGCTATTCATATTTGACCCTTTCAGGGTCTTTGGCCGCTAAGTTGACGGCATTAGTCTTCGAGTCACCGGGTGAATTCCAGCTGATTCCTGCCCTTGCGGAACATGAGCTAAAATCGAAACAATCAACCATAAATACCCATCTTATGCTACGACTGTTTTTCCACATTTTTTGTCTCTTCATCCCGACCTTCCTCGGTGCTCAGGAGGTCTGGGCTTTGTTCAGTGCTTCGACGTATCATCAGATGCAAAATGGGCCTGATAAAGTGACCAAAGTCCGCAATCTGGAACTCAATGCCTGGATACAAACGGATACTTTTTTCAATATGGAGCGGCAGATTCAATACCATGATATTGAATTAAGTCCCTTCGTGGACGAAACGGGCGAATCCGTTTTTTTGGTCCCGGAGGTCAGTCCGGAGTTTCCCGGAGGCCTGGAATCGCAGCGGGATTATTTTCATAACCTGCTACAAGATTTGTTTCCTAAACCTGGGGAAGTCACCCACAACACGCTGTATATTCGATTTTCGGTACTCAAAGACGGAAGCATTGTGGATGTCGGTCCTGCGAATCAGTTTCCAGACTGGGTTCCCGCAAGCACCAAACAGCGATGCTTAGAAGCGGTGCGCGATATGCCAGCCTGGTCGCCCGGAATGTACCGGGATCGGCCCGTGAAAGTCTGTATGATGGAGTCTTTTAGCTTAAGAGAATAAGCTTCGGGGTGGTGTAAATCTAACACCAAGTTGCCCGAATACGCTACCTTTGCGCCCAGAAACAGCCGATCTATTTCGGGCTCATTCGCGTTACAATACTATGACCGTTCAACCTTCTCACATCTCCGAAAATATGGTGGGCAATCTTACGCAAGACAGCGCAAAACTCAAGCGCATTTTCATCGAACCCAAACTTCCTGAGGGCCTCGCGCCACTTGCGGAACTGGCGCAAAATATTTGGTGGTGCTGGAATCACGATGCCATTGAACTTTTCCAAAGCATTGATTTACAAAAGTTTATCGCGCTTCAGCACAATCCCTTGGCATTGCTCGACGAATTGAGTATCGAACGAGCCCAGGAACTTTTGGCCGATAAAGACTTCATGGCGCAGCTCAAAAGGGTCCACAAATCGTTCCGCGATTACATGGACAAAGCGCCCGCCAAAAAGGGTGCTCAAATCGGCTATTTCTGCATGGAATACGGTCTGCACCAAAGTTTGCGCCTCTATTCCGGCGGCCTCGGTGTCCTTGCCGGCGATTACCTGAAAGAAATCAGCGATCGCAACGCCAATTTTGTGGCTGTGGGTCTGCTCTACCGATACGGCTATTTCCAACAGGGTATTTCCATCAGCGGCGAGCAACTCCACCACTCCGACCCTTCTAAATTTACCCAACTCCCGCTCCAGCCCGTCCGCGACGCAAGGGGCGAATGGATCAAAATCCACGTCAACCTCAGTGGTCGCACCGTGTGGGCCAAGGTGTGGAAATTGCCGGTTGGCCGCATGCCGCTCTACCTGCTCGATACCGACATTGACGACAATATCTGGGAAGACCGAAACATTACGCACCAACTATACGGCGGCGACAATCAGCATCGGCTCCGCCAGGAACTGCTACTCGGGATTGGCGGACTCCGTGCGCTGGAAGCCATCGGGATTCAGCCCGATTTGTTTCATTTGAACGAGGGTCATGCAGCGTTTTTGGGTCTCGAACGCCTGCGCAACTATATCAAAGACAAGGGCTTAAGTTTTGAAGAAGCCTTGGAAGTGGTGCGTTCAACCCAACTTTTCACCACCCATACCCCCGTGCCTGCGGGCCACGATACCTTCTCGGAAAATCTCCTCCGCGACTACCTCTACGAATATACTTACGCGCTGGATCTCACTTGGGAACTCCTCATGGGCCTGGGCCGGGTGGACGCAAAAGACTCCAACGAGTTGTTCAATGTGAGCCATTTAGCTATTCGAACCAGTCAGGAGATCAATGGCGTAAGTCGTCTGCACGGCGAGGTGAGCCAGCGGATGTTCACAGAACTCAATCCCGACTACAACTACGCCGAAAGCAATATCGGATACGTGACCAATTCCGTGCACTTCCCGACCTGGGTGGCGCACGAATGGTTAGATTTTTACGAACAAAAACTCGACAAAGGGATTCTGGAAAACCAGACAGACAAAAAATTGTGGCAAAAAATCCATGCCGTACCAGACGGGGAAATCATGGCCATTCGCCGCTTGTTGAAAAAACGGCTGCTGGACTGGGTGCGTCAATCTTTGTCGGAAGACCTGATGCGGCGGGGCGAAAACCCACGCCACACCTTCGAGATTGTCAACGCTATCAAAGACGACGCGCTGGTGTTCGGTTTTGCGCGGCGTTTTGCCACGTATAAACGCGCAACGCTGTTGTTTTCGAATGAAAAACGCCTCGCTGAAATCGTGAACAACCCGGATCGCCCGGTCATTTTCCTGTTTGCCGGCAAAGCGCACCCGGCGGATAAGGGCGGGCAAGAGTTCATCCGTTTGGTGTACAACGTGACGAAAAACCCCGATTTTAAGGGCAAAGTTATTTTCCTGGAAAATTACAGCATGGAAATGGCCAAACTGCTCGTCCAAGGCGTGGATGTTTGGCTTAACAATCCCACCCGTCCCAAAGAAGCGTCCGGAACCTCTGGCATGAAAGCCGTGATGAATGGCGTGATGAACTTTTCAGTACTCGACGGCTGGTGGTGCGAAGGCTTCAAACCCGGCGCCGGATGGGCGTTGCCGGAAAAAGACACTTATCCAGATCAACCCGCGCTCCAGAACGAGTTGGACGCCGAAACCATTTACAATACGCTCGAAAACGACATCGTGCCGAGCTACTACGAACGGAACCAAGACGGTGTCTCGGCCCGTTGGGTGAGCCATATCAAAAACACCATCGCCGAGATTGCCCCGGAATTTGTGATGGGCCGGATGTTGGACGATTATCAGTCCAGATTCTATTCCAAACTTGCCCAACGCAGCGAACTGGTAAAAGAAAAAGACTTTGCCCTCGCCCGTTCAATTGCCCGGTGGAAAACGCGCATCCGCCACAGCTGGCAAGCGATAGAACTCATTGATTTACAAGCACCTGACACCTTTAACCGCTCCCTGCCTCTGGGCGAAAAATTTGATGCAACGGCCACCTTGCATTTGCAAGACCTGAGTGCGGACGACGTGGGTGTGGAGGTAGTTTTTTACAAACGGCATTCTGAAACCGAACTCGAATTTCTGTTTGTGCAGCAACTGGATTTGATCAGCAAAAAAGGCCCTGAAGCGATTTTTAGCTGCTCTTTCGTGCCACGCACCGCAGGCGTATTTGAATATGGATTCCGGCTTTTCCCCACACACCCGATGTTGCCAAACCGGCAGGATTTTGGGCTGGTGCGGTGGTTGTAGGGATACTCCCGAAATCTGCGTTATTTTTGCAACGTTTTTCACCGCAAAAGTTTTTCTTATGAAAAGATTGCAGGTTGCCGCAATGTTCGTTGCGATGTTTTTTGGTGCTGAAAATCAACTAGTTGCGCAGGATTTTCGGGTACAGATCGGAGCTTACGGGGAGCGGATGTCGGTGTCTTTTTTCAAGGAGCGCGGCATTGAAACTTATGTGGAAACAACCGATCAGCTCGGCTTGTACCGCTATTTCGCCGGGGCCTACAAAACCCGCGACGAAGCTGAAGTCGTGCGAAAAGAAGTGGCGGCCAAGGGTTTTCCCTACGCGCTGATCGTTGATTTAGAGGAGCAACGGGTGCTTTGCGGCGCCGGATGCCCTTATTTCCGGAACGGAACCATCTTTGTCAATGACCCCCAACGGCAGGAAACGACCAACACCATCTATTTTGAATTTGGCCGTTACAGCCTCACCCCGGAAGCAAAGCAGGTCCTGAACCGATTTTATGAGCAATTGCGCGACAACCCTTCCCTCAAGCTAAAACTGCACGGCTTTACGGATGGAATCGGCAGCGCACAGGCCAATCTAAAACTTTCCGCCAATCGCGCTCGTTCTGCGCGTAATTACCTGGCTTACAAAGGAATACGGGTGGATCGGATGCTCATGGAGGTGTTCGGCGAAGCCAATCCCATTATGAAGAATAAGGACGAGGGCGACGACCGTACGGATGCGCCCGAAAACCGCAAATGGAACCGCCGCGTGGTACTCCTGCTGGTCAATGATTTTGGAGAAGCTGCTACCGATGATTCGGTGTTGAAGTAAATTAAGGCTACACAGCAAGCGCCTTTAGCGCAAATTTGATCAAATCTTCCACTTTTGCCACATTCGGGTTGTCGCGAATGACTGAGTTGAGGGCTTTTTGCACCGCAATTCGGTTGAACCCCAGGGCCATGAGGGCTGAAAGGGCTTCTTCGCGCACCACCCCGTCAGCCATGGAAGGAAGCAGGGAGGGAGCATCCGGCGCTTCTTTGGTTAGCTTGCTTTTCAGGTCCAAAATGATTTGTTTGGCCGTTTTTGCGCCAATTCCCTTTACTTTTTGCAAAATATGCGCTTGCTCGCCAATGACGGCAGCGCGTACCTCATCCACCGTCATGGACGAAAGAATCAGTTGGGCAGTGGTAGCACCTACCCCGGTCACCCCGATGAGTTGCACAAACATCCCGCGTTCCACCTGTGTGGCAAATCCAAAAAGGGTATGTGAATCCTCTTTCACGATCAGATGGGTGTACACCGTGGCGCGTTCCTGTCCCTGCAACGCTGTGAACGTGCTGAGGGGAATATTGACGTGAAACCCGATTCCGTTAACCTCCAGGGTGACGAAAGCCGGTGAGCGGAAGGTGATTTCTCCTTTAAGGTATGCGTACATGGGGAGGGGGGGATTGTTTACCCGCCGTAGCTTTAGCGAAGGAGGGGTGATTGTTTACCCGCCGTAGCCTTGGCGGAGGAGGGTGGCTTTTTTACCCGCCGTAGCCTTGGCGAAGGAGGCTGCCCTCCTTCGCCAAGGCTACGGCGGGTAAAAAAAATCTACTTTTTGCCTACTTTTTCAATATTAAGCCCAACGCTTTTGATTCCCGGGAGTGGGTCGCGGCGGCCAAATTGTTCCAGGGTGATGGTGTACTCGCCCGCTTTTTCAAAAAAGGCATTTTGTTGAATGGGAATTTGAGCCTGGCAGCTGCTGCCGGAGCATTTGCCTGCGGGTTTGCCCTCAGCGTCAAAAAAATCGAAGGAAAGTGGCTTGCTCAGACGTTTGCCATCAGGAAAAAGCGTGTGGAAATTCACGTAAATATTCTGGTTCGGGAAAGAATCTGCGTAGGCAAATTCAACCTGAAGATTGTAGAGCGCAGTGGTATCGGTGATGGAAAATTTAAAATCCAGGGTATCGAGATAGGTCCATTGCTCATTGGGGATGTTTTTGTCTTCCTCAAAATGATAATCAGGGCCACAGGAAGCCAGGCTAAAAAGGAGGGCAAAAAGGACGCAAAATTGGAATTTCATGATGTTGTCTGTTCTGAAGTGTGGCACACCTATAACGTATGCGAGCTGTGCAACACTTTATGTTCAAGAAGATGGAGCATCGTTTATGCCTTCAAGTTCCCTTTTTTCACAACTCACCACAATGGCGGGCGGAATGTTGAGGGCCACGATTTCCATTTTTAAATTGCCGAACACTCGGCGGTAAAGTCCCAAAAGCAGGGGTGAATAATGAAATTGAATGAATTTTCCGCTCTTCCGAAGCCATGATTTACACAGTGTGGTGACCAGTTCGGCCAAGGACTCGGGGAGCATAACAAATGGAATTCCTGAAATGAAATAATCCACCTCCTCGATACCCAAGGCTTGAAAATGCTGTCCCATATTTTCCGCAGAATCATGGATGATGACCATACGAGGATCATCAAAAGTAGCCCGAATTTTCGCTACAAAAACCGGATTGACTTCAAAAATTATAAGCCTTGAATCCGGACGCAACCTATTGAGAATGAATCGGGTAATTACCCCATCTCCCGGGCCGAGTTCCACCACCGTTTGGGCGTTTAAGGGATCAATTTTGCTCGCTACCGCCCTACAAAGGAAGCGCGAACTTGGCGCCACGCTACCCGTCAATCGCAGGTTGCGAAGGCTTTCCCGAAGGAATTCGATGCGTTGTTTTCCCAATGTTTAGCAGATTAACTTTTTACACTACCCCCGCACAAAGCCCGCAAGGTCAGGATACTTTTTGAGAAGTGCGACAGCCTCCGCTTTCGAGATACGTATCCCGTTGATGTAGGCAACTACAACGGCCTCGGTAAATCCCTGGCTCAGTACCTCCTTGCGCAGTTGCGCGGCTTCGCTGTGGCGTTTGAAAAAGCCTGCGGTGTAGCGGTAATTCCCCGTTCTGGGTTGTGTTTCGATCATCAAATCCCCAAACATCGCCAACACATCGTTGGTCAGGATTTGTCGCGTGATGGTGGCTTCCACCTTGTAAGAAAGGCCCGCCGTGGCTTCATCCAGGCGTTGACCTCCAGGTGCAGCCATCAATTCAGACACAAAGGGGCGCGCCATGCGGAGTTTTAGCGGCAAGGACTCCATCGCCGTCAGCGTCACTTCAATGCGGCGATTCAGCCCGGGCGCTGCGGGATTGGGCGCAGCATCCAACACGGCCCGAGCAACGGGATAATCGGGACCGGCACTTCGGAGCAGAATTTTTTCCGCTGGAATACCGCGTTCAGAAAGCGCTTTACCAACTATTTCGGCGCGTTTGATGCCGTTGTAAAGATCAAATTTCGGCTGCCCGCTTGCATCGGTGTGTACGGTAACGAGCACAGCCGTCTGCGGAAATTTCCGCGCGAGCGAAGCCACCTGCTCCACAATCTTTTCATTATCAGGACTTAAAACGTCTTCGTCCGAGGTGTACGCCAAAGTTGGCAGCACAATTTCAGGGATTTCCTCCGGCTCGTTTGAGACTTCCGGCGCTTGTGCAAACAGGGCAGGCTGCGCTTCGCCGCTTTGCTCCGGCTGACTTTCGTTGAAATAGGCAATATAGAGGTCGCGCTGCCCGAAACTACCCATACGATCCGATGCAAAAAATGCCGTATGTCCATCCGTTGAAAGCCGGAAATAGGCATCGTTTTCGGGCGAATTGATGGGCAACCCCAGATTCAAAGGCGTTTGCCAAACACGTGTTTTCGCATCCAAAACTGTTTTAAATATATCCATCCCGCCAATGCTTTCCGGGCGGTTGCTGCTAAAATAGAGCGTTGCACCATCGCGGGCCAGAAAGGGCATGTCTTCGTCAAAAGCCGAGTTGACTTCTGGTCCGAGGTTGACGGGTGCTGCCCAAGCTGAGTCAGCCCAAACCGTCCACCAAAGGTCCAAGCCCCCTTGCCCGCCTGCTCTTCTACTGGCAAAAACAATCGTTAAATCATTGAAAAAGAATGGATTGCAATCACCCTGCTCTGCCCGAACCGGACTAATGAATGCAGGAGAACGCAGGGCGTACTCATCTTTTTGAGCGGCGGTATCGGCAAAAATTTCACCGCTGTACAAGGTGAACCCGCGAAAAAAATACAGGATTTGTCCGTCTGCATTGAAGCCAAGCGGCACTTCAAACCGCGACGTGTTGAGCAAACCGCCCAGTCCGCCCTGCATTTCCCAGCCGCTATTGGTGAGTTGGGCGGCGTACATATCGCTGCACCAATGGCCGCGTTGGAGATCTTCAAAACCAGCATCGTTGCGTTCTCCTCCGGTACTCCCCTTGCGCGCTGCAGCAAAATAGAGCCGGTTGGAATGATTGAGAGAAGGCATGGGCGCAAACTCATCTCCCGCAGAATTAACGCGATCTCCCAGGTTTTCTACGAGCGCAACTTCCTTATTCTGAACAACTTGCATCCCCGCCACACATCTTCGGATTTGCTCAATGGCATTGGCCCGAAGTGGATGCCGGGCACCACTGACCCGCAAAAAAGATTTGTATGCGGCAATGGCTTTTTCCCACTCCGACAACCCATGGCGGGTGCGCGCGAGGTAGTAAAACAGGTCCGGGTTTTTGCTGTTGGGCGATTTTGCCGCCACATACTCCAGGTAACGTTGTGCTTCTTCCCCACGGCTAAGTTCGTAGAGCGCGATACCAAGTTTAGTCAGCACCCCAAAATCACCGGGACGGGCATCCTGATACTGCGCCAAATAGCGTTGGGCGTCGCTCCAGCGCTGGTTGGCGTAGGCGCGCTCGCCGAGCCGCTTGGCTTCGGCGGGGTTCTGCGCATGGATATTTACGGAAAAACCGAGTGCAATCAGGGTAAATAGCAGGGCAAATATTCGTTCAGCACGTGGCATGGCGTACGTTTTTAAAGGGCGAAGGTAGGCCTCAAAAACGAAGGTTTGAGCATTTTACTGCCATTTCTACACCCGCTTTTGGGACAATGTGCAATGCTTTTTTTTCACGACCTTCGCCCCTGCATTATTCAATTGGCAAACAGCATGGCGAAAAAATCTACGAATCAGGCCTCAAAATCAAACCCTCGCGAAACAAGCGGCAATTCGGATTCTACTGAAAAATGGCTTCCCTGGCTACTGGCAGCGGTTGCATTCATCCTTTTTAGCACGGGTCTCAAAAACGAAATGCTGGTCATGGACGACCAGGCCGCTACAATCAACAACCCGGCGGTCAAAGACTTCCTGATTTTTAATGGGTTTAACCTGGGGATGTACGCGCCACTTACCTGGATCGGCTACGAAATCGCTTATATTTTGGGCAAAGACAGCCCAAACTGGTACCATTTTCTCGCTGCGCTGGTGCATAGCATCAATGTATTGCTGGTGTTCCGGCTGTTCCGTCGGCTCGACAGCAGTTTAACGGTAGCTGCATTAGTTGCCTTGTTTTTTGCCATTCACCCCATTCAGGTGGAGCCAGTGGCCTGGATTGCGGGTTTCAGCACGCCGCTTTTTTCGATGTTTAGCCTCCTGGCCATGCATTATTATTTGCGGCATACGAAAGAAACGAGTGGGGCATGGGGCAAAAATTACGCTTTGGCGCTGCTCATGTTTTTGTTTGCCTGCCTCTCCAAATCATTGGCCGTTACCCTCCCGCTGACTCTGTTGGTGCTCGATTTGTGGACCAAACGTGCTTTTACCCGCCGGGTTTTACTCGAAAAAGTCCCTTTTATCGTACTTTCACTCGGTTTTGGGGCTTTGGCTATTTATGCCCGCCAGTTCGCTGGTCAACTCAATCAGCCCGCCGATTTTAGTGTACTAGACCGGGCACTGATGGCCTGTCATGCTGTGGTGTTTTATTGGCAAAAACTGCTTTTGCCCACGGGACTGAGCTTTTGGTACCCTTTTGAAAAAATCAATGGCGCCTGGAGTTGGGACTACTATGCGGCACCTTTTATCTTGTTAGGCGTTCTTTTTGCCGCCTGGAAAAGCCGTCACGCCATGCCGATCCTCTGGATTGGAGTGCTTTTTTACCTTGCTAATATTGTAATCTCGTTGCCCTGGGCCACGTTTGGAAGTTTTGAATTGCGGGCCGACCGCTACAATTACCTCGCGAGCCTCGGTTTTTTTGCCATTTTGGCGGCATTGCCCGATTATCTGAAAGAAAAACGCCCATCGTGGACGGGCGGTGTGTGGGCGCTGCTTTTGGGATGTGCCTTTTTCTGGCTCATCGCCAGCGCCCTGCGCATCAACGCCTGGAAAAACACGAATTCCTTGATTGAAAAATCAATGGCCGCTCAAGGGGATAATTTTGGCAAAGCCTTCCTTTGGCGCGGAATGTCCTATGGCAAAGCCAGCGAAACTCAACAGGCGATTCAAGATTTTAGTCGCGCGCTCCAGCTTAATCCGGATTTGTACGAGGCGTATAAATTTCGGGGCAATATTTTTGGTGTGATGAAAAACTATGAGCAATCGGTGAACGACCTGTCCAAGTTTTTGGAACGTTATCCCGATGCTGTGCCGGAACTCTACAATCGCGGGCTTTCCTACGCCAATATGGAGGAAAACCAAAAAGCGGTGGATGATTTCACCCACGCCATCGAGCTGGATTCCACTTTTGTGCGCCTCTACCGTGCCCGTGGAAATTGCTACCTGAAACTGGGCCAAACCGAAAAAGGAAATGCCGACCTGGCGACTTACGATCAATTGTCAAAGTAAGTTTGAAAGCAGGCACACAGATGACACAGATGCAAGCAGCACAGATTTTGCATTCTAAAATCCTATTAATCTGTGCTGCTTGCATCTGTGTCATCTGTGTGCCCTTGAGAATGTCCAGTAGTATGGATTGTGCTATAAACATTTAATTCCTTCGGGATTGGAGCAGTACACATTCATCACATTAAAACACATTGACCACATTAACCCCATTGACCACATTCAAAACACATTGACCACATTAACCCCATTGACCACATTTTAATCAAAGCACTGAATATTCCACAAACGGCAACTGCTCCGGATAATCCGTGGTATAGTGCAAGCCCCGGCTTTCCCGGCGATGAGAGGCCGAGCGGGTGATCAGATAAGCGGAGGTAATCAGGTTTCGCAGTTCCATCAATTGTGGACTGATGGTCGTAGTTTTATATAAATCTTCAGTCTCCTGGTACAGTAAAAACAGCCGGTCAAGGGCGCGTTTGCAACGGACATTGGAGCGCACGATGCCGACATAATACGACATAACATCGCGTAATTCCTTCATTCCCTGTGTAATGAGTACCATCTCTTTGGGATCGGTGGTGCCTTCCGCATTCCAGTCCGGCACATCCTCCTGGAAGGTCCAGGATTCTAATTTCCCCACTAAATCATGCGCTACCCGGTGGGCATAAACCATCCCTTCCAGCAACGAATTGGATGCGAGCCGGTTGGCCCCGTGCAAGCCCGTGCTGGTGCATTCGCCCGCCGCATAAAGCCGTTGGATACTGGTTCGACCGAATTCATCTACCAGAACGCCGCCACAGGTGTAATGACAGGCTGGCACAATAGGAATCATATCTTTCATGGGGTCAACCCCGATGCTTTTGCACTTTTCGTAGATGGTGGGAAAGTGGGCTAAGAAAGCCTCCTTGTCCAAATGTCTGCAATCCAGATACATACAATCGGTACCCCGTTTTTTCATTTCAGAGTCAATGGCCCGGGCCACAATATCGCGTGGAGCAAGTGAAAGGCGGGGATCATAATGTTGCATAAACTCCTCACCCTCAGCAGTTTTTAAGATGCCGCCAAAGCCGCGCACGGCTTCCGAAACCAAGAAGGAGGGGTTCTCGCCCGCAGGGTTATACAGCGAAGTGGGGTGAAATTGAATGAACTCCATGCCCTCCACACGACCCTTAGCACGATAGGCCATCGCTATCCCGTCGCCTGTAGCGATAACGGGGTTGGTGGTGGATTTATAAACCTGTCCGGCACCTCCCGTGCAGAGAATTGTGACGCGGGCGAGGATGGTATCAATGTCGCCGTTTTGTTTGTTAAGCGCGTAGCAGCCATAGCATTCGATGCCTGGCGTGACCCGAATAACCATGCGCCCTAAATGGTGCTGCGTAATGAAGTCAAGGGCAAAATAATGCTCCGCTATTTGAATGTTTGGGTATTTGCGCGCCTCCTCCATGATGGTGCGCTGCATTTCCCAGCCGGTAAGGTCTTTGTAATGGAGGATGCGGTGCTCAGAGTGGCCGCCTTCCCGGGCAAGATCATACTGGGTGCTGTCTTTTTCCTTGTCAAATTTCGCGCCCCATTCAATGATTTCGCGCACCCGTTCGGGGCCTTCTTCTACCACAATGCGTACGATATCTTCCTTGCAAAGTCCGTCGCCAGCATCCAGGGTATCCGCGATGTGTTTTTCAAAATTGTCTTTTTCAAGATCCCAAACTGCAGCTACGCCCCCTTGCGCGTAGCGGGTATTGCTTTCGCCCTGATCGGTTTTGGTGAGCACCAGAATGGAGCGATCGGGGAAAAGTTGGGCGGCCTTGATGGCGAAAGTCAGCCCGGCAATGCCGGAACCGAGCACGAGGATGTCTGTTTTGGTACGCGTCATAGCGCAAACATAACACTAAGTTCCAACAGATGTTTTACTGATATCCAACGGCAATTACGCCATTGCCGACCACATCTTTGGTGTTTAGTTGAAGGGAGTCGCTCAGGCGGCAGGAAAAGGACACTTTCATTTTCCAGGTTTGTACGCCGTGTTCGTTGGGTTCCCAGGGTTCAGATGATATAATTTGAAAAAAGGTATTTACTGGACTGCTGGATTGATTCACTAAATCAGAGCGCAGCTGCACACCACTGGAATCCACCCATTGAATCGAAACGGTTTTGAAATAAACGGAGTCGTGGGGGGGCTGAAAATCCCAATTCTGGTTTTCGGCCCAAATCAGCTCGGGCTGCACGGTATTTTCGATGGATTCGTTTCGGAATTCAAACCGGAGACTGGCTGGGCAATCCGTAGTCGGGCAATCAGCGTTTGCGAAACCACCTGACATGGTTAACACAGCATCTCTACCCCGATTTACCTGAGTAAAAAGATAGGTGCGGCCTTCCCCGGCGGTTAAATTAACAGCAGTAAATGGATCGGCCATCTCCACCCAAAAAACGGGGTCACCAGAACCCTTGTCCGGGTACTCAGATTTGTTGCAAGCCGACCAGATCATTGCTGCCAGCGCGATGGAGAGGAGTAACTTGGGCATGAGTTGGTGATTTTTACCCGCCGTAGCTTTAGCGAAGGAGGGGGTGGAGTGGTGGATTGGTGATTTTTACCCGCCGAAGTGAAGGAGGTGGGAGGCTGATTTTAATACAGTCGGAAACGTAGTCCTAACTCCAGATTTCCCAGTCCTTTTCCATCGGCGTTTTCACTGAGGGTTTGGGAAATGGGCGTAAACCGATACTGGGCCTTGGTAGTCAATGAAATACGACTATTCAGGTGGTAATTGGCCCCGACAAAACTTGAAAAATAGCTTGGCTCGTAGGGGGACCGATCGCCTTGTTCGTAATTTTTATGGGTTGTTTTGCGGGGGTCAAGGGTGCTTTCTACGGAGTATACCGAGCTGTTTGCTACTGCGATTAGTTTGCCTACGGAAACGCCCGCCTCTAGTCCCCAGCGTTGCCTCGTCCACTGCGCTGCGAGGGGGAGTTCGAGGTAATGCAAGCCGCGGTTGGTACGCTCCAGGGTTTCTCTTTTGTACCCAAATGAATAGCGTTCCCGCTCCACAAAACCCCCTCCGGAAGAATCGGTTACCCTCGCTCGAATGGGGACCATGCGCCATTGCAAACCCAAAGAAAGCGACCAATGTTGGTTTAAACGGTAGCCGCCCAATGCTCCAAAAGTCCAGCCCGCCCAAGAACCCATTGTATCCGTTTGCTGATAGGCGGCTCCCGCCAGGGAGATTCCGAATGAAAAACGGGACTTCCCGGCAATTTTCGTGGTTTTGGCCAAGGCTGGCTTGGGTGCCTGATAGGATTTTTTCGGGATGCTCGAGTTTGCTGGTCTTGACAGCGATTGGACTTGTTTTGCACGAATGATGGATTGCGGAATGAATTGGAATAGGGTAGGATCCAATGTTTCACTTGGATTTTCTTGGGGATTAATGGCGGAATTTGGATCTATAAGCGGCTCCGTGGTGCCTGGTATTTCCTCATTCCCGGACCCGGAATTGAGCTGATTTTGAGCGGGACTGGTGGATTGTGCAGGATTAAAACCACTGTTTTTTTCAGATTGGTTTTCCTGAGACGTCGGTAAAAGCTCCTTTTCCCCAGACTTTTTTTCCTGAATTGTTGATTTAGCGCCAGTTGTTTCAGACTTATTTTCAAGCGTCGCTGGCGACAATCCTTTTTTCTCAGACTTAATTTTCTGAATCGTTGATTTAGGCGCTGCTTGACCAGACGCGTTTTCCCGAACAGCTGTTTGCAATCCTGTTTTTTCTGTGGGTGATATTTGTTTAAAAGTGTCTGATTCTGAAGTATTTGCGTGTGTTTCTGTCCCAGCAGGAGTCTCTCCGGTGGCAGTCTGCCCTTCAACATTCTCAACTCCCTTAACCCTCTCAACCCCCTCAACCACCAACCATCCCATCAACCCCAACACCAATATCCAAATTACCCATCGGCGTTTGCGCCTGCGGGCTTCTGTTTGCTCCAGCAATGCCTGTGCCTGTTCCCAGTATTCCTCCTGGAACTCGAAACGAGCTGCCGGATCATCGGCATCAAATTTTTGTCGCATCAGGTCATCTATATTGTCCATAATAATTGTGCTTAGTCTTAGTGCTTGTCTGACCGGGAGTCTTTCACCCATTTTATCCCAGCACCATTTCCGCTTTTATCCAGGTTTGCAACTGGGTTCGGGCTGTGCTGACATGCCATTTGGAAGTGCCTTCACTCATGCCGAGCATCTCGCTGATTTCGTGATGACTAAAACCATCAATGGCAAACAGGTTGAATACTTTTTGGGTCATTGGGGGCAAACGTTGTAAAAGTTTTTCGAGGTGTTGAACATCCATGCGTTGATCGGCTTCATTCCAGTCAATCGGTTCGCTGGGATAAGCCCGCTCGATGTCTTCCGTAAATACGGTCAGTTCCCGCCATTTTTTCTCTCGCCGGAATTCATCAATGACCGTGTTGATCATAATTCTCCGAATCCAGGCTTCAAAAGGCACCTCATCGCGTTTGTACCGGTCAAGGTTTTGGATGATTTTCAAAAAACCGTTGTTTACTGCCGAAACTGCATCCTGTTTTTCGCGTCGGTACCGCATAGAGACCGCCATGAGGATCGGAAAGCACGAGCGGTAGAGCGCGTACTGGGCTTTTCGATCGCCACGGTGGGCTGCCAGGAGAAGTTGCGGGTCGAGATTCAAAGTCGGGTCAAAAGTTATGATCTGCGGTACTGGTTCCGGTTAAAAATTCCGCCGGCGACCTCTTGTGGCACCGGCGGAATAACAAGGGTGTCTATTTGTTTGTGTTCGGAAGGGTACACGCAGCACAATACCCGGAGGTTGGGTAGGCCTGCAATATTTTTCAAGCGAGTTCTAAAATTCTACCCGCCAACTAAAATTAGGAATCGTGCCCAGTTGATATTTCGTTTCAATCTGGTTCGTGTACGGATCAAAATAATGGTAGGAAAGATTTTGCCGCCCAGTCAGGTTCTGGAACTCCAGTGCAAACGTCGAATTTCGACGGTTTCCGAGGTTTTTACGCCAATAAACCCGGAGATCCATCCGAAAATAATCGGGATATTGCCGGTTGTATCCAAATCTTTCGTTCACCACGGTTGCGTTTCCAGCACTCGAAATTTCAGCCTCCCGAACGCCTCCACTCCACACCAATCGGGTATTCAAACCAATGGTGCGCTCCTTTCCGGGGCGTTTTTCGCGCTGCCATTCCTTGCCAAAAGTGAGGTTGGAAATATGGCCAATATCCCAGCGTGTGGACCACCAGTCGTCGGCTTCCGGGGAACTGGTCTTTGAAAATTTGGAATCTACCAGACTCACATTGGCCAACATAAACCACCCGTCGGCAAGCGTTCGCTCCACGGTGGCTTCAATGCCCTGGTTCTGACCGAGGCCAACAAGGTAGGACCGACGGTTCTGGCTGAAAAGGAATTCACTGTTATTTAGCAACGAAGATTCTTCATTGGTAAAGTAGGGGGCATTCAAAATTTGTTGGCGAAAAACGGCGTATTTGAACTGCCAAGCCTCGACAAAATTCCACACATACGCCAGTTCTATTTTCCGGGAACGAAGCAATTCTACCCGACTCCGCAAAAACCACAGGGACGGAACCTGAGAATACACGCCTGCGGCCAAAGAAATCCGATGTTTTGTATGCAGCTTTCGAGTAACACTAAAGCGCGGCTCAATATTGCTGTATGTTTCTTCCCTTCCACTGCTCTGGATCGGGAGGAACAAAAGCGTGTTTTGCAACCCAAAAGTGACCAGATTTTTCTGATTTTTGCTCCTTTCGGAATATTGAAGCCAGGGTTGAATCAGGTAGTATTCTTCCCGAGTATCCTCCTCTGCAAAGCTATTTGTGACCCCGCTTCTGTCAAAAGTGGTCCGGTGCGCAACTACCCCAGTCTGAAATTGCCCCCTGGTTCCGATCCGTTCGGAAGTTGTGATTGAAGCTGACAACTTGGATTCGTTCATATCGTCAGCATTGCCGCCATCCAAATAGGTGGAGGAAACCGCGCTGCGGATGTTCTGTTGCCCAGAAGCCGCAATCGTGGTTTTAACCCAGGACTTTTTGCCCACAGGAGTCCAGTTTGACACACCCAAAACCCCCGTTCTCGACTCAAAATCTATGTCAAAAAAGTCTTTGTAAACTTTTGCTTCGAGGCTGTCAGCCTTGCCCCGGAAAACATTTTCGCTCAAACCACCCAGCCCAAAAACGGACCAGCGGCTGCCCCTTTTTCCCTCAAAATTGAGGTGGAACGACAGGTCTTGAAAATTGATCTGCTCATCGCCAAACGACACGCCCAACTGCCCGAGCAAGCCCACGGTGGAGTAACGGTAATTTACCAAATAGGCATTTTTGCCGTTTTTGCCCATCGGCCCCTCGGCGGCCAAATCCAAACCGATCAAACCCGCCTGTGCCGTGAATTCGTGCCTTCTGCCGTTTCCTTTTCTCAGGTGCATGTCCATCACGCCCCCCAAAGCATTGCCATATCCTGCGGGCATGGCGCCGTTGAGCAGCGAAGAATTGTCCAGCAATTGCGCCGAAAACATCAACACGCCCCCGCTCGCGGCAGCAGGCCGGTCGCTGAAAGTACCCGCGTTGGGCAGGTGATTGGGGTTCACAATTTCAACGCCTTCCAGTCGCCAGGCCACGCCGGTCGGGCTATTGCCCCGGATGCTGAGGCTGTTGGCACCATCGTCCGTTTGCGACACCCCAGGGTAGGCCGCAGCGAGTCGGGCAGGGTCAAAAAACATGGCCGGGTAGCGCAGGGTTTGGTCGCGGGTGAGCGGGATTTCACCCAGAGGCAGCAGTGGCCGCCGACCCGGCTGCACCGCCGAGATGGTTACTTCGGCCAATTGGGACACTGTGCGGAGCAGGGCAATATCGAGCACCAGTTCTTTACCGGAAACCACATTCAACTCGGTAATCGTTTGATTGTCATAGCCTTGTGCGGTAACTTCCACAGCATAATAACCCGCGCGGATTTGAGCGAACGCAAATTCACCCTCGGGATTGGTCGCAATGGAAAGGGGCGCTAGCTGCCCACGGCTGTATCGCAATGCAACGGTGGCTCCAACCACGACCTTGCCATCGTCCGCATCCCGAACGATGCCGCGCAGGGTTTGGGCCTCAAGGGAGGAGAACAAAAAACAAAGTGCCGACAAAAGGGCAATTCGAAAAAATGTTGGAGGTGGCTTCATGTTCAATAGTATTCTACGTTTCTGGTGATTTGCATAAACGTTTACCGCAGCCGACTTGCCTTCACATAAAAATTGGCCTCCACCTGAAAATCATCCTTGTTCGGCAGTGCGCAGCGGGTGCTTTTCCAATTCGTTTCTGGGTAAATAAACGAGTATTTATTGGGAGACAGGGTCACTTTTACGGGCATATCAAAACCTGCCACGCAATTGGTCCAGCGATAATTCAATTTGCCTTTGTTAAACTTGTATTCCAATACCGGAATTTCCGTGTTGCGCAGGTATTGATCGAAGATTTTGTCGAGTTTTTTGCCGGAATGTTTGGACATATAGTCCTCAATCTGCGTTCCATATACGGTTTGGTGGTAAAAATCGCGGTTCAAACCACGGAGGATGGAACGCCATTTTTCGTCATCGTCCACAATTTGCCGAATGGTGTGCAACATGTTCCCGCCCTTGTAGTACATATCTTCTGAGCCTTCCGAATTGACACCGTAAATGCCCACAATGGGTCGTTGATTCTTAATCAAAGCCCTGCAGCCCCGGATGTACGCCGCGCCGGCTTCCTTGCCAAAGTGGTATTCTGTATAAAGCCCCTCGCTGTAATTGGTAAAACTTTCATGCACCCACATGTCCGCGATATCCCGATAAGTAATGTTATTGGCAAACCACTCGTGGCCGGATTCGTGAATGATGATAAAATCCCATTTTAAACCCCAGCCCGTGCCCGATAAATCTCTGCCGAGGTAGCCGTTTCGGTACTGATTTCCGTAGGTAACGGAACTTTGGTGCTCCATGCCCAAATAGGGCACTTCCACCAATTTATATCCGTCTTCATAAAAAGGATAGGGGCCAAACCAGTGTTCAAAAGCCTGGAGCATCCGTTTTACCTGTTGGAATTGAACCTTGGCTTTTTCCAGATTTTGAGGCAAAACGTAATAGTCCAGGGTCAATAAGCCCTTTTCTCCCGAATATGTGTCGTCAAAATGGGCGTATCGGGCGATGTTGACATTTACACCGTAGTTATTAATAGGATTAGACACGAACCAATCGAAGGTGTGGGTGCTGTCGCCATGATCTGTGACGCGGCGCAGTCTGCCGTTGGAAACATTGGTCAAATCAAGCGGCACGGTGATGGAAATAGCCTGTGAGTCGGGTTCATCGTAGGCGTGATCTTTGCAGGGCCACCAGACACTGGCGCCCAGACCCTGACAGGAGGTGGCGATAAATGGATGTCCATTTTCGTCTGTTTTCCAACTAAACCCGCCGTCCCAAGGCGCATTTCGGGCCGCCCGTGGAATGCCGGAATACCAAACGGTTAGCGCTTGTTGCGACCCTTTTTCCTGATCTTTTTGCAGCTCAATGAAGTAGGCGTTTTGACCAGCCTGCGTCACCTGAAGTGCTTGGCCGTCTTGTTCCGCCCGTTCGAGGCGGAGCGGGGGTTGGAGGTCAATTTGCAGTTTTTTGCCGGGAAAAAGCACTTTATAACGGATTTCATTGCTTCCGGAAATGCTTTTTTCGGCGGGATTCACCTTTACTTTCAGGTGATAAAAAGTCAAATCCCACCACGCACGTTCAGGAGTAATGCTGCCGCGCAGGGTATCATCCTGGGTAAAAACAGGCGTTTGTGCGCTACAAATCTGAGCCATCAAAAACAGGCTCAACAGTGTCAGAATTTTGGAAAGAGTCATAAAATGGAACATACAACTTGAGGACAGCACCCGAGGGTTCGCACAGGTTTGGCAAAGGTATTTAGAAACCCAACAACCTCAACGGAAGCTACATACCCCAAACAGCCTCGGAGAGGCTCAACGTTTGTAGCCCCAACGTTTGATGCCCCAACGTTTGATGCCCCAACGTTTGGTGTGCGCAAAAAATAAAATGAATTCGTTCAAAATGTTGCCCCCACCGATTTTTTTCGGATTTTCACGGCGCAAAACGAGGTGCTTGGTCGTAAAGTCATTGTTGCACAAACCCTGACCCTACAACTTTGCCGTCAATGTGCTTGTTTAGCGTTCAGACAATCGCGTAAAAATCAAACTTACACCAGTTTCCATGATTTATTACATTCCAATCATCCTTGTGCTCATCTTTTTGAGCCTCGTCACCGTGCAGCAAGGCACGGTCGCCATTACCACCATTTTTGGCAAATACAACCGGACCCTCTATCCGGGCCTGAGCTTCCGAGTCCCCTTCATTGAACAGATTTTCAAGCGGATTTCGGTTCAAAACCGTGCGGTGGAACTCAACTTTCAGGCCGTTACGATTGACCAGGCCAATGTTCACTTCACCTCTCTTTTGCTTTTTTCTGTGATGGACAATGCAGAAGAAACCGTGAAAAAAGTGGCCTTCCGTTTTGTCGGCGACCGCGATTTTATGGCCACTTTGACGCGTACTGTTGAAGGCAACATTCGTTCGTTCGTAGCAACCAAAAAACAGCAGGAAGTGCTCTCGCTGCGCCGCGAAATCACCGATGCTGTAAAAGTCAACATTGACCACATGCTCGAAGATTGGGGTTTTCACCTCATTGACCTGCAAATCAACGACATCACCTTCGATGAAGAAGTGATGCGTTCCATGTCGAAAATCGTGGCGGCCAACAACCTGAAAGCCGCTGCTGAAAATGAAGGCCAGGCATTGCTGATCACCAAAACCAAAGCTGCTGAAGCAGAGGGCAACGCGATCAAAATTTCCGCCGAAGCCGAGCGTGAAGCGGCCAAAATGCGCGGTCAGGCCGTGGCACTTTTCCGCGAGGAGGTGGCACGGGGTATGAGCCACGCCGCCAAAGAAATGCAAAACGCCAACCTCGACACCTCCGTCATTTTGTTCTCCATGTGGACGGAAGCAATCAAAAACTTCACCGAGAACGGCAAAGGAAACGTCATTTTCCTCGACGGCTCCGTGGACGGCATGCAAAAAACACTGCGCGAAATGATGGCCCTCAATCAGATGGAGTATTTCGCCAACGACGCGCAGAAAAAATAAAATTTTGAGCGATTTGGTCTTGTAAGCATTGGTTCTAAATCGAATCAATCGGCTAATCGAATCAATTGACCAACCCCACAGTTTCTAAACACTGTGGGGTTTTTTATTGGTCGCAACTTCTACTCCGCTCGCTCCATCTCAGCCAGGCATTGTTTCAGTTTGTTCACATATTTTCCATACGAGTAGTATGCGCTATCTCACCGGCAGCGCAAACGCAACTTTAGTTCCCTGTCCTTTGGCCGAAACGATGGACAATTCGCCGCCGATTTCCGCAGCGCGTTTGTGCATGCTGTTGATGCCTACGCCCGAATTTCCTTTCTCGGCGAGGTCAAATCCAATCCCGTTGTCGGCCACCAGGAGCGTCATTTTTTGGGCATCCGCCAGCAGACTGATATCCATCCGCGTACACGCACTGTGTTTCATGGCATTGTTGATCGCCTCTTTGAAAATGAGGTACACATTGCGCCTGGACTCAATGTCCATTTCCATAACAGGTAGATTTCGGGGGATATTCAATTGATAATCAATATCTTGCGCATCCAAAAATTTCTGCGCGTATTCGCGCATCCGATCGGCCATATCGTTCAGGTAATCGGGATGCGGTTTCACTGCCCAGATCAGGTCGCTGATGCTTTCGAGGGTGCTCTGGGCACTTTTACTGATCTGTTCGAGCAGCGGTGCCGCTTCCGGGACTTTGTGGGCAAACTGTTGGTGCGCCACCTTGCTCAGGATACGAATCCCGGACATGGAAGCCGCAATATCGTCGTGCAAATCCCGGGCGATGCGGTCTTTCACCTTTTGCTCGGCAGCCTGCACGGCGAGCAGTTTTTCCTGCTGCTCCATTGAAAGTTTGAGTTGCAGTACGCCCCGATCCGTATCCACAAACCCGTGCCAACGAATGAACGCAATGGCAAAAATCAAGGCTTCCAAAATGAAGCCCCACATTACGGCATACTGGATAAATGGATAGTTGGGCAGTATGTTGATATTCCGCAACAGGTTGAGTATGAAGGCTCCCGCCAGCGGCAAAAAGGCAAATACAACGATGCGGGCACGAATGCTGGTGCGGAAATTTCGGATGATGACGATCACGGAAATGATCGTGATGACCAGGATAGACAGCATGGCCGCTGTAAAAATCACCTGCATCAGTGGCCCCTGTTCATACTTCACCAAAATACCAAAAATGCCCGTCAGTGCCAACATTCCCATCAAATACCATTTCGTGACACGATCCAGCCACTTGTCCAGTTCCCATAAACGGATGAAATACCGGTAAAAAAGCCCGTACGTCGCCACCATCAGGAAGGAAATGCCGTGGCGTTGCATCACCGGAAAAACACTGACAATTGCAGAGTGGTTATACGCTTCGCGCAACAAAACCACCACCACATAAGCCAGGTAAAACAGGTACATCGGGTCGCGGTACATGAAGTACAGTTGCAACGCGAAGAAGATGGAAACCAACATCGTCCCCAAAAAAAGACCAAAAAGCAGCACGTTTTGGCGGCTTTTTAGCGCAAATTGATCGGGGCTATGCAAACTGAGGCCGAGGTACATGGAGCCGACCTGATTAGAAGCCTTGGCCCAAAATTTGTTTTCGCCCGGCTGCAGGAGTAAGGCAATGTAGTAGCCGTTGGAAAGCGCGAAACGGGAATCGTCGTAGAACATCGCGCCTACCTCGTCGTAGCTTTTAAACGTACTGTCCGGCTTTTGCTGAAGCAGCGAGAAGCTGTCAAAATTCTTTCTGTTTAGCCAGAGAATCAGCGTTTTTTGAGTTGGCAATTCGTTTTTGACCGAAAATTGTAGCCACCAGGTACTGGCATCTGCACCAAATGTGAGGTAAGGGCTGCCCGCGCTCACGAACTGCGCCGCAATCGTTTCGCTGCGAACGTCGTCAAAATGGAGCACATGCGCGGAATCCCGAAGCAGTTTCGGAACAATCAGGGTGCGGGAAAAATCATTCGCCACCACCGTCTGCTCCTGCGCAATGACAAAAGAGGGCAATAGCACAAAGAGCCACAGCACAAGCAGGATGGATCGGTTTTGTGGACGGGTCGGGGTACCGTTCATAGCGTTGTCTTAAAAAATGAAGTCGCGCCGAAGGACTGGGGGATTAAAAAATTAAAGATAATTGCAATGCGCTACTGGACATTTTTCGAGTGCATAGACTTTGCATAGACTTTCCAAGTTTTGAAAACTTGGAAAGTCTCTCTCCGCGAAGATATGCGAATTAAGACGACACCTCGCTCCTCACCGCATGGATTTGACCCCAAAAGTCCTGGTTTGAGCGTTGTTATGGGTTAAAATCAGTACATTTTTACCATCCCTTCGTCGCACAAACGACATGTCCCGGACCTCCCCGGATGCCCAAAAACCGCTTACAAGATTGGGCACAAACTGGAATTCGCCCCTGCTGTTCCCCGCCAAAACACAACCATTCGACGCGTCCAATCGATAGGTTTCCGCGTCGGCCCCGTATTCATTTCCGGCTAAAATCAGATCCGTGTGGCCATCACCGTTGACATCTTCTGCCAAAATCCGATACACCGGCGCGAATTGCGCTTCGAGCGGCAGTGCGTGTGGTACAAATTGACCATTTTGGTTTTCAAACCACTGGGTGGCCAGGGTTTTAGCCTGCAAATTGCGCCCACCTAGCAACACTTTTTCCGAAAAAATATCGATCACCGAAGCCTGGGCGTAAGGCGTGTGTCGCGGATATTTCTTTTTAATCGAAGGCATTTGGGCTGCCAGTAGGTCGCGCTGCGCCACAGGATAATACGCACCCTCCCAAGGGGTACAAATTAAGGGATCCAAGCTGCCATTTTGATCAAAATCTTGTGCAAAAAGCCGCATCGGAGCCGACTCCGTGGCATGAAACCGGCTGTTCAGGCCCCAGTTTCCGGCCACGATATCCAGGTCGCCATCTCTGTCCAAATCCGCAAGCGCAACACATTTCCACCACCCGGAACTGCCCGGAATCCTGCGCATGGTCGCCGGTTTATCCAAGCCATGGAAGGTAAAAATGCTCAGTTCCATCCAATCGCCCGCAACCAATAATTCAGGCTTCCCATCTCCGTCCAAATCGCCCATTTGAAGATCCGTCACCATGCCGATTTTTTGAAATTCCGGTGCCACGGAGGCCGTGACATTTTTGAACCGCCCGCCCTCGTTTTTTAAAATCATGCTCTCGGCCGGTTCCGGGAAACGCCCCGGTATGGCCCGCCCGCCCACAATCAAGTCCTGTTTTCCATCGCCGTCCACATCAAAAGCAAGGACGCAACTGCCTGATTGTGTTTCAGTTGGCAACCAATTGACCGCAAGTGAAAAATTCCCCATCCCGTCGTTCAGATACAACCGATCCTGATACAGCGGGGAATGGATGGGCTGTTCATTGCCGCCGCTCACGACGTACAAATCGAGGTCTCCATCGCCGTCTGCGTCCAAAAATGTGCTCGCCACATCTTCAAAATCCCGGTCAGTTTCCAGGGCGGGTTGTGGACTTTTTGCAAAACTTCCGTCCGGTTTTTGCAAAAAAATGACCCCCGCCTGCCCCGCCGCGCCGCCGATAAACACATCCGCCGCACCATCGCCGTTCAGGTCGCCGCTGGAAATACGCGGTCCACTTCGACTGAGCCGATAAGGCAGCAATTTTTGGTAATCAAAATCTTCAAAGGGATTTTCCCGGTGTTCAAATTGCAGGCCGGAGGTGGCAGTAATGTCCTCAAAATACTGATTTTCCGATGCGGGCGACTGTGGACATCGCCCTGATTGAGCATCTTCAATTTTTAGCACAATTCTTTGATTGGCAGGAATTTCGGTCAATACCTGAAATCGTCGTTCCAACCAGTCAAGCTCGATTTTATCCACCATTTTTTTATCGCCCAAACCAATTTGAAAAATGGGTTCTACGCTTGAATAAAACCCTCGGACAGGGGTCATTTCTTGCGAAAAAATCTGTTCGCCGCCCGCCCACACCCGCACTTTTGCCCCAATTCCGAAGGGATTTTGGGGCGTTCCCTGACATTTGATTTGCAGCCAATGATGCTGGTTAACATCCGTGGCCTTGTTTTTATAAATGCCTGGTGTACTTTCTAAGTTGTTGATGATCAAGTCCAAATCGCCGTCATTATCCAGATCAGCATAAGCTGCGCCGTTGGAAAAACCACGTTTGCCGAAGCCGCTGGCCTCCGATACATCGGTCCATTGGAGCGAACCACTATTTTGAAAAAGGTAATTGTGCGAGGGCGCCGAGGGCATTAAGCCGACATATTGACCAAAATCGGGAAAACGCTCCTTGCTCACGCCCCCCGTTCGGTTGATGCTGTCGGCAGTGTAGGCGAAAAAGTCGAGGTCGTTGAGGTCGCGTTTCACCCCGCTGGTAATAAACAGGTCGCGCCAGCCGTCGTTGTCAAAATCGGCGAGTAAGGGCGCCCAACTCCAGTCCGTCGCTGCGATGCCGGCCAAATGCCCGATTTCTGAAAAATCGCCGTTTCCGCTGGCCAATTGCAAGTTGTTGCGCATGGCCTGCCGACCATAACCGCGCTGTTGCATCTGCCGGTCGCGTTCGAGCGACATGGTGGAAAGCAGTCGTTGGCGGCGCGGCCATTCGGCGGCGAGCATATCGAGGGTTACAAGATCGGCATGGCCGTCGCGGTTGAGGTCGGCAAAATCGGCTCCCATAGTATGGTTGCTGGTGTGCCGGAAATAACGCTCAGCTTGATCCTCGAAACGGCCATTGCCCAGGTTTATGTACAGGAAATCGGGCATGGCAAAGTCGTTGCCAACAAACAGATCGGGCCAGCCGTCGTCGTTGAAATCTGCGCAAATAGTGGAGAGTCCAAAGGCGCGGTTTTGCAGTCCGGCGGCGGCAGTCACATCCACAAATTTCCCCCGGTCATTGCGCAGCAGGCGATCCGATTCAAAAGCATCTAGGGGCGGCTGATGGCGGGCAGGACCCTTTGAATACTGGATGTTATTGATGGATTTAAAATCCACGGGATGGTTCACAATGTAGCAATCCAGGTCGCCGTCCAAGTCATAATCGAAGAAATTGGCGTGTTGGGACGCAGAGAGATCGTCGAGGCCATAATCGGCGGCTTGTTCCGTAAACGTTTGATCTTTATTATTGATAAACAACAAGTTGCGACGTTCAGGCAGGGGGCTGAGCCAGGTTCGGCACACATATAAATCCTGCCAGCCATCGCCATTGATGTCCACCACATTCACGCCCGTTTTTAATCCGCTGAAACTCGAAACGCCCGATTTTTCTGAAATATCTTCAAATTGAAGTCCGCCTTTATTGAGATACAAACGGCAGCCTTGCAGCCTGGCGGTAAAAAACAGGTCCTGCAGTCCGTCGTTGTTGACATCTATCACTGCTACGCCGCCGCCGTTGTAGATGTAGGGGTCGGCCATAAAATTGTATCGAAATTCGTCCTGCACGGTGGGTAAAAACGTGATGCCCGTGTATTCCGGGGACAGCAATTCGAACGAAGTGCCGGGCGCGATGTCGGATGGAACCGTTTTGCCGGGCATCAAACGTGGATCGGAGGAGCAGGCAGCGAGCAGCAAAAAGCCCAACAGGGCGAGGAAGCAGGATTTCATGTATACAGGTTTGAGGGGTGAAAATAGCAGCTTTGGCGCTAGTGAGGCGGTGACTTGAAGTCACCGCCTCACTACACGACTCACCAGCGCCCCCTAAAACCCGGTTTTAAAACAATGGAATGTCAGAGGCAGACAATTTATCCAAAAAAAATTGGGCGGATTGATGCTTTGGTTACATTTGCCTGCATTTTTCACCAACTACATAATATTGCTAAACATGATTAAAAAGTTATCCATCCTCTCCTTCGCCCTGCTGTGTGCTGTAGTCGTATCTGCTCAACACCAACGCCGCGTATTGTTGGAAGAATTCACCAACGCTTCTTGCCCGCCTTGCGCTGCTCAAAATCCAGCTTTTCACGCAGTTGTTGATGCGAACATTCAGTACGTGACCCCAATCAAATACCAAACCAACTGGCCTGGTTTTGACCCGATGAACGTGCAAACACAAACAGACGTGGCTCCCCGCGTTACTTATTATGGCGTAAGTGGTGTGCCAAACTTGCAGCAAAATGGCATTTTGGACATTTTCCCATTGACGAGTTACACCCCAGCCATGATCCAGACTGCTTACAACACCCTGACACCCGTTACCATCGCACTCAGCCACACGCTGAATGCAACTTTTGACTCGGTGTTCATCAACGTAGCGGTTACTTCTGACGCTGCTCTTTCCGGCAACCTCCGCCTCCGCGTGGCCGTTGTGGAAGACGAAATCAATTTTGCTTCTGCTCCAGGTTCCAACGGCGAGACTGATTTTTACGAAATCATGCGCAAAATGTTGCCTAACTCCGCAGGAACTGCGACAGGTAACTTCACCGCTGGCGAAACCAAATCTTACTCGTTTGCCTGGAAACTCGCACACTTCTATGATTTGAACGAGATGAGTGTGGCTGCTTTCTTGCAAGACGACGGAACCAAAGAAGTGTACCAGTCAGCTCGTACAGAACCCATCACACCAGCCCTTGCTGGTTTGGGCATCAACATTCCTTCAGAAAATGTATTCGCGTGTGTGCAAGGGTATTCACCTTCTTTCACGGTGACCAATACGGGTACACAAAACCTCACCACCGCATTGCTCCGCTACCGTCAAGGAACCGGTGCATGGACTGATTTGAACTGGACCGGCGACCTCGCTCCAGGTGCTACAACAACCGTTCAACTCACTGACATTGTGATCAATACGAGCGGAACAGTTAACATCGAAGTTGCTGCAATCAGCTCAAACCTCGGTATTCAGACCAACCTTGCTGGCGGAAGTTCTACCATCAAGATTACTGCAGCTTTTGGTGCCGCTCAGCCACTTCCTTTTGTCAACACATTCCAAAGCGCAGCATTCCCTCCGGTGGGCTGGTCTTCGATCAATGTCGGTGCAAATGGCTGGAAACTCGCTACCAATGCAGGTTCCGGCAGCACCCGCTCGGCTCGTTGCAATTTCTACGATATGCCCGACGGTCAAATCGCATACTTGCATTCGCCTAAAATTGATTTGAGCACCGCTACCAATACCAGCACACTCACATTCGACCACGCGTACGCAGTTTACAACGCTAGTTTGACGGATGATTTCCGCATCGAAGTTTCAACCGACTGCGGCTTAACCTGGGAAACCATCTTCTACGAAGGCGGCAACAACCTTGCTACTGCACCGGCTACTACTGCGGTATTCGTACCAACGGCTAGCCAATGGCAATCGAACGAATTGGACATCACTGCCTTCAACGGCCTCTCTGATGTACTCTTCCGTTTTGTCGGCGAAAGCGGCTATGGCAACAACTTCCACATGGACAATGTGAACGTGAATACAACGGTTGGTACGAAAGAACTGACCCTGACTTCGTTCATCATGGTGCCTAACCCAACCCGCGACTACGCAGAGGTTCGTTTCGGCCTCGACAAAGCACAAAATGTTGAACTTCGCGTGTACAGCGCAGAAGGTGCATTGGTGCAGTCGCAACTGCTCGGCGAGCTCGTTTCTGGCGACCACCGTGTAGTGATGAATGCAAACCGACTCGCTTCTGGCAGCTACCGTGTGGTATTGCAAGGCAGCGAAGGCGTTGCACAAACCCAGTGGGTGGTAGTGAAATAA
>CAZKBH010000036.1:37144-46865 GCA_964550795.1 uncultured Saprospiraceae bacterium
TACAAAGTCGGCAGCCGCGCGTGTAGCGTGTCTGCCGATTTTTTTTGTGCTATAATTTTAAAAAAATAAAATATCAGCTTACCTTTGACACAATGAAGCGTGTTTTGATGATAGCGGTGACCGCGTAAAGCGGTTGCCGCTTTTTTTATAGAATTATGCGATTGTACCTCATCGCCGGAGAAGCTTCCGGTGATCTCCACGGCTCTAATTTGTTAAAAGCCTTGCATGCCCGGCAGCCCGGGCTCTCCTGCCGCGCCTGGGGTGGCGACCTGATGCAAGATGCCGGGGCAACGCTCGTGAAACATTACCGCGAGCTGGCCTTCATGGGCTTTGTAGAAGTGGCCAAAAACCTGCGCACCATCGAATACTGCAAGCAGGATATCCTTGCGTTCAAACCCGACGCGCTTGTGTTGATTGATTATCCAGGTTTCAACCTGCGCATTGCACGTTGGGCCAAACAACAAGGCATTCGCGTGGTGTATTACATTTCTCCACAATTATGGGCCTGGCATGCCTCCAGGGCACACGCGATTCGGCGGGATGTGGATAAATTGCTCGTAATACTCCCGTTTGAACAGGCTTTTTTCAAAGAATATGGCATTGAGGCGGAATTTGTAGGGCACCCCTTGCTGGACGAAATTGGCCAAATGTTGCATCAAAACGAGGCCAAAGCCGCTCCGGGAACCGCATTACCGGCTCAAATTGCTCTGCTGCCCGGGAGTCGAAAACAGGAAGTGAGCCGCATATTGCCCCGTATGTTGGAAGCTACGGTGTATTTTCCGGAGTATGAATTTGTGGTCGCGGGCGCAACTTCCTTGCCCGAAACCTATTATCGAGGTTTTTTGGCCAAATATCCCAAGGTCCGGCTGGTGCAAGGACAAACGTATCAGGTATTGATGCAGTCCCGGGCCGCGCTGGTAAAATCCGGGACTTCCACCCTGGAAACGGCTTTGCTCGATGTGCCGCAGGTGGTATGTTATGCCGGAAACTGGCTTTCGTACCGAATCGCCAAACAACTCATCAAGGTGAAATACATCGCTTTGGTTAACCTGATTATGGATAAACCATTGGTGCGGGAATTAATTCAGGATGAATTGAATAAGGAAAATATCAGGGCTGCATTGGCCGAGATTCTGACCCCGGAAAAGTCAGCGGCCCTAAAACTCGGCTACGCGGAACTGCGCCTACGCCTCGGTGGCGGCGGGGCTTCTGAGCGCGCTGCCCGCGCGATTTTGGAAGTGGCGGGTGGGGATAGTGCCGCATCTATAAAATAATTTATGTCCTATAGCGAATATATCGATTGTAAAGAAGTGACACTTTTTTAAAAAGTGTCACTTCTACTCACGGACTCCCGTTTTTATAGTGCTGCAAAATTTGGGGTGAATTCACCGGGTGACTCGAAGTCACCCGGTGAATTTCAGCCAAAAATAACTTCTTACTTCTGCACCACAAATTTCTTGGTCAAGGTACCTTTTGCTGTAGCAATACGAGCGAGGTATGTTCCTGAAGCCAGGTTTGGAAGTTGGTACTGAAGCGTTTCATTCATCAGCCCTTCGCGATCTTCAAACCTAACCACGCGGCCATTGATGTCTGCAATGGTGATGGTCGCATCGGTAGGTTCGGCGAACTCTACACTCAATTGTAGCGTTTCGCGTACGGGATTTGGAAACACGTTGAGTGCGTTATTAGGAAGCGCTTGCTCATCGGTGGAAGTCACCAAACTGATGTACATACGAAGCAAAGCATTCGCGTCGCCGCCAAAACCATTCACATTCCAGTCCGAATTGAAAATGAACGTGGAAGGGAAGAAGTAGAATACATCATCGTTAAAAGCGTGGAACGCGCGTGCGCTTTCATTGGCGTATTCAACCGCAAGGATATAACGACCTCCCGGCTCAAGGATCACCCCTGGCGTGCCTAAATTGATATCCGCAATTTCAATTTCTTGCAATTCATAAGGTGCGAGGTTATCTGGTGCTTCATAGCTTGCAATACCCAGCCATTCTGTGCTGGAGCTTAACAAAGAAGTGATATCAAAGTCAGAGAAATCCTCTGCTACATCGGCATTGATTTTGAAAAGGTAAATGGCGGCTTCTACATCTGAGATGGCAATTTCGTCCTCATTGGTAGTGAAAGCAAATTCTGCCACAGTGGCCTGGTAAGTTTCGAAATTGCTGTTTCCCATCCGGAAATAGTTGGCCACCGCCCAATCACCGCCAGCACTCGGGCGGAAACCTTGCTCAGGACCATCTTCTTTTGCAAAAACATCATTGGTGACCACAAACTGGGAGCTACGCGCATTGTCCACTGGACGCTGGTCCACAGAGTCGGCAGTTACGGTATAACCGATTTCATACACGCCTGAAGGAAGTTCGGGTGCATATTGAAGCGGGAATACAAAGCCACTGTCCGTAACACCGGAAGCTAATTCAGGGATATTAAGCGTCTGTGTGTGCAGCGTGCTTCCACCGTCTTCTTTCACGTACACCGTGAGCATAATGTTGGTCTGTGGATTCACCCCTTTGTTGCTTAGATTGACCTCAAAACCAAATGTATCGGTAGCAATTTGAGAGGCTGGTGTAGCAAAACTAGACACTGGGTAGAAGAATGCACCAATGGCGACGTCATTGCGCGGCGTAGGGTTTTCATCGTAGATTTCAATGTCATCAAGGCTCCACATATACTCATAGTTGCCGGTCCATTGCCATTGCAGAAACACCGTTGATTGGTTGGCAGCCACAGATGAAATGTCAATGATCGGTATTTCAGGGTTTTCAGACCAGCGCACACCAGTGGTAAGTCCTTGGAAAATTTGGTAGCTCGTCCAAGACGTTCCATCGGTGCTGACTCGCAAGATCGCATTTGCGTCTGCGCCTTCTGTATATACCCCGATGTGGGTCTGGAAGGTGAGAAACACTTCGTTCCGGCTGGAGCAATCTATCATAGAAGTTGTAAGTTGAGAAACGTGATTTGCCGAAAGATTCCCGGCTTCATCAGAATCTACAACCATAATCCCCGTACCTCCGGTTGTGGAGTTGAAGGGGATTTGACCATTGGTCCCATCATCGAATACAGGCGCGCATCCGGGATTTGAGTTTCCGAGGAATGGATCAGGACACCAGGTCCAAAGCACATTTTGACCAGAACCATCGGTCGTGGTCCAGCCGGAAGGAAAGCCGTTGGTAAAGTTTTCGCTCCAAAATGGAACGGGGACTTGGGCGTTCAGGGTACCCGTTGCAAAGAAAGCAAGGGCAAAAAGGGGGTAAAATTTTCGCAAATTGAACATAGTAAGGATGGTTAAAATTAAAAAAAAGGCCATTGATTTTACAAACTGCGCAAAGGCCAAAAACAAAAAGCATGATCGCGCATGACAAAAGTCTTAATTTTTTAACCTAAAAAGGTATAAAAAGCCAGGCTTCGCTAAAAACATACAGTACTAAAGCTTTGGTTGCCAATCGAACCAATCGTTAAAATCGAATCAATCTACCAGACTACCACATCACCACCTTCCCGCTTACACTGCCACGACTGCTGCGCAGGGTGAAAATATAGGTTCCCTGTGGCAAATCCGCCCGTTCGAGCAGCACCGATTCGCCGCGCAGATCCGTTTGGGTTCGAAGTACCCGGCCTGTTAGATCGCTCAGGGTAAACGTCATCGGCTCCGCGTTTTTATTTTCAAAATATACGGTGCTTTGTTCCTGCATCGGGTTAGGCTGCACAAACACGACAAATGGTGCATTAAGCGGGTCTTTAGTCCCCACAAACGTCACAGGAATACAGGCTGGAGTCCCGATGTTCGCGCTGCTGCGCTGGTATTTGTGATTGACCACTGCCGTAATTTCAGAGATACACACTTCGGGGGCAGTCAGGGCAGTGTAATGGACCCGCAAAAACGCAGCCGGCAAAGCGTTCTTTTCAAGGCTCGTTTCAGGCGCTGCCAAAGCGATTATTTTACCCGTACCGGCGTTGAATTGCGGCATAGCATTGAATTCCGCGCTCAGATTTTCCAAGGAATCAATAACCAGACCGCTCAAGGAAAATTCGTACGCAATAATGGGATGAAATGGGTTTACGATTTCGAGCAAGATGCTTTTATCCACCGTATCCACTTCCGCAATTTGGATGGTCACAAAATCCTGCGGGTTAAAAACACCCGTCGGAAACTGGCAGGGGAATCGCTGCGCCCAGTGGTGCACACTATCCTCGTAAAAGGTGCATTCCTGCAAAAGCGCCGCATCGAACACATTGATGGCGCCGTCTTCGTGGAGATCACTGCAAGGCGTGGCATCGCCCTCGCCCAACAAAGCGGCTTGCAGGTAAGCTTCCACATCAGCAGTGTTGCGCAGGGTATCGAGGTTCCAATCTCCGGTGAGGGCCGTTCCGTTACAAACACCGTTACAATCGGGTTGTGCACTGCCAAATATCACCCCGGAGCAGTCGGTAAATTGGGGACAAGAATCTGGTTTAAACTCCACCTCGGGCGCGCCGCCATCGTACGTGAGGCGGAAACAGGCCTGTGCCCAGTTGTTGTCAAACGTTTTTTCTACCCGACCAATTTTGTCGGGGCGTTGAAGCCAGTTGACCCGCGCCACCATGGTATAATCGTCGGCGGGAATATCTGTAATGTCAATCCACTGACAGGGAGTATTCAGGTGGTCGTAGATATCGCTGCAACTGGCCGTAAGCCCCATGTTGTTGCAGAGATATTTTTTGTCGTTTTGATCGGGACATTGGACATCCAGGAGGCAAATCCCAATTTTTGAGCCGATTGGGATGCGTTTGCCCGCCGAATTGAACAAAATATATTCCGCATAACCTAGGTAGTGCCAGTGGCCATGACAAGCATCGTACACAAATTGATCCGAAATCGCCCCGGGATTGTTGGCGGGTGGCGGCGGACCGATGTAAAAATCCGAGTTGCCGACATTGGTGATTCGGGTGTCGAATTTAATCACATTTCGGTTTCCAAAACCGCGCAGGCAGCCCTCATCTACCAGACAGGCATCGTTGCTGAATTGATTGTCAAAAATCATCGTATTGACCAATAACTCCTGATCAATCGCAATATCGGGGGCCTGCGGGCAGTCCGGGTTGCCGGGGTACAGACATTCTCCGCTACTCACCGTGGCTAAAGGCTCATAATTACAAGCCGCGGGGTCCATGCAACCTTCAATAATCCCCACAAAAGTCAGGGTGTACGGCACCGGCTCGGGGCTGCATAAGGTATCTGCGTAGCGGATGCGGATGAAATATTCTTTTTGGGCTTCCAGCAGTGCCGACGCGAAGGCAGAACCATCGGGACAGCCGTCGTCGGCGTAAAAAACGGAGCCCACCACGTTTTCGGAAATGACGATTCCATTGCAGCGGTCGTACACCCAAATTTTGGCCGGGCAAGCGGCTCCGCAGGTCGAGATGCTATAAACGCCGGATTCGGGTGGGGTGTAACTGTACCAGGCCTCTGAATTATCCGGGGTAGTTCCGCTGCCGAGGGTCATCGGGAGCGCATTATTACATGCTGTACCGAGTGGGCATCCAAATTCAGTAATTTGCCCAAAACCATAATAGCCGATGCTTAGGCGTTTCAGAACGCCGTTAACATATAAGCGATACACGCCATTGGGGAACATACCGTCGCCATAACTATCCTTCATGGACAAAACCTTGCAATCGCCCTGCGGGATGCAATAGTTAAATACTTGCAAACTATTGGAGGTCAATACCCCGGAGGCATACACTACTGAAGGGTCGTTTTTTTCGTGGATTTCCCAACTCACCTCCTGAAAAAAACTGACGGATTCAATTTCCAGGCGCACCGAATCTTGTCCAGGGGGGCACTGGGCACTCGTAGTTTGAAAACAAACAAACACTAAAAAAATGGCGCTAAATAGATTCGCGGACCGCATCATGGGAAAAGTAAATAGTGTGAAAGACTGCGTAAAAAGCGTTGCAAAGTACGCACTATGCAAGTATGAAGGAACTCCTGTATTGATTCGCTCGGCCTCATTTTTGCTGCTCTGAAAGAAATATTGGCTTATGTTTTGCAAGGGCTTGAATGGAAATTCACCGGGTGACTCGAAGTCTAATGTCGTCAACTTAGCGATTAAAAACCACGAAGTGGTTGAATGTGAATAGCCCCGGATGCAATCCGGGGAATTGGAAATGCGGTGCGAGCAACCCCGAATGGGGTTGAATATGAAAACGTTATGCACTAATTCAACCCCATTCGGGGTTGTTACACCTCGTCTTTTCTACCCCGGATTTTATCCGGGGCTATTCATATTTGACCCTTTCAGGGTCTTTGGCCGCTAAGTTGACGGCATTAGACTCGAAGTCACCCGGTGAATTTCCATTCAAGCCCTTGCAAAACATGGCCTAACAATTTTCAAGATACACGACAACTCAACGATTGGGCGTTTGAAACGTTTAAGTGGCTTTCTGTTGAAAGGTATAGCTGTTCCGACCAAGACAACGTATCAACTACCTCAACCTTTACTTTTTTATCGAGTGTCGAGACCTTCCAAGTTTTTAAAACTTGGAAGGTCTGTATCCTCGAAAAAGCCACACCACAATCAATCCAAATTTTTATGCAAAAAAAACTCCTCCCACTCTTCATCGTTGTCTTATTCAGCCCGATATTTTTATTCTCCCAGAACAGCAATGATTGGGTGTTCAAAAACGAAAAAGAGGGGGTAAAGGTTTATTATCGCAAAACTTCCGAGATACACGAGTTGAAACTGGTTACTTCCCTCAAAGTCAGCCTCTCCGGATTGGTCACCTTGCTTTCTGAGGTGGAAAATTACCCAAAATGGGGCTATAAAGTGAGTGAATCCCGCGAGTTGAAAAAAGTTTCCGCGAATGAAACCTACTATTATTCCAAGCTCGATTTCCCCTGGCCTCTGGACGACCGCGATGTGGTGGTGCGCTCCAGCATTGTGCAGGACCCTGTTTCCCGCCGCGTCACCGCCACCAGCATCTCATACCCCGACTATCTGCCATCCAACAAAGGCGTGATCCGAATGCGCAACGCAAAAACAACCTGGACGCTGGTGCCTGGCCAAGGCGGCTGGACCTACGTGGAATACTTCATCTCCTCCGATCCCGGTGGCAGCCTGCCCGACTGGCTCGTCAATATGGCCATAGATGTTGGTCCGCGCGAAACCATCAAAAACATCCGCAGTTTTGTGCGGCAGGAAAAGTACCAAACCGCAAAATTGGCTTATTTAAAGGATTGAGCATAAGTGTGCCACACCATAAGTGTGCCACACCTCAGAGGTGTGGCACACTTTATGGTGTGGCACACTTTTTTACCTTTGCCGAATGGAATTTCTGAAACAGCACGTTGAAGCACTCATCTTCGCCTCGCCGCAGCCCGTGGCGGTGTCAGATTTGAAGACCGTCATGGAAGAAGCTTTCCAGGCTGAAATCAAGGAGGCTGATATTTTAACAGCCATTGAGGAGGCCCGGGCGCAATTTCAACAACCACACTATTCCTTCGAACTCATCGAAATAGCAGGCGGATGGCAGTTTTTGACCAAAGGCGCCTACCATACCACGGTAGCCATTCATTTGCGTCAGGCGACTAAAAAACGCCTTTCGCAGGCAGCTTTGGAAACCCTGGCGCTCATCGCCTACAAACAGCCAGTGAGTCGCCCGGAAATCGAGGAAATCCGCGGGGTCAACTGCGACTACGCGCTCCAGAAACTTTTGGAAAAAGAACTTGTTTTTATCACCGGACGGAGCGAAAGCCCCGGCAGACCACTGCTTTACGGGACTACCGACAAGTTCATGGATTATCTGGGCATCAACAGTTTGACGGATTTACCGAAGCCCAAAGATTTTAAAGACGTGGAAAACAGCGTGGGCGAAGTACCAGCATAAGTTTTAAACTACAACATGGAAACCACACTCGATCAACCGCTAGTGAACCGCGTTGCAAACAGCAGCCTCGTCACCATAGATTTGGAAGAAATGTATCCCGCCGGGGAGATTATACCTTTCGATTTGAAGGGCTTTTTGTTCATGGAACTGATCTTGAAAGAAAAGGATTTCCGGGAAGCGCTCAAGGCCCTGGATTGGGAACAATACCGCGACAAAAATCTGGCGGTGTTTTGTTCCACCGATGCCATCATTCCACTTTGGGCCTACATGTTGGTGGCGACCCATGCAGCACCGTTTGTACAAGAAATTGGGCTATGTGCGCCAGCAGATTTTGTAGAAAAATCGTTTTTGAAAAAAATTGCGGCCATGGACCTGCAAGCCTACGAAGACAAACGCATCGTCATCAAAGGTTGCAGCGACAAACCCGTTCCGGCAGCGGCCTATCTGGAAATTACCCATCGCTTGCAGCCGGTCGCCTTGAGTATCCTGTTTGGCGAACCTTGCTCCACGGTGCCAGTGTACAAACGGGCGAAAATTTAAGGCAACATGCTGAAATTCAAAGTACTCGACGCGTATCTGATCAAGCAATACCTATCCACGGTATTCTTCTCGCTGTTGATTTTCAGCATGATTTCGGCTGCCATTGACTTTAGCGACAAGGTGCAGAGCATCATCGAAAAACCATGTACCTGGAAGGACGTTTTGGCCTATTACATGGGTTTTATTACCCACATGTCGAGCCTCTTGTTACCGCTGTATACACTCATTGGCGTCGTTTTTTTCACCTCCCGACTGGCGTCCAATTCGGAGATTTTGTCCATTTTTAATGCAGGAATTGGTTTTCGGCGTTTGCTCCAACCTTATTTGATTGCAGCCAGCATCATCATGACTTTGCACCTGGCAATCAATCACTTAGGTGCTCCAATCCTGAACCAATGGCGGCTTTGGTTTGAACATACCTTTGTCTGGATTGATCAGGACAAGGGCAAAACTACCAACGTGCACCTGCTCATTGCGCCCGATACCAAGGTATTTGTGCGGGGTTACAACAAAAACGCCAAATCCATTTCCGGCCTGCGACTCGAACGCATTGAAGGAACTCGGGTAATCAGCATTTTAGAAGCAGAAACCGCCCGTTGGAAAGGAGAGCCGGATCGTTGGGAAATTCCCAAATGGTCTGTGCGCACTTTCGACGGTTTGCGAGAACAATATACCCAGCACACTACCCTGCTCGACACGGCCATCAATATTTCTCCGGCAGATTTTGTTTACTACGCCAACCAGCGCGAGCAAATGACTACCCCTGAATTGCGCGAAGCCATTGCCCGCGACCGGGGCCGGGGGCTACCTTACACCCGAAGTTATGAGGTGGAAATGCACCGCCGCACCGCCGACGCGTTCACCATTATTATCCTGACCATCATCGGTCTGGCAGTTGCCGGGCGAAAAGTACGGGGCGGCATGGGGCTTCACCTGGCGCTCGGTATTGGGATTGGGGCCGCGTATATTGTGTTTTCTAAATTTACCGTATCGTTTGCCACGGGCGGTGCCATGCCTGTTTGGTTGGGCATGTGGTTGCCCAACATTGCCTTTGGACTGCTGGCTTGGTGGCTGGTGAGTCGAGCACAGAAGTAAGGAAGTAAGTGTGGCACACCTCAAAATTAGTGCTTTAGCCATGTTTGGTTACTTTTTGAGCCCAAAAAGTAACCAAAAAGGCTTGATTCCTGCTCAAATTGGTTGATGCCGGGTAAGCGAGAAATGAAAAGACACCAAGCCTTCCCACAAACTCACCCTTGGCTCTGGCGCGCGGTCTGCGAGGCGCGCCCGACCGAAGGGGATGGTC
>CAZKBH010000037.1:0-19430 GCA_964550795.1 uncultured Saprospiraceae bacterium
AATGTTTTTCAATCATGAAAAAACGATTTGAATTATTACGTCTTCAAAGCTTACATGTTGCTTCAAAAACCCTTTCCTTGCACTGCGGGGGGGGGGGGCGAAACGCCCGTTTTAGCATTTTTGCACTTGCGCTATTTTTGATCGCCCAAACCAGTCTTTTTGGGCAAATGAACAAATGGATTCTTAACCCAACGCTCGTAGATTTCAACACAGGCGTGGCGACTCCTCTTACTTGGGGAGTTCCTTTCCCGTATCAAGTTGAAAATTCCGTCCATGATCAGGCGGGCAACTTGTTGTTTTATGTTCAAGACATGTCTGTTTACAATCCTAATGGTACGTTTGCAGGCAACCTTCCGGCAGGATTCAGCCCCGCTTCAGGATATAATTACAGCCTGCTTTTGAACGAAATAGCCATTGCGCCAGTACCGGGCACATGCAACCAGTTTTACATCATATACTGCATGTACCGAGGGTTTCTCGGCAATGCTCTCAAGCACGCCACCATCACGGTGAATGCGAATGGCAGCCTGACAATCAGCACTGATACAAGTCTTCTGGGTGAGCATTTCGGCAATGGAGGAGCCATTGCGGTGTCGCCTGACGATGGTTCTGGGAGAAAACTCTATTGGGTGTCAGGCTTCGGAGGGGTGTTTAAGTACAACATCACGGCCACGGGCATCGTTCCACTCCAGACGCTAGTTAGCTATTCATCTACCGACCCTCAGGGGAAGAAGTTTTTCGCAAAAGAGGCTGAAGTGATGGGGGAAAACCTCATTTGGGTAGAGGACGGTGCGGTGTTTAGCACCTCTACAATTCTTGCAACCGAACTACCCATCCCCAAGTGGACCATGGCGAGGCATAGTTTTTGGGGCATTGAATTTGATGAAGGTGGTGTGGGATTCTACGTTTCCACCAGGACGAGCGGCAGTGGAACGGGGGGCACTGGTGGGATTTACCATTACCCGGATTTAAACCCCGTTAACCCACCTGTATTGGTAGCCAACACGAGTAATTACGCTGAGACATTGATTGAAAGAGGGAAGGACGGACTGTTTTACGCGGTTAATGAATTCGGGATTTTGGGCCGATATGTGGGAAACGGCCCGGCAGTGGCAGCGTTCAACAGCTTGCAAGTATTTTCTTCACAGTCTTCGCTTTGGGGAGCACCGTACTATAAATTACCTGACCAAATTGACGGGGAAAATTACGACGATTTTTCCGGGGTGGCCGCGCTCAATATTACTGGGGTGCAGATAAACGGTACCAGCTTAGCAGATATGGTGCCTCCCCCACCCGTTATTTTTTACGACTGCAACCCGATCTCACTCACTACCCTGCATACTGGAGAATTTTGTGAATACACCTTTCAGATATTTTCCGTTGACCCGGCTACAGGACAACAATTGTTTGGTGCGCCCTATCTGAACTTCAGCACCTCTGGAACGGGCAATATCCCTAACCCGATTGACTTGAAAACGATTGGTGGCGGCTCCAACCTGTTTGCCAACTATCTGGGCCAAACATTTGCGATTCAGATCATTGGTGAAAACTGTTGTGGACAAAGGGATGTGATTGTCTGTTATTTCAGGGTGTTCGGCGCCCCGGCGACCGCAACCATTAACTTGCAGGTCAATCCGGGCAATGGCATACCCTGCCCGGCATCACAAAACATCACATCGCCCTGCCTTGTCAGCATCTTTTCTGCCTCACTCAACGCAGGAAACAGCCAAGGGGACATCAGTTACTATCAAATCAAGATAGACCACGTTGACTGTTCTAATGGCAGTGTTTTTTCGAATATTTACAATGGTCCACAGGTGCAAGTATCCAATATTTCGCAATTGACCGCTTTAGGCCTGAACGATCTGACGATAAACGGACAAACGGGCTATTTTGTGGACAAATGCTGTCGGTGCTACCGAGTGGAGTTGACCGTCGGCAATGCCTGTGGCAGCTCCACCGATTATTCCTACGTCAAGTTCACCCTGCCAAGCTGCAACTGCTTCAGCGGTGGCGGCGGAGGGGAAGAACGGGCCGCAAGCGATCCTCATGCCGCTCAGGATTTGGTATTCCTTGCCCCTAACCCCGTCACCGATCAACTCCAGTTTTTCCCAATGGGAGATCATGGACGGCTACCCGTGTCAAGGTCGCTAACGGTTTTTAGTGGCCAGGGCAGCGTAGCGCTCCGGGTGGCCAGCCCGGATTTAAGTCAAGCAATTGAAGTGCGCAGCCTGCCCCCGGGTATGTACACGTATGTGTTGGAAACTGAGACAGGACCAGTTGCCGGGAAATTCGTAAAAATATAATATGCTCACCTTGCCGCCGCGCCCGAATAGGGTGCGGCGGCTCATTCAAGTATTTCACCCATGAAGACTACTGCACTGATCATTTCCAGCCTGCTGTTTTCTCTCCACATAAGCGGCCAAAACTTACTGCTCAACCCGAGCTTCGAGGAGCCAGTCAGCTGCCCACCGCCGTATTGGGGATATACAGGTCTTGGTACCGTGCATCACGCTAAGCACTGGGTTTCCCCTGTTTCGTCTGGAGACTATCTTACAAGTTGTTATGTGCAAATATCAGGCTTGAGTACGCCTACCAATGGCTTGGGTTTCCAAATGCCCAAGCATGGTAATGCCTATGTTGGTATCGGTTCAGCAGTTATTGCACCCTTCCCTTATCCCGAAGTGTTGTATCGGGAGTACGTTGAGGGCACTCTCAGTGCTCCGCTCGAGCGGGATTCTGTCTATCTGGTGGAGTTTTTTGTTTCGCGGGCAGACAGGTTCGAGAATTCGAATTGTGCAACCGATCGCATGGGGGCCTACTTCCATAAAGATTATATCCCACCCCTTGAACTTGACCCCCCTTATCAAATTGTACAACAAGCCTTTATAAGCGCCAAACCACAAATTGAAAACCCCTTGGGCAATTTTTTGACCGACAGTGTGGAGTGGATGCGGATATGTGGCTACTTCAGGGCTGCTGGTGGAGAGCAATACATGACCATCGGCAATTTTTATGACAACGCAAACACCGCAATACTACCCCTGTACCCAAACATTCAATTCGGCCAAAAAGTCTATTCTTTGATTGACGACATTACCGTGGAGAAGGTCTCGCTTGACTATGAGTGGGCCAAAGACCAAGTGATTTGCACCAATGACTCCCTGAACCAATACAGTATGCCGAATGTATTTGACAACATCGTCTGGAGTACTGGAGATACGGCCCATACAATTTCCATTGAAGGACCAGGTACCTTTTGGGTGACCGCCGAACTCGGAGGGTGTCTCCTTAGGGATACCTTTGAAATTAATCTTACCCCCCCACCCGAACATCTTTTCCCCAACGACACCCTGACCGTCTGTAGCAGCGCGCTGCCTTTGGAGCTAAGTTCTACGGATTGTTGTACCCAACTGCTCTGGAGCACGGGCGATACGACCATCAGCTCGTCCCTGTACCAGCCGGGACTCGTGTGGCTCAGCCAATATAACCTCTGCGGAAGCTTACAGGACTCCTTCTGGCTCCAGGTGGATTATCCTAAATGGCCGGATCTGGGCCGCGATACCGCCCTCTGCGACACGACGATGTTCTCCAGGCTGTTGCAGGCAACACCCGGTATGGATGCCTACCTGTGGAATACTGGCGAAACAGCAAGTGCCATTTTGATCGAAGAGCCAGGATTATACACCATAGAAACCCAAAACGCCTGCGGCATCTTCCGCGACAGTTTGCTGATTGAGGACCTCCGGCAGGTTCGGCTAGAGCTTGACGGCGACACCTCCCTGTGCCTGATTAGCCCGCTGGCAATTGCGGCAAGCCCAGGGTTTGACAGTTACCAGTGGAGCACTGGCGAACAAACCACTACCATCGAGATTAAGGAATACGGCCAGTACAGTGTGACCGCTACCAATTCTTGTGGGGCGCAGCAGCAGTCCATGTCTGTGATAAAAGCCGCCGACCCGCAGTTGTCGGTTGATACGCCCATAGAGATTTATCTGGGCGACTCGGTGCAATTGAAAGCGCAGATCTCCCACAATAGGCCGCTGTCTTTCATTTGGTCGCCGCCCCAAAGCCTGAGTTGTTTAGAGTGCCCAGCCCCCATTGCCCGACCCTTCCAAACGACGGAGTACCTGCTCCATGCGGTGGACGATTTGGGCTGTGCAGCGGCGGTGTCATCGCTTATCCGGGTGCTTGATGCACGGCGGGTGTACCTGCCGAACGTATTCAGTCCAAACGAAAATGGCGAGAACGACGAAATGGCCGTCGCACTGGGTCAGGGCGTAGATAAAATTAGGATAGCGAGAGTTTATGACCGTTGGGGCGAGCTAATGGCAGAGCAGAAGGATCTTCCTTTTGCCCCGAGCGTGTCCATCTGGGACGGCAGTTTCCGTGGTAGGGCAGCCCTGCCGGGCGTATATACGGTAGCGGTAGAGGTACTGTTCCTCGATGGGGAAACGAGATGGTTTTATGGGGACGTGACCTTGTTGCGATGAGTCGTTTGAGGGCAATTGAAACACGACCCAACCAAACATATAACCACTGAGCCACGCCGATAATCATCGGCGTGGCTCAGTATTTACATGGCCTCTGGATTCACAGAATACCATTTAAAAGATTTTTTTAGCGCTTTTCGACTTTCTGGGTCTTCATGGTCTGCTTGTTGCGTCCCACCAATTGAACAAGGTAAACGCCTTTGGTCAGATCGCCGACGTAGTAATTTTCGCCTTTGGAAGCTTCAAACGTTTTTACTCTTTTACCGAGCAAATTGAACACAACAACCTCTCCAATCGCATCAGACTGGTCTTGGATATTGAGATATTCCGTTACAGGATTTGGGTAAATGGACAAGTCGGGCCTGGAGGAATGTTGGGCGCGAAGCGCAAGTGCCGAAAGCAAAAAAAGAAGTACGAGTAAGGTTTGTTTCATGCGCTTAAAGAAAAAAATGCCGATTCTGAGACCGTCCGAAAGAAATTAGTAAAGAAATGGCTCGATAAAAAAAAGTTGGTGAATGTCCTGTTCACTGTAATTTGTCTGCAAAGTAGGGCGATTGTACCCGCACGCCAAAATTTTCTTTGGTTAGTTTGCAAACATTTAACGTGCGGCACACAATATGGTTAAACTTTGGCTACCTGTTCACAGTATTTGCCGCCCGCTCGCTCTGCTTCAGCCGCCGTTCGCTGCTTTTTTCGCCCAGTAAATCGTAGTATCGCATCTGTGCGTTTTTTTCATCTACGATTACCTGCGTGATACGCACCGTCTGCACCCGCCCCGCTCGATTCATTACGTAATCCATGTCATTAAACAAGCGGTTCGGCCAAAAGTTGAACTGGCGATCCAGGTGCCCCCCGCCGTGTCGCGGGGAAAAAGCAGGGTGTCGCCGCCGGGCATTTGTTCCCGTACAATGGTATGGGTCGTGCGGGAAGCTGCTTCGTCGCGGTTGTGGGTGAGTATAAATCCCGAGGGCCGGGGAAGGAAAGTGACGGTACACATGGGTAGGGGGGCAAGATACCTCAGGCCGCCAAGTTTTTAGCACACGTTTTCTAAACTTTAAAAGTTTAGAAAACGTATTTGTGGTTTTCCGCCGTTGTTGTTGGCGAGGACGCCGACAACAGCAATGCATTGATTGTCAAGCATGTTTAAGTAAAAACTGGCCAACAACAAACATCGGAGCGGATGGTGGTATGGCCTTCAGGCCGTCGGGATAAAGGGCGTTTACGCCCCTACATGCATGCTTCTGCGCCATAAATGGCGCGCTTCCCGACGGCCTAAAGGCCATACCACCGTAATGAGACGCCCGCTTAACCGATTAATACGTTTACTAAACTTTAAAAGTTTAGTAAACGTATCACTCATCCGCACGAAATTATCGCTCCAAAACAAACCGTGCAGTGGCTATTGGGCCACCTTCCGGCTGGAGTACCAAATAATATAGTCCGTTGCTCAAGCCTGGCGCTAGATCCAGTTCAAGCCATTCATTATCAATGACATATCCCTGATTCAACACCACTTGTCCGAGGGCATTGATGATTCGAAGCTGCGTTTTTTGGCCCACCCAAGCCTGCATGTCCACGAGCAAATAGCCCGAACTTGGATTGGGATGCAGGGAAACCGCGGGACTAAGCATTGCAACATCTCTTTGCACCATTTCTGCCACTCCTTTTTCACCCGCCCAAGGCTGCACAGGGCAGTTAAAGGTGTTCAAATAGGCCTCAAACCCCTGCCCGTCTTTCAATTTGGCGAACATGTGGATGTAGTTGTTCGGGAACGACTGCTGTGGGAGCCGGTGTTCAAATACATCCGCCTGTCCGTTTTTCAGGCCCGGGGTAATAGACCGGTAACGCACCGAATAAAAGGGCGAAGCGTTCGGATTGCGCACCAAATAGGTATTGCCGGTATTGGGAGCGGTGTAAATGCTGCCTTCCTGCGGCGTCACGGCGATCATACCCGGCGGCAATTCGCTGAGTACATAATTCACCTCCGAAGCACAGAAATTCGTCGCACGAATGCGGAAACGGGGCTGATTGATGGAATCCAATCGAATATCCAGCAATTCAAAGCGCATACAACCGATGTTCTTGATATCACAGGGGGCAGGCGGATCAAGTACCGTGATCGTGAAACAACAGCTTTCCAGATTGCCGCAGGTGTTTTGGGCCTCGTAACAAACATTGGTCAGGCCCACCGGGAATCCGCTACCGCTGGGCTGGCCTTGTACCAAACTTAGCGTTACCGCCGGGTCTGGACAATTGGTCGTAGTGGTGGGATCGGGGTAGTTTACCGGAATGGTCGTATTGGCTACCGGCAATTCAAGCACCTGATTCGGCGGACATTGAATGCCCAGGGTGGTGACCATGATGGTGAAACAACATGCATCCTGATTGCCACAAGTGGTGCTGGCTTCGTAACAAACGGTGTTCAAACCCGCCGGGAAGTTGCTGCCCGAAATAAGTCCCTGGGTCAAATCAAGCGTTGGGGTGGAACCTGGGCAATCGCTGACCGCGGTAGGTTGAGCGTAATTTACCGGTACCGAACTGGCCGCACCGGATAGTGCCACGGTCAAATTGGGCGGACATTGCAGGTCAAGACTCGTCACCGTAATCGTGAAGCAGCAAGAATCCTGATTATTGCAGGTGTTTTCAGCATTGTAGCAAACGGTATTGACCCCTGCCGGGAAATTGCGGTCAGAAGCCAGGCCTGCGGTCAAACTGATCGTCGGAGCAGCCCCGGGACAATCCGTGCTTGCCGTTGGAAAATCGTAGTTCACCGCAATGCCTGAGGCGCCACTGGGCAACGCAACCGTCACATTGTCAGGACATTGCAGCGCAAGCGTCGTCGGGAGTAATTCCAGAATATAGGTATTCAAAGAATCACATCCGCCAGTAGTAGAAGGCACCGGAATGGTTATCGTGGTAGATTGTGTGTACGTTTCTCCTCCGATGGTTACTGTCTCGTTGGGATAAAATTGAATGACATAAGTCTGCATGGGCGTGGGTTGTACTTCCACCAAAACGGTTTTGGTCGCGGTACACCCTGCCTGCGTGGTGGCTACTACATTGTATTCCGTCGTGCTGAGCGGTTGCACGGTCACTGTTGCACAATCTGTACAACTAAGTCCGGAACCAGGTGCCCAGCTATACTGCTCAAATCCGGGCACCTCAAACGTGACGGACTGGCCGGGACAAATGCTGACATCATCCAAAACAATGGCCGGAGCTTCCCCGCCCGTGATAAACACCGTATCGCGCAGTTCATTTCCGCAAGGATCGGTTCCTACCACATGGTACACCCCGATGGTGGTGGCCGTAAAAGTTCGGCCCGTAGAGCCGTCCTGCCAAGTGTATTTTTCAAAATCAGGCCCGGCATCCAGCACGATGGCGCTGTCTTCACAAATTTTATAGTCCGGCCCAAGATCCAGGCTCGCAGGCGGGTACAATTCTATCTGGACAAACGCCGTGTCGCCGCAGTCGAGGCCCTCGTTGAGCACCAAAATTCCGTTGTAAATACCCAGTCCCGGGAAGGTAGCCGTCAGGTCAAAATCCGTTGAATTCTGGAGAAAATTGCCATTGTTCAAATCAAATATCCATTCAAAATTGGTAATATTAGCCACTGGAATACTCTGATTATCAATGGTAACGGTGGTGTTACCGCTGCAATCTTTGATGGCATAACGTTTGGGACCGAGCAGTTCATCGTACTCCACCAGCGCAGTGGCCAAGGGCGCACAGGGGGTTACGTTAAACTGAAAATCCCGCCGCGTTACGGACAACAATTGCCCATTCCGATACTCTTCCACACAAACGCCTACCACAAATTGTCCATTCATCTGAGGGGTTCCACTGATCACACCCGTTTGAGGGTCAATGCTAATCACGGGGTTGCCAGCCATGGGTTGCCCAGCTGAATAGGTTGGCGTAATAAAATTAACCTCATCAAATGGCGGTCCGCAGGGAGGCGATGGCACGACTCCATCACAACTTCCTACACCGCCGCCCTGAAGCGGCCCGCCGCCAGCTAAAGGTGCACAAAAACTGTACACCAACTGATCACCGTCCGAGTCGGTGGCTGAATAATCCACTTCAAGGGGATAGTTGTTGCAAATGACCACGGGCGGGAAATTGTTAAACACAGGGCTGTTGTTACAAACTGGCTGCGCAGCGGGGGTTATTTCAACATAATACGTTGCCCCGGTATCCTCCGGAAAGAGTATATTGGAAATCGCATTGGTGCGACAACAGCGCTGATAAACAATAAAATAGCTCTCGATACTTGCGGGCAGGGTGCGTTCCCAAATATAAGTCGCCTCCTGCAAACAGAAAAAAGGCAGATTCTCAATACAATCCGGCTCGGAAATGGTGATTGGGACTATATTATTGATTGCTACCGAGAAATTGGTAAATAGCGTATTGTTCTGGTAATTGCCACGATAAATAGCAATATTAGCCGGGTTATCAAATGGTGCGCCCCCGCTTCCACAGTCGCGGTACACCTTCATGGTGAACCGATACCGGATGCCATTGGGGTTTGGGCCCATGCATTCATACGTGATGCCACCGCCCACGATATGGGCTGCAAACACATTGTCTGAAAGCAACAAAAAGAGGGAGAACAATAGGAAGTGTTTCAGTGTATTCATAAAAAAGGTATTTGAATAGTGCTGCTGCGCACTAGTAATGAGATGCGAATGGTCAAACTACTGGGCATTTTTGCGTAGGGAGACTTTCCAAGTTTTGAAAACTTGGAAAGTCTGAGCATCAAATCGAGGTCAATGTAAAACAGGTATTTGGGCAAAGGCAAAATTTTATTGCTTTTGCAATCTAAGAGACTAAATTTATTCTTGTACGCCCGACAAATATTTGCTGGGTGCAATGCCGAACCGCTCTTTAAAGCAAGTCGAAAAATATTTAGGGTTCGGGAAACCCGTGCGCCAGGCAATTTCAGCAACACTGCCCTCCCGCTGGGCCAGCATATTTCGGGCACGATCGAGGCGGTGATTGCGCACAAATTCCGTGAGGCAGCCCCCAATCGTTCAAATTGAGGGGTTTGCGCAGACATACTTGCGGCTAAAATGAAGGCGAGCCCCCAACAGCACAAAAACGATTTATAAAACACGCAGCGGATTATTTTGGAGCAAAAATACCAAAAGCTGTGCCATCAACAATGATTTTGCAACATGGACAAACCTTCCTGCAACAATATTGAACCTCGAAGTGCAGCCCGCAACACCACCTTTGTCCCTGTTATGGGGCGTAAACGAATGTCCCGTAACATGAGAAGAATCTACTACGGTAGGAAGATCGAGACAAGCCGTTTCCCGAAGATGTTCGGGAAACGGTTTTCTTGTTTAAGGACTTAGGGCCAACCCTACCCTTTGTTGTTCACAGATCCGGCATGGGTTCCAGCTATTGATCTTCTGGGAAATTGCCGTTATTTGTCGGCGAATTCAAACAACACCGAACATGAAAAAAATTTTATACAAACAAGTGCTTGTAGCATTAGGCACCCTTTGCCTGTCCATTTCCGGAAGTATGTATGCACAGGATTGGGAACCCATTTGTGTTTTTGACAACAATAACAACAATATACGAGCATACGAATTGTACCCGGACACGGTGACAGACCAGTTATACATCGGGGGACTTTTCTATATCATCAACGGAGATACGATGGGTAACATCACCGCCTTTGACGGGCAGGGATTCCGGTTCATGACTGATAGTATGAATGCCTGCTGGAATGGTGGTTGTGATGGCGTGTTTTCCATTACTCGCTATCATGAGGGAATTATAGCAGGTTTGATGCAGTCTTCTACTTACGAAGCAAGACCCCAGATTGTTGGTATTGGAGAATGGGATGGCCATAAATGGCATCGATTAGGGGGGGGGCTGGCAAGTGGATATTATGAGACAATACAAGCTTATTTGGGTGCACAAGTTTATGATTTTGCAGTGGCAGATGATACATTCTACGTTGCTGGATATTTTGAGTACGTAGATTCCCTACCTGCAACGGGGATGGCAGCCTGGGATGGCACAAAATGGCATACTTACGAGATGCCTCCCGTAACACCTGGTAATGCTATCTTGGCAACAAGCATTGCAAAGTACAAGGGTAACCTATATTTAGGCGGGAATTTTATTGTAACGGTAAATGGTGAACTAACCAACGATCTAATCCGCTATGATGGCAGCAGCTGGCATAAAGTAGGCAACGGCCTGATAGATGGCTTGGCCAACCTGCGAGATTTGGAGGTTTTTCAGGACAAACTCTACGTCGCGGGCTATTTTGCCCAGGCAGATGGCAACCCCGGTAACAGTATTATGAGTTGGGACGGAGAGAAATGGGATGATCTGGGCGGAGGGGTATGCCCCCCGTATGGGGCAATTGATGATCTTTTTGTATATAAAGACAAGCTCTATGTTGCAGGGCGTTTTGACTGTATCGGTGGAATAGATGCACAAAATGTAGCTTCCTGGGACGGTGAAAAGTGGTGCAGCATTGGTAATTCGGTTTTCAACAGAGCCATTCACGGTGTTGCAGTTTGGCACGATACGGTCTATGTGGCAGGTTCTTTTTTTGAGGTGGATGGAGAACCACTCAGATTCCTCGCCAGATACGTCGGAGACCCCGCTACCAGCACCTGCTCCGCGCCCATCTCTTCCGCCCCGGAGCCAAAGAGCGAGGGATTTGGCTTATGGCCCAACCCGGCTACAGACTTGCTGCAAGTCCAGGCTCCCGCGCCCATGGAGGCGCTGTGGGTACACGATGCCCAAGGCCGGGAGGTGCTGCGGCCAGTGGTGTCGGGTGAGCGCGTATCGGTATCGGTGGAGCAATTGCCTGCGGGGCTGTATTTCGTCTCGCTGCGGGCGGGCGGGAAGATTTGGGGTGGGAAATTTGTGAAGGGTTGAACCAACCCGGTAAACTTACCCGCACAAACCGGGTATAAATACGGGGTTTGCAAAACGAGCATTTTCACGCTTGTTGGGGGGACGCTGGTAGGGGCAATTTTGCATCAAATTTCATTAGACTTGTTGCGGTGGAGGGCTTTGAGTGAGGGGAATTGCCATTTTTTCGACTGGTCAGGCAAATTTTGCAGTCGAAATCGGGCATATTCGGCGAAAAATTTAACGAAACCAGTCGGAAAAAGGGCTTTCCCGTCGCCAAAGGCCTTCACCGCAACAAGTCTCGTACTTTTTTGGACTGCCGAAACCGCATGACAGCAAAAAGAGCAATTGAAGCGAGCAGGGGTAGCAAAAGCCACCACCATTTCCAACCAAAAGCCGCCTTTTGGGGCAAATCCAGGGCGCGCATATCTCCGGAAGCAACCAGCCCTGCCCAGAAAAACGGGTGGGTCATTTCAAAATTCCGATCATCTTTTAAAAAATCGAGTTTTGCCTGCCGAAGAGCCTCGTCTTTGGATTTCCCCTGTTGCAAATAGGCGAAAAATGCTTCCACGAGTGGCGGGGCGGTATTTTCGTGTAACAACCAGAGACTCATCACGGTAGCAGGGACCCGCGCAGCCGCAAATGCACGGGCAAGACTGTACACGCCCTCGCCCTGCTCTATTTTCCCGGAACCGGAATGGCAGGCACTCAAGACCACCAAGTCGGCTTGCAGCCGCATGATTTGAAGTTCGGAGGCGTATAAAACATTGTTGTTGATGGCTGAATCTGGTCCCGGATCGCCAAAAAGCAGGTGAGACAGTTCGGGGTGTTCCGAATCAGAAATTCCGTGCATGGCGAGCAAAAGCGTCCGATAATTGGCCGCTGTTGCTTTAAACTTCGCCTCGCTGCTCGCTTCATTCAACCATTTTTCCCCGCCCAATAAATTGCAGACATTCTCCACCATGGGCTGGGTGTTTTGGAGTTTGTACACGCCTGCACTGGAATAATTGGGCGCGAACCCGCCAAAATTATGGGGTGGTTTCGCGCTAATTTTTTCGTTTTCCGCACAAATCTCCTGCTGTACCTTTAACAATGTAGCAGAATAGGCGTACCCAATATTGTATTCAGCCAAAAGCCAGGCCTGATCTCGCCAGGTGCTACCGGAGGCTGCCTTGCGACTGAGCAACACCTCAAAAGGCACCCGCATCAGTACATCATCGGGCACAATGAGCATACTGTTGATTTGTTTACCCCAACGTTTGCGTTCCGGTGCGAGCAAATGGTCGTCGAGGTACCAGGCATGTTGTAAAAACGTCTCCTGACCCGTTGCTTCACCAGCCGAGAGATAAGCCGCAAACGACCGGGTTTGATCTCGAAACGATTTCAAAAGGGGCGTTTTTCGCCACTGGAAGTTTCCTTGGGCATCAAAACTAAAAATGTAAGCCGCTTCTTCGGTCAGGAAAAAGCTGACCAGCGCCTGTCCTTTACGCAGCAATTTGGGCACATCCTGCGCTGCCAAAACTTGAAGAAAAAGGGAATCCGGACTGTTGTAGGAGGGAAACTCCGACAGCAATTTTTGCCGTTCCAGTTTCAGGTCGAAAAGTTGGCGTTCCCAGGTTTTGAGTTTTTCTGGCGCTTCTTTCTCGCCACTTTCGCGCTCATCAGCAATCTGGTGCTCCAGCCAGGCCATGCGCACGCGGAGTTCGTAATCTTTTTCCTGAATATCATTGGGCAGGTGCTGGCGTGCCTGTACCAGACTTTGGAGGAGGAGCATCCCTCGGGCGAGTTCCGTGAGTCGGAAGGCCCGCTCGGCGTATTTGGGGTTGCCGTTGCTGCGCTCAAACAGTTGCCAAGCAATGTCAATCGCCTCATGAAAGCGTTGGCGACTTTCTTTCAAGGCCAGCAACGACGACGACTCATACGCATGCGTGGCGCGGAGTTTGGCCTCGACTATTGGGATTAGTTCGTAGCATTCCAGGGATTTTTCGAGTTGGTTGAGGGCGAGAAAAGCGCGGGCTTTGCCGTGTAGGGCGCGGAGAATCACATTCTCGGCTTTGAAGTTTTCAACTGCAGGATTTTCACTTGTTGGTGCATTAAATTTTGGCACCATCGTTGTGAGCGCGGTGTGAAAAGTATTTAAAGCCTCTCTGGGTTTGTGACACTCAAGCAATAGATTACCAATACATAATTGATAAAAAGCACTTTGGCGTTTTGTACCCTTGGGGTAAGCTTGTACCGTTTTTAGCGCCTTCCTGTACCAGAACAAGGCCTGTTCGAGATTTCCTTTTTGTTTGTAGAGAACACCATTTGTCTCTTGAAGATTGAAGTGGAATTCAGGGAGCTTGGAAGCTGTTTCTTTTAAAGGTTTTTTGAGCAATGCTTCAAGCTCTTTGTTGATTTTAATGGCCCCCTCAAAATCTTGCATTAAAGCAAGGCATTCACCAAGCGCAATTTTGGTGAAGATCAAATCTTCTTCTGGCAAACCTTCTCTTGCCACACCTTCTAGAAATATCTGTTTAGCTTTCGGATAGTCTTCCAAAGTAACATAAAGACCGCCAAAATCACTGTATTTGGCCACTTTCGGGGCATTGTTTGCAATGCTGTATGCCAACCCTTCATCAAAAATTCGCTTTGCACTGTTGAACTCACCCAATCTAATGTATGCATTGCCCAATTGGAAGTACATAAACTTGGCAATAGTATCCTGATGGCCGTTTAAACCTTTATGGAAAATATCGTAGGCTTTTTCCAAAGACGTTTTAGCTTGTACAAAATCTTCAGCATGCTGTTTGGCAATAAACGATTGGTCAAGATAAAAAAAGCAAAACTCAATATTCTCTACACGATTCTTCGGAGCCCTCCACATATTAGCTATACAGTTATCCATGTACTGCATAGCCTCGAAAGGCTGGTTTTTAACGATTGCAATCAAATCGCCCTTTTTTGCTTGCAAAAAAAGCCACTTTTCAAGGTTATCGCCCTTTTGGAATATAGCAATTCCCTGATCCAAGTGTTGTAAGGCTTCTTCATGTTTTTTTTCGCCCAGTGCTTCTTGGAATTGATCATAGTATTTTTCAGCTGCTTGAGAATCAGCATTTTGACCAGCAAGTCGCAAGGCAGAAAAAAGGCAGAGGAGGAGGGGTATAAATCTGCACATTTCTATTTAAGTTTCTTTTTCAAGTACCATGCTATCCAAATGAGCAGCACGAGTATGATTATTGCCAAAATCAAGATAATATAAACAGGCAAGCAACATAAACAACAGGAGGGAGGCATTTCACCACACTTAAAGCCAGTAAAAGGCGACAGGCGACTGTCGTCCATTTTGTAGTTAAAGGTACACTCTTCATTGGCCTGACTGAATTGAACACACAGTTCCAAGCCTCTGCCAACAGCCAGTTGTTGTACTCCAAACCAGTTAGTGGTGACTGTAAAAATAAGTGTATCGCAGGTTTTACGAGCTTCAGCTAAATCTGATTCTGTAGCATCTGGAAGCGGCAACCCGTCCAAAAAGACATTCCATTTATAGAACCATCCAGGATCCGGCGATGTACCTGGACTGGGGACTGTCCCTGCAATAAAGTTTGGTTTGCTTATAACGCCAGTATGGTCTATAATTCGAAACCCAAAATTTTGTTCATGCATAAATCCCTCGTTACACACCTCCATTCTGATCTTCACTTCATATTGGTTCCGTCCAAGCGGGCACACTTGTAGCACCTCTAAGCCATTCGGATCAATACCTGCCACCATCTCCACTTCTCGCGTGGCAATACCGCGAATGAATTTTTGCGGACCAACCTGAAGGGTTGCGGCATTAAGGTTTGGGAAATACTGAAGTGCTTCAATGAATACCGGGTTAATACTAGTAGGGTCGTTTGGGTTCGTCAATCTTGGCAAAGGCTCGTTACCAACTGTTAGAGCTAAGTAGTGGCCAATAGGAAGCACGGTATCTGGTGTTCCAGATTCAGTTCGAATCCAATCCCTGTTCCAAGTTGAGACAAGTGTTGGAAAAAACCGCAGTTCACTAAAAGGATTAGCTGCCAAATTCTGAGGCGCTGATGAAGTTCTGTTCGAAGTAGATTTCTGCTCTAAGAATCTACCAGCACCTGAATTAAAACCCACACCAACTTCAAGATAATTTTCAAATCGTGCACGCAGTTCTCTTGCAAGATAGGTAAGGGAACTAGGAATTAAAAGATCGGTTGATTTTACTAAAGGTGTGGACGCGTTGGGGAAATAATGAGGGAAGCTGACAAAATCCAAGGTGTCGTGAATTTTCAACCTATTGTAGCCAACATCAAGTTTTTCGCAGTTATAAAAGAAAAAGATAGAGTCTGCCATTTTATCCGATGCCAGAGAAGAAATAGCAAATACAGTTGGATAGTGTGGGCGATTGCGATCATGGTTGAATATGTCCATCGAATGGGTACCGTGGATCCTATATGAAAAACTATCGGTTATACCCGGCGTTACATTTCTGTTTTCGATATTGATGTTACGCCTCAAACCACGTGGCGGGGAAGTATTGCTTTTTCTCTCTGACAAAACAACTGTTGGAGTATAGGTACCTTCGGTTGGATAAACATACGTTTTGTCATATGTTGCTAAATCTTGTTCCAGATTGCCAAATTCGTAATATCGGAAGTTTCCGTCACCCAGTATCCAAAATGCTTTGTACCGTGCCCCAAAACTCAAGTTATCTAATGTGCGCTGCGCATCAAAAACCTGATACTGTAGGCGATTGGAGGGGCTATTAAAGGGAATTTTTTGGTCGTCAGCATCAGGACAGGAAGTCAGATAGTCTCCGTTAACCCTTAAACAAGGATTATCTTGTGATTTGATCGCAAATGAACTACCCAAAAAAACTGCAATGAAGGTGATAAACTTGATCAATTGTTTCATAAAATATGTGTGGTTCTAAAGATGTTTTGGAAAAGTGTCTCACTAAAGCTATGGACCAAATGAGTCCATGCCGCGAAACAACTACTTTCTGCTGTATTTCCACTCTATTCAACCGTTTTTTTTACAAATAGCATCAAACACCCAATAAATCATACATTTCCCCTCAAAAAAACCTCCAAAGCTTCCACCACGCAGGCACGACAGCCCAATGTTGCTTTTCCCGAAAATCAGGATCCATAAACGCCAGAGAAAGCTCAAAAAAATCAAGCGTCAGCGTCACGCGAGGGTGATTTCTTACCCGTTCCCAAGCCTCGGCCATATCTTTCGAGCCATGCATATCGTCGAACACAAAAACCGTTTTTTCATGGGCGAAAGGCAGACATTCCTCAAAATATCGAAGCGTAGGTTCCAGACGATGATTGCCCTTAAAAAACACCAGATCAAGCTGTTGTAGATCCCGTAACGCGCCTGAAAGGGTTTCTTCAAAAGGCCCCTCCCGCAGTTCGGTATTTTTGAGCCGCAACAATTCAAGGTTCAAACGCGCCACCTGGGCGACTTCCTTGCTACCTTCGAGCGTCAAAAACCGAGCATCCCGGGCGGCCAAGCCCAAATACATCGCCCCAATGCCGACGGAACTGCCCAATTCAAGCATAGTTTTGGGTCGCAAATGGTTGGCCAAACGAAACAACATCTGTCCTTGCACCGAACTCGCCGAGTCCCTGGCCAGACTCCGTACACTGCGCTTCAAAGTCGCAGCCGTTCCGTAACCCACTACTTCGACCCCAACATCACTGGCGAGCATTTTTTTTCGCACCGCCTCTACGTCCCGAAAAGCATAGAACCAGCGCTTGTCTTCCAAAACCGCAAAGGCTACCTCAAACACAAACGGCGAGTGCAACTGGTATTTGGTTACCGCAGCAGAGAAAAAACGAACAAACTGGCCGAGGCGGAAAAAAGGCATTGGTGATTGGTGATTGGTTTACCCGCCGAAGCTTTAGCGAAGGAGGGTGATTTAACACTTTGGGCGCAAAATAGGGCAGGTTTCGGTTAATAAAATATTAAACGGTTTATCAAAACTCATGTGGTCGAAAACAGCCTCGTTTTCGCCTCAGATTTCACACAAAACGAGACACATTTAACATGAAAAAGATTCCTTGTTTTCTCAGTGCAGCGCTTCTTGCCTTATTGTTCAGCACCCCTGCCCTCGCACAACGATACAAAACAGCTGCCGGTGTCCGTTTTGACAATGGATTTAACCTCACCGTTCAACAATATATTACCAAGGGCTGGACGGTGGAGGGAATCCTGCACACCCCGCTTATTGCGTCCAAAGATTTCGGCGTCACGGTTTTGGCTGAAAAACACCGAAAAATCCTGTTTCGGGGTACCAATTTCTACACCGGGGCCGGCGCACACTATTACTGGCAACAAAACAGTGCCCGTAATTCCGAGATAATCCATGAAAATGTTGTGGGTTTGAGCGCGATTGCAGGTCTGGAGGTGTCTCTCGGGCGCATCAATCTTGCCGTGGACTGGAAACCGGAACTGCACTTATCTGGAGATCAGTCCCGTCCGTTTGAGTGGAACGGAGCGTCGGTTTCACTGCGCTACATCATCGAGAAACGGGAACGCAAAAAAATCAAGGATTGGAAATTTTGGGAAAAAATGGGCGGCAAAAAGAAAGGAAAACGCTGATTTATAAAAAGTTGATAGGGTTGATAAAGGTTTATAAAAGTTGATGAATTGTGCTTAAAAGAGCTGAATACTAGCATTTTTAGAGCGAAAACTATCAACTTTTATAAACCCTATCAACCCTATCAACCTTTATTGCCCCAATCTGCTCACCGCATCTTCTGTGGAGCGAAGTCGTTCCCGACAAAAGCGTACGAGTTCGGCGGCACGTTCAATTTTAGTACTGAGCTCATCAATCCCGACGGATCCGCCCTGAAGATCATGCACGATTTTTTGCAATTCGGTCCAGGCGGTTTGGTAAGTTGGTTCTTCTGGTTGCTGCTTTTTCATGAAAGTGTGGTGAATCCTGTTAGGTTTAATTTGGATCAGATTTCGAACCACACTTTTTCGTGGTTATTGGCATCTCCGTTATAGTTGATCAAAATTTCTTCTCCGGCTGGAATGGGTTTAATACAGTAAAAATCAATGGTTTGTGCATCGAAATCCATACCATATTCAGCATTGGGCTGGTATGAATGATTGTACAAAGAACCATAACCCAGGCAAAAAGCAAACCATTCCCCTTTCTCTCCCCAATCAAAATAGTAATCGTCGAGCACCGTTTTGCGCACATCGGCCAATTCCTCTTTAGGAAACAAAATGATGGGACAAACCTCAATAACTTCCCCTTCTTCAATGTCCCGGCCAGCGAAAACGCCCTTGCCATGTATTTCAGAGTAGGCTACAAAAATGGGCGCTTGTTGGAGTGACATTGAACAGTCTTGAACTATGATTCAGGTGATTTGGATGATTTGAGTGACCAAAAGCATTGATTCAAAATCACTGTAATTGGAAATGCCTACGCAGCTTGCGCGGCAACTTTTTCGATGCTTTCTGCGCGTTTGCTTTTTTTCTCGGAATAAGCCATTGCCGCTTCACGCACCCAGGCACCTTCTTCCCAGGCTTTTTTGCGGGCTTCCAGGCGCTCTCGGTTACAGGGGCCATTGCCTTTCACCACATTCCAGAATTCATCCCAATCAATCGGGCCAAAATCATAATGCCCGCGTTCGGCATTCCAGGTCAAATCTTTATCGGGATGTTCGAGGCCTAGCACCTTGATTTGTTCTGCCACCATATCCACGAAGCGCTGACGGAGTTCGTCGTTGCTGAATCGTTTGATTTTCCAGCGCATGCTTTGTTCGCTGTGGGTAGATTCGCCGTCGGAAGGTCCGAACATCATGACGGAAGGCCAGTACCAACGATTGATGGCATCCTGCGCCATGGCACGTTGTTCCGGCGAACCATTTGCAAGGGTCAACAACACTTCAAAACCCTGGCGCTGGTGGAAACTTTCTTCTTTACAAACCCGCACCATCGCCCGGGCGTAGGGGCCATACGAGCAGCGGCAGATCGGAATTTGGTTCAAAATGGCCGCGCCATCCACGAGCCAACCAATGGCACCCACATCCGCCC
>CAZKBH010000037.1:19440-23147 GCA_964550795.1 uncultured Saprospiraceae bacterium
GGATGGGTAATTAAAAATCGAGGAATATTTGGCCTTGCCTGAGTGTAATTCATCGTACATCTCGTCGCGCCCCATACCGAGGGTTTCGGCGGCGGCGTAGAGATAAAGTCCGTGCCCGGCCTCATCTTGTACTTTGGCGAGCAGGATTTGTTTGCGTTTCAGCGAAGGTGCCCGCGTAATCCACACCCCTTCTGGCAACATCCCGACGATTTCAGAGTGCGCGTGTTGGCTAATTTGGCGAAGCAGCGTTTTGCGATAAGCATCCGGCATCCAATCTTTCGGCTCGATGCGAATATCTGCGTCAATTTTAGATTGGAATTGCTCCTCCAACGAGATTTTTACAGCGGTTTGTTCACTAGTTGCCATGATAATACGGGTATAATTGAATGTTTTTGGACCATGCAAGGATACTTTGGGTAAGTCCGGCGCAAAGGTAATTTAGCTGCGAATTAACGTGCATTTCATTCAAAAGGTTTTTTCAAAGCCTTTTGTTCAGTGTTAGTCTAAATTGCTTTGCATCCAAAGCAACGCCGGGGCAACCAACTGCGTTCTGGGTTCGTCTGAGTTATTTTTAAAAATTACGGGTTTGATAGCCCATCAATCTTTATCTTTGCGCCCCTATGAGAAAATTGTTTGGCTGGCCACTTCTGTTTGCCCTGATTTTTTTGGCAAGTTCGTGCAAAAGCAACTTTGAAAAAACACGCACGAGCGGCAATGGAGAGTTGATTCTCAACTCGGCCTTCAAGTACTACGAAAAGAAAAACTATCAGCGTGCTTTAACGCTTTTTGAACTGGTTATCAACACTTTACGTGGCGATGCCCGGGCCGAAAAAGCCTACTACGAATACGCACAGTGCCACTATCAAACCAATCAATTCCTGCTGGCAGCTTTTTACTTCAAAAACTTTTCTAACACGTTTACCAACTCCCCATTGCGCGAAGAAGCTGCCTTCATGACGGCCTATTCGAACTACCAATTGTCGCCTTCTTTTCGCTTGGATCAAGGCGCTTCTCAGTCGGCCATTGATGAATTTCAGATTTTTGTCAATCTTTTTCCAAAATCCGACAAGGTTCCACAGTGCAACCAGTTGATTGACGAACTTCGTAGAAAACTGGAACAAAAAGGATTTGCAGAGGGTCAGTTGTATTACGACCTGCGCCAATATCAGTCAGCGGTCATTTCATTTGATAATCTGCTGCGCGATTACCCGGAAAGCCCGGATGCAGAACGGGTGCGCTACCTGATTGCCAAGGCCAGCTTCCTTTTGGCTGAAAATTCTGTGGTAGAAAAAAAGGAGGAACGATACGGGGAAGCGGCGATTCGATGTGACGATTTTTTAGAAAAATACCCCTCCGGGAAATACAGTAAAGAAATAAAAGAGTCGCGTAAAGAAGCGCGGCAAGCCCAGAAAACCGTCCGGAAAAAATTGAAAAATACATGAATTGGGTTGGATGTTAAATGTTTAGGGGCAGCATATTCCCCAAGGCTATACTTTCAACACTCTTCCCTCAACCATATTTTAGCATGAGCGATATCAAAACCAAGGCCCAAGGCCTCGATGCCAATGTCCAGCCACGCGACGTACTCGAACTGGTGAACAAAACAGGCAACATCTACGAAAGCCTCGTTATCATCAGCAAACGTGCTCGCCAGATTTCCAGCGACCTCAAGTGGGAAATCCAGCGCAAACTCGAGGAATTTGCCGTGCACACCGATACCATCGAAGAGGTGCAGGAAAACAAGGAGCAAATAGAAATCTCCAAATTCTACGAGCGTCTTCCCAATACAGCTATCATTGCTGCACACGAATTTCTGCAAGATGAAATCCAGTGGCGCTACGTGGAAGAACCTGAATAGTTTCTTCCGGCTTTGAGTTTATTAAAATGAGTCAATCTGAACATTCAGATTGACTCATTTTTATGCCCGGAAAAGAGCGTGTTGAGTAGAAGTGACACTTTTTAAAAAAGTGTCACTTCTGAGCGCCAGCCTTTTGGCCGGAGCTACTATCAGAAAAACAACATATTGGCAAAAAGCATCTTTCCCTGCTGCCAAAAAGATCGAAACAAGGGGTTGTCCACCATAAGCACAGCCTCCCCGTTGCCTAATCTTTGTACCACTACAATGGGCGTTTGCTTCAATTGCGGCCTGACCCGACTCCCGATAAACCCGTAGGAGTTGAAGTTTTCTTCCAAATAAATGGGGGTATCCGCATTTTCGGGCATTTCATAAGCATCTGAAAGGGTTTTGAGCGAATGGTAATGATTCGGAAAACCCAGCGCCAATGGGTGGGTGTTGTCCACCGCTGCGCGCACAATGGCCCCGGGTAATCCGTCACTCAACCCGTCGCGTTGGCGACTTAAAAATGGTTTTCGGTACGCTGATGTATCGCGTTTAGGAGATTCTTTTGATCTCAGTTCAAACCCATCCTGATCAGCAAAAGCCCTCGCGCCACCTTCAAATGCGATGAGCCGCCCGCCATTTTCTATCCATTTTTTGATAAAGTCTAACTTTCTATCCCCCAGCGCATAGCGTCCATGGGGAAATACCAGTGTGGTGTATTTGCTCAAATCAATCTTTTCCAGCCGGTCTAATGGAATAGGCGTCACCGGATATCCCAATTCCTGTTCAAAGAAAAACCAGGTATGTCCGTAAGAATTTTCCTCCACGTCTTCGCCGTACACCAAGGCAATTTTCGGACGTTCAAGCAAACGAAACGCATCAGAACCGAGGTCTTTCCCCTTGCTAACGAGTCCAGTGAACACCGGAAAAAGCCGCACATTCGTCGCTTCAGCTGCTTGATTGACGATGGCCTCCAGGGTGTTTTGCAGGGCCTTATTGTCCGTTTTTGAAATCAAAAAAGCACCCGCAGCATATTTTTGTTCGGCCAGGGTAAATGGCTCCGAGGCCGTGCGAATCCGGACGCCTTTTTGAAGTAATTGGCTTATAAACTGCGCTTCGGCAAGCGATTTCCGGTGTACACACCACGCGAAGGGGGTTGCAGTGGCCATATCTTGTGGCGGTTCGTATGGCTCGTATGCTCTTTTGGGATCCAAACGTTCTTTCAGCGCGAGGCCATCCAATCCGTGTGCAAACATCAGCGACCAGGCCGTAATATCGTACGTCATCGAATCTGCCAATTTAGCCTCCGGTTCAAAAAGCGCCTGCACCATCACTGAATGTGGTTGAAATGCGCTGATTACCAGATCATTGGGATTGATGGAGGCGCTGATTTCTTTACCGCTGGCGTAGTCAAATGCTTTGACACCACTCAAACCCGCCCCCACACGCCCATATCGAATAAAATGCTGATCCAAAAGCGCACAAAGGGTACGCACTTTGTTGGGATCGTTGGATTCGCGAATCACGAATGCTTTGTACGGACCTTGTGGCTGCGTGGATGTGCGGCGGTAGTATTCGCGGAAATTTTCCACCAGCGCTTTGGCACTTCTGCTGCTTACTTCAATGGTAGAAAGTGAGGCCGTAAGATGGTGTGCAATTCTGTCTTGGAGCGTTAAGGTATCCCCGTTGGCAGTCTCTACCGACCGGCCGCCTCGAGGCCCGCCCGCCTGCTCGTACGTCATGCCAATGGCTCCGTTGAACGTCGGATAGGTATCGCCATAGGAAGGATAAAAGAGGTCAAAAAACTCTTTGGTGAAATAATACCAGCCATTGTTGTCGAAGTGGCGGGCGTTATTTTCGCCAATTT
>CAZKBH010000037.1:23157-35609 GCA_964550795.1 uncultured Saprospiraceae bacterium
AATCGCGCTGCCAGGGCGTAACCAATTCGTGCATAGGCTCGGCAGCTGGCGCGAAATAATAGGGATCGTTGATGCCTTGTTCATGCACATCGGGGTGCACATGGGGCAGCCAGCGATGGTACACCGCCAGACGCTGTTTGCTTTCTAGCTGGGTAGCCCAGGCCCAGTCCCGGTTTAGATCGAAATAATAGTGGTTTACACGTCCGCTCGGCCATGGTTCGCGGTGTTCCCGGGCATCTGGATCAGTATTTTGAATCAAGTTGGAGGCCATTCGGTGCCAATGGGTGTAGCGATCATAGCCGTCGGGATTGAGTGCAGGATCAAGGATGACCACGGTGTTTTTGAGCCATTCTTTCAACTTTCCTTCTTTTTGCGTGGCCAATTGATGAGCCAGTTCCATGCTGCATTCCGCGCCGGATGGCTCGTTGCCGTGCACACTCATGCTCAGCCAAACGATGGCAATGGGGTTGCTCAGATCAGGCTGCCCGGGAGCCATTCCAGCCAGGCGCAGGTTATTTAGGCGAATTGCTTCGAGCCGGGCCATGTTTTCAGCGGAAGAAAAAATAGCGATTTGTAATGGCCGCCCTTCGTTGCTGAGGCCGTATTTTTCCAAACGCATGGTAGCGGGTGCTGCAGCAACCAGTTGTTCAAAATACGCGTTCAGTAGATGATGCGGGGTGAATTGCTCGCCCAGCGGTTGGGGCAAAAACTCGTTGGGCGTTTTTTGCGTAAAACCAGCTTGTGTGGAAAGTAAAAAAACGAGGAAAATAAACAGGCGGGCGAGATTCATTCCGAATGGATGTGTTTTGTAGGCAGCAAACATCCTAAGATTTTGGCGAAAAGAAAAATGTTTGCCTTGCTACGCTTCGAACCAATCCAGCATCACCTTGTGATGTTCACACCAAAAACATTCAAATACGATTTGTTTGGGCTTATCCACTCGTTTGTGATTCAGCCAAATCCGCCCATTCAGTTTGGTATAAATACCAGACATGTAATGGATTTCCCGGGTTTGCTTTTGGTACCTTACCCAATCTATCTTGTCCAATCTCAAGGTTATATAAAATTCATCTTTCCAAAAACCGATGTTTTGGTGCAGGAATTCGAGCCACTTTAGGTCATTAAAGAGACCTTCCTGCTGGATGATGACCTGCTCGAACCACACTTTCATATCTGGCAGCTGTTTTTGCTTCCTCGATTTTTGTTCCAAGCCCAAACGCAGCTTCAGTTTGCGCCGTTGTTTGGCTTTTTTAAAACGCGCTTGTTTAGGGAAAGGGCCTTTGGGGAGTGGATTTCGGGGGTTCACAATACAGAGCTGACCTGATGTAGGATGTACTCCGAAACGGGTGGAGGTCCCATCATTTTGCGTTCGGTACTGGGGATTTTCGACCGGGGTTTGTCGTCCCCAAATTGGTTTGCCCATGTATTCTTTTAAATGCTGAAACACATGTTCTCCGGGTACCGTGCTGCGGTCAAGATGTTGGTTCAGCTTGGAATATACTTCTGACCAGGGTCGGCCTACATTGCTGCGCAAGAAACGTTCGAGTGGTTCCAGGTTGTCCTCAAAAAGAGTAGTGTGTTTAAGATTGATCGGTTCGTGCGCTGGATGAAGATTATAGTAATCCATCCGTTGACGCCGGATTCTTTTCCCTTTTTGCCGCACTTTTTTGTTTGAGTTGCCTCCTGCGTAGCGGCCGCACTCTATGAGTTCCTCGCCCAGGCGTTTGTCGCGGCGCTTTTGCCGCTGGAGGCGGGAGATTTTATTGTTTGGAAATTCGAGCAAGTCCATTGATTGGAATTTTGGGGGGCAGAACGGGGAGGGAGGGGGATTAGTTCCGGGATTAAGTCAGGCGGTGACTTGGAGTCACCGCCTGACTCGAAACACCCTCACCCAATCTTTTCCACCTCATATATCGAATTAATCTTCCCCGCAAACAAACAGTAAAACCTCGGACTTTCCCGCAACAATGAAATCTCCGTAGGCCGCCCGTCGTCAATATGACTGGCTTTGAGTTTCGATTTGATGGTGTAGTAGGAAAACAGGTGCGCAAACTGCACATTGTCCGCAAAATATTGCTGCATCTGGGCGAGCATTTTGGGTGCATTAGAGACTGGGCGGCGGGGACATTCCGTGCAAATCCCGGGCGCTTCCGGGCGACAAGTAGGATCCGTTTCGGGCTGCTGACAATCAAAATGCGGCAGCGCATCGAAGGAAATTTTGTGGTGCGTGTAAGCCACCGAAGAGAGCGAAAGTAACCCGCTCAAACCATACGGCATGATAGAGCCAAATGGTCCGTCCATGACCGTGAGTCCACGTTGTCCGAACTGCGGCGAACTGACAAAGGCAATTTCTGAAATTTCGTGGGTAAGCGCCAATTCATGCACGCCAAAAAGTTTGTTGGTGGCATTGGTAGCGGCGTAGGTGGCGTTGATGAGGGTCGGGGTGGAGAGGGTTGAGGAGTTGAGGGGTTGAGGGGTTGAGGGTCCAGTTTCAATCAACCATTGGTTGCCTGTGGCTTCAGCGTGTTGGATTTGGGTGTTTTTAAAAACCGTAATCCCCGGTGTATTTTCAACCTTTTCCCGATAATAATTACCCAGTAATACCGGATCAAAAGAATGCTCTTCTGTGCGATAAAGGGCCTCTAAACGATTGAAATTGAATAACTTGTGATCTTCAACCCGCTCGCAGGGGATCTGGAGATACGCACAAAAGCGTTCAAACTGCGGGCCATCCGTGAAAGACCCATAGCGATCAATGGCATAAAATTTTTCAAACGTGTGATTGACGAACGCGCGGTGCTCTTCCGTGAAGCGCATTTTGTGCTCGTCGCTCATGGCGGCAGTGGCAACGCTGCGAGGATAATGGTAGCCACCATGCAATCGAGCCTGGTTCACCAGCGATGCTTTTTGGAAAAGTCGCGCTTCTTTCTCCAAAATTGCCACTTTTGCCCCGCGTCCGGCGAGGTGCAAGGCAGCGTAACACCCAAAGATGCCTCCGCCAACAACCACAAAATCAAAGTGTTCTACTCGCATTTCGAGCGCAAAAGTTGGAAGTTCTGATGAATATTTGGCAACAGTTTCTGGATGGTCTTTTTGCAACCGGTTGGTTGGAGTTCGTAGCCGTGCTTTTTGGCATTGCCAGCGTGATGCTTTCCCGCAAGGAAAACATCTGGGTGTACCCAACGGGCATCGTCAATACCTCCATTTTTATTTACCTGTGCCTCATCGGCGGATTGTACGCGGAGGCGGGAGTGAATGTTTATTACACCGTGATGAGCGTGGTGGGGTGGATTTTGTGGGCTAAAAAAGATGGAAACCAGCCCATGCTGCACATTAGTGAATCCACGCGGATTGAATGGCGTAACGCCTTGATTTTCTTCTTTTTATGCTGGGCAGTACTCTACTGGATACTCCAGCAATTCACGGATAGCACGGTTCCCATCGCCGACGGTTTTGCTTCGGCAGCAGCCTACACCGCGATGTGGTTGATGGCCCGCAAAAAGCTGGAAAACTGGGTTTGGTGGGGCGTAACCAACGTGGCATCTATTCCGCTGTATTTTGTCAAAGGCTATGTTTTTACCAGTTTTCAATACCTCGTTTTCCTGATTCTTTCGGTGCTGGGTTATCTAGAGTGGCGCAGACGAATTAGGGCTGCCGCGCACCCCTAAACCAATTGCAATACCAGCCAATAAAATGGCAGACAGAAAATAAACGCATCAAAACGATCCAGCAAACCACCGTGTCCTGGCAGCAGCGTTCCCGAATCCTTCACGCCTACGCTTCGTTTGAGCATACTTTCCACCAGATCCCCTATGTTGCTGCCAATGGCCGCTACAATACTCATTCCGAGCCATTGAGCAAGGGTAAAATCTTGTATTAAAAACGATAAGCCCCAAGCCACCAACACCGTAAATACTGCCCCGCCCAGGCTGCCTTCCCAGGTTTTTTGGGGCGAAATGCGTTCAAAAAGTTTGTGTTTGCCAAATGTTTTTCCCGTGAGGTAAGCCCCCGTATCATTGGTCCAAACCAACAGGAGCAGACCAAGCACCCGATTGGGATAATACGTTTCTCCAACTGCAATTAACTGTAACAGAATCAAGGGAATACTTAGGTAAAACACACTCAAAAAGTAGATGCCAATATTGGGGAAAGGCCGTTTACCACCCGCAAAAAGCTCCACCGTAGCCAGCACCCCAAACAGCATCGGAATCAACGCCAGCGTCAGGATGGACGGCAATTCCCACCATTGAAAAATATCCCCGCCCACCATGATGTAAACGCCCGTTGTCAAGATAGTGGTAATTGCTTTGCGTAAGCTGTTGTAAGCTGTTTCCTCCCGGAAAACAAGATTGCCTAATTCCCACGCACAACCCGCGGCAACGAGGGCGAAAAGAACAAAAAATGTGTATTTCCCGCCATAAATCCCGCCCAACATGGCCAGGGTGAAAAAAACAGCGGTAATGGTGCGTTGACGCATGAGGGAGAGAGCGGTTAGGGTTTAGAAGTTTAGAAGTTTAAGGTTTAGATTTTAGGAGTTTTTTTACCCGCCGAAGCCTCAGCGTAGGTGGGAGGGTTTACAGCGGCCATGGAGGACGCGGTCAAAAAGGTCGCCAAAAGAACTTTTGCTCAATTCCATATTATCCTTGTTGCGGTTGTTTTGTTGAACATCCCACTCGCCAAGTTCGTTTTTGAACACCAAAAACGGGAAAACGTAATTATTGCCGCGCAAAGAATCGCCCAACAAGCCAAAACGGAGGTCATTCACCACCAAGGTGTCACCTCGGTACGGCTGCACATTATAGTAACCATCCGTAAACCAACGTAAAAAATGTCCCGCCCTCGAGTCGGCCGGAACCACCTCCAACAACTGGTGATTTTTGGGAATAACCGAGATTGGATCATATTCCTTGCGACAATCATTAAAGCCGTATTGACCAAAATAGTAGGCTGTGTCGCCTTCAGCAACGCCGCTCCAGACGATGTTGTTAAAAAGACTTGGATTGGTGTAATACCGGTGATAATCAATGTTTTTGGAAGCCAAGGTCTGTTCAAAAAGACGATTTACCTCGATTTTGTGCCAAACTGTGTACAACATTAAATAACCACAGAACCAGATCAGCCCGGCCCAGTTCCACCTGCTTCGAGCCGGATTAGATCGGTGCATCCGCGATGCCACCACCAGCAAAATCAAAAACGGCACCGTAGCCAGTGGATCCACCACCGAAATGGTACACCATTGCACTCGGAGATCATTGAAAGGCTGAAAAATCTGGGTGCCCCAACTGGTAAAACAATCCAGGATCGGGTGCGTAAAAATGCTCCAGAAAAAGAGCGCCACCCAGGTTCCATACGAGGTTTCCACCATTTTTAAATCGCGCTGCCAGTAATCCCGCCAAAGTTTTGAGGCAAACCAAATGCCCAAAGCAAGGGTGGGAATCAGTGCATACCAACTCAGTCCTTCGCCCAGAAGAACCGGGATAAAATTAATCCCAGTGGCCGCACCGAGGTAAAAAATCAGCCAAATGCTCATCGCCGCCGCTTTGTAGCCGCGTCGTTTATGCACATTATTGCCATAAAACCATTGCGTCAGTTTCGCCAAAACCCAGGGCGCTATCGCGGCAAACAAAAACGAGTGCATGATACCCCGGTGAAAAGAGGTGCTCGCAATTTCATCCGTAAACAAAGAAGCGAATACATCCAAATCAGGAATGGTGCCACCGATCGCACCCCAAAGCATGGCGCGATTGCCGATTTTTTTGCCAGCTACTGCTTCGCCGCAAGCGGCACCGAGTACGATTTGGGTAAGGGAGTCCATGGGTTGAGAGGGTTGAGGGGTTGAGGGAGTTTAGGGGTTAGGGGTTAGGGGTTAGGGGTTAGGGCCAATATGGTTTCCCGGAGGAGTGTTTCATCGCTTTGCCAGTGCCAGAAGGCTAATCCTGGAAGTTCGCTGGTGTTTTTTGCCCAAATTTTTTTCTTGCCGCTGAAGTGGACATCATTTGCGCCCGTAAACTCCACAATTGCACGAATGTTCGCAGCAGAAATGCCGCCGCCGGGCATTACAGCTATTCGCTTTTGAGCCTGTTGAATCAATTGTTGCAACAAAACACGCCCCTCAAAAGCCGTTTGCGCCTGACCGGAGCTCAGCACCCGCACAAATCCCAATTCAATCAGTGTTTCCAGCGCTTCGGAGGCATTTTCCACAAAATCGAAGGCCCGGTGGCAGGTAAGGTCTAGCGCTCCGGCGACTTGTTTAAAGGCCCGCATTTGGGGTATATCCAATTTCCCGGCAGTGGTCAAAGCCCCCACAACCACCCCGGCAGCACCCGCTTCTCGGCAAAGTTGGATATCCTCTAGCATGATTTTACATTCTTCCTCCGAATAGCAAAAACCGCCTTCACGAACCCGAATCAGCACATGAACCGGAATTTCCAAGACATCCACCGCTGCACGCACCAGCCCCAGAGAAGGGGTCAGTCCACCCACGTCCAGCGCCGAGCAAAGTTCAATTCGATGCGCCCCGGCTTGTTGTGCAGCAAGGGCAGATTGGAGGTTGACGGCGCAGACTTCGAAGTTCATGGGGCGAAAATACTATCTTCGGCAAACCTTGCTTACCTTCGCACAACTGACCCAACAGATAAATTATGCGCGCCCCCGTCCTCATTGCCCTTCTGGGGCTTTTCTTTGGTCTTGTGCCATGCAGCGCACAAGACTTGCATAATTCCCAATTCTATCTCAACCCTTTGCATTTGAGTCCTGCAAGTACGGGCGCATTTCAGGGAGAATGGCGGGTTGCAGGAATCTATCGCTCGCAATGGAGATCGGTCCCGGTTGCGTACGAAACGTATTCATTATCAGCAGATTGGAAAGCCCTTGAGCGCGGTAAAAGCCAGATTGCCTTTGGGCTTTTGCTCCAAAACGACCGTGCAGGCGATGCAGGACTTTCCTGGACTCAAGGCGGTTTGAACATCAGCGCGGCACATGCTGTTAGCAAATCCAGTACCCTCGCTGCGGGCTTTGGCATTACTGCGGCACAACGAACGGTGGACATCAGTCGGCTGAAATTTAAAAACCAATGGGCGGGCGATTTTTTTGATCCATCCCTTCCTTCCAAGGAACCTTTTGGCAACAACTCCGGCATCTCCCCTACCCTTTCCACGGGTTTGGCTTGGTACTATCAGCCCGAAGCGTCCCGAAACCGCGCGACCTTGGGCATCGGGGCTTTTCACCTCAATCGGCCGGTGGTAAGTCTGGGTGGAATTGATGAAACGAAATTGCCGCTTCGCGCGGCCATTTTTGGAGAGGGCATTTTTCAAATCCGGGAAACTGCCGACCTCGTGACTTTTGCCGCAGCACAACGCATGAAAAATGCGCAGGAAATCTTGTTTGGAGCAGGTGTCCGTCAAATATTGAGCACTGGACTCGCCAATGTGACGTCCGTTCGCGCCACCCTGGCCACCCGTCTGGGCGATGCCATTATCCCCGCAGTTCAGTTGGAACGAAACAACTGGCTGGTCGGAATTAGTTACGACTGGAACATTTCCAAATTCGACGAAGCAACAAGCGGCCGGGGCGGCGTAGAAATCGCTGTGGTATGGCGCGTGGTGCCGGTTCCGGTGACCAAAGTAGTGAAATGTTGCCCTGTTTTTTAAGATATTTAGCATATTACCGACATTTAAACTGCCCTTTGAAAGATAGATGCGAACCAAAGAAACAATCGGTTCGTTTATGCTTTTCTCCGTCAATCTTTGATTGAATGTCTGATTTTCAAATAATTACAAAATCTCGAAGTTCAAAACCAATTTGCATTGACCAACACTCAGAAGGATTTGTGTGGCGGCTAAACTTACAAAGGAAAGGGCTCATGTTCCATTGCAAGTGCCAATTACAAAAATGAACTACTATGAAAAAAGTCCTTTTAATCGCAGCAACTCTTTTCGTTCAGACCCATGTAATGTCCCAATCCCTACGCTCTTATGAGTACGCAGGGGATGCAGCTTTCAAAAACAAAAACTACAGCGCAGCTTTTCAATATTATGGGGATATTTTAAAGCGTCAGGACAAAAACTTTTCGCTCTGGTGGAAATACGGCGAAAGTGCCCGGATGTATCAATCCTTTGCAGAGGCCGAACGCGCCTATCAGAAAATCGCAACGGTTCCCAAACAAAAAGAGAAGCATCCGCTCGTTGATTTTCGCATTGCGGAAATGAAAAAAAACCTGGGTGATTACAATGCCGCTATTACGTATTACGAGCAATTTATAACCGAAAAACCCAAAAAAGCTGACACCACTTTTTTCCAATTAGCACAGCTTGAAATCACCCGTTGCATGACTGCCCAAGACATTGCGGTGTCTCCTATCAACGTGGAAATCACGCATTTAGACAAAAAAGTAAACTCTCCCTGGAACGAATTTGCCCCCACGGTTGTAGGTGACACCTTGTTTTATACCTCGGGCCGTTTTGACAAAAAAAGCGAAAAAAGCCGACAAAAACCCAAGCTCAACAAGGTAATGCTCGCCTCCAAGGGTGGGCGCGGGCGTGAACCGGGGCGCGGTTTTCCATCGGTGGATACAGCGCATATTGCCCACACCGCCTTTTCTCCCGATGGCCACTATGTATTTTTTACAGTTTGCAAAGACCTAAATGCTTACGACAAGCGCTGCGAACTCTGGCTCACGGTGATTGATCGCCGCAACCGTTGGTTGCCTGCTATCCGGCTCCCGGAACCCATCAACCTGCCCGGCTACACTACTACCCAACCCAGTGTGGGGTACGATGCAGATTTGGAAGGCCCAATGCTCTGGTTTGCCAGTGATCGGCCCGGCGGAAAGGGCAACCTCGACCTTTGGAGCATTCCGCTCGATACCAATTTTTTCTGCCCCTGCAACCTGCCATTGCCCGGCAAAAAAATCGCGCATTTGCCTGAATTTCAGCAACCTGTGAACCACGCCTCCCTCAATACTGCTGAAAATGATGGCACTCCATTTTTCCACGCCCCTACCCAAACACTCTATTTCAGTTCAGAGGGTTTACCCGGCTTGGGCGGTTTCGACATCTTTTTTGCCAATAAAAAGAATGGTCAATTTTCGCCTCCGGAAAACGTCGGTCCGGGCCTCAATACCAGTTTTAACGACCTCTATTTTCACCTGAAACCAGATGGACTGAACGGCTACCTGAGCAGCAACCGACCCGGTTCTTTTTATCTCGATGAGCGAAACAAGGCCGCTTGCCACGATATCTTTTCGTTCAAAATTACCCCGCCCGAGCCACCTGTTCCGACGGATACCTTGCCTGCTTTGGTGGAAAAACAGCCCGAAACACCGCCTGCTTTGCCGGAAGTCCCCCCAGTTATAATTCCAAAATTGGCCGACTTCAAGGGTTTGCCACTTTATTTTGACAACGACGAACCGGACAAACGAACCCGTCGTACCAGCACCAAAAAGACCTACGAAGAAACTGCCCAACTCTATCTGGAGCGCCAAAATGAGTACCGGGAGCGTTTTGCAGGCGAAATAGATGGGACAAAAGCCGAGGCCGCCGAACAACAAATAGACGATCTTTTTGAAAATGATATTCGCCGAGGATACGATCAACTCGGACAACTCTGCGATTTGCTGCTCAGTCGGCTGGAACAAGGCGAATCCTTCGAGGTGGTTGTCAAAGGTTTTACCAGCCCGCGTGCCGAACATGCCTACAACCTTAACCTGGGCAAACGCAGGATCAGCAGTGTGCGTAACCACTTTGTGGCCTGGTCGGATGGTGTTTTACAGTCCTATCTGAAGGCGGGAAAGTTGAAAGTCACCGAAATTAGTTTTGGAGAAACGACTGCCCGCGCAGGCATCAGCGACAAAATTTCCGACGAGCGCAATTCTATTTACCACCCTGATGCTGCCCGAGAACGGCGGGTAGAAATTGTGGAGGTTCGCGAGCAAAAATAGACTTGTTGCGATGGGTCTAATGAATAGAGCAAGTTAGGGATGGGTTCGCCCGTCCCTTTTTTTGTTTTCCTTGCCTACCTTAGCGCCGTGTTTTTCACTATGAAAAAATTAGCCTTTTTGTTGCTCGTCTCGTATTGCGGGGCGGCTTGCAACCAATACTTCAACCACCCACCAAAAATGGCGCATTTCAACATCCCGTTCGATACCAACGACAACCAGACCCTTACCTATCACGAAGCCATTGCCTGCTACGAAAAAATGGCAGCGGCGTATCCCAAAGTTTTTCAATTATCCAAAGTGGGCAGTACCGACAGCGGCGAACCGCTCCATGTGGCTGTTTTGAATACCAGTGGCGTGTTTGATCCTGAAAAAATTCGCGCCTCCGGCAAACGTATCCTGTTGATTAACAATGGAATACACCCCGGAGAACCCGAGGGTATTGATGCCACCATCATGCTTTTACGCGATTATTTGGAAAAACCGGCTTTGCAAAAAGCCCTGGAACATCTGGTCTTGGTCATCATTCCCGTCTATAATGTGGACGGTTGTCTGAACCGCGGTTCCTACTCCCGAGCCAATCAAGACGGGCCAGAAGCTTATGGGTTCCGGGGAAATGCACGGAATTATGACCTCAATCGCGACTTTTTAAAGACGGATTCCCGCAATGCGCGCAGCTTCAACCAGATATTTACGCAATGGCTGCCGGATGTTTTCGTAGATAATCACACCAGCAATGGCGCTGATTATCAATACACTATGACGCTCATTGCCACGCAGCATAACAAACTGAAAGCTCCGCTGGGGCAGTTTTTGGAAAACACCATGTTGCCCAAACTCTATGCCGAGATGAAAACGCGGAATTGGGAAATGATCCCTTACGTGGATTCCCCCAAAGAAACCCCCGACTCCGGCATCGTTGGTTTTTGCGACTATGGCCGATACTCGACGGGGTATGCCGCGCTCTGGAATACCATCGGGTTCATGCCCGAAACGCACATGCTCAAACCTTTTAAAGATCGGGTGTGGAGCACCTACCACTTTATGGATGTGGTGGTCCAATTTATGTCGCAGCACATTCCTGAAATTCGGGACGCTCGCGCACAGGCTTGGGAGAACACCCGAACCAAAACAGACTTTGTGCTGGATTATGTAATGGACCAGCAAAAGCAGGATATGATTACTTTTAAGGGCTACGAAGCGAAATACAAGCCCTCCGAGGTGAGTGGCCTTCCGCGCCTTTGGTACGACCGCAGTGCACCGTATGAAAAACAAATCCCGTATTACAACCACTTCAAGCCCTTTTTGACCGTCTCCAAACCTGGCGCGTATATTATTCCGCAAGCTTGGGAACACGTCCTTGAACGCCTGAGAATCAATGGCGTGCAGCTGCATCAACTTGCCCAAACGGTGGAGCTGGACACCGAGACCTATTTTATCAAAGACTTCAAAACCCGCAACGCCTGGGAGGGCCATTATTACCACCACGGGGTTAGTCTGGAACAAAAAAACTTGAGAAGAACCTTTGTGAAAGGGGATTATGTGGTGTTCACCAATCAGATCGCCAACCGATACTTGCTGGAAACCCTGGAGCCGAATGCGCCGGATTCCTGGTTTGCCTGGAATTTCTTTGAACCAATATTGATGCAAAAGGAATATTTTTCGGCATACGTTTTTGAAGATTTAGCCGCACAATTTTTGAAAGAAAATCCGGACATCCGAGCGGCACTGGATGCCAAACGCGCTGCGGAACCCGAATTTGCTGCAGATGCTGCGGCACAATTGGATTGGGTGTACCGTAAATCACCCTGGTATGAACCTACTCATCGGATGTATCCCGTGGCGCGTGTGGCAGACGGGTCGAAATTGGTGCTGGCACCTTAGTCAAGCCTTAACCCCCTGTTTGTGAAGCTGGCCTGCCGCCTTCAAAAATCGGGGCCACTTTTAGGGAGTCAATGGGCGGGATTGCAGGCGGCAAAAAGGGCCGACCCGGGCGGAGTCGGGTGAGGGAATCATTCAGGGCCGATTGAGCATCGGTGAGTAGTAAAGAGTCCACTATTTGCTCCGCCGTTTGCAGCAGCGTTTCCTGGCATTCGAGATTTTTTTTTCGTTTGAAAGCCGAGACCCGTTCCGCTACCTTTTCTTGCACAATGGATTCTTGATCTCCCCTGCAAGCTGGTAAGAGAAGACAAAATCCACCCAAAAGCAATGGGGTAATGTTTTTGATCATAAATGAGTTTCGCATCAGGCTGCAAATGTTTGTCAATTTTTGTGGGATACTGTGTTTTAAAACAGTTTCTAAGTACCGATAAAATAACAACGACCAGATTTTGAGCTTGCTATTTTAAAAACTAAGTCTGTTCGACAATTTTTTTTTCTGCCGATAAAATCAAAAAAGCGTCCAAATAAGCTCATAACATTCAACTTTTAGCGATATTTGTTGGAGAAATTTGTGTTTGGATTTTGTGACAGAAAAAAGACAGAAAAAATTTAAGTTGGGGCTTGCGCAAATTAAAAC
>CAZKBH010000037.1:35619-37410 GCA_964550795.1 uncultured Saprospiraceae bacterium
TTTGTCCCGTCAGGAACGTTAATCGAAACGTAACTTGATGTTAAGTTAGCAATTCTTCACCATTCAGGTGTTTTTTTAAGAAGTTTTCATTTGGTTTTTTGGGGTTATACAGGGTGCTGCTGATTCTTCAGTTAGTGCCCTGTTTTTTTTTGCCCCTTTTTCAAAGCCCGATTTTGGTTGAAACCCGGAGCCGGGCTTTTTCATTTTACCTTTGCCGCAAGAATCTTGCATTTTATGAAAAAAATAAACCTGCCTATCTGTCTCCTGGCGTTTCTGCTCACGCCATTTATTTCCCGCGCACAACTCGTTCCATTCCCTTACAACATCGAAAAGGTGGCCGAGGGTGACTCGGGCATGGTCGTAACAGCGCATCCTTTGGCCACAAAAGTAGGGCTGGACATCTTGAAAAAAGGGGGAAATGCGATAGATGCGGCGGTGGCGATTCAGTTTGCATTGGCCGTCGTGTACCCACAGGCGGGCAATATTGGCGGCGGCGGCTTCCTGATCTACCGGGATGCAAAAGGCAAAAAGACCCTGGCACTCGACTACCGCGAAAAAGCCCCGGCAGCTGCCACCGAGACCATGTACCTCGATTCTTTGGGCAATGTATTGGCCAATAAAAGCCGTTTGGGCGCACTGGCCTGCGGCGTACCCGGCACCGTGGACGGTATGTGGCAAGCCCAGTTTTATCACGGCCGTTTAAATTGGGGAGAAATCATTGCTCCATCCATCGAATTGGCCGAAAAAGGCTTTCAAATCACTGAGCAAGAGGCGACAAATCTCAATGCTGAAAGGCTCAATTTTGTCCGGCAAAGCAGCCTAAGCCCGGCTTTTGTCAAATTTGAGGGCTGGAAAGCGGGCGAATGGCTCATCCAAAAAGAATTGGCGCAAACCCTACGCCGCATTGGAGGAGATGGCCGTGATGGGTTTTATTCGGGGGCAACCGCGACCCTGATTGTCAAAGAAATGGAAAAAAAAGGCGGAATTATTCGTTTGGAAGACCTTAAAGCCTACAAAAGTGAATGGAGGACGCCGCTGGAATTTGATTGGAAAGGCATGCACTTCATCACCATGCCAGCACCCAGCAGCGGAGGGATTATTCTGCAGCAACTCTTGGGCATGATTGGCCCTTACCCACTCAAAAGTTATGGTTTGCATTCCACAGCAGCCGTTCACCTCATGGTAGAGGCCGAACGTCGGGCCTTCGCCGACCGGGCCATGCATTTGGGCGACCCCGATTTTTGGAAAGTACCCGTAAAAACATTGACCGATTCCGTTTATATCAAAGCCAGAATGGCTGATTTTAGGGCCGATACGGCTTCAAGCAGCGGAAAAATCCTGGCCGGGCACATTAAAGAAAGCGAGGAGACCACTCACTATTCTGTGGTGGACAGAGAGGGTAACGCAGTGTCGGTGACAACCACTTTGAACGATAGCTATGGTTCTCGCACCGTGGTGGCAGGGGCGGGATTTATTCTCAACAATGAGATGGACGACTTTAGCGCAAAACCCGGCACCCCGAATTTGTACGGGGCCGTGGGTGGCAAAGCCAACGCCATTGCGCCGAACAAACGCCCGCTTAGCAGCATGACCCCCGTTATTGTAACCAAAGCGGGCAAAAACTGGCTCGTTTTGGGCACCCCCGGCGGCACGACCATTCCAACCAGTGTATTTCAGGTGATTGTAAACGTGGCAGAATTTGGTCAAACACTCCCCGAAGCCGTGCAGGCCAAACGGTTCCACCACCAATGGAAACCCAACCAAATTATGACGGAAGAAGGCTGTTTCACC
>CAZKBH010000037.1:37420-40890 GCA_964550795.1 uncultured Saprospiraceae bacterium
ATCTCGGTGGTCGCAGTCTCATTAAAACCAGAAGTACAGGCCGAGCTGGAGCGACTGGGTCATACCATTCATCTGCGTGGCCCCATTGGCCGCGTCGAAGCAATTATCCGATTACCCAATGGGAAATGGCAGGGCGTGGCAGATAACCGAGGCGATGACGCAGCGGCGGGATACTAACTCCGCCATCACATCTTCACCACCCGTTGCAACCAATATCGTCCCCCATCTACATCTGCTATTTGAAGCAAATAAACGCCCTGTGGCAACCCTACAAACGACAAAGTAGCTTTTCCGCTGGAAAAATCCAAGTAATTGATTTTCAAGGTGTTTCCTGCCATGGAGGTGATGCGCACCTCTGCCTTGCCCTGTACTGCTTCTAATTCTATGTTTAAGAGATCGTGTACGGGATTAGGGTAGGTTGTTACCCGTAAATGCGGTTCGTTTTGATTTGAAATCAGCAAATCGTCAATCAGCCCATTACAATCGTTGTCCAGGCCATCTGCGACAGTCCCTTCCACCCCGTCTGGATTAACAGAGGAGTTTGAGTCATCGCAGTCCAGTGAATTGCCTACAAATCCTACCGGTACGATGCCAGTACAGGTGTACAGGGTATCCGTGGGGCTACCAAAACCGTCTCCGTCCGCATCCAGGAAATAAGCGAGCAGGGGCAAATCCTCATCCACAAGTCCGTCGCAGTTATTGTCCAGATCATCGCAGATTTCCGGCGAATTTGGGTTGATATTCGGGTCATTGTCGTTGCAATCCAGGTTGTTTTCCACAAAACCCGCAGGAGGATTCGGGGTGCAAAACGGTGCCTTACTCAGCGCTGTCCCGAAACCATCGCCATCCGCATCTTCATAAAAAATCGTGAAGGTCAGGCCATCATCTATGAGCCCATTGCAATCATTGTCCAAGCCATCACACAGTTCCGGCGCGCCGAAATAGACGGTAGAATCGTTGTCAAAACAATCCAAACTATTGCTTACAAAACCCGCAGGAGGATCCGTCTGACAGGTATTAAGTGCTGCCTCTGGATCACCAAACCCATCGCCATCGAGGTCTGCGTAAAACGTGTTGATGGGAAAACCTTCGTCTATTACTCCATCACAGTTATTGTCGAGCCCATCACAAATTTCGGGTGCGCCAGGATAAATTTCCGGATTTTCATCGTCACAATCCACCGTAATATCGTAACCATCTGCGTCCGCATCGTTCTTGTAAAAGTAACTTTTGGACTTATAAAATGCGTTTATGCCCACTTTAGCTCCAATAGTACGGCCCGGAATATCGTCTTCCGGCGGGTGTATTCCTCCCCAAATTCGGGACAGGCTTGTTTGGTCAGAAGCATCGCGGTAAGTCGCCCATTGAAGGGTGACATCCACACTTGGACCTTTTTCCACCCCCAAAAATCCGCTGTTGGCGGCAATGTAAAACTCGCCCATTCCACCCGGGAAGTATTCATCGCCCGTGAGCAGGGTCAGGGCTTCTGCAGCCGCACGCGAGTAGGTGGAGTGTCCTGAGATGTAGCCTGCAAAAGGCGGCGTTACAAAGGTTTTGCGCTGGAAAGTCCAGAAATTTTCAGCCAAAATCCAGCCTACACCAGCAATGTCGTTCATAGGATTGGTGATATGATCGAAAGCTTTCCAGGTGTAGAATTTGATTTTGCCGACGTGTTGTCCATTGAGGCCGGCCAGCGTGTCGCCCACCTGGACTTGTTCAATGTATCCCGGCACAAGTTCCAGACCTGCCGGATTATAATTTGGGGCAGTGGGATCGCTGCTTTGCCCGCGATCGGCCATCCAGCGCAAAGCGGTGATTGGGCGCGTTCCATCATACCAGCCTTTGATGCCCCAAGCCGCTATGGCCGCATCGTGGACGGTACTTCCAAGGGTAAAATAAGCTTTCAAATCGTACTCCAGGGTATCCAGCACCTGCCCTACCCCATTAAATTTGCGCACAAACTCGGGGTGGTCCATTACTTTGTTAAAGATGGAAAACCAGTGTCCGGGCGGCGTTTCGGAATTAGGTCCATCTGCCCAAAATTGCGCCAAAACCCGCGTATAATCGCCCCTTGGAACGACCTGTGGCTGGTACGGCTGACCCGTTTTAGGGTTGATTGAATGTCCCAAACTTGGCCCGCCGCCTTCTATTTTGTAAAAATCCTTGTATTCCTGAAAAGTAGTGGGCAGCCAGGGCGTGTTGCCAATGCTGGCCGGGGAAATATCCCACAGCACACTGTCTTCCGTGGTGAGGTGCGAAGACCAGATGGATACCAGGCTGTGGTTCCATTTGTACACCTCAGATTCACCGCCGCCATCAATGGTATCCAAAAAAGCGGGGGGGCCAGGGTCGTGGTAAACTGGCCAGTTCACGCCATTGCGTTGATACACTGTTTTTTGCGAATCTACAAGTGCAAAAGGGACCACATTGCCCCATTCCGGGCTTTGAAAGCGTTGGAGTGCAGGTATTGGATTGCCTTGCTGATCCAGAGCGCCTTGCAATTCAAGCGGCTGCCAACGGTTGGGATCCAGCATTTTGGGATTGCCGGGAACCTGCGGCTCCATAGGCGGATTGACGGGCGCGTAATTGAAATATCCATAATTCCCGGTTTCGTTCGCGCCATCCGTCAGCCCATAAAAACTGACACAATCGCCGATGTAATTTCCCAGGGCTGCGGGGTTTCCGGACTGGTAGAAATTGGAGTTAAAAGTCCAATCGTAGCCCAATTGGCCCATTAAATTCCGAAACCGCTGGATGCTGGCCACTGCATTGGGCGAATTCTGAAAACGCCTGACGAGCAGTCGATAGGCTGCGTAGCTGATAGCCTGCGTTCTTGCGGCTTCTATATCAGCAGGTACAGGCACGCCTACAAATTGACAAGTATAATTGCCCACTGTTTTGCCCAACAAATACGTGTCCGCGCTCAAAGTATCGTACGCTGCCCAGGCATCCCACATGGCCATGGATACATGAAAAAGATTGCGTGCTTGCACAGGAGGACGGGCCAAATCTTCCGTAATTGCTTTCAGCATGACCTCATTCCAGCGGCGGGCAACGGAATGGCTTTGGGCTTTTAATTCATTGGTTGTCAGCAACAAACATCCTAACCAAAAGCCTATCGTGTAGATATTTTTTTTCAAAATAAAAGTTTTAAGGTACAAAGAACGGCAGGAAACACGGGGTGAAAAATTAGATTTGCATTAAAACCTGCGCTTTAATCCGCTGTTCATTGCAAACGTATCGCTTCATATCATTCTGTTCAAAAACATAAATCACCCAAACGTTAAAAAAAGAAAACCCGACCTTTGTGCCATGCAGACCGTCCAGTTTCAAGACCTAGGTAAAATGCGGTATCAGGAAGCCTGGGATTACCAGACCGCTTTGCATCGCATTTTGGTGGATAATAAGTTGAAAAACAAGCACTTGACCCCAAAATCCTACCCGCAGGAACACCAGCTTTTGTTGGTCGA
>CAZKBH010000037.1:40900-46557 GCA_964550795.1 uncultured Saprospiraceae bacterium
TCGAACATCCGCCCGTTTACACCTTGGGAAAAAGTGGTTCGATGAACAATCTCCTGCTTTCGGAGGCTGAATTGCTGGAGCGCAACATCGAATTTTTCCCCATCAATCGCGGCGGCGATATTACGTTTCACGGACCGGGACAAATCGTGGGCTACCCAATTCTTGATCTGGAATGTTTTTTCACCGACGTGCACCGCTATGTCCGCAACATTGAGGAGGTGATTATTCGGACCATCGCAGAATATGGCATTACGGGTATCCGGGTCAAGGATTATACAGGGGTTTGGGTCTCTTCCCCAAACCCTAAACTTTCAAAAATCTGCGCCATCGGTGTGCACCTTTCCCGCTGGACGACTTTGCATGGCTGGGCATTCAACGTGAACACGCCCCTGGAATACTACGAACACATTATTCCTTGTGGTATTGACGATGCGGACAAAACGGTCACTTCTTTGGCACAATTGCTTGGTTATGAGGTGGATATGGAAGAAGTAAAAGTGAAAATAAAGCGGCATTTTGAAGCGGTTTTTGAGTGCTCAATACTGGAATGAACTAGTTTTCCATACTACTCGACATTTTCCGAAATCGAGTCCTATAAGGTTTTTCGAAACCTTATAGGACTGGTTGCAAAACAAAAATGTCCAGTAGTGTGCTTGTTTTCAACAAAGGTTTTTGACTATCCGAACCGACTAAACTTTTAAACTCCCAAGGCCTCGAAACTTGAAAAACATAAGCAGCTCAGAGTTTTTACCTTTTAAGCATAGCTTTTTGCATTTTCTGCCCCTGCACTCCCTACTTTTGCGCATTCCAACCACTTTACCCACCAAAGCCCAAGCGTAGGAGGGTACACATTACCCCACATTGACCACATTGACCACATTAACCCCATTATCCTCATTATCCAACATTCACATCATGGGCGACATACACACACAAGACGACTGGAAAAACGAACAACAAGAATGGCTTGAGGCCCTCGAAGAAGTCATTGAAAGTCAGGGCAAGGTCCGCTCTGAGGAACTTTTTCAAGCCCTTCGCTACCTGCTCGCCCGCCACGGTGCCGCTACGGGTGGTTCGGCGCTCAACACGCCCTACATGAACACCATTGCGCCCGAAGATCAGCCCGCCTACCCCGGCAATCTGGCACTCGAAACGCGCATTGAAAATATTATTCGCTGGAACGCGCAGGCTATGGTGCTGCAAGCGCAGGACAAAAACCTAGCCCTTGGCGGACACATTGCCACTTATGCCGCTTGTGCAACCATGCTGGAAGTGTTGTTCAATCACTTTCTGCGCAATCGTTCGGCAGACTACGGCGGCGACTTGCTGATGTTTCAGGGACACGCATCACCGGGTGTTTATGCGCGTGCCGTATTTGAAGGCCGTTTGCCAGAACAAGCGATTGCCGACTTCCGGCAGGAAACTTTAGGCGGCGTTTCCAGTTACCCGCACCCGCGTCGGATGCCGAACTTTTGGCAGGCGCCTACCGTGAGCATGGGTCTTGGTCCAATGACTGCAATTTATCAGGCTCGTTTTGCCAAATACCTGGAAAACAGGGGATTAAAGCCCGAAAATGGCGGCAAAGTCTGGCATTTTATCGGGGATGGAGAAATTGACGAACCCGAAATCTACGGCACCATCGGTGTGGCCGCACGGGAAAACTTGAATAATCTTGTTTTCGTGGTACATTGTAATTTGCAACGCCTTGACGGACCTGTGCGTGGCAATGGCAAAATCGTTCAAGAAGTGGAACGCCACTTTTTTGGCGCCAGTTGGGAAGTGATTAAAGTGGTGTGGGCAAGTGAATGGGATGAATTGTTGGCCAAAGACGAAGAAGGGCTTTTGCTGCAACGTTTTGACCGAATGCTGGACGGGCATTTTCAGGAAATCGCTTCTGCTGCTGACGGTGCGTTTGTGCGCAAAATGTTGGTCGGTTACAACACCGGAAAAGAAATCATACAAGACGATCTCAGTGAGCGTATCGCCGCGCTTTTGGAGGGTTATTCTGACGAACAACTGAAAAGTATGCGCCGCGGCGGCCATGATGCTACCAAGGTTTTTGCTGCTTATGAACGCGCCGTAAAATCAAACAAACCCGTTGCCATCATTGTGAAAACGGTAAAAGGTTATGGCATGGGCAAGTCCGCGGAGGGAAAAAACAAAGCCCACCAGACCAAGGATTTGAGCGCAGATTTCCGAGTAGAAATCAAAAACCGCTATGATATTCCACTGTCCGACGACGAGGCAAGAGCAGCCAAATTTTGGTGGCCCGCTACCGATGCGCCCGAACGAAAATACCTGATGGAACGCCGGGAAAAACTCGGTGGATTTTTGCCCGAACGCATTGTCAAATACACCGAGTTTAAAGCTCCAGAGCTCTCTGTTTTTGACAAACAACTCAAAGGAAGCGAGTCGGGAAAAACGGTTTCTACCACCGGTGCCATGGTGGATATTATGAACCAACTGATTAAAAATCAGGACATTGGAAAATATATCGTGCCCATTGTTCCGGACGAAGCGCAGACTTTTGGGATGGAGCCACTGTTTAATTCCGTGCAGATTTGGAATCAGCGGGGACAACTATACACACCCCTCGAAATCGGTATTTCGGTTATTAAATACAAGGAATCAAAAACGGGTCAAGTGCTTCAGGAAGGCATCAACGAAGACGGTGCTTCGGCCAGTTTCACCGCTGCTGGAACCGCCTACGCGCTGCACGGCATCCCAACCGTTCCTTTTTACATTTATTACTCCATGTTCGGCTTCCAACGCGTGGGCGACATGATTTGGGCAGCTGCCGACATGATGTGCAAGGGCTTTTTGCTCGGTGCCACTGCTGGCCGCACCACGCTCAATGGGGAGGGTTTGCAACACCAGGATGGGCATTCAATTCTCATCGCACAGACCGTTCCTTCGGTCATTACGTATGATCCTGCGTTTGCCTACGAACTGGCTGTAATTGTGCAGGATGGCCTGCGCCGGATGTACGTGGAAAACGAGGCAAAAATCTACTACCTCACCATTTACAACGAAAACCTGTTGATGCCTGAAATGCCTAAAGGCGTGGAAGAAAATATTAAACGCGGCTTGTATCGTTTCCAAAAATCCAAAACCAAAGGTGGCGCAAAAGCACATCTCATTGGTTCGGGTGTCATCATCAAACAAGTGATGGAAGCTGCGGAAATCCTTGAAAAAGAAGGGGTTAGCACGGATATCTGGAGCGCTACTTCCTGGACAGAACTGTACCGCGACGCTGTTTCCTGCGATCGTTGGAACATGCTGCATCCCGGTGAAACGGAGCGTGTGCCCTACGTGCAACAAGTACTCAAAGGCGAAGAAGGCGTATTTGTCAGTGCCAACGACTGGGTAAAACTCACGGCGGGTCAACTTGCTCCCTGGATGCCCAAAGATTTCACTCCGCTAGGCACCGACGGTTTTGGCCTTTCAGAAAGCCGTGAAAACCTGCGGGATTACTTTGAGATTTCACCCAAATACATTGCATTTGCGGCCGTGCGTCTGTTGCATAAACAGGGCAAAATCACGGAAAAAGCCGTGAAGGAGTTTATGAAAAAGTATGGTGTGGAAAGCGAGAAATTGGATCCGATGGGGGTGTAGAGTAGTGAGGGGGTGGTTTTATGGTGGTATGGCCTTCAGGCCGTCGGGATGGGTGGCGTTTACGCCACTTATTCATTCTTCTGCGCCATAAATGGCGCTCTTCCCGACGGCCTGAAGGCCATACCACCACTTATCATATACACTTGTCACTCACCACTCCCCCCCTAATTTTCTTCATTTTAACGCAATTCTACACCCCAAACCTTCGTTTCTGCGCAAATTTTTAATCTCTACCTTCTATGCGCAGCAACCTTGCCCATTTCCCGATTTTAACCCTGCTCTTTCTTTTTTCCCTTACTCAATCTATTTCCGCACAACAACAACTCGGCATGCGGCTCGAACGCTATGCCGGGATTTACAGCGCGGGCATCAACCCTGCGAACACGGCTTTCACGCCCCACAACTGGGAAGTAAGCCTTTTTAACGCGGATCTTTTTGTAGAAAATAGTTATGCTTTTTTGCGCAACACCAGTCTGCAAAACGCCCTGCGCAACACCGACAAAATTGTTTCTCTCGCCGATACCTCCGCAGAAAACCCGCCTCCCAGCGATGTCATATTTCAGGATTTTGCCGACGGAAGTGGCCGAAAAATGCACTTCGTGACTCAAACCCGGGTGGCCGGCCCTGCCTTTAGTTTTCGTTTCGGGGAAAAAAATGTAGTGGGTCTTACAACTGCTTTCAGGTCGCACATTTCCGCCTACCAGATTCCACAAATTTTGGCCTACCGAACCATTGCAGATATCCCTCGTAATCAAGCAATTAACATTCCCGCAGTTGGACTCTCGGGTATGACTTGGGGTGAAATCGGGCTGCACTACAGCCGCTTGGAAGAACTCGGCGACCTACAGATGGCCTGGGGCGTTTCGCCAAAAATCCTGCTGGGGTATGAGGGCTTTTACACCCGGGCACAATCCAATTTCGATTATACCCAGCGCTTTGATGATACCGTGGCGTTTGGCAGTGCGCAGTGGGACTATGCACTCACCACCGCGAATTTGACCGATGATGCCGAGCAGATTAAACTCCGCCGACAAGGGGCAGGATTTGGCCTTGATCTGGGTGTTTCCTGGGCGATGCCCGCAGATGATCCGGAAGATGGCTACGCTTGGCGCGCCGGCGTTTCACTCCTAGACGCGGGTTTTGTGCGTTTTAAACGAACTGCGCAGCGGCATCACATTGAATTTGATACCCTATTGACCGTCAGCAACGCCGATTTCCCGCAGCGAAATAATGCCGAGGACGTAATTGGCGATATCAGCCAGGCTTTTTTGGGTGATCCGCAGGCTTCTTTACAAAAACGAGCTTTTGCGATTGGATTGCCCACCGCTTTGTCGGTCCAATTTGATGCCCGTTTGGCACCAATGTTATATGTCGGCGGGGTATTGATCCAGCGGGTACCGCTCTCTGAATACGCCGTAAAACGACCCAGCACTTTGGCCATTGTGCCCCGTTTTGAACACCGTTGGGCTTCGGTTTCTCTGCCCTTGGTGGTGGACGACTGGCGCAGTTTTCGGGCCGGTGTAGCCATTCGTTTAGCATGGCTTTACCTCGGGACCGACAACCTGGGGAGTTTTACCAGCAAAGAAAAACTGAGTGGCACAGATGTGTATATTGGATTCAAAATCAACGCTTTCAGTTTCAAAAAGCGTGAAAAAGGATTCCGGGGAAAGCGCGAAAGTGGAAGCCGCAGCGGTGGGCCGAATCGCAAAAAAATCAAGTGTTATACTTTTTAAAAATAGAAGTCACACGGGGTTGTATCAATAGTGTAGGTTGAAAATTTGTTGCGGAATTATATTTTGATTCTCCAAAAACCTATAAGGTTTTTAAAACCTAGGGCATGTACATAAGTCGTTTCACCACTTGGAAGGTTGTTGATAGCCAAACAGAATTCAAGGTCACGCGTCAAAATGGTTAGATTTTTCGACAGCCAGCTGGGAGTAAAAATTGAACCAATCGAAGGTCTGTTCCTTTCTGCCCGGGCTGGTCACATTTGCTCGGCATCTGTACTTTCTTTTGCTTGCCCAAAAGAAAGTACCAAAGAA
>CAZKBH010000038.1:0-15883 GCA_964550795.1 uncultured Saprospiraceae bacterium
TTAACGCCGTACAAGCTAAAATTTGCCGCTTGTAGGCCAGAAACTAAAGTTTAGAAAAGCACTAAAAGTCCCGATAGGCATTTATGCGTGTTGGGACTTTTTTATTGCCCTCCAGTGGGTCAAATGACGTAAGTTTGCCCGGATTTTACGCGATTTGGAATCTACTCCACTGTTATGAATATCATCCTTTTTGATTCGGACGCACGCAACCACCTGTTGCCCCTCACGGCCACCCGTCCAATGAGCGAATTGCGTTTGGGCATTCTCACGCTCCGTGAAAAATGGGAGCGCCGATTGCGGGGAACCGCCTCGTATATCACACAAGAATATTTGCAGGAAAAATACCCGATTCGTATTGAGGATGAGAATCTCATCATCAATGGTGGAGTCCTCCCCACGCCGGCGATCTGCAAACGCATTGAAGCCCTCGGACTCAATGGGGCACTGCTCTCCAATGGTGAATTGGTGGCTGCAAGGCTCAATGAAGCACAATTTGAGTCGCTTATTGAACAAGAAGAGCTAGACGAACTGCAAGGCCAGGAATTGGAGGCCGACATACCCTTGATTGAAATCAAAAATCTGTGGCAATTCGTCCGGCTCAACGAACAGGCACTCGCCGAGGATTTTGCACTGCTCATGCACGGAAAATCCTCCAAGCCTGTTTCCAGCACGAACCGATTGGTCGGGCCACTCAGCAACTTGTTTTTGGAAGAAGGGGTCAAGATGGAGTATTGCACCTTGAACCTGCTGGCAGGCCCCATCTACATCGGGGCAAACACGGAAATTATGGAGGGGGCAATGTTGAGAGGTCCCATTGCAATTGGCTCAGAATCAATTGTTAAGATGGGCGCAAAAATCTACGGACCCTGTTCCTTTGGTCCTGGTTGCCGCATCGGCGGAGAGGTGGCGCGGTCTATTTTCTTTGCCAATTCAAACAAATCGCACGACGGTTATCTCGGTGATTCGGTCCTCGGCGAATGGTGCAATCTCGGTGCAGATACCAACAATTCCAACCTCAAAAACAACTATTCCGAAGTGAAACTTTGGGATTATGAGACCGAACGTTTTGAAAAAACCGGCCAACAGTTCCTGGGCTTAATCATGGGCGACCACTCGAAATGTGCCATCAATACCATGTTTAACACAGGCACCGTGGTAGGGGCATTTGCCAATGTGTATGGCGCGGGTTTTCCACGGAATTTTGTCCCGGATTTCTCCTGGGGCGGCCCGGACGGATACCGAACCTACAAATTTGCTGAAGCGTGTGAGACCGCTGCGATTGTGATGGCCCGCCGTGGACAGGAATTTAACGACCTGGAGAAAGCTATCTTGTACCATATTTACGACCAAACGGCAAGGTTTCGCAGTTGGGAGAAATAACATTCATAACACCATCCACCTTCGCCGAGGATACGGCAGGTAAAATGACGAAATACGACCAACGCGGTGTCTCCGCCTCCAAAGAAGAAGTCCACGCAGCCATCCAACATTTGGATAAAGGCCTGTATCCCAATGCTTTCTGTAAAATATTGCCCGACCTGGCTGCGGACAACGCAAAATATTGCAACCTGCTCCATGCCGATACCGCAGGAACTAAAACAAGCCTGGCCTACGTGCAATGGCGCGAAACAGGCGATTTATCTGTTTGGCCAGGCGTCGCACAGGATGCCATCGTGATGAACCTCGACGACATGGCTTGTGCGGGTTGCACCAACGATATTATACTCAGTAGCACCATCGGGCGGAACAAGGGGCTGATCCCCGCCGAAGTCATCGCAGCCGTGATCCGCGGCACCTCTGATTTTGTTGAAAAAATGCAATCCCATGGCGTAAATCTCCACCTTGCTGGCGGCGAAACTGCCGATGTAGGCGACATTGTGCGCACCATTGATGTTGGGTTTACGGCTTTTGCCCGGATGAAACGTTCTGAAGTGCTGGTTCCAAATATTCGTGCCGGGGATGTAATCGTGGGACTTGCGTCGTTTGGCCAGGCCAGCTACGAAACCGAGTACAACGGCGGGATGGGCAGTAACGGTCTCACGGCTGCTCGACACGATGTCTTGTCCAAGATCTACGCAGAAAAATACCCGGAAAGTTTTGATCCGCGCCTTCCAAACGAAGTCGTGTACACCGGAAATCGTTTGGTAACAGAAAAGGTATCTGTTGGAAATCAGGAGATTAGCGTAGGGAAGCTCATCCTTTCCCCTACACGGAGTTATTTGCCAGTGTTGCAGGAAATTCTGCGCGAGTACCGCAAAAAAATCCACGGACTCATCCACGTCACGGGCGGCGGCCAAACCAAGGTGCTGAAATTTGTGAAGGATGCGCACATCATAAAAGACAACCTTTTTGAGCTTCCGCCGTTGTTTCGCCTGATCCAGGAAAGTAGCCAAACGCCCTGGCGCGAGATGTATCAGGTGTTCAACATGGGCCACCGCATGGAAATTTACCTACCTTCCCGACAAGCGGACGCGGTGATGGCCATTGCGGAAAAATATGGCATCGAAGCCCGTGTTATTGGCCGCGTTAAGCGGGCAGAAGGCGAAAAAGTGACGGTAAAAAGCGTGTTTGGGAAGCATGAATACATGTAAAATTAATGTGGTCAATTTTTTAATGTGGTCAATGTGGTCAATGTGGCGGTAGCGCTTGGCATTTCAAAAGAAGAATTCGATATAATGGGTTCCATGATAGAGTGTGACGTTTACTAAACTTTTAAAGTTTAGTAAACGTATTATACTCCCCTATACCCGCCGAATCCAAAGCGCAGAAGCGGACCACATTGATCTCATTTCCCACATTGACCACATTCCCCACATTGACCACATTGACCACATTGATCACATTGACCACATTCCTCACATTGACCACATTTCCCACACTCCCCACATTGACCACATTGACCACATTCATCACATTCAAGATTATGAAAAAATTATTCACCCTCGCACTCCTTGGCATTCTATTTAATGCCTGCCAGACAGACCCTGTTAAATCTAATCAGGATAAACTCGCAAAACTTGACAAAGAAATGGGTGGCGCGAATGTTGTGGATAAAATCAAGGCAGCTGAGTTCATCAAGACCTCTGAGGAGCTGGCCGGGCTGCTGGAAAAATCCAACCCGGATCAATATGTGAATCTGCTTTTGAAGGCCGGCGGACTTGCCATTACGGTAGGACAAGGGCAAAAGGCCATTGAGTTGTATTCCAAAATATCCAATGGAATGCCGCAACACAAAAAGGCGCCGACCGCTTTGTTTATGATTGGTTATGTGCAGGAAAACGACCTTAAAGACCTCGTTGCAGCCAAAGCAACTTATGAGTCTTTCCTGCAAAAATACCCAAACGACCCCGATTTTGTGGATGATGCCCAAAACGCCATCAAGATGCTGGGCAAAACGCCCGATGAGATCGTGAAGGAGTTTGAGAAGCAGGGTCAAGCGCAGTAATTGCTATAGCTTTCAAAACATTTCCTGTCAAAATCATTGCCACTAGTAAACAAAAAGTCATAAACGAGGTACATTTGTCCAACAAAAGCGCAGCGCATGGACAACACCTTACTTTTTCTACTTGGCGGAATTTTACTCATTGTTCTGGTCTTTGTGATCCTTCGGCAACAGTCCGGGAATGTCACACAAACCATTGATAAAGAACAATTTGTGCCCCGTGAACTTCACTCGGCCATCCTGGAGGAATCCGAACGTCTGCGCAGTGAGCTGAGCTCTAAAGAACGCGAAATCCGAGACGCCCACGCCCAACTCGCCGCCCGCGAGCAGCAATTGTATCATCTCGAAGAGAATTTCAGGAATCAAAAAGCGGAAGTCGAGCAATTGCAGGTCAAATTCAAAACAGAGTTTGAAAACATTGCCAACCGTCTTTTGGAGGAAAAATCGGTGCGTTTTACGGCGCAAAATGCACAGCAAATGCAGACGGTTTTGGCGCCGCTGCGGGAAAAAATCAAGGAGTTTGAGGAAAACGTGGATCGCAAATTTTTAGAAGAAACCCGCGAGAAATCCAGCCTGAAAAAAGAGCTCGAACAGCTCACGCAACTCAATCAACAACTCAGTCAGGACGCACACAACCTGACCTCCGCGCTCAAAGGCCAGAACAAAATGCAGGGAGATTGGGGGGAAATGCAATTGGAAACATTGCTCGAAAAATCCGGACTGCAAAAAGGCATTCATTTCCTTTCCCAAGCCACTTTCAGGAACGAAGAAGGCGCTGCCAAACGACCGGATTTTGTCATTCAACTTCCTGATAACAAGCAACTTGTAGTGGATTCCAAAGTGTCGCTTACCGCTTTTGAGCGCTACTTTAATGCAGCGGATCCCGTGGAGCGCGACCAACACCTGAAAGCGCATATTTCGAGTCTGCGCAGTCACGTGGACAACCTGAGTCGCACCAATTACCAAACCCTGTATGCGATCAATTCGCCCGATTACTTACTGCTTTTTGTGCCGCTTGAGGGAGCACTCACAGCGGCTTCGCAGGCAGATCCGCGGCTGTTCACGGATGCGCTGGAGCGAAACATCGTCATCGTAACCACCAGCAGTTTGCTCGCGACCCTGCGCACGGTGGCGCATCTTTGGAAACAGGAAAAACAGACAAAATCTGTGCTGGAAATAGCCCGACAAAGTGGGCTTTTGTACGATAAATTTGTGGCTTTTGTGGAGGATTTGCGCAATATAGGCACAAAACTAGACCACGCCAGAACCGCTTACGACGATGCCATGCACAAACTCACCAACGCAGGCCGACCAGGCGATACGCTCATTGGCAAAGCGGAAAAAATCAAAGAATTGGGCGCACGTACGACCAAATCTTTGCCTCAGGAACTACTGATAGAGGAGGAAGAGTAAAATGCTGGCGCTCCGAGGGTGCTTAAAAATGCGGGCAGTTGCATTTAGGTTTGAAAAGACTGCAACTCTCCAGTACGATCATGCCGACGGTGAGCAGTAAAAAAGCGAGGCGCCACCAATTGATTTTGAATTTTCTCATAGCCGAGGATTTGAATTAAGAATGCGCGAAAGTAGCCGAAAGGTTTGGTATCAGTTGGGTTTTAACAGCAAGGATGGACGGTTTTTTTTGAAAATTGCTCTGATGAACAAAGTTAAACACTCAAAGCAAAAAATTATTTTCCAGTAATATTCATAGCCCGTTCAATACCAAGGGTTACAAAGGTCTTTAGCACTTCTTCGGCTTTTTCGAGGATGCGCGGCAGTTCGGCTTTTTCGTCTTCTGACCACTTGCCCAGGACAAAATTCACTTGTTTCCCTTTTGAAAAACCACTTCCAATTCCGATACGAAGTCGAGGATATGCGTCGGTAGCGAGCAATTCCTGGATACTTTTTAAACCGTTGTGTCCGCCATCGGAGCCTTTTGGGCGCAGGCGTTGTTTGCCAAATTCCAGGTTGAGATCGTCGAGGACCGTGACGCTGTTTTCGATGGGGATTTTTTCTTTTTGCAACCAGTACCGAATGGCTTTGCCACTCAAATTCATATAAGTATTTGGCTTCAAAAGCAGCAAGGTGCGGCCTTTAAACTTGACTTCGGCGAGTTCACCGTGGTGGTTTCCTTTCCATTCGCCCTCAAGATTTTTGCACAAAAAATCAACCACTTCAAAGCCAATATTATGCCGGGTGCCGTCGTATTCATAGCCGACATTGCCGAGGCCGGTAATCAGGTATTTCATGCTGTTTCAAATTTTTGCAAATGTAGTGCCACTGCGGCAAATCGAAAGGCAACCTTTTATCCAATAAATGTACCTAGCGCACATGAGGAAACTGTCATTTACTTCGAATCTGTCCTTTTTGGGCCTCGTATTGTTCACCGTCTTGGGCCTTTCATGCAATAAAGACAATGAACTTGCCCCCGGATTTGACCTGTTTTATCAGCAGGATTTCAGTATCCCGGCGGGAATCGGGAATTTTGACGTCCACCATTTTCGTTTAAAAAACATCCCGACCAACTGGGAAAAACTCCTGGAGCAACACGGCAAAACAGCCGAAGACATCACAGGAGTGATTACTTCTGAAGCCAGTTTGGTCGGTATTTTTGGCGATGCCGATTTCAGCATCGTGGATCGGATATTTTTTCGGGTGTTTGATAATGCGAATCCGAACGACTTTCTGGAAATCGCATACCGGGATCCAACCCCTTTGGAACCCAATAACGTATTGCCCCTGATTCCTTCGCTGGCTGATTCCAAGCGTTTTTTTACCGACCCTCGTTTTTCGGTGGATGTCGTGATTTATCTGAGGGGCATTACGCAGGATCAATATGATGTTCGACTGTCGTTGACAATGCGGGCCACGTTCTAACATCGGTTTAGAAACATTAAATTACTTTTGCGCGAATTTTTTTAGTCAAGGCAGATTGATTTTGAACACAAAAGCATTCTGCTTCGCTTAAAATCAGGGATTTGAGTCACTCAAATCCTGTAAATCACCTCAATCTAGTCTATAACGCATGGAAGTCCTAACAGCACCAACCGTCTCCACCACCACCCATCCGGAAGCTTCAACCGATACATTTCCCATCAATGGGACTGACCACCTCGAAATGTACGTTGGCAATGCCAAACAAAGTTCGATGTACTATCAAGCCGCATTGGGGTTTGAGGTCGTTGCCTACGCAGGTCCTGAAACGGGTGTGCGAGACCGGGTGAGTTATGTTTTGCAGCAAAACAAAATTCGAATCGTCTTGACTTCCTCACTGCTTCCGGGCACCGAAATTGCCCAGCATGTGGCTGAACATGGCGACGGGGTGAAAGTACTCGCGCTTTGGGTGGACGATGCCGAAAAGGCCTACCAGGTCGCCATGGAACGTGGCGCAGAATCCGCATTTGAGCCAAAAACCTTGCGCGATGAACATGGCGAGGTTGTATTGGCAGCCGTTAAAACCTACGGCGACACGATTCATACCCTGGTGGAGCGGAAAAATTACACTGGGGTTTTTCTCCCTGGTTATGCGCCGCGTACGAACGCGTATCCGTCCAAATCAGTAGGACTTAAGTACGTGGATCACTGCGTCGGCAATGTCGAGCTGGGGGGCATGAATAAATGGGTCAAGTTTTATCAGGACGTGATGGGATTCAAACTGCTCATCACTTTTGACGATAAAGACATCTCCACGGAATACACCGCGCTCATGTCCAAAGTAGTGAGCAACGGGAATGGCTACATCAAATTCCCGATCAACGAGCCTGCTAAAGGATTGAAAAAGAGCCAAATAGAAGAATATCTCGATTTCTACCGCGGCGCTGGCGTACAACACATTGCTGTGGCAACGGATAATATTCTGGAAACGGTGGCGCAAATGCGTGCCAACGGCGTAGATTTCCTCTATGTGCCAGAGGCATACTACGACGATGTCCTGGATCGTGTGGGGGAAATCGAGGAAAATATTGAAGATTTAAAGGCCCTGAACATTCTGGTGGATCGGGACGAAGACGGCTATCTGCTACAAATTTTCACCAAACCGATTCAGGATCGGCCTACCGTGTTTTTTGAAATTATTCAGCGCAGAGGGGCTAAATCCTTCGGAAAAGGCAATTTCAAGGCACTTTTTGAAGCGATAGAGCGCGAACAGGAATTGCGGGGGACCTTGTAGAAGTTTCAATATGTGGCAATAAAAAAGGGCTTAGCCGACACAGATTCTAATCTTCTGTTGGCTAAGCCCTTTCTATTAATTCCACTTACCGCGTCTTCCAAATCACCTCTTCCACGCCCAAATCTTTGGCCAAAAAACGGGCGAGGATGAAAAAATAGTCCGAAAGACGGTTGAGGTATTGCAAGGCTATATCTTCCACAGGCTCGCCAGATTGAGCCAAGGCGACCGTGAGGCGTTCTGCCCGCCGGCAGACGGTCCGGCAAATATGACATATAGAAACGGTCGGATGTCCGCCTGGGAGTATAAAATGTTTGAGCGGGGCAAGCGCCTCATCCATTGAATCCATTTCGTCTTCCAAAAGCTGAACATCGGCAGGCAAAAGATCGGGAGTGGGTGGGTGCTTGGCCGGGTCAGATGCCAGGTGCGCGCCCAAGGTAAAGAGCCGATGCTGTGTGTGGGCCAATATCTCCCGGGTATGTTGGTTCCCAACGGAATCCCGAAGTAAACCCAGGAAGGAGTTCAGCTCGTCCACGGTGCCATAAGCATCTACCCGCAGATCGCTCTTGGGCACCCGCCTGCCGCCAAACAGGGCTGTTTCGCCCCGGTCGCCTGTCTTGGTATAAATTCGGAAAGCCATTTGTTAGAATGTGGACAATGTTTTTAATGTGGAGAATGTGGACAATGTTTTTAATGTGGAGAATGTGGTCAATGGGAGGAATGTGGTCAATGTGTAGAATGTGGTTAATGTGCCCAACGTGAGTGCAAAATCACATTAACCACATTCCACACATTGACCACATTTTTATTATTTATTTTTTTTCAAAAACTCATATCCCCCCTTCGTTGCGCCCCAGACTTGGGCTCCTTTTTCATCAAATCCTTGATCCCAGCTGAGGAGTTGGGTGGCGGTGACGGTGACTATGGAGGAGGCGTATTTTGCGCCGCGCAGGGTGCTTTCGCAGTCTATTCCCCGTGTAGAACCGATAAAAGAGCCGTCTTTTTGTTTTTTTAAAAAAACGGTACAGCCCTCGCGCAGCGACAATTCGGAGGGTTTTAACTGGTCAAAAGCTTCGGGTGTTTTGTACTTGCCGGCCCATTTTTCTGGATCGGGTAGGGTATAGACGATGCTTTTGACGCCCCCGGATGCTTCTTTTTCTACCTTGTAAATCCGTTGCCGATAAGGTTTGTGTTCGGCAGCGGCCGTGGCCTGTTCTACGTACAGCCAGTGGTTGGATGCGTCGTTTTTCCAGATAGGACGGATGTGCAGGCGAATATCATAAAAGGCGGAATCGCGTACACTTTGGGCCTGACTGCTGAAATCGCCAATCATGTAATCCACAAGTTGCTGTACCTCTTTAGAAGAGTTTGCCCGGCTATTTTTGGGAACCTGGCATTGGTACATCAAACCTGCGAAAAAGGAGATCAAAAGACTGAAAATCAGCGATTTAGATTTCATTGTTTGCCTGTTTCAGAATCTGATTGTACCGGTTGTGCGGGTTGTAGCGTAGTACCGTTGGAAGGTTTTTGGCCACCAGGAGCAGCTTTTGTCAGGCCACTGTTTTGCACGCATGAAGTACAGGCTACTTTTTCGCCATTGAGTGCTTTCCAGGTGAGTGGCGCCCATTCGAGGAGCGGTTTTTTGAGTTCCTCTTTTTTGGTGCGGCCTTGGGCCAGGACGAAACGTTCAAGCAGAACGGTTTTGAGTTTTGGCTTCAAATTGCTGATAGAAGCGCCCATTTTTTCATCTGTAGTCAAAGGAATGAGTTCCACGCAGGTCATGGCGTGCTGCAAAGATTCGGTGCCGTCCACCACACTGCTAAATTCCAAAAACGCTTTTATGGCCTTTAAATCGCCACTTTGAGCCTTGTCCAGGTTTTCCATGTATTTGAAAGCGGCCCATTCTGCGGTTTTGAGTACTTCGCTTGAAATTTCGAGGTCCGTTTTTTTCCCTTCTTGTGCGCTGGTGACTAAGGGAGACAAGAACAGCGCGAAGAGGCAGGTAAAGAGGATACTTTTCATGAGTAAATGAATTGGTTGCGTAAAAAGAGCGGCGAAGATACTGTTGGTTATTGGGGTTTAGGGATTAGAGATTGGTTAAATAGTCTCAAATGAGTTTCTCGTTTCAATTGGCGGAAAATCCACGTACTTCTTTTGGAAAATCAATTTTGTTGTGCGGGCATTGCCTACTTTTGCGCGCTTTTGTAACTTTTCGAAACGCAAAAGCGGTTCACCACTTATCACTTACCATCTACTACACTTTTTATGGGACGCGCGTTTGAATTCCGCAAAGAAAGAAAATTTAAGCGTTGGGCCGGTATGGCCAAAACCTTCACCCGAATCGGGAGAGAAATCGCTTTGGCCGTAAAATCAGGCGGCCCGAATCCTGAGTATAATTCCCGCCTTCGCGTAGCCGTTCAAAACGCCAAGACGGCCAATATGCCCAAATCGAACGTCGAAAGTGCCATCAAAAAAGCATCGGGCAAAGAGGCGGAAAATTTTCAGGAAGTCTTATACGAGGGCAAAGGCCCCGGCGGCGTTGCAGTTATGGTGGAAACGGCCACCGACAATCCGACCCGAACCGTCGCCAACGTGCGCATGTATTTCGACCGCTGCGGCGGAGCACTCGGAACCTCGGGTAGCGTGGGCTTTTTGTTCGACCGCAAGGGCGTTTTTAAAGCCAAAGCAGAAGGCCATGAATGGGATGAGCTTGAATTGGAACTGATTGACGCCGGTTTGGAGGAACTCAAGCGCGAAGAAGATGAAGTGGTTTTGCTCTGTGCCTTTACAGATTTTGGCTCGCTTCAAAAAGCCCTGGAAGATCGCAATATCGAGACCTCCAGCGCAGCCCTCGAATACCTCCCCAATACCACTAAAAAATTGGATGATGCCGAGGTAGAAGCCGTGGCAAAACTCATTGACCGCCTCGAAGAAGACGATGATGTGCTCAATGTGTACCACACGATGGATATGTCAGAATAGTCGCTTTTTCAATCCCGCATACACATCAGCATAGTCAAATACCTCAAAATTGCGCCAGAAATCCAAGGTTTCGCGCAATTGCGCCACCGACGAAACCCCGAGTACAATCCCGTTGAATGCAGGGTCCAAACCCGCGTAAATCAACCCCACGTGGTTCATAGTCTTCACAGGCGGACGAACAAAGGCTGTATTCCATTCTGGCAGTAAATCGGCGATGGATTTCAGCACAGCCGCTACTTTTTCAGGGTCACCGCCGCGCGTCAGGAAGGTGCTGTCGGCAGGGTAGGGGGTATCCAATTTTGCACCGCCCGCATTGATACCGTAAGCGTAGAAATGGTGTCCTTCTTGCGCTGAAGTAGCGGCGCGCAAGGGGCTGTATCGGGCTACATCTGACTGTAAAACGTTGTGTTTCAATTGTATTTCAAAAGACAAGCCTAAAGGCGCGTTGGCTTCCGTGTAAGCCTCCGGGTGTGCCAAGCCTGATAACCCAACCTGAATTCCATGCTCAAGTTGAAGTTTCTGTAAGGCTTCTAAGGATGCTCGAATGTCTGGCACCTCGCTTCGGTTGTCCCAATGAACCATCACGCAGGACAGGTTGGAATCAAACAGCCGCAGATATTCTTCCGTCATCATTTGTAGGAAAGAAGGGCTGAGATTTACATCCGGCGAGCGAATATTGTCCAGACTCCCGATTTTATGGGTAATCTTGAGATCGTGCAGTCCGTGTGCCTGGATGTATTCCTGCAAAATATGCTCAGCCGCGCGAAAATCATTGGGGTTCCGGTTGATGGGGTAATTGGTCGCACCATCAATGTGCCGGAAGCCAGCGTTGAGCCAGGCGTCGAGCATTTGAAATGCTTCGCTTTTGGAGACCGTCCAGCCCCATTGTGCGGTGCCGAGGATTAGGATTTTTTGTGTCATGCCCCTTTCCGTTTTTTTAAAACCCGCATAGCTGCAATGTACTGTTTGGCTAAACGGCTGATATTTACCCGGCTGCTTGAGGTGTCGTCGGTCCAGATTACCGGCAACTCACACATTTTCAATCCCTTCCATTCGGCTATTGCCAGTAATTCAGTGCTAAAAAACCAGCCGTTGGATACCGCCCCAGCTTCCATGAGGGTCGCAACATGTTCGCGGCGCAACCATTTAAATCCACACATTCCATCGGAAAAACGGGTTCCGAGGTATATTTTTAGCATTAAATTGAACATGCGAGAAGTGATTTCCCGTTTCAAGGTTCGGCCCACTACCCGCGATTTTTTGTGCAATCGGGTGCCATAAACCAGGTCAAAACCTTCTGTGGCGAGTGCATTGTAGGCCTGCGGGAAATGGCGTAAATCCGTGGCCAAATCAAGATCCATATATCCCACGATGTCGGCTTTGCTCTGGCTCCAGGAAGTTTTCAGGGCCAGCCCGACCCCTTTTTCGGAGACTCTAATCAACTGTATTTCCGCAAATTCGTCGCAGAGTGCAGCGGCAATGTGGTGGGTATTGTCCGTGCTGCCATTGTCTGCGATTATGATACGCCATTGGCCGGGCGTCGGGAAATTATTCCAGAGAAAATCATGCAGCGTTCGCACTTGGCGGTCGAGCGTGGCTTCTTCGTTGAGGACGGGGATGGTGATGTCAAAAGTCATTTCGTGGCAAAATTAGGCGCTTGCCGGGCGTATTTTTTTCTTTTTTTTGACAGTTGAAAATCTTGTATTTTTGCAACGTCTAATGCGGAAATAGCTCAGTTGGTAGAGCACTAGCTTCCCAAGCTGGGGGTCGCGAGTTCGAGTCTCGTTTTCCGCTCAAGGATAATTTAGGAGTTGCAAACGAAAGTTTGTGACTCTTTTTTTTTGCCAAAAAATCGAAGGCATTTTATCCCTTTTAGGCCGATTATTAACCGATTTAGGGCGTTTTGACGAAAATATGCATCAAAATCAAGATGGTATGGGCTTTTCGTGGTGCGACCAAAGCTAGTTTGTTTAACTTTTTTTAGGCCCATCCAAAAAAAAGTTAAACAAAATTTGAACCAAGCAAACCATGTTTTGTTAAGGTATCTGTTGTATTTTCAACGGTTAACCAATCTTTATTTTATGGAATCACTTCTTTCTCAACCCATCTTACTTTTTTCGGGTCTGGCAGCCAATGATTATGTTGGCTTCACGTTTTTCATTGGCTACATGGCCATGTTTGCGGCTTCCGTCTTCTTTCTGTTCGAACGTCAACAGGTAGAAGGTAAATGGAAAACGTCTCTTTTAATCGCAGGCTTAATTACCCTAATCGCTTCGGTACACTACTATTACATGCGCGACGTATGGATGACCACGGGTCAATCGCCAACTCAATTCCGGTACATTGACTGGATCCTCACCGTGCCGCTCATGTGTGTAGAGTTTTACCTCATCCTCAAAGCGTTCGGTGCCAAAATTGATTTGCTTTGGAAAATGATCGGCTATTCACTCATCATGCTGGTAGCTGGCTACCTGGGTGAAACCGTTTTCCGTTCCAACAGCGTGCTTTGGGGTATCATTTCCACAGTGGGTTATGCAGGTATTGTGTATGAAGTGTGGTTCGGTTCTGCTCGTCGTTTGGCGAACAATTCCAAAGATCCAAAACTTCAGTCTGCATTCACGGCTTTGTCTTGGTTCGTACTCGTTGGTTGGGCTATTTATCCTATCGGGTACATGGCCATCGAGACCGATGGTTGGCTGAGAAATGTAATTGATGTACGCAACATGGACCTGATTTACAACATCGGTGATGCTGTAAACAAAATCGGGTTCGGCTTGGTCATTTACAGCTTGGCGGTTAGCTCGCCTCGCAGTACTGAAAATGCTTAGTTTTTAAGCTCCAGGTGCGTTACAAGGGCTAACAGTAGAGTTTTTACTGTTAGCCCTTTTTTTGCTCACTTTTCATAGTTCACGTCTCTCAAAATTGCTATGATTGATATTCGAAACGACCTGCTTCATGTTACGGTCTTAGGCATCACTTTGGCTTTTGGCTTTTTGGGGTGGTTATGGCCTGATTTTTTGATTCAAATTCAGTATCCGGTATTCGTGGTATTAATTTTGCTCATTGGGATCCCACACGGAGCAACGGATTTTTTATTGTACAAGCGTTTACAGGGTGAGGACTTAAAAAAGAAACATATTTTTCGGTTTTTTCTCTATTATTTGGCGGCGGCATTCGCATATCTACTCTGCTGGCTTGCGTTTCCGGCTTTCGCATTAATCTTGTTTTTGATTATTTCGGCTTACCATTTCGGGCAGTCCAATTGGCAATATTTACAGCTGTCTCGCTTTAAATCGTTCGTGTTGTATTCCGTGTGGGGCACCTGTGTACTGGGTGGGGCTTTGCTCTGGCATTGGGATGAAAGCAGTGTTATTATTGGACAGTTGTTAGGGGGCGCACTAACTTGGACGAATTCGGAAATGGCCAGTGTGCAGTGGCTATTGTTGCTGCTTTGCATTTCACTTATTATCGGTCTTCGACTGATACGATCCCTCAACACGCAGCAGATGTTCCGGGAGATAACCAACCTTGTTGTCTTATCTTTTGTCTTGTTCCACACCCCATTATTGGTGGGTTTTGCACTGTATTTCGCACTGTGGCATTCGCTAGGCTCTTTGCTCAATCAAGTTGCTTTTTTCCGCCGCCAAACGCCTTCCTTCACTTTAGTACATTATTATCTCCAAGCGGCACCTTACACCTTGCTTTCACTCGTGGGTTTATTTCTTTTAGTGCTCGGTAAACCATTTTTTGGTTCTGATGTATCGTTGATCAGTCTTTTTTTCGTGCTAATTGCCTGTATTACGCTGCCACATATATTCCTGGTGGAGGAAAGTTACAAGTCTTAGCACCTGCTAACACGAATATACATCAATACAGAAGTTTTCAAATGCGATATAAGTTACTCCTTTTCGCCCTCATGTTCGCTGCGCAATCAATTGAAGCTCAAAATTTTACAAAAGTTTTTTCAAGCGATCGCAACCTGCTGCTGATGAATCATGTCGCGCCGATCAATAGCGGCGGCTGGTATGCGTCCGGTACTGAAAGAGACGTGGATGGCATCACGGCATTCTTAACCAAATATGACGCAAGTGGCAACTTGCTTTGGGCTAAAAGACCAGAGATAACCCGCGACGCACGCGCCTTAGTAGCGCTCAACGATGGGAGTGCGCTTTTTTTTAACAACAACAGCGGGTTCCAAGGATATTTTGATGCATCAATGATACAGATAGATGCCAACGGGAATTTTATCAGCGAGACCATCTGGGGGAATGCCAACGATCAGGACGACTGGTTCGACGCAAAAAAATTGGCTTCGGGTGAAGTTTTAGCCATTGGTATGAGTCGCGAGAACAGCAGTCTTGAAGAGCGGATCTTGTTGGCAAAATTTTCAGCCACTGGGCAGCTAATCTGGGAAAAAACATACACAGGCGGCCTTTTTGGGCGATTTGCAGCAATATTACCACTGCCTTCAGGCGATTTTTATGCGCTTGGGCAAAATTATACCAGCGGCCAAAACAATGGTATGCTGGGCAAATTCAATGCTAATGGCGACCTGATTTGGGTTAAAACCTACAATTTTGGCCCACTTTTCAGTTATTTTCTGGCCGGCCAAGCTTTATCGGACGGATCGGTTTCCGTGGCTTCTTATCTGACCAGCCAAAACGGCCTCGACATCACCTTAAATCTCTTGAATATCAATGCAGATGGGGCCGTCACCAATCAAAATGCATTCCAAGGGCTGAACGATTTAAGCCCGTTTAAAATGGGCGTATTAAACAACGATACGCTTTTAATCGCCGCGAATACCACCCATCAGACTGCTTCCTTGACGGAGTATAATCCTGTGATTTTGCAGGTGTCGCCCCAAGGCGATTTGCTGGGTACGCTTGCGTTTGGCAGCGAAGCGCAGGAGTTTGGCTTTGATGCCTTTTTTATGGATCGGCAGGTGGTACTTTGCGGTGTGTCGGATACGAGTGTAGATGGAACAGCCCGCCGAGCTTTGCTTAGCAAATCAAGCATTCAGGTATCTTGTTGTGAAAAAAATGCAACCATATCGGTCGTGCCGCCGCCACCGCTTCCTTTGGTCAACAATATTAATTACACCAGCAGCTCGGTGCCTACGAAACAAAATCAAACGATAGCGATCAACGACTTTGTACTGTCTGAATCGGTTTCCTGCCAAAATCCGGATGGCGCGCGACTCCTGCCCCCGGATACCACGATTTGTGTGGGCGATACCATCCAAATAAATGTCAGCTCAAATTTGCCCGGCCAGGTACTTTGGAATACAGGTGAAA
>CAZKBH010000038.1:15893-45823 GCA_964550795.1 uncultured Saprospiraceae bacterium
CACACGCCGTCTTCTGGTGGATGCAGCAGGCACTTATTCAGTCACGCTGAGTGGCGAGTGCGGCATTGCAAACGATACCATCGAAGTGATTGCCATTGGCAACCGGGTACGCGCGCAGGTAGCGCAAATAGACGAGGGTTGTCCGGGTGAACGCGTCGTGCTTGTAGCTTCGGGCGGCACAGAATATGAATGGTTTGACGACAATGGAACCTCCGTTTTTACGACTGCAAATTTGACTATAATGACCTCTATATCAACTAATTATGCAGTAGTAGTTGCAGATGGGGAATGTCGTGACACGGCTTTTGTGGCCATCAATGTATTTAATCCGCCTTCCATTTCGGCCGGGCAGGATGTCACCATCCGACTGGGCGGACAAGCTCGTTTATCAGCAACCGGGGCCAGTACCTATAATTGGTTGCCACAAACGGGTTTGAGTTGCAGCGATTGCCCCTCGCCTTTGGCCAGTCCGACTCAGACGACTACCTATACGGTCTTTGGCACCGATGCAAATGGCTGCGGGGATACGGCAACCGTGACTGTTTTTGTTGAACAGCCTTGTCCCTTTTATATTCCCAATGTGTTTACTCCATCAAGTAATTCCGGGGCAGGAAATGATCGCTTTGGTATATTCAGTGCCACCCTTGAACCCATAGGCTTTCAACTCCAGGTGTATTCGCGCTGGGGGGAGTTGGTGTTTGAATCCACCAATCCGGACATCACCTGGGATGGCTCGTTTAGAAATGAACAGGCTCCACCGGGCGTTTATCTATATCAACTGCGCATGACAACCTGCGATGGCCCCATTCAGGCCAGCGGCGATGTTACGCTGGTTCGATGAAGGATAAAAAATGAAAAAGGAAAACCCTTGTTTTTTGCAAATTTCCCCTACTTTTGCAGCGTCCTTAGGGGCAATTACTTTTCATTTTTTCAATTTTTTTAGTATGCAAACAGGAACTGTCAAGTTCTTCAACGAAACCAAAGGCTTTGGTTTTGTAGTTGACTCATCCACCGGCGAGGAAGTATTCGTTCACGTAAGTGGTTTGGTTGACAAAGTCCGTGAGGGCGACACCGTCACTTTCGAGACAAAAGAAGGCAAAAAAGGCTTGAACGCAGTCAATGTCCAACTCGCTTAAGCGATTCCGACTTTCGACAATACGATTCAGAAACTCCGGCGGGCAACCGTTCGGAGTTTTTTTTGTGCAAATTTGGAGCTTGTTCATGTGTGACACACCTCTATTTGTAACTTAGGGGTGCCACACTTTTTCCAAACACGCAACAAATTTACGCAGGCTTGGTGAGACCCTATTTTGGATAATTAGAAAATAAAAAACAAAACTCTTTGATTTTCAATTAATTCCAATACCTTTGCCCCGTTCTTCGGAACAATTACTTTTCATTTTTTCAATTTTTTTAGTATGCAATCTGGAACTATCAAGTTCTTCAACGAAACCAAAGGTTTCGGTTTCGTAGTCGATTCAAACTCGGGCGAAGAAATTTTTGTTCACGTCAGCGGTTTGGTTGACAAAGTCCGCGAAGGCGACACAGTCTCTTTCGACACCCAACAAGGTAAAAAAGGCTTGAACGCTGTCAATGTTCAACTCGCGTAAGCGACCAGACATTCGACGATACGAATAAAGAACTCCGACGGGCAACCGTCGGAGTTTTTTTTATGGGTAAAATGGCACCGGGTTAAAATTGATTGATTCGATTATGGACGATTAAGCCCTTTGATTCGATTGATAACCAACGCCTTAAAAGACTAAAGAACGATTATTTTTCAGGAACATATCGGTTGCCGTATGTTTGGCCAAAAGAAATGCTATGAAAAAAAAATGCTCATTGGCACTGCTGCTAGTCACCCTTGCCACCGCGCTCGGCGCCCAGCCCGAGCTGGAAAAACAACTCCAAACACAACTCATCCTGGCCGAAGATGGCTCCACCGTTGAGCTCCCGGAAGGCACCATCTCGCTTTCCAACACCCTCTGGCTGGATGCAAAAAAGAATGTAACCATCCGGGGGGCTGGTCAGGGAAAAACGGTACTCTCGTTTAAAAACCAGAAACAGGGCGCGGAAGGCATCAAAGTTACCAATGCACAAAACATTGTTTTAGAACACTTTACGATCGAAGACTCCCAAGGCGATTTGATCAAAACCCAACAGGTGCAAGGCTTGACATTCCGCGATATCACTGCTCAATGGACTGGAAAACCAAAGTCCTCCAACGGCTCCTACGCCCTTTACCCGGTTCAATGTCAAAACGTCCGCATTGAACGCTGCACCGCCATCGGGGCTTCTGATGCGGGTATTTATGTCGGCCAATCCGATTCAGTTTGGGTGACGGACTGTGTGGCCAAATGGAATGTGGCGGGCATCGAAATTGAAAACACCACCAACGCCTGGGTCTGGAAAAACAAAGCCTACGACAACACGGGCGGAATCCTCGTTTTTGACCTTCCAGACCTGCCTAAAAAACGCGGCGGCCATGTCAAAGTCCATGATAACCTGGTGACACGCAACAACTTCCGAAATTTTGCCCCTCCTGGCAATATTGTAGGAAAAGTACCTCCCGGCACGGGCATTATGATCCTCGCCACCAACGATGTAGAGGTGTACCAGAATAAAATCTGGGAAAATAAAACCGCTTCAACGATCATCGTGAGCTATTTTATAACCGAAACTCCCATTAAAGATAAAGACTACAATCCTTACCCGTCCCGGATTTACATTCACGACAATATCTACTCCATGGGCAAACGGAAGCCGACCTGGAAAAGCAAAATGGGCTTCATTTTTTGGTGGAAATTTGGCAAAAAAGTGCCCCACATTCTCTACGATGGCATCCAAAATCCCGAATGGGTGGATGCGCAGGGTAAGCTCAAGCCCGGCTACGAAATTTGTGTCCGAAACAATGACAATGGAACCTTTGCCAATATTCGCGCCGATAAATTGGGGCTTTTTAAAGGCAAAATCAGCAAAAACTTGGAACCTTATGACTGCGAATTTTAAAATCACCTGCCTGCTACTCGCGATTTTATGGGGCCTGCAATCGTTTGCGCCGGTCATCCCGCCCGATGAAGCGCCCAAGCTGAAACTTTCAGCGTACGGTTTTTTCGTGGGTGCTTTGTCCGATCTGAAACCAGCGAAAGAAGTATTCCCGTACGAAGTGAACGCCCCGCTTTTTAGTGATTATGCTGAAAAAGCGCGGTTTGTCTATTTGCCAACGGGTCAGAAAATGACGTACCATCCGGATCGGGAATTTGATTTTCCTACCGGGGCCGTGCTTATCAAAAATTTCTTCTACTGGAACGATGCCCGAACGCCCGAAAAAGGCCGTAAGATATTGGAAACCAGGTTGTTATTGAAAGAGGAAAAAGGCTGGAAAGCCCTGGAATACATCTGGGATGCGGCGCAAAACGACGCATTTTTGGAAGTTGCAGGCGCCAGTTTTCCGCATAGCTGGACGGACCAAAATGGCAAAAAACAACAGCTGGAATACATTGCACCAAATCTCAACCAATGTAAAGGATGTCATTCCTATGATGGGCAATTTGTACCCATCGGCGCGACAGCCCGCCAACTGAACCGAGTGGAAAATGGGGAAAATCAGTTGCTTTTTTGGCACAAATCCGGGCTTTTGGAACTGCCTCCTGCGTTTGATCCGCAGCAGGCTCCCGCACTGACCGATTATCGAATAACGGATGGATCTAACAAGTTGGAAGAGGCTGCCCGCGCTTATCTGGATGGAAATTGCGCCCATTGCCACAATCCGCACGGACCAGCCAGTACGAGTGGGATGTTTTTGGAATACAATCAAAAGGATCCTGAACGTCTGGGTATTGGCAAGCCGCCGGTTGCTGCCGGGAGAGGAAGTGGAAACCGTCGTTTCGGCATTGTGCCCGGGAAACCCAACGAAAGTATCCTGGTTTTCAGGATGGAAAAGGACGATCCGGGTATTCGGATGCCGGAACTAGGTCGGCAAATAATGCATCACGAAGGGGTGGAACTTGTGAAGGAGTGGATTCGGAAGATGTAGCACTGAAAGTTTCATTTGCTGTCTCAAAACATGTGTTGGGCTTGTCATGTGGCGTCTCTACACATTGAAACTGTCAGCTTTGGTTTAATATGTCACCTTTGTGTATTGCTGGATCAAAAAAAATTTCAAACATGAAGATACTGCCATTTTTTTTTGTTGCCTTATTCACACACACAATTCTGGTTGCTCAATGGACTCGAACTAACGGCCTCAAAGGTGGAGGCGTTGCAGACTTAATTTGGGCTGGAGACACCATTATCGCCAATGCAGGAGAACTCTATTTCTCCATTGATCGGGGAGATAACTGGTCAGTATTGCCAAATACGCCCAAAAATTTCTTTGGAGACCTTCGATACTCAGATGGCGCACTTTTACTTCATTCCCATGAACCTGAAACCTCACTCTGGTGGAGTCCTGATGTTGGTCAAACCTGGACAGAAGTTAAGCTCATTGACACTTTTTTTGTGTACGAATTTATAAAAATTGGCCCACAGATTTTTGTCTCAAGTTTTCAGGGGTTATTTCGCACTTCAGATAATGGATATAATTGGGAAAAAGTATTATCCTCTCCTGTAAATGCATTAGTTGCAGATAATGGAGTTATTAATGTGACTGTTTATGACGTGAACCTACAGCACAGTCAGGTGTTACAATCTCCAAATGGGGGGGCTACTTGGGGGCTACTACTTTCTGTGCCAGAAAACATAGTGGATATCTCACAGCGGGAAAACTATCTTCTAGTTTTTTTGATGGATGTCAAATATTGTTGGCATTCGACGGATTCAGGATTAACTTGGGAAAAACGTAACCTGCTGAACAACTTTGAAAGTACTTCTGATATAATTTGGGATGAAGAGAGTATCCTGTGGGCGAATTATGGATCCCTCATTTTTTCCCAAAATAGTGGAGATACGTGGGGGTATGATCCCGTACACAGATTTGAGAACGTAATCTGCACTATAACGCAACGTAATGATACAACCCTAATTGGCACACTATTTAAAGGCGTTTTTAGAAGGGTCCACCCTGATTCAAGCTGGCAATGGAAAAATGAGGGTCTTTTTGCGGCTATCCCGTCTCAATTAACCAGTACAGGCACGGATTTATATGGTCCTTACGCCTGCGGACTCTCGCAGTTAGAAAGTAATAGCCAGGATTGGAGTTTAGAAACGATAGGCCTCCCCACATCATGGGGAGCAAACGTTGGGGCAGTATCCTATTTAGAAATTAATGGACGGCGTTTGATCATACATGGCTGGAGTATTTTTTATCAAGAACCGCAAAGCGATAACTGGCATAAATCTGTGATTGAGATGCCAGATTCTTTGTCGTATCATTTTAATGAATTATATTTTTTAAACAACAAAATTCTCGCACATTCATATAATTTTAACTGGTTTTTTGTATCTAACGACGCTGGGAAAACTTTCTACCCCCTTAGTTATAGTTATCAGGGTGAAGAAATAATTCCCAATTCTCATTTTTTAGATGGAGGGGTTTTATACATGTTAGACTATGATCAAAATCTCTTCAGATCAATGAATAGTGGGCAGGACTGGGTACTTGAATTAACACTTCCAACGGATTACTGTACTCCAATTTCAAACAACAAGCGTATAATGGTCCGCGATCGTTCAATTTTTGTATTCCCTTCCAATCCGCATCCGAGGCGCTTAATTTTCTCTCCTAATATGGGTGATGATTGGTTTTGCTATGATTTGACTGCGGGAGAGCGGCCCTGGGCAGGTGCAAGAATAAATGATTTGAAAAAATATGGTTCCTGGCTATTTCTCAGTACCTCTTTTGGGGTCTATGTTTCAAATGATAAAGGTGTAAACTGGTTGGAATGGAACCTGGGTTTGAAGGGCCTATTTGTGGAGGAGGTCGTTTTACACAACCAATATCTTTGGGCAAGTTGCATAGGATTTGGGGTTTGGAAACGTCCGATTTCAGATTTGAATACTTTGCTTAATTCAAGCGAAGCCAGCTCGAATATAAATAGGTTACTTCCCAGACCCAATCCAGCTACGGATTACTCCATGTTAGACCTACCTGAAGACGGGATTTTACAAATATGGGATAACTATGGTAGATTAATGATGGATGCCAAATACCCTGCCGGAGAAATTAAACTCTCCTTTATTGATTGGAAGCCGGGGCTTTTTCGAATTGTATTTACAGGTGGACAAAACCAATACGAAGGCACTTTAGTCCTTTTACCAAGGCCTTAAAGCTTGTCTCATCAATGCTCTGCTTGTTTCTTTTTTCTCTCTGTGGAGTTGGGTGAAGTGTTTGTTTGCCGCCTGGAAGCGGAACTTTGCACCATCCAAAAAGTTGATTTATGCAAAAGAAACCGCACGCTACTACCCGCAAACAATTTCCCGTCACCGAGATGACCTGTGCCGCTTGTGCGGTCAGTGTCGAATCCATCTTGGCGCAACAGCCCGGGGTGGTTTCCGCAGCCGTCAATTTCGCCACCCAAACCGTTCAGGTGGAATATACGCCTGAAATCATCTCGGAAGCAGAGATGAAAAAAGCCATACAAGGCATTGGTTACGACCTGATTATAACAGACACAGAGGATTCCAGAGAGGAAGTGGCGCAAATGCAGCAAAGCCGTTACGAATCCCTGCGCAAGCGTACCATCTGGGCGGTTGCACTGGCCATTCCGCTGGGCATTTTGGGGATGTTTTTTATGGATCTCCCCTATGTTGAGTATGTTTTGTGGGCATTATCCACCCCATTGGTGCTTTGGCTGGGCAGGTCGTTTTTTATCAATGCCTGGAAACAAGCGCGCCATGGTTCAGCCAATATGGACACCTTGGTGGCACTAAGCACGGGTATTGCCTATACTTTCAGCGTTTTTAACACACTTTTTCCTGAATTTTGGCATAGCCGGGGCCTTCATGCCCATGTTTGGTTTGAAGCCGCAGGTATCGTGGTGGCCTTCATTTTGTTGGGCAAACTGCTGGAAGAGCGCGCCAAAGCCAATACCTCTTCCGCCATTAAAAAACTGATGGGCTTGCAACCCAAAACCGTCACCATGGTACACGATGGCGGTCATACGATGGAGATTCCGATTGCACAAGTGGTCATCGGCAATGTCCTGCTGGTAAAACCAGGAGAAAAGGTCCCCGTTGATGGTATCCTTCAATCCGGCAGTTCGTATGTGGATGAAAGTATGCTCAGCGGAGAACCCATTCCGGTCGCCAAAAACATAGGCGATCGGGTCCTGGCAGGCACCATCAATCAGAAAGGCAGTTTCCAGTTTGTAGCGGAAAAAGTGGGCGGCGACACGCTGTTGGCCCAAATCATCCGCATGGTCGGCGAAGCGCAAGGCTCCAAAGCGCCCGTGCAAAAATTGGTGGACCGCATCGCGGCTGTTTTTGTGCCCATTGTGCTCCTGATCGCATTGGTAACATTCTTTGCGTGGTGGATCTGGGGCGGTGAAAACGGGCTGACCCAGGGATTGCTCTCTATGGTAACGGTATTGGTCATCGCTTGTCCCTGTGCCCTGGGCTTGGCCACGCCTACTGCTATTATGGTGGGCGTGGGCAAAGGAGCAGAACAAGGTATTTTGATCAAAGACGCGGAAAGCCTTGAGTTGGCCCACCGCATTCAAGCGGTCGTTTTGGACAAAACGGGCACGATTACCCTGGGCAAACCCAGTGTGGAGGCGATGCTTTGGACCGATGAACAAACGGCTTCCAAATGGCAACCGGTGTTTTACAGTTTGGAAAAAAACTCCGAGCATCCCCTGGCAGATGCCGTGGTCGCTTACCTCGACACCAAAGCAGCACCTCTGCCACTGGACAAAATAGAAAGCCTGACTGGAAAAGGAATCGTGGCAGCATATCAAGGACAAAAGGTGTTTGCCGGGAATTGGGCATTGATGCAGGATTTCAAGTTGACTTTGCCCGAAACCCTGCAAAAACAGGCAGAATCCTGGTCAAACGACGCAAAAACCGTCATCTACTTCGCCAATGACCAACAAGTTTTGGCCATAGCCGCCATTGCCGACCCAATCAAACCTTCTTCTGCGGCGGCCGTGCAGGAACTTCAGGACATGGGGGTTGAAGTGTATCTCTTGACGGGCGACAACCTCCAGACGGCTACTGCGGTGGCCGCACAAGTTGGCATTGAACACTTCCGCGGCGGGGTTATGCCTGCCGACAAAGAGGCCTTTGTACAAGGCCTCCAGAAGCAGGGAAAAATCGTGGCGATGGTGGGAGACGGTATCAACGACAGCCAGGCCCTTGCCCGTGCCGACGTAAGTATTGCCATGGGAAAAGGTTCGGATATTGCCATGGAAGTGGCTAAAATGACCCTGATGAGCAGCGATTTGCATAAAATTCCCGCTGCCATCCGATTGTCGCGCCAAACGGTGTCGGCAATCCGGCAAAATTTGTTTTGGGCCTTCATTTACAACCTCATCGGGATACCCCTTGCCGCCGGAGTGCTTTATTCATCCACAGGGTTCTTGCTGGATCCAATGATTGCGGGCGCTGCTATGGCCTTGAGTTCTGTGAGCGTGGTCGGCAATAGTTTGCGCTTAAAATGGCGCAAATGACGCCCTGTTTTCGGCTTTGGTACAGTGAATCGTGTAAATCTGTTCCCGAATTATGTAACAAACCCCTCACGGGTGCCCCGTAATTTTGTAATTTGCTCTAAAGCAATTAAATCAACCATAAATTGTACAGTCATGAAACAAGAACTTAAATTCAAAACGAACATCAAATGTATGGGCTGTGTGAGCCAGGTTACTTCGGCTCTGAACGAGGCTGTAGGTGCCGACAATTGGGAAGTAAACATTCAAACGCCCGATAAACAACTGACCATAAAAGGGGATGACCTCAATGCGGATCTGGTGATTGCCGCAGTAAAAGAAGCCGGATTTAAAGCCGAAACGATTGCTTCGTAAAAACAAATGAGGTGGCGACTTGTAAGTTGATAGGGTTGATAATGGTTGATAGGGTTTATAAAGGTTTATGGGGTTTATAAACCTTTACAAACCTTTATCAACCTTTATCAACCCTGTTTCTTAACGCAGCACTACCTTACCGCTGCCCAACAATTGACCATTGGCGCGCACTTGCAGCAGGTATAAACCCGCGGGCAAATTACCGCGCTCAAAACGCCATTGATCTCCGTTGGCGGTGTCGGTCCATACTGGCCGACCAAGTGCGTCGCGCAATTCTACCTGCCAGTCCTGTAAGCCTTCCATGCCACGCAGTTCTAGCACCGCACTTTGTGCCACCGGATTGGGCAATACCCGGAGTTCGAGTCCGGAGCGGAATGGCTGCCAGGCGCTCAGCGTCACGAAGTCTTTTCCAATGCGGTGTATGGTCGTATTGGTGATAATAGGCTCGTTGAAATCGAAGAAAATGGCTGCGGAATTCAGGATGTCTGTTTGCAAGGGAACGCCGGGTTTTTGGGCAATTTTAAACGATACAAAACCCTGTGAACCAGCGAGATTGGTATTGCTGTCAGGTAACAGGATGTTATCAAAGGTGAATTTGAGGTTGGAACCACTGTAAAAATCAAAGGTGTAAGGATGGCTGCTCGCACCCGGACGCACGGTGGCAGGGTCAAGCCAGACCGAGAGCGTATCGCGGATGACCACGGTGAAGGCCGTATCCGTGCCCGTGTTTTGGAAACGAATCAGGTACTCGATGTCCGTGCCAGGCTCAATTTGACGCGCCGCGCCATAGCCGATGGGGAATCCCTGCTTGTCGTTGGGGTCGTATGCGCCGATATTTGGGGTGCAGTCAATATCCACCCAGGGGTCGTTGTCGTCAAAAGCAAATTGATTCACAAATCCGATGCTGAAGTTTGCCCCATTCACACAACCTTCAACGGTTTGAGAAGGAGTAGAAAAACCAGGGTGGAAAGGTTCTTGTTCCACTTCCATCCGCCAGGTGGCACCATTGGCTGGAACCTTTACGATGTGCACGGCCCCCGGATCCAGGAAAATCGTAGGCGGCGGTGCCTGCATCAGCATCACGGCATCTTCGATGATTACATATTCCAATGCATCGCTCACGCTAACACCAACGTTTCGGACCGTAAATTCTATGGAGTCAGACTGGCATTCTGCTTCGATTTGCAAGCTGGCACCCGACCATTGTGCGTTGCTGGGCTCGCAGTTTCCCGTTGGGTAAATCACTGCTTCGGTACAATGGGTTTGCCCGAGCGAGGCATCGCAGCTGACCAATACAGTAATTGAAAAGGAGCCGCAGGTATTAAACGGAACATCGCCGAGGTCAAAACGATACAGATTATTGCCCAGATCAGAATACCCGATGGAAGCACCTGTCACCGATAGGAAGGGGTCCATTTGAACGTCCACGTAGGCTCCGGTGGCATCTTCGGTGCCTTGATTGCAGTAATTGATCCAGTAGGTGCTAGGGAAACAGCGGCGCAAAAAAAGCGTGCCAAGGTCAACCGACATAGCCGGACAAATAGCCTCGGGCTGGAGCAGGAAATCTTGCGTGTGGGTTTCGTTCGCATTGAGGGTCACTTGAGCGGAGCCTTGGCAAGGCGTCCAAAGGTTGTTTGGCAGCAAAATTTCAATGGTATAGGTGCCTGGATCTACTTCCTGCCGATAAAATCCATCGGTGTCGGTATACACATACCGCTCTTCCCCGGTTGCATTGGTAATCCGAACAATCAGGTTACGCAGCGGATCATCCGAGGCTTCCGTGGTACAGTTGGTGTTCCAGTCGGCCAGTACATGCCCCTCTATATTGGCGCATTCGTCGGTGTTGGTTTCCAGGACAAATGTGGCCACATCGGAGCAGCCACGGCTATCCGTTACCGTTACGATATAGGTGCCTGATTCTGGATATTGAATGACCTGTGAGTTTTCGCCCGTATTCCACATATACGCGAAAGGTGGGACGCCAAAAAGTGCGCCTGCGAACATGCCCAATGAGTCGTTGCAAAATGGGCTATCATAATAAACGATTTCTGCTTGAGGGCTAAAGAGTGGGCCCACTGACAAGCAACTAGTCCCTGAGCAACCGCTAATGGTACTGGTCACGGTAACACAATGGAATTCAAGAAAACTATTAGGTAACACCGTGATGGTTTCGGCAGTCTCGCCGCTTGCCCAAAGGTAGGTATGTGGGCCACCAGCGGGGTTTAAGGGGAAAGCTTTAAGCGTTACCGACCCGTCACAATCAGAGGAAATAACTTGTACGACAGCAGGCTCTACAGCCCCTGTTACCTCTACGGTATCTTCTCCGAAACATAGGAACCCGTCCGTAACAAATACCCTGTAAACGCCTGGTATCGTGACAACTGGGTTTGGAACCTCAGGCAATTGTCCAGGCCCAAACCATTGATATTGGTAATTCCCAGCGGGCGTAACCGTTGTCTCCAATTGGACGGAGGTGTTTTGGCAACTCAATGCTGCCGGTGGATCCACCGTAACGGTTAGGATACATGGGGCTTGAGCGCGCAAGCCCAGTGTAAGCAGGGCAAAAGCGGCAAGTAGCAAAATTCGAATCTTGTTCAGGTACATAATTTGTTGCGTTTGGGTGAGAAAAGCGAAAGTAGGGTGCATTTGTGTTCCATTTGGTTTAGATGATTTGCGCAAATACTTTTTGATGGTACAAAAGTTCAGCTTCGTGCGCAGCGCAACAAATACATTTTTAGACATTTATTTTTAATAATTTAAATAAAAAGTAAGATAACTATTTGATTTACTGATATTTGCAAACGTTAAAATTTGAATAATTTGGAAAAATCACGCATCTGGCAATCCATTCTTTTACTCACCGCAGCCGAACGCAAGCAATTGGCGCAGTGGCTTCAATCGCCTTTTTTTTGTCGGAGAAGCCAACCACAGGCATTATTTGCCTATTTCAATGGGTGTTTGGAGACGGGCAAATTGCCTGAACAAACCGATGCAGCGCAGGCAGTTTTTGGAAAAAACAACCCCTCAAACGTGCAAGCCCTTCGTGCCGTCATGACCGAATTGTTGGGGCATATCGAGCATTTTTGGGTCTATGCTGAAAAGTTTGAGCGCAGCGGAGATTATCACATCCGACTCGCAGAGGCCTATCGGAAACGGGGCCTGGAAAAACATTTCCGGCAAAGTTTACACGCCGCACGCCGCGATTGGGCCACGCAGCCTTACCGACATGCCGAATATTTCGACGCACAAGCTGCTATCGAGTATGAGTTTTATCAGTTCCAAAGCGCCGGACAACGCACCGAAGCGCTTAATTGGCAAGAACTATCCAACCAAACCGATACGGCATTCATCGCCCGCAAACTCCGGCAGGCTTGTTTTGCACTTAGCCACCAAACCGTGTATAGCACGGGTTACAACTACGGTCTGCTCGATCTGGTGCTGGCCCACATGCGTGAATCGCCGGCCCTGCAAGCTATCCCCGCTGTGGGCTTGTATTACTTCTGTTATTTATTTTTGACGGAACCGGAGGGTGAACATTTTTTCCAGGAGTTCAAACCCAGATTGTTGGAAAATTTAACGCAACTGCCCATAGAGGAGCAGCGCAACTTGCACTTACTGGCCCTCAATTTTTGTATCCGTAAAATCAACCAATCCGCCCCGGGTTATTTCCGGGAAGCGCTCGACCTCTACCAGTCTGCCCTAAAAGCAAACTTGCTGCTCGAAAATGGTCAACTTTCCCATTTCGCCTATTCCAACATAGCAGCCATCGCCATCAAAGTGGGCGAAACAGCATGGGCAGAGCAGTTCATCCATCAATACGCAGCCTTTTTGGAGAAAAAATACCGCGATGCAGCCTTCCACCTCAATCTGGCTCGCCTGGAATACGTCCGCCGAAATATGGGCGCAGCTTTGCAACACCTCCAACAAGCGGACTACAAAGACCTGATTAACAATCTAATTGCCAAGACCTTACAATTGAAAATCTATTACGAAACGAGTGAGCTCGACGCGCTTGACGCCCATCTTCAAAGTATGCAAACCTTCATCCGCCGCCAACGCGTCATCGGCTATCACAAAACCAATTACCAAAATATTGTCCGCTTCGGCCGTCGCCTCTTGCAGCTCAATCCCAACAGTCGAGCCGACCGTCTGGCGCTGCGCCAACAGGTGGAATCTGAACCGGTACTTACCGAGCGGGAATGGTTTTTAGAGATGCTCATTTGATTGGATTGGAGCAACATTTCTTAACCAAAGTCAACGAAACATGGAAACTCGGCCACTTACCTTTGACTCCTTCACATTAAACATCAAAATAAGAGGATGAAAGCAGCCATTCGATCAAAATACGGTCCGCCGGAAGTTTTAACCGTAACTCAGGTAGCCAAACCCCTACCCAAAGACAACCAAATTTTGATTCGGGTACACGCCTCAACAGTCAATCGGACCGACTGTGGTGGCCTTACTGGCAAACCCTACCTGATCCGATTATTTACGGGCTTGACCAAACCCACCTTGCTCTCCACGGGAACCGATTTTGCCGGAGAAGTAGAGGCGGTGGGCCAAAAAGTTGAAAATTTTAACGTTGGCGACCGGGTTTGGGGCTTCAACGACAATGGTTTAGGCTCCCACGCCCAGTACTGCTGTGTTTCGGCCAATGAAGCCATTTTAAAAATTCCGAAGAACGTCAGCTACGAACAGGCCGTTTCAAGCGCGGAAGGGGCACATTATGCCCTTAATTTTATCAACAAAGTAAAATTGACTGCGGGCCAAAAAGTGCTCGTGAATGGCGCGACGGGTGCCATTGGATCTGCGGCGGTGCAGATTCTGAAATCTATGGGCATTTACGTGGTGGCGGTTTGTGATACCCCCAATCTCGCAAGGGTTGCGGCCTTGGGACCCGATAAGGTCATAGATTATTTGCAGGAAGATTTTACCAAACTAAACGAACGCTTCGAGTTCGTTTTTGACGCGGTAGGGAAAAGTAGTTTTGGCCAATGCAAACCCGTACTGGAGCCGCGGGGCATCTATATTTCTTCAGAACTAGGACCCAATGCGGAGAATCTATACCTCCCTTTGATCACAAAAATCCGAGGCGGGCAACGCGTGATTTTTCCCCTCCCCGTTGACATCAAAAAGAGCATGAATTTTATGCAAAACTTGCTGGAAACAGGTCAATTTACCCCCTTGATTGACCGAAAATATCCCCTCGAAAAAATCCAGGAAGCCTTCCATTACGTGGCCAGCGGCCAAAAAATTGGCAATGTGATCCTTACTTTTGAGTAAATCCCTTGCTATCAGTTCACTTCCAGGCGATACACCGCCCAGATTTGGGTGCGATTTTGCCAGTTATTGGTGTTGTTTAGTAAAACCCAATCGGGGTAATACGTGTATTCGCGTTCCAGCGTAAATCCGGGCGGGGCGCTTGGTTTGGGAGACAAAGTTTCCATGAACAACATCAGGTCGTCTTCCTGAAGCTGGGAAGTATCGTTGGGGTAGGCGGAATCGGAGTACCAGGGAAGATGTTTTTGGGCGGTTTTTTTGTAAAACGGTAAGTTGATGGGCAAGTTTTTTTGGGGCGCTTTTTGAACAAAATATACGGTCGAGTCCGGATGTTCGTCGTACCATTCCCAAAAAAATCCAGCAAACGAGACCCGAAATTGGGCCGGGGTGCAAATCTGGAAAACTAACACCAGCATATTGACCCAAAGGAGCACCGAAAAGGTGCTGACCATCCACTTTTTCAGGGTGTATTTTGCCTGGAAATATTGCCAGCCCACTACTGCCAGGTAAAAAAACGGCAATACCATCGGGAATAAAAAGCGTATCTCTTTGTGGCCCACCATCGAATGCGCCAGCACAAAAGGAATCACGCACCAAGTGAACGGATGCCTTGGGTTTCGCCAAAGTCCAATCGAAAAAAACACAACCAGGAGGATGCTGAGCGGCGGTATGAGCGCCATCGGCATTTCAGTAAAATACCACCAAAACGGCGATACCCCAAAACCGGCGGCTTTGCCCTCCACAATGTTGGAGAAAAAATAGTTGTAAGGCGCAAAAACCCATTCGTTGTACAGCCAATAGTCGGTTGCCAGACCGACGCAGAAGGAGCCAGCAACCCCAAGGCTGAGCGCCGCCCAAACGGGCCATTGCAAGCGGTTTTGAAACAGCAGCCAGGCTCCCAGCCCAATTCCGGCAAAAGCAATTTGATACCGAAAAAAGAAGGAAAGTCCCAGCAATAATCCCGCTACAATCGCTTTCCAATGGAATGTATGTTTCTGATTATCAATTAATTGCAGTAAGAGTAACAGTCCGCCAAAAAAACAAATAGCGGAAGTGTTTTCAGATGTAAATCGGACCGTTAAAAACGGCATCAGCCAAAAAAACAGCAAGCCATTCCGCAGCCACTTTGCCGCAGCGGGATTTTCCAATTTTGGGCTGAGCCACTTCATCCACTGCCAATACACAAAAAGTGCGGCCGCAGCCACCAAAACACGCATCAAAAATGCCTGTACAAATGGATTGTCTATGCCCAAGGTTTTACTTCCCCCAATCAGTAGATAAGCTAAAAATGGCTGCAATCCGGGGCGGATTCTGGCGGGAAATTCCCAGGGGAGTTCAGTAGCCGCGATGTTCCCATGCTTATAGTTGGCAAATTCGAGAATCTGATAATGTTCGTCCGGGTGATAATATCCAACCGTGCACCAAGCGGCTATGACGCACATCACAATGCCTATCATCCATAGGCTGCGGTCGGAAAGGTTTAACAACATAAGGGGTACCGTAAATAAGGTTAGGTCGGCAAAGGTATGAAAACGATGGGAAGCAAAATATTTGCACGTCCCCGGAGCGGTTGAACCTTGGTGCTAATGTCCGCAATATTCCACCCACGCTTACTCCGCTCGCCGCAAGCTGTAAATTTTCCAGATAAGCGTCCGGCTTTGCCAATCATTGGGATTAAAATGCAACAGCCACTCGGGATAATACGTAAATTCAAGCTCAAGCTCGTAGCCGGGAGGTGCTGTGGCCGACATCCTGGAAGCGTCCGTAAGCACCATCAGATCACCGGGACGCAGCGCCGTGGTGTCGTTTGAATGGCTTGGATCGATGTACCAGTCGCGTCGGTTTTGAGCCGGAATTTCGTAAAACGAAATGACCAGCGGAAAGTGCTTTTGAGGGGCTTTTTTGACAAAATAGACCGTTGTTTCGGGTTTTTCATGGTGCCAATCCCAAATAAACTTGTAATAAATTGCCATGTCTTTTGCTGGCAGTAGAATCCGAAACACCATGATGACAATGTTCAGCCAGAAAAAAGCCATAAAGGTTTTTTCCATCCATTTTTTTACCACGTATTTTTCCTGGAAATACTGCCAGCCCGCTGTTGCGAGGAAAAAAAACGGCAGCGCCATCGAAAACATAAACCGGACTTCCTTATGGGCAATCATCGAATGCGCCACGATAAACGGAACCACACACCAGGTAAGTGGATGCCGGGGTTTTCGCCAAATACCAACTGCAAAAAGCAAACAGAGCAAAATACTCAGCGGCGGGACCAGCGCGACAGGCATCTCCGTCACGTACCACCAGAAGGGCCACACCCCAAAACCAGCGGCTTTTTCTTCTACGATATTGTAATAATAATAGTTGTAAGGCGCCAACACCCACTCGCCGTACAACCAATAATCCGTTACAAAGCCCACGCCAATTGCGATCAACGCGCCGATGGACAATGCGGCCCATGCTTTCAAGCCCATTCGTTGTTGCCACAAAAGCCAGGCGAACAGCCCAATGCCCGCAAAGGCGATCTGATATCGAAAAAAGAAGGAAAGCCCGAGTAAAAGTCCCGCCCAAACGAGCTTGCCACTGAATTGTTTTTGGGACTGAGCGAGTGCTTGCAACAAGAGTAACAAGCCACCAAAAAAGCTGATTGCGGCGGTATTTTCCGACGAAAAACGCACGTTCAGGTAGGGCATGAGCCAAAAAAACAGGAAACCAATGCGCAGCCACCGAATCGAAGCGGCATTTCTCAAATCCCGGCTAAGCCATCTGCTCCATTCCCAATAAACAAACAGGGCAGCTATGCCCATAAGCAAACGCATCAAAAATGCTTGGGTGAAGGGGCTGTTCACGCCCAAAGTTTCCGTAGCAAGGATCGAACAATAGGCGATAAAAGGTTGTAAACCAGGCCGCATCTTGGAGGGAAATTCCCAGGAAAGCTCGCTGGCGGAGACACGGCCTATTTTGTAATGGGCGAATTCCCAGATTTGCGTGTGCTCGTCGGGATTGTGATACCCAATGGTAAACCATGCCGCTACAACACAAAGCAATATTCCAATCAGAAACAGGGTGCGGTTAGGTAAGATTGGCAACATGATAGGAGAGGGTGACAAAAGTGGCGCGAAGGTATGATTTTGCACGAAAGCGTGTATCAGACTTAAAATCCTTGCCGCATTGTTTGTTGGGTAAAAAAAATCGCCAGCACCATGGTTTATGGTGCTGGCGATCAAAAAAAAGAGCTTTTATCTCTAATTTACATCCCCAATTTGGCTTGTACCAACTTCGTTACATCCAATGTTTCATCTGCAAAAAGCAGCACTTGGGCATTCATGTCGAACACAAACGTGAACCCGTTTTCTTTTGCCACGTCTTCCATGGCTTGGTTTACACGGTCCAGAATTGGCTTGAAGAGTTCTTCGCGTTTTTGCGAAAGCTTTTCGTAGACCTCCTGCTCATATTTAATAATGGCGGCTTCTTCATCCTTCAATTTAGCCGTCTGGGTCTCCAGGTCTTTAGGTGAAATGGTGCCGGCTTTTTGTTTTCGGTCGAGTTCGCCAGCCTTGTCCTGGAGTACTTTTACCATCTCCTGGCCACGTTTGGTCAGTTGGGTCTGGAAAGCCTGTAAATCGCTGTCGGCAGCTTTTACTTCAGGAATTTGAGTCAAAAGCGCAGCAGAATTGGTGTAACCAAACTTTTGTGCGAAGCCGGCAGTAGCGAATAAAAGGCCCATTGCCAGCAGAAAAAAATGTTTCATATTTTGTGTGTGCGTACGTTTTGTAGTGATGGAGGAGTGTTGAAACGCTGAAGTGGTTGAGGGTAACAGGTTTCCCCAATTCCTCAACCACTTCATGGGAAGGCAACAGTTTATTTTTTCAAAAGCGCCTTGATTTCTTCCGTTTTTTCATTCTTTTTGTCGGCGTACAACATGCCGGAAGCACTGCCTTTGTCGAAGATAAATTCAAATCCTTTGTCTTCCGCAAAACGTTCGATGGTCGCGTACACCTTGTCCTGGATCGGTTTGATAAGTTCTTCGCGTTTTTTGAACAAGCTGCCTTCTGGTCCAAATTTTAGCCGCTGCATTTCGCGCACGGCCTTTTCTTTGGTCAGGATCTCTTCTTCGCGGCTTTTTTTCATTTCTTCACTGAGCAACACTTGCTCTGCTTGAAATTTGCTGTACATGCCCTTGACCACATCCTGTTCCTGAGCAATCTCCTGACGCCAGGTCGTGGCTACTTTGTCGAGCTGTTCTTGAGCCTTTTGATATTCTGGCAGACTTTCTAAAATGGCAGTCACGTCCACATAAGCAATACGTTGGGCTTGCGCAAAAGATATGAGGCCAAGCACAATCAGGGCGGTTGATGCAATTCGTTTAATCATGGTGCAGTTGATGTTGAATTCGATGAAATGATTTTCCGGCTCAAAAGTAGGACTTCGTACGGCTTTCAACGGCCTACTGATGCGTTTGAGTTTTTCAAAGTTGCATGATTTTGAAAAAAAAATTTACCAAATGAAAACCAACTGCCTCATTTTCAGAATTTTACACAAACGAGGGTCGAATATTCTCACCGCACCTTAACCTCGGATTAACCGTGTTTTTCGCGAATTTAACGGCAAAATTAGCCATAGAATCAAGAATCCACGCGCACTTGCTACCTTCGCGCTCCTTTTTTAGCATACTACTGGACATTTTCCGGAATCGAGACCTATAAAGTTTCCCCAAAACTTACAGGTCTGGCTCGAGATCACGAATTGACTTAAAATGCACCACATCAGTCCTAACCACCTTTCCCTCGAACAGTTGGGAGAGATGCTTGCCAGCCGCAGCCCGCTCGCTCTTTCGCCCGAATCCGCCCAACGAATCCGGGATTGCCGGGCATATCTGGATCAGAAATTAGCCGGCAACGACCAGCTTTTTTACGGAATTAACACAGGCTTTGGCTCCCTCTGCGATGTCAGAATTTCGGAATCTGATGTGGCACAACTGCAACACAATCTGGTAGTTAGCCATGCTGCGGGTATGGGAGATACCGTGCCGCAAGAAATCTTGCGCATCATGCTTTTGCTCAAAATTCAAAGCCTCTCGTACGGATACAGCGGCGTTCGGGAAGTGGTGGTGCAGCGACTGATTGATTTTTACAACGCGGACGTTTTGCCCGTGGTTTTTGAACTGGGTTCCCTCGGGGCTTCGGGCGATTTGGCCCCCTTGGCACACCTCAGCTTGCCCCTGATCGGACTGGGTGAAGTGTGGTACGAAGGTCAGCGACAAGCGGCCGCACCGGTCCTTCAAAAACACGGTTGGCAAGCCCTGCAATTTCAGGCCAAAGAAGCGCTCGCACTACTGAACGGCACGCAGTTTTCTGCCGCTTACGCTACCTGGAGTCTGCTCGAAGCCCGGCGCTTAGCCGATTTAGCCGACCTAAACGCGGCCATCGGTTTTGATGCATTCAACTGCCGACTTTCACCTTTGGATGCGCATATTCATCAAATTCGCCCCCACGAGGGACAAATTTCTACAGCCCAAAAAGTGCTTAACTTGCTGAAAGACAGCGAGATAGCGCAATCAGATAAAACTGCGGTACAAGATCCTTATGCTTTTCGCTGCGTACCTCAAGTGCATGGGGCTAGCCGCGATGCCCTGGCACACATTGAAAAAATGCTGGTAACGGAGGTCAATTCAGTCACCGACAATCCCAACCTCTTTCCCGAGGATGACCTGATTCTTTCCGGTGGAAATTTTCACGCGCAACCGCTTGCTTTGCCCCTGGATTACCTTGCCATTGCGCTGGCAGAATTGGGCAGCATTTCGGAGCGCAGGGTGTACCAACTGATTGGGGGGCAACGCGGCCTTCCTGCTTTTTTGACCGAAGATCCCGGGCTGCATTCCGGGATGATGATTGCCCAGTACACCGCTGCCGCCATCGTCAATCAAAACAAAACACTTTGCGCACCAGCTTCTACGGATAGTATTGTGAGCTGCAACGGCCAGGAAGACCACGTGAGCATGGCGGCCAATGCGGCGACCAAAGCCCGGCGGGTGGTCCTGAACCTGGAACGTTTACTCGCCATCGAATTTATGATCGGGATGCAGGCGCTGGAATTCCGCAGCCCTTTGAAATCATCCCCGAGCATCGAAAAAATCAAAAAAGCCTATCGTTTGGTGGTGCCCAAACTGGAGGCAGACCGGGTGCTCAGCGTGGATATGGATCAAACGCTGCATTTTTTGAGGACTCAAAAAATGCTGACATCAGCATCTTAGCCGATTAAAGCCCCTCAATGCCAGTCACGGTCGTGTATTTGAACGACAATTTTTTGCCAGGATGCACGATGTTGAAGGCGGACTGGCAGGCCAAAGTGGCTTCGTGGAACCCGCAAAGGATGAGTTTGAGTTTGCCGGGATAGGTATTGATGTCCCCAATGGCAAAAATGCCCGGCACATTGGTGGAATAGTCAAAAGTATTGACCACAATGGCGTTTTTGTCCACGTTTAGCCCCCAGTCAGCGATGGGGCCAAGCTTTGGCGTTAGCCCAAAAAGGGGCACAAAATGGTCTGTGGGCAATTGGCTTTCCCCTTCTGTATCGTGTAAAACAGTGAGGCTTTCGAGCTTTCCATTGCCTTGCAATCCGGTTATTTGTGCGTTGGTAATGAGCCGAACGCGGCCATTTTCTACCAAATGTTGCACTTTTTCCACGCTATCGAGGGCGCCCCGGAACTCTGTGCGGCGGTGAATGAGCGTAATTTCCTTTGCAACGTTCGCCAGATAAATGGTCCAGTCCAGGGCCGAATCTCCGCCACCGGCAATGACCACCCGCTGCCCTTGGTACATATCCGGGTTGCGCACAAAATATTCCACGCCACAATCTTCAAACTCAGCGATGTTGTCAATGGGCGGTTTGCGCGGTTCAAAACTACCCAAACCACCTGCAATAAAAATCACCGGAGCCAGATGCTGAATGCCGCGTTGTGTCGTGACCAACCAGCGGCCATCTGCTTGACGTTCAATGGTTTCCGCCCGTTCGCTTAGGGTGAAGCCGGGCTGGAAAGGCTCAATTTGTTTAAGCAAATTTTGCACCAAATCACCCGCCAGTACGGTGGGGTAGCCCGGAATATCATAGATGGGCTTTTTGGGATAAATTTCGGTGAGTTGGCCGCCCGCCTGAGGTAAAATATCAATCAGGTGGCAGCGCAGTTTTAATAAACCAGCCTCAAAAACGGCAAATAATCCAACGGGGCCTGCGCCAATAATGATAATGTCAGTCTCGATCGTTTGTGTCGTCATAAATATTTGCGCGATACGTACATCGCGGTTCGTGTTCATGCGTAGATGATGTGTTATGGTTGCTTCGGATCACCCCGCTATCGCCTTCTTTCCTGCAAATAGTTTCGTTTTCTGGAGGGCTTAACGAGCAATGATTTCGCCAGGGTGCCCGTGAGTGCGCTCATTCCGGCCAGCAAACCGCCCAAGAAACCGGTGACCAACAGGAGTTTCCAGGCTTGCAAACCCATGAAAAGATGTCCAACTTTTGTAGCAAGCATGCTTTCATTTGCATTGTCTGCAAACCAGCCAGCTGCATACCACAGTAAAAAACCACCCAAAAAGCCGCTCAAAAAGGCCACCCAGCCATTGCGGGTGACAAACCAGCCGATTAGCGCTGCAATTGGCGCCAAACCCCACCAGGGTAATCCGAAGTGGCAAAGATTGCCCAAAAGGAAGATGGAAAGGCCTGCGAACAAGATGTTCTTCATCATCTAAAATATTGATTTTGATAAGTGTAACTACGATTCCCTACTTTGGGTTGAAAACTTGTTTCCCAAGGATTCGATCCGTCGTGCCCTCAGCCGATTTTAAAAAAATTAAATCGTAATAATTGCCACTGGCCCAGGTGTCCACCATGTTGTCGTAGTAGCGGCTGCCGGGGTTGCCACTTTGCCCGCCGGGATAGACGCCGAGCGCTTTCACAGGGTCCCCGAGTTCCACAATCATACGCCAGGAAGGACCATTGGTTTTACTGATCGCGTTGGGGGCGGTTCGGTGTCCACCTACTTGGAGGTCGAAACGGCCAAACGCCTCAATTTGGCCTAAATGCTTGATTACAAGCCCTTTAGATTGCCCGTAGGCGACCCGTTGTTCCGGATTTTTTTGGAAATGAGCCTGAGCTTGTTTGAAGGATTCCAGGACAATGTCGCGGGCGGTTTCGCGGAAGGGGGTACCCGGATGGTCGAAAAATACACTGGCGGTGTCCGTTTGAAGCAGCTCGACAAATCGCCAGGCTTCCGGGTAGAGTAGGGCGATTTTAGAAGATTTTGCCCGGTTTAGGTCGTCCGTAGCAACACCTGTACCGCCGTTGTTTTCCAGGGCAGCAATCTCATCCCAGGTAGCCGTGTAACAGGAATCAAACCAGGCCTCAAATAGGGTAGGGGCGAGCAATTCGGGTTCGTAGCGGAAGTTCCAGCCAGCGAGTTCATCCGCGATTTTTTTTCCTTCCGCATCCAGTTGCGTCCGATCCAGCATCCGCAACATGGTCGGCAAAGCATCTGCAGCGCGCTGGCTGAAATTATCCAGTTGCATACTTTTCATGCTTTCAGCAGTTGCGTCCTTTATCGCCGTGAGCTGATCATGGAGTCGTCTGCCGCGCCAATCTTCAAAATTACCGGTGTAGTAGTATGGGTAAGTAGGCGGCGTAGAATGTTGGTTTGCGGAGTACACGAATCCTCGGGCGGGATTTTTTTGGTTGGGCACCAATTCCCAGGGAATATAGGAGTGCCAGGCATTGATCCAACGATCGCCGTCCTGCAAAAAACGGCCTTGTTGTTTGCCGCGCACAGGATATTTTCCTTGTACTTGAATGGCAATGTCGCCAGAACGGGAGGCGAACACAAAATTTTGCGCAGGTGCATCAAAGCCGGGAAGGGCAGACTTGTAATCGTTAAAATCTTTGCCCGTATTGAGGCCGAGAAATACATCAAAGGCACTCTGCTCCGGCACATCGTGGGCAATCCAGCGCAGGGAGTAGTCCCGAAGCGGGTTTTCCTGCTCAAAATCGTAGGTCACCGGCCCAAAAACGGTGTAGCGAACGGTATCTATAAAGTCGGGCATACCCTTCACCCGGATGGTTTCGTAGCGAAATTGGACGCTGCGTTCCTCCTGATCCAGTTGATACGCATTACGGTCTGCATCGGTCCATTTGATTTTGTACCAATCGGATACATCATGGCTCACATTGGTCACTCCCCAGGCGATGTTTTCATTAAAACCGATCACGACCCCGGGTACGCCCGGCAACGTAACGCCGTAGGTATTGGCCTCCGGAGTATGAATTTGCACCTGGTACCAGATAGAGGGCAGGGTTAAGTTCAGGTGCGGATCATTGCAAAGGATTGGGTTGCCGGAACGGGTTTTTGTGCCTGCCAAAGCCCAGTTGTTGCTGCCTACAATGGGGCCATCAGAAAGGTGTGCTACACTTTCTTGAGGCTCATCGTTCGGGTCTAAAGCGCCCAATGAACTGGTCTGACTGGCCACAAAAGGTGGCGGCAGCAATGGGTTCAGGTCTTTCCACTGCCCTGAATCCGGCACGATGGGTTGTTGTTTGGGGTTCCACTCTGGATAGAGGTAATCAAAGGTCTCTTGCCCCAATTTGGCCAGGGTATTGGTGTTTTCAAGATCTTCTTCCCAGGCGCAGAGGGTTTCGGCCATCGCTTCTGTCACGAGGGCTACCTTCAGGGGCGTCCAGGGTTCTGGTTTGTAATTGAGCAGTTTAAATTCAATGGGCCAATCGGCAGGGGAGAGTTGGTCCACCCAGGCGTTTACCCCATCTGTGTACGCTTGAAGCAAGGCCATGGTTTTTTCCGATTTTCTCCAGCCGATCAAATCGTTTTCGGCAGCAAACACCATCCCTCGTCTGCGAGCAAGCCTGTCAATTCGGAGGGTCCGCTCTCCCAAGACCTCAGAGAGCCGTCCGGAAGTTTTGCGGGCCGTGATATCCATTTGCCAAAGTCGGTGTTGGGCGGTTACGTAGCCCTGTACCCGCGCGGCATCTTCCTGATTTTCAGCAAAAATATGGGGAACAAGCAGGTCGTCGTACACCACTTCCACCTTGCCTTTGAGGCCCGGAAGAGACAGGTTGTCGAATTTTGGATTTCCGGCGGATTCGGCATTGGCCCAAAAGCCCGAAAATGGATTGAAAAATGAACCGAGGGGAGGAATGGTGTTGCCGCCCATGGCGATCGGGCGGGCGAGTATCCAAACCAATAAAACGGTCAGAACGAGAGCAAGTAGAAATTTGAATGTGCGCATGTAGCGGTGCTTTTCCGAAACTAAAGAGCGGCTAAGGTAGAATACCTTCTGTTTGCAGCAGCTAACCAATTCAAAAACAAATCATTTTTTTGGTAAAAAAACGCCTGAATCGGGCATTATTTGGCCAAATGCCCGGATTACCCAATTAGCCTTAAAAAAAATCAAAAAAAATACGGACAAAAACTTGTCGAATCCCGACAATTCCTCATAAAATTGCAGCAAGTAGTTTTTGTGTTTATTTGTTTGGGTTAGAATCCCTCGCTGCTAACAGTGAGGGATTTCTTTTTTGGGGGGGGCTTCGTTGGAGTGTTTTGGAACGCGGAGGGCGCGGATGCTAAGCCACGCGGATTTTGGTACGAAGAATTAATATAGTCCGATTTTTGACAACAACTTAAGCCTTGTAATACTTTAAAACATAGTTCCAGCGAGTGTAAAGCGATATATACGTACAGAGTCGCCAGGTTTCGCCAATTGTAAAATTCCTGATTGGCGCTGCTGCAAACAATAAAATTTCAAGGGGGTTGTATCGCCAGAAACCTGACTTATGCGGTGGATAATCGAAGTAATTTCGTCTTTGGTGGTTTAAAAGCAATGTTTTTTGAAAATTTAACAGGGTCTCAGAAGCCTGACTTATGGTTTTTTTTGTCCGAGCGTACTCGGAAGATAAATACGTACCTTCACGGACATCAATTGATTTTGGGTATCGGCATGCAAATGAGCACTGCCTCGCCACATGTATTCTTTTAATCTTCTGTATTTAATCCATGAAAAATACTCCGTTCAGGCGGAGGCAGTTTTCTCCTATTTTTCACACAAAACATTTCATTTACAATGAGACAATTTAAATTTTTAGATTCGCTTCAACGCTTCAACGCTTCAACGCTTCAACGCTTCAACGCTGGGTATTTATTTTAGCACTAATGCTAAGCTCTCTAGCTTTCCCATTGCAAAACATCAAAGCACAAGATTGCGAGTTTTTGCTAGCCAGCTGTCCGTGGCCCGCTTCGCTTGGCATTTGTGATTTAGGCTTTAGAACTTCTCTTAGGTTAGAGCATTTATATCCCACAGATCATACCTTCACAGTGGTGGTTAATTACGGACCTGATGGGTTGGATCTGACGAATCCCAACATATTGGATGGATTCGACATAACAACCGATGCTAACGGTAACATTGTCGTTACAGGGACTTTTACGGTCCCCTTCAACCCAGCAGCAGAAGACAACGCTTCTATTGCCACTAAAACTTTTATTTTTGATCGAATTGGGACTTGGCCGGGTGTAGATCAATTGCTTACAATAAGCATTTTTGACGCAGATTGTGGAACGGCTGAGGTGGCGTTTTTTAATACCCCAATTAATATTTTTCCTCAGTTTACAGATTTAAGAAGTGCTGCAAGTAACTTAGCTAGTGTACTTCAGGCCGATGGGACGCTTACTACTTGTGGTTCAGGTTTTGTAGATAACATACTGATTGGCACAGAATTGATCGTAGATTCGGGCGTGGACCTTTGTTTCTTTGGCGGCGGTGGCGGCGGTCTAAATAGCTCTATTGCTTTTTTGCCTGGAGCTAAAATTGTCGTGAAAGATGGTGCGTCTTTAACCCTGAATAGAGTGAATGTTTTCACGTGTGACGATCAACTCGCTAAAGGCATAGAAGTAGAGTCGGGAGGGAAATTAATCATTGATACCAGTATGCTCAGCGATGCCAGATTCGCTGTACAAGGCATGCCAGGTGCAAGCCTGTCCATCAGCAGAACTAGCTTTTTTGATAATTACATTGGTTTGCACCTGGATATGAGTAGTGCAACGGAGGCAAATAAACGAGTTGCCTTGCCAATCTTCAACAGTAATCGTTTTTCTACCGTTAATTCTGCCATCAAGTTTCCATACTCTGGTATGCCCGAACCCGTAGAGTCCAGAGGCTACTGCGGTATCTTGCTCCACGATTACCGGGACTTCAATATTTTTGGCACCAATTCGTTCAGCGCGCTGGCCAATGGCATCATTGTTCGCCGGAGCACGCTCAACCTCGGGGGTAATATGTCTTTTGATGACATGAATTCAGTGGGTACGTCCGTTTATCCTTTGGAAGGATTTGGCATTCACTTGAATGGTAGGGGCAACCGGCCTTACTGGGCACATATCAACGAAATGTGGTGGACCATGACTTTCAATAATTGCAAAACAGGCATTTTTGGCACCTACTACTCCGCTCAAGTGGATAATGTCCAGATGACCAATGTCATCACGGGCATAGACTGGACGCAAAGCCGGATGGGGGAGCTTCGTATGCGAAGCAATAATATCACTGCCAGTCGCTACGGCATCCGTTCATATCATAACGAACCCGTGAGAGCCAACAGTGCCATCTCCGACAACGTCATCGTAGTCTCCACCGCAGGCGGCGGACTAACCCCTGTGACGGGGATTGAGATGCAGGAGCCGGGTCTTGGCGCCAACCTCAGTGGTGGCTGGCCCGTGTCTGGCAACGACGTGACTATGAATGTTGGCGGGCGCGGTATCCTGTACCGCAACGGCGTGGCGGGTGTGCTGGATGGGAATTCCGTTACGAACCTTTCAATGCCCAACAGTTACACGGGTATTTTTACCGAAGGTAATATCTACACCAATGTTGCCCGCAATACCGTTACCCAGAGCAGTTCTATAGGCCTGGGAGCTGCCACTGGCATCTTCTCCGCCGCTGGAACCGCCAATACCTATCAATGCAATTGTCTCGACAATACACATGTGGGTGCTCAGTTTTATGATTTGGCGGACTTTACCAACGCTGTTCGGGGTAACAACTTCAATACCCACACCACCGGATTACAACTAGGAAATGCCGGTGTTGGCGATGTGTTCATTGGCCGCCAGACCCATATGGGTAACCTCTGGGACCTCGCCGAAATACCAAGCGGGGAGTTCGGAGGGATAAATTGGGGGGTAGGTTCTACTATCATTCAATCCCGCTTTGCGGTCCCCGGCTCGGCTGGATCCAATGCGGAGCATCCGGATGTTGATCCTGTTGCGGGTTGGTTTGTTAGTAATACGGGCACCTCCTTCACTTGTTCCAGTGGTTGTTCGTTCCCAACCTCGGGCGGGGTTCCGCCGCGGGTTGCAGAAACGGGTGTCCCTACTACCATGGACTACGACCTTGTTAATGGAAACCTTAGCAACAATGTAGATATGGCCTGGAAGGGTGATTACCGCTTATATCGCAAGCTCCTGCGCCAACCAGCTATCGCGGTATACGACACAGTGTTTGCTTCCTTCTTGACTGCACATGCGACCCTGCCTGCGGGTAAACTGGCCTATATCGCCGAGGAGCGTGCCAAACTGTTTGCGCTCGATTCGTTGGATCAAATCACCGATGCAGATTACCGGAGTGACATTGCTCTGCAGATAGTGAGCCTGCGAATTCAGGACAGCCTGGTCCAGGCTGCGGTCGCGATTGATACCGCAGCGTACAGTACTCTGGTGTCGCAAAAAGCGACCAATGAAGCCAGCTATGCCGCTTTTTTGGAGGATATTGACAGTCTCCGTCAGTTGAAGATAGCCACCTTATTGACCCTAAACTCAGGCGTAGGTACCTCAACAGTTTGTGTGGCAAATCACGGCCTGGTCAACAACATCCTGCTCAACATGCTGGCCAATGGCGATGACGCGCCCTCACCCACCAACCTCGGTATCCTTGCCGCCATCGCAGAGATGTGTCCCATAGAGGGTGGTGACGCGGTGTACGAAGCTCGGGCTATCGTAGAGCGATTGACAGGGGAAACCTATGATGATGCGGTGCTTTGTGCCGTAGAAGAGGAGCGTCCCTCCAATGGACGAGACAGTGATGCCCTAATCAATGGGACGGCGATAGTGCTTTATCCCAACCCGACCACTGGCCTATTGCAATGGTCAGGCACAACAGGGGAGATGGTGACCGTCCGTGTCTTTGACCAGTTGGGCGTGTTGGCCAAAGCACAGAACGTGAATGGCGTACAGCTTGATTTGGGCGAGTTGCCTAACGGGTTGTATTTTGTACAGATCACGGGTGCGGACGGAGCCTTGCTGGCTACTCAGAAGATCACTTTGCTTAAACACTAAATTGTTACCCATACGGCAGGCACTGCTGCGGTTATAGATCGCTGCGGTAGCCTGCCGTTTTTTTGCTACTGCTATGCTTCGAATCATTTTTTTTATCCTCTTTTATACAGGCGTGCTCTTACCCCTGAATGCTCAAAAGCAGGACAACATCTGGTTGTTCGGGTATGATTACAACCCTGGGGGGTTGAAAGAGGGCATCCGATTTCAGTTTGATGATTCCTTAGTTATATCTTACGAGGGTCGGCCGATGGACTTTGCCGCCACTTCAGCCTGTATCTCGGATTCATCCGGTAATCTGCTGCTGTACAGCAATGGCTGCTACGTAGCAAATGCGGATGGAGCAGAGGTAGAAGGCAGTACGGGACTTAATCCGGGGACGATGTATAATATTTTTTGCGCAGGTGATGTGGGGTACAATAATCCTCAAGGAATGATGGTACTGCCGCATCCTACCAACCTTTCACTTTTCTATTTTTTCCATTTTTTAATAAATGGGGCAATATCCAAAAACTTGTCTTATACGTTAGTGGAAAAGGTCTCCAATAATGGCCAGGACAGTACTGTTTTTAAAAACAAACCTATTATTTTGGATACGATATCTCTTGATGGCATTCACGCCGTAAAACACGCCAATGGGCGTGACTGGTGGGCTATTGCAGCTAAAGAATACAGTAATAAATATTATTCTATCATGTTTACATCCGAAGGATTGAGCGTTCAGGAACAAAGTATCGGCGAGCCGACCTGGAGTAGTGCAATTGGCGAGATGACCTTTTCACCCGATGGCAGCAAACTGGCTCGCTTCAATACCCGGGACGACCTGCGCATCTTTGATTTCAACCGATGTACAGGCGAGCTGTCCAACCCTGTTTTTATCCCCATTGAGGACAATGCGGATAACGAGATATTCGCTGGTTTGGCCTGGTCTGCGGATGGTCATTACCTGTATGCCGCCGAGATCAAACGCATTCTTCAGTTTGATATGTGGGCTTCCGACGTGGCTGCCAGTAAAATCATCGTGGCAGAAAGGGTCCCTTCCCCTTCCCCCAATCTAGGCAATCTGGAGCTTGGTCCGGATGGGTATATTTACTGCAAATCAGTTGGCGGGCAACATTTTATGCACCGCATCAAATATCCGGAGCGTGGTAGTGTTGCCTGCGAGGTACAGCAGAGTTATTACGAGCTTGAGTACCCCTACATTAACCTTCCTCACTTCCCCAACTTTCGCCTCGGCCCGGTGGACGGCTCGCCTTGTGATACGCTGGGGCTTAACAACCACCCGCTGGCAAGCTGGCGTTATGACAAGACGG
>CAZKBH010000039.1:0-37681 GCA_964550795.1 uncultured Saprospiraceae bacterium
ATTCTCCTACCTTCGCCGCCCAATTCAAACAAACCATGTCTTTTCTCTTACTAACTGTAGCCTGCTCCGTGATGCTAGGCTTTATTTTTAAACTTTTTGCACGTTTTGGCGTGGATGGGTTTCAGGCAATTGTATTCAACTATATCACTTGTTTTTGCTGTGGCTGGTTGCATTTGGGGCATTTCCCGATTCGAACAGCCTATTTAGATACACCTTGGATACCTTATGCGCTGGTGCTTGGACTGATTTTCGTCAGCGGATTCAACATGGCTGCCCTTACGGTGCGGTATTTCGGGGTCACCATTGGCCAAATCATGCAAAAAATGTCCATCCTGCTGACGGTTCCATTTGCTATTTTGGCCTACCAGGAATCGGCGGGATGGTTGAAAATTGTAGGCATTTTGTTTGCGGTAGCCGCCATTGTTTTGGTGAATTGGCCCCGGAAACAAAGTTCGGGCTCAGATCGCTCGGAAAAACCTGCTCCGGAACAAAATTCCGGGGCACCAAGCCCCAAAAATTTACTTTGGATTCCCATCGCTACCTGGATTCTGGCGGGTTTGCTGGAAATACTGCTGGTCCGCGTTCAGAACGAACGGCTTACGGACATGAGTGATCCGACCTTTATTATTACTATTTTTGGAACAGCAGGACTCCTGGGCTTGCTTCTTGCAACGGTCGGATGGAGCACCGGACGGCTTCAATTCGCTTCCAAAAATGTATGGGCAGGTATTATTCTAGGCATTCCAAACTATGGTTCCATGCTTTTTATGCTCTTCGCGCTGGACAGTGGGCTGGAAGGTTCTTTTGTATTTCCCGTGGCAAATGTGGCAATCATCGTGCTGACAACTATTGGGGCGGTAACGTTGTTTCGGGAAAAACTTACGCCGCTGAACTGGGTGGGCATTGGGTTGGCGGTCGCGGCAATTGGCCTTATCACTTTCTAAATCATGCAGACTAAGCAAAACGAATTCCTGTTTCACCCCAAAAATGTGATGCTGTTCATCTTGCTGTTCGGCCTCGCATTTCTTTTTCTGGCACTCACGGTGGCCTATGTGTACATCCGGGTCACGAACGATGTTCCACCAGTTCAAGTGCCGATGCTCTTTGTTTTCAATACCATTATATTATTGGCGAGCAGTTGGACGATGGTGCGCGCCAAACGTTGTTATATCGCGGACGATACGCCGGGCTACCAGCAAAATCTTCGTTTTACCATCTGGTTGTCCCTGCTTTTTACCATCATGCAGGCAGTGGCCTGGTGGTGGCTTTTTGAAAACAACATCAACCTGGGTACTTCCACGACCACGAGTTTTTTATACGTGATCTCGTTTGTGCACCTGGCGCACGTGCTGGCGGGCTTGCCCTTTTTGTTCAAATTCTACCGTGCAGCCAAAAAATACATGAGAGACCCGGTCACGGTACTGGTTTATTTTTCCGACCCGGAAAAACGGCTGGGTCTCCGGCTCCTGACCCTCTACTGGCATTTTTTGGATGGCCTCTGGGTGTATCTCGTGCTGTTTTTCGCGGTCAATCAATTAATCTAACGTTTCCGGAGTAAGCGATACCGCACCCTGGACGAAAGCATCAGCGAATCTACTTTGTAAGTCGTAATCAAGTAGTTATGCCCCCGAATGCTGTCCGGACCCTCGGCATCCAGCCGCTCCAGCCAGTCGCTGCGATCCACCACGGCACTGTCTAAAATGGTCTGCTCAAAGCGGGTTTGCTGAATGACTGCTCCAAAAAGATTCGCCTCCGCAAGGTTTGCATTGGTAAAATGGGTCTTCCGAAGTTTGGCCCCGGCGAGATTGGCGCTCCACATTTTCGCCCCGTAGAAATTCGCCTGTGTGAGGTCTGCCGATTCCAAATAGGCGTCATGGAGGTCGGTTTGTCGAAACCGCGCTTCCCGCAGATTGGCCCGTGCCAGTATCTGCACCGCTTAAATCAGCGCCACTCAGATCGGTTTCATCCAAAATGGCCCCCGAGAGATCTGCATGGTGCAGGTTGATACCGCTCATGTATTCGCCCGAGAGGACTGCGTCTTTCAGGTCGGCAAACGAAAAATCAGCGAACTGGAAGATTCGGCGCAAGGAGCCATTGTCAATTTGGCTGTTTACCAAACTGATCAATAAATGCCCCCGCTCCGGGCTGAGTTCACGTTTCACCAGGGAATCCGATTCCAGATACCGATAAGGCCGCAGGCTTTTGCTCAAGGCCACCACCCGCCCGATGATTTGAGGCGAGAGATCGCGCACGCCCGCTTGCCCGATGTCTTCTTTGAGTTCGCGATCCATCGCGTCCAGCAAGTTGCCCATCAGGAAAATGAGTGAACTGCGGCGTTCGGCTTCTTGCAGGTAGGTTTGTTGGTCGAGGCGGTAGTTTTGGTTTTCGAGCAAAACGTTTTGCTGGGTCAGGATTTTGTTTTGGTTAAATAAAAGCATCGTACCTAACAAGCCTCCAAAACCTAAAAAAAGCATTTGAAAAACCATTAAAATCCACCTGCGAAAGCCCATCCAACTGTACCAGGCGAAGACTTTGGTAAACATCTGGTCGAAATTTTCCTGAGCGGCAGGGAAGTGGCGGTGCCATACGTTCAAAAACAAATGTTGGGCGTTTTCCTTCACGTCCGACAGGTCAGTGTCGCTCACGCCAAAAAGACGTTGCAATACTTTTTCCTTGTTTTGAACCAGTAAAAAGGAAATTCCAGCCATAAATACCACCAGAACCACGAAACCGATCACGAGTTTCAGCACGTGTTTTTCCAGGGTTTCCGGCCCCATAATGGCCACCACAGCCCCGATCAGTACCCCGATTAGCAGGGCAACTATGGTCCGGGACCAAATATCAACTTTCTGGCTTGCCTGTCGGTCTGGATGTTCGTGTTGTTCCATATTTTTTTTGTGAAAATCAGGCAAATATCACTACTCCCGGCATTTTCCGAAAAAAGAAAAGCCTTCCGAATGCAGCAGTGCAGTCGGAAGGCTGGGTTTGAAGAGAATGTTTTAAAGCATTCCCAAAGTCATATTAGTGTTGGTGCCCACCAGCGCCGTGCACGTGACCGTGCTCCAGCTCGCTTGGTTCTGCATCCCGAACACCTTCTACGTGGCCAGTGAAAAACAGGTCAACTCCTGCCATGGGGTGGTTAAAATCAAGTTTAACGGATTCATCCCCCACGTGCGCCACCATACCCTGAAGGCGGTTGCCTTCCTGATCTTGCAGGGGCAATACGTTGCCTACTTCGAGCAGCCCATCCGGAATGGAGCCTTCGTGTTCAAAAATTTGTTTGGGCACTTCTACCAGCGCGGTATCGTCGTAAACGCCGTAGGCTTCTGCCGCAGGAATGCCGAATGCAAAGGTGTCGCCCATGCTAAGTCCAGCCAGATTGGCTTCAAAAGCCGGGATCATCATGCCTACACCGTAGATGAAAGCGAGTGGTTCGCCGCCGTTGGTGGATTCTACGAGTTGGCCTTCAGCAGTTCCTTCGTTGAGGATGTAGTGGACAGTCACCACTTTGTTTTGTTCAATAGTCATTGAAAATCAGTAGTTTGTATTGGTACTGCCCCGACTGATCGGGGCTTTTAATCCGTGATTTTTCGGGGCGGAACAACGAAAAGGACCTCACTCCACGGCGAAAAAGAGCACAAAGGTAATGATCGTGGATAATTACAGAAATTCCTAGTACTCAGATGTCGAGATTTCTACCTTTGCCCAACGATTTTACAAAATTTTCTAACCATCTAATATCAGTCATCACATGATAATCGGTGTACCAAAAGAGATAAAAAGCAATGAAAACCGCGTGGCAGTTACGCCTGCCGGAGTCATGGAATTTACCCGCCGTGGCCATTCTGTCTTTGTTCAAAGCACCGCGGGCGTTGGCAGCGGTTTTGAGGACGAAGATTACATTGGGGCAGGCGCCCAAATCCTGGCCACTGCCGATGAGGTGTGGGCAAAAGCGGAAATGATTATGAAAGTGAAAGAGCCGATTGCGGAAGAATATGCCCGCTGTCGTGCTAATCAACTGATTTTCACTTACTTCCACTTTGCTTCCAGCGAAGAATTGACCCGTGCAATGATCGAGCGCAAATCCATTTGCCTCGCTTATGAAACGGTAGAAACCAAAGATCGGCAGTTGCCTTTGCTCATTCCAATGTCGGAAGTGGCAGGTCGCATGGCCATTCAGGAGGGTGCAAAATATTTGGAAAAACCCGCCAAAGGCCGTGGAGTGTTGCTCGGTGGCGTACCGGGCGTACCGCCTGGCAAAGTACTGGTCATTGGAGGCGGTATCGTGGGTACTCAAGCGGCCAAAATGGCGGCTGGTCTCGGAGCCATGGTCACTATTTTGGACGTAAACCTTACCCGCTTGCGCTACCTGAGCGATGTAATGCCAGCCAATGTGGTGACGCAATACTCCAACGAGTACAACATCCGCCAACTTATTCAAACCCACGATCTGATCGTCGGCGCGGTGCTGCTGCCCGGTGCAAAAGCACCCAACCTGATCACTCGGGACATGCTCAAACTCATGCGCCCCGGCACCGTAGTGGTGGACGTAGCCGTGGACCAAGGGGGCTGTATCGAAACGACCCGCCCAACAACTCACGCGGATCCAACCTATATTATTGACGACGTAGTGCACTATTGCGTGGCCAATATGCCTGGGGCAGTTCCTTTCACGTCCACCCTTGCATTGACCAACGCTACCTTGCCTTATGCGCTTCAACTGGCCGATAAAGGCTGGCAAAAAGCCTGCGCTGACAATGCTGAATTGAAACTTGGACTCAATATTGTAGGCGGAAAAGTGGTGTACAAAGGCGTTGCAGAGGCGTTTGACCTTACGCTCCAGACGGTGGATTCCGTGATGAGCTAACTAGTACCGTTGTATTTCAGCTTCCCGAAAGTTTTTTAAACTTTCGGGAGGTTTTTTCTTTTAGGTATTTAGAATCTATGAAATACCTCATCCTTACCCTCAAAATTGTTGTGTTTGTAGCACTCGTCCTGATTCGGCTGGGCGAGTGGGACCTGTCGCATCTGTACAATTGGACCAAGTATCGAGAGCCGCTGAGCTACTACATCAACACCCTGGCAAGTATTGCTATCTTCTTGATTGTCTTGGACTTTGTGCAGTTTGGAACCACCTGGTGGTACCGGCGACGGCACAAAATTTACCGCGACGACAACTTTATTGTTGGGGTCGGGCAGATTTATCTTTTGGTGTTGGTGCTGGGTTTGATGGTGGGTTTTTTATCCCTTTTCAGAATTGATGTCCGGCAGTTATTCACCTCTCTTTCGATTGTTTTTGCGGGGGTCGCGATCCTGACCAAGGACTACATCTCGAACATGATCAACGGAATGATCGTTACGTTTTCGGGTCAACTCAGTATTGGGGACAATGTGCGTATCGGGCAGCATCGGGGCAAAATCATTGACATCACGCTGCAAAACATTCATTTGTTGAATGATGACGATGACATGATTTACATTCCAAACTCCATGTTGTTGGTTTCTGAAGTGATTAACTACACCAAACGGGAGGTGAAACGCACCAGCATTGAGTTCGAAATTGACCTAAAACACCTGAAAAACGTAGAAGAACTGGAAGAAATGCTAATCGAAACCCTCAGTCCGTTCCAGGATTCGATTAAGTTGGAAAGCCAATACCTTCGGGTGGCAGAAGTGAAAAAAGACAGCGTCTCGATGAAGTTCCAGTACATTTTAAAGGAACCCAACAAAGACCTTGAGCGCCAAATTCGCCGCCGCACCACCCGACGATTGGTAGAAGTGATTAGCCAACGAGAAAAAATTGCCGATCAAATACCCGATCTGCCCGAGTCCATGGGACACGCAGTGATTTAATAAACCTCAATTTGTTACCATGAATCATCTCCAACATGAGTCTTCTCCTTATCTCCTCCAGCACGCCCACAACCCCGTGGACTGGTACGCCTGGAAACCCGAAGCGTTCGAGCGCGCGCGAGCAGAACAGAAGCCAATCCTGGTCAGCATCGGGTATAGTACCTGTCATTGGTGCCACGTGATGGAACGCGAATCCTTTGAAAATGAGGAAGTTGCGGCGCTTATGAACGCAAATTTTATCAATATTAAGGTTGACCGCGAGGAGCGCCCGGACGTGGATGCGATTTATATGGAAGCCTGCCAATTGCTCACAGGCAGCGGTGGCTGGCCGCTTAATTGCTTCCTCACGCCCGATGCCAAACCGTTTTATGCAGGCACGTATTTCCCGCCCCGACCTGCGTTTAACCGGCCTTCCTGGCCCCAACTTTTGGAACATTTGGCCAATGTCTGGGCCACACAACGAGATACTGCGGTGGATCAAGCAGAGAAATTACTCGCGAACATCCAGCGCAACGACGGTATTTTTCTCCAAACGAGTGTCTTGAAGCCAACCGACGTTTCAACCCCAATTCCATTCAATGCGTCGGGGGTTTTTTCAAAAATGCGCGCGCAATTTGACCACTCGGAAGGCGGTTTTGGCGGTGCCCCCAAGTTTCCATCTACGATGGCTTTGCAGTGGCTGTTGCACTGGCATCACTTCTCCGGGAATCCTGAAGCGCTTCAGCACGCGTTTTTTTCCTTGGAAAAAATGGCGCGCGGCGGGATTTACGATCAAATTGGCGGTGGTTTCGCGCGCTATGCCACCGACCGGGAATGGCTCATTCCGCACTTTGAAAAAATGCTGTACGATAATGCACTACTCGTCAGCGTACTGGCCGATGCGCATAAAATCAGTGCTCAAAACCCAAACAACAATGGTCCCTGGGCCGAAATAATCGAGCAAACCCTCGACTACATTGCCCGGGAAATGACCAATGAGGAAGGCGGGTTTTATTCAGCGCAAGATGCTGATTCTGAGGGAGTAGAGGGAAAGTTTTATGTCTGGGATAAAAGCGAAATTGATTCCATACTCGGTGAAGATGCGGCCCTTTTTGGTGCATTTTACGACGTGACGGAGGCTGGAAACTGGGAAGAAAAGAACATCCTGTGGCAGCCACAGTCGCACGATAACTTTGCCGCAAACCACCAGCTCAGCGTGGACGCATTGAAACAGGCGCTTAAAAAAGGAGCGGAAAAACTGCTGGAGGTCCGCAATCTTCGCGTTTGGCCGGGGTTGGACGATAAAATCTTGTTGGGTTGGAACGCCTTGATGAGTTCCGCTTATGCAGCGGCGTTTAGTGCGCTTGGGCACGAATCTTATCGCCAGGCAGCTATCCGAAATCTGGATTATTTGCAGAAAAATTTTCAAAATAGCGCATTTCAGCGCGCTGGCGAGGCTCCAAACGGACCACTATTCCGCCACAGCGCATCCCAGCAGTTCGCGTTTCTGGACGATTACGCCTACCTCATTGCCGCGCTCGTGGACGTTTACCAGATTACCTTCGAAAAGAAGTACTTGAAGCTTGCAGCGCAATGCACGGACTATGTTTTTGAGCACTTTTTAGATGCGGAGTCGGGCATGTTTTTTTACACAGATGTGAATCAAACCGACATTCTTTTCCGCAAAAAAGACCTCTACGACAACGCAACCCCTTCAGGCAATAGCACCATGGTACACAACCTGCAACGCTTGGGAATACTGCTAGACCGCCCGGAATGGCGCGAAGCAGCCTCCAAAATGCGCTCGGCCCTTCGCGAAACCCTGGAAAAATATCCGCAATCTTTTGCACGTTGGGCTACTGCGATGCTGCACGAGACCTATCCATTGCAAGAAATTGCCATTGTGGGCGACAACGCGTTTGAGAAAGCCCTTGACATTCAGCGTGGTTTTTTACCCAATATGGTCATAGCTGCCAGTGTACTACCAGACGATACACAACCCCTTTTGGCCGACAAATCCGGTGCCCCTGACGCCTTAATTTATGTTTGCCGGGATTTTGCCTGCCAACGCCCGGTTTCTACCCTTGAGGACTTTTGGGCTTTGGCAAATTCAAGATAAAGCCTTACTTTCACCACTTCCAAGCGCCAAGCAATTCGTCGCGAACATGAAAAACTACTACGTACTACTTTTGCAACTGTGCTGTTTGGGCTACTTATCAGCTCAACAGGTGCCACAATACAGTCTGTATGCCCTCAACCCGTACGCGAGCAATCCGGCGTATGCAGGGCTGGAGAACACACTGGTAGCTACGGGTGTCTATCGCCAGCAATGGTCTGGACTTCAAGGCGCGCCTGCCACACAGCATATCAATGCGCACTTGCCCATTTATGCCATCAGCAGTGGGGTAGGGATGCGTGTGGAAAGCGATGTGATTGGCGCGCACAATACGGTTCAAGCAGCCTTGAGCTACAGTTATCAAATGAATTTAAGCCGAAATGTTTTACTTTCAGTAGGGATGAGCGGAGGATGGCTTCAATATAGCTTGGACGGAAATAAACTACGGGCGCCGCAGGGCACTTATGCAGAACCTAGCTTTTCGCATAATGAGACGGTACTCCCGCTAGGCAGGGTACAGGCAGGTGCGCCAATTTTTGAAGCAGGCGCCTTTATTCAGACAAAAAAATGGGAGTTGGGGGTTTCGGCGCAACCTGTTTTTGCAACCGCATTGACCGAAAAAGGCAACGGAGGATTCGGACTTCAACCTGTTCAACACTATCTTTTGTACACAGCTTACTCCATTCCGGTAGGGGAAAACCTGATTTTGAAGCCTTCCGGTTTAGTTAAAAGTGACATGAAGGAGACACAAATAGAAATTTCTGCAATGGCTAGATGGCGTGAAAATACTTTTGTCGGCGCTTCGATGAGGGGATTTGGAAAATTTTCTTCGGATGCTGCGGTGTTATTTTTGGGGTTCAAACTTAACGAAAAAACAACCTTGGCATACGCGTTTGACATTCCACTTTCTGCCCTCAGCGCGGCCCACAGGGGCACTCATGAACTTTTGTTAAGGTACAGTCTCAACAAGCCAATAGGGGTAGGAAAGCTGCCTCCGGTGATTTACAACCCAAGATTTTTTTAAAAAATAATTTTTTTGGGCATCAAATTTGACAAAAAGCCGACATTTGGCCCGAGCAAGAGATTGTTCACAAAAAATAAGCGCTGAATACAATGAAAAGTTAAAAAGACGTTTGTCTGCGTCTTCATTACAAAGCGGTTGAGAAAGTAGACCAAATTTTATTGAGAAAAGTTTTCGCAAAAAAATTAATCCGCTGTCTACCTTTACGGCCGCTTTCCAAACCGAACATATTAAGTAGGAAAACACGGGTGTTTAACATGAAAAAACTACAGCATTCATTTCTCCTGTTGCTATTCTTAGCAGCACTGGCCGCTTCATGCGGCCGCAGTGAAGGTGGTCAACTAGTCGGTGTGACCAACCGTCCAAAATGGAAAGGGATTAACCCATACGGTATGGTTTATGTCCCCTCCGGTTCACTCACTATCGGTTCTGGTGATGAAGATATCAGCCGTTCGCTGGTTTCTCAGCCGAAGACAATCTCGATCCAGGGTTTCTTCATGGACGATACCGAGATTACGAACAACGAATATCGCCAGTTTGTTGACTGGGTGGTTGACTCGTTGGCCCTTCGTAAACTCGACCTCGTCTCAGTCGCCCCCGCAGCCTAGTCTCGACTGGGAAGCTCGTGGTGACATAGATTGGCAGAGCGATAGCGAAGAAGGTGGCGAAGGTGCCCTTGAGGACCTTTTCTACCAGGGCAATGAGCGCTTTGCAGGTCGCAAAGAGTTCGATGTCAACAAACTCGTTTTCGAGTTCCAGTGGTACGACTGGCAAGGTGCCGCCCATGCCCCAAGTGGCAAGGACGTTAACCGGACCAGCTTCATCCGCCGCGAATCGGTAAAAATTTACCCCGATACGCTCACGTGGATTCGTGACTACTCGTACTCTTACAATGAGCCGATGTCCCGTAACTACTTCTGGCACCCAGCCTTCGACGACTACCCTGTAGTTGGCGTGAATTGGAAGATGGCCAAAGCATTCTGTTACTGGCGTACCAAAATCTGGAACATGGCCGGTGAAACAGAAGAGATGTCTGAGGACTTCCGTCTGCCAACTGAACACGAGTGGGAATACGCCGCACGTGGTGGCCGTGCAGAAGCACCATACCCATGGGGCGCTTACTACACCCGCAATGCAAAAGGTTGCCTTTTGGCAAACTTTAAGCCTGGCCGTGGTGTGTACCCAGAAGATGGTGGTTTGTACACCGTTAAGGCGGATGGATACTATCCAAACGACTATGGCCTCTACTGTATGTCGGGCAACGTGGCAGAGTGGACAGAGTCCGCATTCTTTGAGAATTCGTACTCATTCATTCACGATTTGAACCCTGACATTCGCTACGACGCAAAAGAAGACGATCCCAAAACGGCAAAACGTAAAGTTATCCGTGGTGGATCTTGGAAAGACGTAGCGTACTTCCTCCAGACGCCAAATCGCACCTACGAATACCAAGATACAACGAAGTGCTACATCGGCTTCCGTTGTGTACTCACATTCTTGGGTCGTTCGATGAATGACTTCTAGACAGCGAGATTGCGAAGGGCAAAGAGCAAGAAAATTCTGTTAACATAAAATTAAAAAACAGTTCTTGCGTTTGCCCTTCGTTTTTTTCAATCCGCTTTTACAAGTTTGCCGACTGGCAAATCATTCCAAACATTCGACATAAAAAAATCAGAAGCATCTTCGTTGGTTTGCCAATGGCGGACAAATGTGGAGGCAGGTCCTCAGTTTGTCCGGTGTTAGAACCGGGAAGTTCTTTTTTGATTTCTATTTTTGCGCCCCCATGAAAATTCAGATGAAACGGTCAAGTCAAAAATCATTCAGTAACTGCTAAAACATTCAAGAACAATGAGTTTCTTTAAGACGAAGACGTTCAAGTACTTCAAAAACCTCGCAATTGGTGTCGGTGCTGCATTCGTGCTTGCAGGCGCACTTTTCAAACTCGAATCATGGGAAGGTGCATCCGAAATGTTGATTCTCGGCATGAGCATCGAGGTAATTATCTTCCTTATGTTGGGTATCCTGCCACCGGAGCCAGATTACTACTGGCACAAGCTCTACCCAGGTCTTGAAGATTACCACTCCCGCCTTCAGCCACTTACTGCCGGCCCTACTGCCGACATGGGTACTCCGCTGCATGGCGACGTGATTGAGCGTCAATTGGGTGGCATGCTCACGGAAATGCAGTCTATGTCTAAAAGCATGGGTGCACTCAAAGCTTTGCAAGAAGTAGATTTCTCTGGAACCTCTGATCAAATCAAGACCATGAGCAACTTCTACACGAAAATGAACGAAGCTATGTCTGACATGGCTAAATCTGCCGAAGATGTAAAGTCTTACAAAGATCAGTTGGGTGCGCTCAACCAAAATCTTGGTTCGCTCAACACCGTGTACGGTAACATGCTTTCTGCTATGGCCAACATCGGTCGTCAGTAATCAAAGCATTTGGTAACTAACCTTTCAGTTTCACAATTAAAAACTTAAAGACTTATGTCAATACCAAAGGAGCCGCGGCAACTGATGATCAACCTAATGTATCTGGTGTTGACCGCGCTGCTGGCACTTAACGTGTCAGCCGAGGTAATGAATGCTTTTTTCTCTTTGGATAAGGGGATGAAAGATAGCGGTGCTATTGTTGACCGCTCAAATGAAGCAGTTTTGGCTTCGGTAGTTAAGCAAGCCGATGCATACCCTACGGATCCTAACAAGAAGTATCTGGAGAATGCCAAAAAAGCGAAAGAAATTTCGGATGGCTTCACGACTTACATTGATGGTATCCGAAATGATCTTTTTGCAAAGGCAGGTGGCCCAAATCCTAAGGTTGAGGGCCAACCTAAGGATATTCGCAACAAAGATTTGACCACCCGTATGTTTATTACGGAAGGGTTAGGTAATGAAATTCAAAAAAAGATTGAAGAGACCCGTACCCAATTGTTGGCTTTGGCCGATGGGGATAAAAACGTGGAGTCTTCTCTCCCTTTGCGTGTAGAAGAACTTCCTAAAGGGGTTAAAGCCAATAACTGGTCTGAATTTAAGTTCAAACAAATGCCTGTTGCGGCAGTTTTCCCAATTTTGGGTAAAATGCAATCGGACTCTAAAAATTCCTACTCGTCGGTTTTGGGTTACATCGCAGAAAAGGTAGGCGGTACAGAAGTCAAATTCGATGCCTTTACACCGGCCATTTCAGCAGATAAAAGTTATGTTATCCAAGGCGAAAAGTATGCTGCGGATGTTTTCTTGAGTGCCTACAGCACTACTGCAGATAATATTAGTATCGCCGTTAATGGCTCTAATATTCCGCTTAAAGAAGGCATCGCACGCTACGAAACCACTACAAGTGGCTTGGGCGAGCGTTCTTTGAAGGTCAGCATCAATGTTAAAAATCCGCTTACTGGAGAGTCTAAAAACTATTCCAAGGATTTCAAGTACGAAGTTGGCCAGCGTTCAGTAGCGGTTTCGCTTGACAAAATGAACGTGTTCTACATTGGTGTTGATAATCCTATCAGCGTTTCTGCTGCGGGTGTGTCTTCCAATGACGTAAAAGTTTCAGCTACAGGAGTATCGGTAACCTCTTCGGGCGGTGGCAAGTTTGTGATTAAAGCTACCACCCCTGGCGAAGCAATTCTTACCGTTTCTGCTCCAGGTGTATCCCAGCGTTTCACCTACCGCGTAAAACGTATTCCCGATCCTAGCCCAATGCTTGGTGCAAAACACAAGAGCAAGGCGATGGCCAACGGTGAATTCCGCGCTCAAGGTGGTATCGCAACCGTATTGGAGAATTTTGACTTCGATGCAAAATGCGATGTCGTTGGCTTTGAAGCTACGTACTTGCCTAAACGTCAAGACCCAATTTCTAAACAAAATTCGGGTGCCCGTTGGAGCAGCGAAGTACAAGATTGGATCAGCAAAGCAAAACCAGGCGATGCCTATTTCTTTGACGATATTAAATGCAAATGTCCTGGCGACGCCGCTGCGCGTAACCTGGGTGGTCTGGCTTATAAGATTCGTTAAATTTCATTGTTGAGAACTAATGGTTGAGGAGGTCGCGTTTACACTCGATCTTCTCAACTCCTCAACAATCTCAACAATCATTGTCAAACATACTATTTTAATGCTAATCAAAACCCAACTGCGAGTCATGCAAACATTTATGAAACTGACTTGCCTTTGCTTCTTCCTCCTGCTTGGCGGGACGACGATGCTGTTGGCACAGGATCCTGAAGAAATCGAAACCTATGGCACGGAAGAGGAAGCTCCCCTTGTGGAAGATCCTGCTGACGCACCCATAGACGAAGTAGTCAAAAAAGAAATCATTAGTGAGCGTCGTATTCTGAAATACCCGCTCCTGCGCGAAAGCGATGTTTTCTGGGAAAAACGTATCTGGCGTATCATTGATGTGCGCGAGAAAATGAACCTCCCATTTGCTTACCCCGAGGATCCGTTCTTCAAAATCCTTTCCGATGCTGCAACCAAAGGCGATTTGCCCGTTTACAGCACCGATGAGGATGGCGCGAAATTTAAAAAGCGCCTCAGCACTGACGATGTGCTTTCGATGCTTTCGAAAGCAGATACGGTGGTGACTTTTGACCCGGAGACCTACGAGGAGAAGGTTCAGATTGTTCGCAACGACATCAACTGGGAAGACGTGAAACGTTTCCGTCTCAAAGAGGTGTGGTTCTTCGACAAGCAGGCATCGCAGTTGCGCGTACGTATTCTTGGCATCGCGCCAATGATTGACGTCCGTGACAATGAAGGTAACTTCCGTTTCGAAAAGCCGATGTTTTGGGTTTATTACCCACATGCACGCGAAATGTTCGCTCGACACAATTACTTTGCACTTGGTGGCAATACAAGCGCCCAGTTGAGCTGGGACGACGTGTTCGAAAAACGCCTTTTCGCATCGTACATCTACAAAGAGTCGAACGTGTATGATCGCAAAATTGACGAATACCTGCAAGGTGTAGATTTGCTCATGGAATCAGAGAAAATCAAGAATGAGATTTTCAACTGGGAACATGACCTTTGGCAATACTAGTACCGTCAAACGGGTTTTGGATTATCATAAAAAATGGGTTCGGTGCATTGCATCGAACCCATTTTTTATGTCTTTACCGGAAACGGTTGTGGTTATTCAATCGCCAGATACTTGAGCTCAAAACGTTTATTTGGATGTAAAATCCGAACGACATAAGTTCCTTTCGGAAGATTATGGGTTCTGATCCGTTGTTCATTGGCAACATTCGATTGCTGTAAAACAAGTTTGCCCATCAAATCAAACAATTGAACGTCAACTATTTGTACCTCCGAAGGAAGTTGTAAGACAAAATCTGCAGTCGTAGGGTTTGGATACAAGGTCCATGGTTCGATGGGTGTAGGTTCGTTCGTGCTAACCGTTCCGCAAGCCAAAGATTCAAATAGGGTAGTGGCATTGATCCAAAAGGTATCCACGTATGGTTTCCATTGCGCCTGCTCATACAAATTGGTATGGCCTCCGCCCGGAGGTGTGAGCAAATTGTGCGACAGGTTCACCGCTTCAGCCTGGGCGTGGACGAGACTACTACCTTCTAAATAGGCCAAGCCAGCAGCCAGACCAGAAGTGTAGCGCACGGTCTGATCGTCGGGAGCATGGATGCTGACCAATGGAGATTCAGAACCATCTATCCAAAAGCTGCGATAAAGCCCTCCGGATAAGTTCACAACAGCCTTTGAGGTAGAGGCGTATGTTTTGTTGGAGGCCGTTCCGCTAATTCCTTCCAATCCTCCATTGTCCGTGACAAATGTTTCGAGAAAACTCGGCAATTGGTCGTCTTCATCCAAATATGCTGTGTGTAAAGCAATGACCGCTCCTGCAGAATAACCGCCAATGAAAATATTGGCAGCATCCGCTCTAAACAGATTTGCTGTGGCCGCATCTTCCCGGAAATAACGGACCGCCGCCTTCATATCGCCCATGGCTTTGATTGCAGTATCAAATATATCCAAAGAATCAGGAAATCCGAGAATGATAAAGGGGTACAGCCTGTATTGAATAGAAGCGGCGATGTACCCTTTTTTAGCAAGCAACTCGCAGGACGCTTGCATATTGTTTTTATCTCCAAATAGAAAACTACCGCCATGCGCTAAAATGACTACTGGGCGCGCAGATAAATTATCTCCCGTTGGCTCATAAACATCCATCGAAAGGTTGAAGTTTATGCCCGTGTGGCCAACCGTAGGTGCATACACGACGGTTGTTTTTTTGACGGCACTAAACTGATCGTTCAGGTAGCGAGAACCATCGCAGCCCGGGTTCTGGGCAACCGCTGAGGTGCCAAAGGCCAAGCCGAGGACGGTAAGGGCCTGAGGTAAAAGGTGCAATAATTTTTTCATAAAAAGCAAACATTCAAGTTATAGAGGCATCAAAAAATTATTGAAAGCCTCTCAGTTAAAAAGAAGAGGCGTGAAGTTACAGATATGATTCTTTTGGAACCAATTATCTGTAAACTCACGCCTCTATGCGAAATATTTAACTGTAAATGCTTGCTCAGGCAAGTTCTTTATCCGAAGCAAACACTGCACTATTGTACTCGCGGTTCATTCGTGCGATGTTGCTGACCGATATTTCTTTCGGGCATTCAGCCTCACAAGCTGTTATGTTCGAGCATTTGCCAAAACCTTCCAGATCCATTTGAGCCACCATGCTCAGCACTCGTTTTTGGCGCTCCACTTGTCCCTGCGGGAGCAATGCCAGGTGGCTGACTTTTGCTGACGTGAACAACATTGCGGAGGCATTTGGGCAAGCTGCCACGCAGGCCCCGCAGCCGATACAAGCAGCCGCATCGAAGGCGTGCGAGGCTTGTTCTTTTTCAATCGGAATAGCGTTGGCATCTTGTGCTTGACCTGTGTTGACGCTCACATAGCCCCCGGCCTGGATAATACGGTCGAAGGAGGAACGATTCACTACAAGATCCTTGATGACCGGGAATGCTTGTGCGCGGAATGGCTCAATGACAATGGTATCGCCCTCATGGTAGTGGCGCATGTGCACTTGACAGGTGGTGGTACCTTTCATGGGGCCGTGGGGCCTCCCGTCAATGACCAAAGAGCAGGTTCCGCAAATTCCTTCGCGGCAATCGTGCTCAAAAGCGACGGGTTCTTCCCGACGTGCAACGAGTTGTTCGTTGAGTACGTCGAGCATTTCGAGAAACGACATATCGGGGTCCACATCAGGGAGTTCGTAATTGACGAATTCTCCTTTGTATTGTCCACCTTGCCGCCAGATTTTAAGTTTGAGACGCATATCTGTTGATTCGTTGATTCGTGTGTATTCGTTGCAGACTACGGAACATGAGTTAAAAAGTGAGGTGTTTTGTCCCTTGTCTTATTTTATTATGTACAAGCTTGAGCAGTTGTCCAGAAGAATGTTCCCATTATATTTTTTTCCGATTTCTGAAACATATTCGGCCTCAAGTGTGAGCATCGTATATTGGTTTTGAGCAGGCTTTAAGACAAAATGCAATCGCTTCCATTTTGTTTGTTCTATTTTATTTGATTCTGCCAAAAGTTCTGCTTTTAGGTTGTCAGGGGTGCCGCCCCAGATGCGCAGACGAAGGGGTTTTGAGTAATTGGTTTCAATCTTACTGTCTTTCTCTTTTTGCCTGAAAAAGGGGGAATAGGCCGCATCCAGACTAAAAGTGTACCCGATGCCTTTGCGCAAAATGCCGCTTAGTCCACTACTAATAATCTGTTTGTCCCCAAATTCAGAGGCCAAAAGGCTGATGAAAGAATTTCCTTCGCTCGGATATTGCCTGATTACTTTTGCCCCGATGCTTTTATTTCCCGAGGGTTTAAGGTGTTCTGTCTCGGATTCAAAATGAGCTGGATGTGTTCTATGCGGTGTTAGCAGGTTTGGATTATATGTACGCCAGCCATTGGGTAATTCGTATGGTATCGCACGTTGACATTCAAAAGACGGATTAGACAGTTCAAGCTGGATTGAGGATTCTTTCGGATTTAAAAGCTTGTTTTTGACTTTTAAAAAGTCCGAATACATCGAATTTGGATAGAGCGCAGAGCAATTATCGAGCAATAGATTTCCAGCAGTTTTCCGTTCGGAATCAGGGTAATAGGCTTCGAATACTAGCTGCGCTACCTCAAAATCCGGTACAAAGAGTTGCATCTCATACACCCTCCATTCGTCATGACTCACCGGGTTGGTTTCTGCCATCAACTCAGATTGTGTGTGGTTTAGATTGACGCCCCAAATCCGCAGCTTGACGGGGTCAGAGAAATTAACCTGTACCCTTGAGGTCCGCGTTCCCGATAAGTATTTGGCCGAAGAAGCGAGTTGAATGGCAAACCAATACACACTGTCGGGCGGTAATGGCTTGTCCAACACCTGACAAATACGTTCCCAGGTGCCATTCATTCGGGTCACGATTCCGAGATAATGATCGCCATGCGCAGGTGGCTTGTCGCAACCAAGTCGTCCGGGCTGAAGATCTGGCAGGCTTTCCTCTGTAAATTTGCCACAGCCCTCCCAGCCCTCAAGCTGGCTTAGTTCTCGCGACAATTCAAAGGACGGATTGCGTAGTGTTACCACTTCTGGTTGGCACAAACTGGCCAACGGAAGCAGTAAAAATACACAAAAGCAGAATTTTGTCATTTTGACAAAGGCTTTGAATCAGGTCAATGAACTTTCACGATTGCGGAACAATTATCCAGGAACAAGTTGCCGTTATGTAACTCAAAACCGTGGGCATAATAGGCCATCAAATCAATTTCATCATAATCTCCCAAACTTGGTTTGAGCGTAAATTCAAAACGAACCCATTTGGAATGGCCGACTGGCTGACTTTCTGCCAGGAGTTCCTCCTGCTTGGTTTGGGTATTGTATCCCCAGATTTTTAAAATAGTGGGCGCGTTGAACCGCTTCAATTCGTAACCCTGGCCCCCTGACGGTATGGCAGAGACAAAATCATTGGACCTCGTCAACCATACACTAAAGGTGTATTCTGAGCCTTTTTTCATAAAATCGGTCAAACGCTGACCTACGCCTTCCCAGGTATTATTTTCCCGGACCGAAAGGCCCAGGTAATTTTCTCCATCCTGCGCGGGCATCTTCATCTGAAAAAAACCTGGCTGAATATCCGGTGGGGATTGATCCTCAGCACCCAGATTGATCCAGCCAGTGGGCGTAAACCCGGCGGCTGGAGGGTCGGCTTCGAAACTCGGGTTTTTAAGTTCGATGACCCCCTGCCCGCACATGTGGGTGGCAGAAAAGGCAGACAAACAGAACATTAAGAACCCAAGTTTCATGACTTTGTGTTTCCTGTTGACTTATTCATAACTCCGTTGCGCCACCTGAACTTCCTCGTATTCCAACTTCTCTTTGTGCAATTCGGCTTTTACGTCCTCGCCTTTCCACTCCCAGGCAGCTACGTGCATGTAATCCTGATCGTCGCGCTTGGCTTCACCCTTGTCGGTTTGATGTTCCTCGCGGAAGTGACCGCCACAGCTCTCCTCCCGCGCAAGGGCATCTTGGCACATCAGCTCTCCAAGTTCAAGGAAGTCGGCTACGCGCCAGGCTTTTTCTAATTCCGGATTAAATTCATCTACCCGGCCAGGCACAAACAGATCGCTCCAAAACTCTTTGCGGAGATTTTGAATTGCCGTAATGGCTTCTTTTAACCCTTCAGCATTGCGCGCCATCCCGCATTTGTCCCACATAATTAAGCCTAAACGACGGTGAAAACTTTCTGCACTCTGTTTACCCGCGATCTGGGTCAAGCGCTGAATGCGTTCGTTTACCTCCCGTTCAGCAGCTTCAAATTCAGGATGCTCTGTGGAAACAGCTCCTGTGCTGATCTCTTTTGAAAGATAGGAGCCAATGGTGTAAGGGAGTACAAAATATCCGTCGGCCAAACCTTGCATCAGGGCAGATGCCCCGAGTCGGTTGGCTCCGTGATCGCTGAAATTTGCCTCGCCGCAAGCATAAAGGCCGGGCACGGTGGTCATCAATTCGTAATCCACCCAAAGGCCGCCCATGGTGTAGTGCACTGCAGGGTAAATGCGCATCGGGACCTCATAGGGATTGTCGCCTGTGATTTTTTGATACATCTCGAAAAGGTTGCCGTAGGCAGCTTCTACCGTGGCTTTTCCTTTACGTTTGATGGCATCCGTAAAATCCAGATATACCGCAAGGCCACTTTTGCCTACGCCCAAGCCTTCGTCACAAACAGTTTTTGCTGCCCGGCTGGCAATGTCGCGCGGAACAAGGTTGCCAAAGGCAGGGTAGCGACGTTCCAGGAAATAATCGCGATCAGCTTCTGCAATTTGGCGTGGATCGGTCAGGCGGTCCTTAGCGGATTTAGGCACCCAAACACGCCCGTCGTTCCGAAGTGATTCAGACATTAGGGTCAATTTGGACTGATATTCGCCGGAAACCGGAATGCAGGTTGGGTGAATTTGTGTGAAACAAGGGTTGCCAAAAAAGGCTCCCCGGCGGTGCGCCCGCCACGCGGCAGTTGTGTTGCACATCATGGCGTTGGTGCTGAGGTAGAACACGTTGCCATAGCCGCCGGTGCAAAGTACTACGGCGTGAGCAGCATGGCGTTCTACTTTGCCAGTCAACAAGTTGCGCACAATGATGCCCCGGCATTTGCCATCTACCACCACTACATCGAGCATTTCGTGGCGGTTGTACAGTTTTACGGTACCAAGCGAAACCTGACGGCTAAGCGCTTGATAGGCACCGATCAACAATTGCTGGCCGGTTTGTCCACGGGCGTAAAAAGTACGACTCACCTGAGTGCCCCCAAAGGAGCGGTTGTCCAAAAGGCCGCCGTATTCGCGGGCAAACGGTACGCCTTGGGCCACGCACTGGTCAATGATTCCAGTGCTGACTTCTGCCAAACGATGAACGTTGGATTCACGGGCGCGGAAGTCACCCCCTTTAATGGTATCGTAAAAAAGGCGAAAAACCGAATCGCCATCGTTGCGATAGTTCTTAGCGGCATTGATACCGCCCTGCGCTGCGATGGAGTGTGCTCTGCGTGGGCTATCGTGGAACGTGAATGCTTTCACATTGTAGCCCAACTCGCCCAGAGAAGCCGCCGCTGAAGCACCAGCAAGACCAGTGCCCACCACGATGATATCAATTTTTCGCTTGTTGTTAGGCGCAACCAATGGGACGTGCCCTTTGTAATCTTCCCATTTTTCCGACATTTTGCCGGATGGAATTTTGGAGTCGAGTATGGAGCCGGAGGCAGTAGTTGTTGCCATATTTTTAAACGCGGGTTTAGTCCGCGATTTGATGTTTTAAATGATATTCGTTGCAAAAAAGGTCGTTTCCGGGGAGTCTGAGTTTTACTTCGAAAAATAAAAGAGGATCGGAATGGCTGAAAAACCCACCGCCATACCAACACTGTACACGTAGCCAATTCCTTTAATGATTGGGGTGTATTTATGGTGTGCAAGGCCCAGGGTTTGGAAAGAAGACCAGAATCCGTGCCAGAGGTGAAAGCCAACAACGACCATACAAATCACATAAAAAAGGACGTAGTAAATGTTCTGGAACGCTTCTGCTACAGGCAGGTACAGGTTTTGCACCGGATGGTCGTAAGCTGCCACATCTACCGGTTGCAGCGTGCCCAGCTTCATTTGAAGCCAGAATTGCCAGAGGTGCAGGATCAAAAAGATGAGAATAATGATTCCCAGCCAGGCCATGTTTCGCGAGGAACGTTCGGAACTGCGCGTGTGTGTCACCGCATAACGTTCCTGACCACGAGAGGCACGGTTGGATAACCAAAGTCGCAAACCTTGTACGGTGTGGATCAGAATGAAAGCGTACAAAGAATACGAGATGATTTTGATGAGGGGATTACTGGTCATAAAAAAGGCGTAGGTATTGAACGCCTCTCCGCCGTCGTCAGCGAGCAGTTGTAGGTTGCCCACCAAGTGCACGATTAAAAAAAGCATCAGGAAAATCCCCGTCAACGACATAATGACCTTCTGGCCGATGGATGAGGAAAAGAATTTAGTAAGCCAACTCATTCGCTTTGTTGTGAAGTGGTGGAGTAATGAAAGATGGTGAAAACAGCATAACAGACACCCGTTAATTTCAGTTCAAAACAGGATGCTGTGTTAGCTGTCGCAAAGGAAAAAATTTATGGGAACAAAACTACCGTTAGTTGTTCATGGCATGGCTATTTAAGCGAAAAATAACCCTCGAGTTGCCAAATTTAGAAGGGATAAAAATTCCAGTGTTAGAATTTTTGAGATAATGGCTAACATTGCCGCATAATCCAAAACATCGAAGCGGCAGGTAAGTCCACCTGTTCCGATGCTTCAAAACGAATCATGTAGGAGCCTTTTTTCTAGATTCCTACCTTAAACCTACCCACTTTTCTATGAAAAAATTATTGACCATCCTTTGCTTAATTCTTGCCCTCGTGCTGGTGCAAAACGACTCCTTTGCCCAACCCAATCAATCCCTGACCTTTCGCGCCCTTTGGAATAATTACGTCAACCCGCACCCCGTTTGGGAAAATTGGGATGATATACTAAACGATGCCAACGGCCGCGGCGTGGAAATCGCTTACGGCCGTCGTATCCACAATGGAAGCTGGCTCATGATTCCCGCCAAAATTGGTACCGCGAACTACCCTGATGCCAGTCGAAACAGCCTGATTGGCAATCTGGATGTGCTGCTCCAACAAAGTCTTTGCAGCCGAAAATCGTTGCTCAACCCAAATCTCCATCTAGGAATTGGCTCCACCTGGGATTTTCGCATGGACGAATTGGACCTGAATATTCCGGTTGGGGTGGGCCTCAACATTCGTGTGGCGAATAACTTTTACCTCAACGCCCAAACCCAATACCGTTTCTCCATTGAAGACCGGGCTGGTTGGCAACATGGAGTCGGCTTGGTGGTTTATTTCGGTGAGCCTGACCGAGACGGAGATGGCATCAGCGACAAAGAAGACCGCTGTCCGGATTCTCCGGGTCTCAAAGCACTCATGGGCTGCCCTGACCGCGACGGAGACGGCGTTGCTGATGACCAGGATAAATGTCCAGACGTGGCTGGTTTGGCTAGTCTCATGGGTTGCCCCGACCGCGATGGCGACGGGGTGGCTGATGGGGATGATAAATGTCCTGATCTCAAAGGACCGGTTGCTACGATGGGCTGCCCAGATCGTGATATGGACGGTGTCATGGACAACGACGATGAATGTCCTGACGTGAAGGGCCTTGCTTCCATGAAAGGTTGCCCCGATACAGACGGCGACGGTATCACAGACGCTGAAGACAAATGCCCGCGCGAGGCAGGTCCAGCCGCTACTATGGGTTGCCCCGACCGCGACGGCGACGGTATTTCAGACAAGGACGACAAATGCCCGGGTGACAAAGGCCCTGCATCTACCATGGGTTGCCCGGACCGAGATGGCGACGGGGTGGCAGACAAAGACGACGCTTGCCCGGATAAGCCCGGTGATTCTGCCCACAAAGGCTGCCCGGATTCCGATGGGGACGGTGTATATGATGATGTAGATCGTTGTCCAGACAGACCAGGTACCGCGGCTTTGCGCGGCTGCCCGGAGATTAAAAAAGAAGATAAGGCCAGATTGGAGCGCGCGGTCAAGCTCGTTCAGTTTGAAACTGGGAAGGCCGTCCTGTTGAAAAAATCAAACGCGGTGCTAGATGAGGTCGTAAAAGTGATGAATACTTATCCGGAATACAGCCTCAACATTGATGGCCACACGGACAATGTAGGAGACGATAAGATGAATCAAGACCTTTCCGAACGTCGCGCGAAGACATGTTTTGATTATCTGGTAAGTAAAGGCATTGCCGCAAATCGTATCGCTTCAAAGGGCTACGGTGAAACAAAGCCAAAAGGCAATAACAATACCTCCGCTGGTCGGGAAGAGAACCGCCGCGTGGAGTTTGAGTTGTACGTGAAATAATTACTCGGAGGAGTCAATTCGTTCAAAAACAAATCGCCCGTCTTGCATCCGCATGACGGGCGATTTTGTTGGTAACAGAAGTGACACTTTTTAAAAAAGTGTCACTTCTACTCCGTCTTTACGTATGATTGCCTTCGAACCAAACTGTGCATCAATTTGAGCAAATTCCCATTCAGCCCAGCATAACCCGATACACCACTGTTCCACAAATGCCGCCCAAGATTGGTGCCACCACAGGAATCCAGGCATAGCCCCAGTCAGAATCGCCTTTGCCGGGAATCGGTAGCAGCGCGTGGGCAATCCTTGGTCCTAAATCGCGTGCGGGATTGATGGCGTAACCCGTGGTTCCACCCAGCGAATGACCAATGGCCAACACGAGTGCGCCCACCACAAGCGGATTCAACCCTTCTGCAAAACGATTCGCACCAATGGCCGAAATGCCAAACATCAACACAAAAGTCCCGATGAATTCACTCGTGAAATTGCCGAAACGATGGCTAATGGCGGGTGCAGTGCAAAAAACAGCGCGTTTGGCGACTGCACTTTCGGTGCCGGCCCAGTGAGGGAGATAATGCAGGAACACCAGGGCAGCTCCGAGCATTGCCCCGAGCATTTGACCGAGCAGGTAAATCGGTAAGCTGCCGGGGGTAAATTGTTCTGTCCATTGCCCGGTAACTGCCAAAGAAAGACTAACAGCTGGGTTCAAATGTGCCCCGCTGATGCCTCCGACGGCATATACGGCGAACGTGACCGCCAAAGCCCAGCCAATTGTGATGACAATCCAGCCCGAGTTTTCGCTTTTGGTGCCGCGCAGGACTACGCCTGCCACGACGCCGTTGCCGAGTAAAATGAGGAGGGCGGTTCCGAGGAGTTCAGCAAGAAAAACGTTCATGGTCAGCTAGTCGGTGAAAAGATTGCTTTGTTTCGAGGGGCGATGTTCTCAAGCCATTTTTTGAAAGGCATCCACCATGGCTATGTATTCCGATGTTCGGGCTTCTTGAACTGTTTTATTCCAGCCGAGCGTTTCGCCCATCCATTTAGCCACCACAGGCGCAGCTTTTTTGGCAGCATCCCAGTCCATCATTTCGAGCCGTATGCGCCGGGCAAGAAAGTCTCGCAGGGTCATGGCCATTTCATGTCGGACGGCGTACACAATTTCAGCTTTCAGGAACGAAAAAGGGGGTAGAATTCGCTCGCCCAGCACGGCGTTCGTTTTGGTCAGGGTTGCTACCAGAATTGCCCGATGCCCATATTTAGCGGCTAAATGTTGGCAAATATCTTCGTCAAAACCGAAGTCTTCGTGAATTTTTTTCCCGAGATCCCTTGTGTACGCTTCTGCGCCCGCCAGGCGATAATGCTCTGTTTGACAAGGTTTCAAGACCTCGAGTTTGCGACAAACCGCATCTATGGCGTCCTGGGCCATGAGTCGGTAAGTGGTCCATTTGCCGCCCAAAAGGCTGAGGAGGCCTGATTGGGAATCATATTCCAGCTCGTGGTCGCGAAGCAGGGATTTGGTTTGTTTGATCTGGGTATTTTTTGAGTCAGGATTGAACTGGATAGCCGGGGCCAGCAGGGGCCGTATGCCGCCAAAACCAGATTTAACCTGTGATTTATCAAGCGCTTGCGCCACAAAAGGCTGCAGGGTTTCCAGCAAAAAGTCAATTTCCCTGTTATTCAGCGTCGGCTCTGCTGCCAAATCGCGGTACGGCTCATCCGTGGTGCCGAGCAACAAATTACCCTCGAATGGAATGGCAAAAACCATACGGCCATCTCGGGTTTTGGGGATGAGCATGGCCATTTTGCTGCGTAAGGTTTTGCCTGAAAGCACCAGATGAACGCCCTTGGAAGGACGGATACGTGGGGTCAAAACGGGATTGGCTAATAGCCGAATCGGATCAGCGTATGGACCGGTGCAGTTTAAAAAATGCGTGGCTTTCAGGCTGAGGGGTGCAGCGTCCTCAAGGGTGTCTTTCAGTACAGCGCTTAGTATTTTTCCACTTGCATCTTTTTGAAAATCAACCAGTTCCAGATGGTTGGCTACTACCGCGCCCTGTTCTGCTGCACTTTGAACCAAGGCCAGGCAGTACCGGGAATCGTCCATTTGACCGTCGTAGTACAAGACGGCACTGTGGATATTCGGGGAAATGCCGGGCATTTTTTCAAGTGCTTCACGTTTGCTAAGCCAGCGACTTTTGGGTAATCGGTTTGATCCAAAGCCGGCAAACCAGTCGTACAATTTTAAACCAAGCGAATAATAAAATCCTTCCCACCCACTAAAAACGGGGGTGAGCAATCCTAAAGGCTGGGCGAGGTGCGGTGCATTTTGCAATACGATACGCCGCTCGTTCAGCCCGTGCCGCACCTGGCGGAGTTGGGCAAAATCGAATTTTTTGAACGCTTGTTCTAGGTACCGAACTCCTCCGTGTACGAGCTTGGTACTTCGGCTGGAGGTTTCGGCGGCGAAATCGGTTTTTTCAATGAGCGCAACTTTTAGTCCCCGAAGTGCTGCATCCAGGGCACAGCCCGCACCGCTTGCTCCTCCGCCGATAATGCAGAGGTCGAAAGTTTCTGAAGCAAGCCGGTGCATATTTTCGGAGCGATTCATCAAAGTGAAACCTATTTTAATAGTTGTTGTTCCCAGCGCCAAGCATCTTCCAGGGCTTGCCGAAGACTGCGTTTGGTTTTCCAGCCAAGCATTTCGGCTGATTTTGTTGCATCGGCCCAAACGGCCACCACATCGCCTTCCCGGCGCGGACCGATGGAGTAGGGGAGGGCTTTGCCGCTGACCGCTTCAAACATTTTAACCAATTCCAAAACGGTATTCCCATTGCCAGAGCCTAGATTAAAAGTGTTGTAACTACTTGAATTTGAATTATTTAAAGAATATTCAAGTGCCGCGACATGCGCTTCTGCCAGATCCATCACATGAATGTAATCGCGGACGCAGGTGCCGTCGGGTGTTGGATAATCGTTGCCAAAAATGGTGAGGGATGGGCGCAAACCCGCAGCAGTTTGGGTGACAAATGGAACCAGATTGCTGGGAATTCCGCGTGGCAACTCGCCAATATGTGCCGAGGGATGTGCTCCAATCGGATTAAAATAACGCAGCGAAATGGCTTTTAAAGTTTTTGCCGCCGTTATGTCGCGCAGCATTTCTTCCCCAATTTGTTTGGTGTTGCCGTACACGGAAGTGGCGGGTTTAATAGGCGTTTCTTCCGTTACGGGGGAGTGATCTGGCTCGCCGTACACCGTGCAAGAGGAAGAAAAAATGAAATTCGAAACGCCTTCAGCGAGCATGGCATCGAGCATGGTGAATAAAGAGCCAAGGTTGTTTCGGTAGTAGGCGAGTGGCTCTTGCATGGATTCCCCAACGGCTTTGAATGCGGCAAAATGAATGACGCCTTCGATTTTTTCATCGCGCTGGAACTGGCGGATGGCTGGAAAATTGTTGCAATCCAGCACGTGGCAGGGCACTTCGCGACCCAGGATTTTTTGCAATCCAGCCAAAATCTGGGGTTCTGAGTTTGAAAAATCATCCACAATCACAGGATTAAAACCCGCTTCAGCGAGGGAAACGACCGTGTGTGAGCCAATAAATCCGGCACCGCCGGTCACAAGTATGTTCATATTATTTGAAGGGGGAAAATGCTGTTGCTTAAATTAATATAGGGGCTTCAGAAAGCACCGATTTTGCAAAATTCAAAATTCATCATTCATCATTCATCATTCATCATTCATCATTCATCATTCATCATTAATCATTAATCATTACCCCATTCGTAATCTTCACCTCCCACATGCGAAGTTCGAGGCCCCATTTTTGTTTGTATTTTCGGGCAATGTAAGTTTGAAAATCTTCCACGGCCTCTTTTTTCAACAGGTTTATGGTGCAACCTCCAAATCCACCGCCCACCATTCGAGCACCATAAAAACTAAGGCTGTCGGGCGTGTGGTCTATGAGGAAATCCAACTCCGGGCAACTGACTTCATATTGATTTTTTAAACCCTCGTGGCTGGCGTAAAGTAAGGATCCAATGGCAGATAATCCGTTTGTTTTCAAGGTTTTGGAAGCAACTAACACCCGTGCATTCTCTTCAATCACGAATTTGCAGCGACGAAAAACGACCTCGCGAAGTTGTTTTTGTTCGGAATGAAGCATCTCGAGATTCACATCCCGCAGACTGCGAACGTCCGGGAAACTGCCCTGCAAATGTCGTACCCCTTCTGCACATTCTTGTCGGCGGGTATTGTATTCCGAATCCACGAGTTTGTGTTTTACGCCTGTATCGCAAAGCAAAATGGCGGTATCGTCGGGCAATAAAGGGATGTATTCGTGTTGGAGACTGCGGCAATCGAGTTTGATGGCGCAGTTTTCGCGCCCCAGAAGCGAGGCGTACATATCCATGATACCACATTTCATGCCCACAAAATTATTTTCGGAGCGCTGGGCCAATTGGGCCAGTTCGGGTCGGGATATCCCGAGTTGATAGAGTTCGTTCAGGGCAAAAAGCATCCCGCTTTCAATTGCTGCCGAACTGGAAAGCCCGGCTCCGAGCGGAATATCGCCGCCAAAAACAACATTGGCTCCGCCGACGAGGTAGCCGTCTCGTAGCAATTCTGAAAAACAACCGAGCAGGTAATTGGGCCAGCCGAGCGGCGATTTTACCAGATTTGGCAACGTGGCCTGAAAGGATTCGTTCAGGTCAAATGCTTGTAAATGAATCTGTTGGTCATCTCTCGGTGATACCGCAAACCAGATAGCCCGATCAATGGCAGCCGGCAAAACAAAGCCTTCGTTGTAGTCTGTGTGTTCGCCAATGAGGTTGACGCGCCCAGGTGCCCGGACGAGGATGGCGGGGTCTTCGCCGAAGGTGCGGCGGAAGGTTTGTGTGATAGATGTGGGGTACATGTGCCAGTGATTGTACTGCAAAGTTGCCACATTTGCACCAAAGTGCTGTTTTTGTGTTGCTTGGCACCTCACACACCATCCTCGTTCGGGCAGGGGGTCGCGGTTTTTTACTTTTTCCGCAACACTAAAGCGGAACCCAATGCCACCAAAAAACCAACGGGGAAAGGTTCCAAAAAGGTGAGGGCAAACCGGTAGAGCGGGTTTTTGTACTGTTCTTTAAAATCTTCCATCGTGGCCGTTTGTTTTAAAATTTCGGCTTCCGAGGTTCCCGACGCGCGCATCTGGTTCAGTGTGAATTTGATGTATTGATCCATAAAATCTGGGATCAGGGTCTCATAAACCACCATCCAGGCCAATACATAACACACACAGGAAATCAGTGCGATGAGCAAGCCGATTCGGAAACCCGTTCCAAAGCTCAAAACACCTCCGCCGACTTGTTCGCGGTATGCTTTGACCCCGAAAAACACAAAAAGCATACTGAGCAAAATGCCTGTGTAGCCGTAATACGCGCCGTTTTCGAAGTCTGCTTTGAGCGTGTTGATGGTCATGAGTACGGCAGCTACCACGCCAGAAAGCAGCCCGTAACGCAAAATGATCTGTTTCATAAAAAGGTGATTTTGTGTAAAAAACTGCTGCAAATGACTCGGATTTGGCCAGTTTTCCGCTCATACTTTTGGGTGATTCCAACAGTGGGGCTAAATATCACCCTTTGGTGGGAGTTGTTTTTTTAGCTCAGGCGATCAATCCCAGGGCTTTTGCCTTTTGGATGGCTTGTGTACGCCGTTGGACATCCAGTTTTGAAAACACATTTGATCCGTGGGTTTTTACGGTATTGAGCGAGACAAAAAGTTTGTCGGCGATTTCTTGATTGCTCAGCCCGAGGGCCATTTGTTCCAACACCTCCAGTTCACGCGGGGTGATGCCGTATTGTTCCAGGATCGCTGATTGGGGCTTGAATTCGGGAACAAAAAGATTCGGAGGGGGACTTTTTTTTCGCGCGGACCATTTACCGCCAAACCAAAGGCCCAAGACGGCAAAAATCACCGCAACGAGTCCGATATACCATTCCTGCCGATGGCCTAAGGTCATCAGCCGGAATTTTGAAAATTGCAATGCTGCCAGCAATAGCCCTAGCGAAAGGCCGTAGAGCAGGATATTTGCCCACCAGGATTTTGAAAAATCAGAAAGCATGCTGCAAAAATGAGAAAAGTCATCCCGAAAACCGGAATGACTTTTCTGAAGCCCCTAAATTGTTAATTCAAACAGGCTTTGGTGCTTGTCAATCGAATCATTCAATTAGGGTTTGAGCACGACCAATCGTTTGGTTCCCACGGCGTTGCCGTCCCTGTCCACGAGGCTGTAGATGTAGGTTCCTTTTTTGAACTCTTCCAATTCGATGCGGAAGGAAGTTGTTCCAGATAAAACATATTCTTTTTTCCACACGCATTTTCCAATGATATTGAAGATTTTGAGTGTGTATTCGCCAGGTTTAAGATTTGTGCAATCGAAGCGCACCCATTCAACGGCAGGATTCGGAAATGCCTGAATTCCGCTGCTATTCAGATCATCTGGTTCGACGGCGCTGGAGGTGGCCAATTTCTTATACCGAATGGCATCCACCGATGAAAGGTCGTTGCTCATGGTCGCGATGGCGATTTCTTCTTTTTCAGTGTCGCTGTAAAAGCGGTAAGTAACGGTCGTGTCGGTTCCCAAAAATCCACCAAATCCGCCGCCGCCGATTGTGGCGATATCAAGCCACCCGAGGAACGGGACCAGAACATCCAAGGCAGTGGTCGTATATTCGGTGCGTTTTTGGCGCAGCACGGGGTAGGTTCCGCCTGGAATTTGGCAGGTGCCATAACCATCTACCACCTCGAGTCGTTGCGTATTGATACGCACCCGAATGGAATCTGGAACAAATGGAGCTCCGCTGAAAAGGGTATCCGGTAGATTATCCGTACTGAATGGGAGCGTTAGGTTAGTCGTCTGACTACTAATGTCAAAAAAGTTGAGTGGGGCCTTGCGTTCTGCTACAATCGGATTGAATTTGGCGACTACATTGAGGCCAAAACCCGCTGGATCATTTCCGGCATATCCCATTGCCTGGAATTGTGTGCCCGTTACATTGAAATAGGTCTCGCCACCCTGACCGATGATAACGAGATCAGCCCCGGGAAAATTGGCGGATTGTGTTCCTGCGGATGCCGGGCGATACACCACTGAAACATTGTTTTCGTTCTGTAGGGTGCTGAAATTCCAGTTTTGCGGGCCGCCAGGTGGCGTCGCGGGATTCAGCCCCAGAGGTTCTTCGTCAATGGAGTACACCAACGAATCTCCGGCAGCAGGGAAAGTGGCATTGGTAACGGTAATTTGCGCGGTGGCAAAAAGATAAAGTGCAGAAAAGGCAGAAGCAAGTAACATTCTTTTCATCGGACGTTAGATGTTGAAAAACAGGTTGTGAGAGAGGAGCCTACAAGAGCGCTTCTAAGATTATGGGTAAATTGAATAGACCGTCCAAAGGTACGCTGCTTTTTTTGGGAAAAAAGAACAAGCATCGGAAATGCATGCCTAGTTCAAAGAATACTCTGCTACTTTTCTAAAAAAAACAAGGTCGAAAAAATTTTTTTAAAAAAAATAATACTGATTTAAAAGCTTTTTTTTCAACAAATATGGGTTTATGAATGCATCAAAATTTCATTATAGGCAGTATAGGGCATGTTTTAGATAAATTTATGTTTTTATTTTTGCTCAACAAACCTTAAAATCTGTCTTTGCCAACCCACACAACCCGCCGCACTTTTGTACTGTCAATAAGCAATAACGACACAGCGACAGCGAAACAGCGAGACAGTTATTGACCACAGATTGAAACTTTTCATGAGATTATATACGGGAAATCCGAACGCGGCGCAAACGAGCGCCGCGTTTTTTTTGTGCCTACTCGAACCGAAGGCCGTTTTTTGATGTTGGTTTTAGAGTACTCGAATATTGCACCTTTTGAAAACCATTTCCAAAGCCAATTTTTAAAGTTTCCAATAGATTTTGAAATTTTTAGCTTTAAAATTTCCGTTTAATCTAGTTGTAACTTTATATTTACAGACTACAAAAGTGTTTTTGTTTTTTCTAACTTGCTGTAAATCAAATACTTATTTGTTTTTTACCTCAAAAAAGGCCAAAAAGTACTGGGCGATAAAAGCCCATTCACTGTCCTAGTCCACTGATCAAAACACCCGCACCTTTGTAACATCAATCAGCGAGCACGACGCGGCAAGTGAAACAGAACGATTGATCCATCACGCACAAGTTTTCATGAGATTATACAAGGGAAACCGGTCCCGGGGCAAACGAGCACCGGGGCCTTTTTCTTTTTCCCCAAAACCATCTACCTGATTTTGCGTTTTTTAGCCTTTTTTTACGCTCCCATCCATCGAGCTTTCTGACATGGCCAAAAAAATACTCGTCCTTTTTTTCCACCCACGCTACGAAAATTCTATTGTCAACCAATCCTTGGTAGATGCCATCAGCGACCTGCCGGGGGTTACGCTGCACGACTTGTACGAGGTCTATCCGGATTTTGACATTGATATTCAACACGAAAAAGAGCTGCTGCTTCAGCACGACATCATTGTCTGGCAACACCCCTTTTATTGGTATAGTTGCCCGCCGCTCATGAAACAATGGATTGATTTGGTACTCGAATACGGCTGGGCTTATGGCCGGAATGGGACCCAACTCACGGGTAAAACCATTTTCAACTGCATCTCTGCGGGCGGATCCAAAGAAGTGTATCGCGAGGGTGGGCGGAATCGCTTCAGCATCGGGGAGTTTTTGCGCCCTTTTGAACAAACCGCTTTTTTGTGCCACATGGAATATTGGCCGCCTTTTGTGGTGCACCAGGCCAATGTGAGCACTTCCACGATGTGTCAATCCTACGCGCAGGCTTATCGCAACCTATTGGCCGATCTGGTTGAAGGCAACTATGACGGTGCCGAAATTTCCCGGCGCGAATACCTCAACATCCATCAATACAGCAAATGAGCCTACATTTTTTACAACAAGCACTGGTTTTTCTTGCCGCAGCCTTGATTTGTGTGCCCATCGCTAAAAAACTTGGATTGGGTAGCGTGCTCGGTTACCTCCTCGCCGGGGTGCTCATCGGGCCTTTTGGGCTGGGCTTTATCGGCACGGAAAGTGAAGACATCATGCATGGCTCGGAATTCGGAGTCGTGATGATGCTTTTTCTCATTGGTCTGGAACTCAACCCGCAGGCTTTTTGGCAAATGCGCAAAGCAATCGCCGGCTTGGGGCTTTCTCAGTTGATCCTGACCATCGGGGTGCTGAGTCCAGTGCTTTATTTTGTTTTTGGGTTTGGCTGGGTTCCTTCTTTGGTAGCCTCGATGGCTTTTGCCATGTCAAGCACCGCAATTATCATGCAAACCCTCAAAGAAAAAGATCTCACAGGGACCCAGGCTGGGCGTGGGGCTTTTGCAGTGCTTTTGCTGCAAGATGTGGCGGTTATTCCGATCCTCGCGTTGCTTCCGTTGCTGGCGCTCACACCTGCGGCGGCTACGGCGGGCGACGAGGCAGGTTCCTGGCTAAAAGTGTTGATTTCCTTGGCCGCCATTGGGGGATTGGTTGTGGCCAGCAGGTATTTGGTTAATCCTGCCTTGCGCCTGATTGGGCGTCTGCGGCTGCGGGAGTTATTTACGGTTGCCGCCTTGTTTTTGGTCGTTGGGGTGTCTTATTTGATGATGGCCGTTGGGCTAAGTGCGGCATTGGGCGCATTTTTGGCGGGTGTTTTGTTGGCCAACAGTGAATACCGCCACGAGTTGGAGAGCGATGTGGAGCCATTCAAGGGTTTGTTGTTGGGTGTCTTTTTTACAGCGGTCGGTTCAACCATCAATTTTCAATTGATAGCTGCGGAACCCGTACAGGTATTTGGCCTGGTAGTTTCGGTGATGATCTTCAAGGCATTGGTTATTTTCCTAATCGGGAAAAAATTTGGTTTCCGCACGGATCAGAATTTGTTGTTTGCAGTGCTGCTTTGCCAGGTAGGGGAATTTGCTTTTGTACTTTTATCGGCAGCCACACAGGTGCAAATTTTGGAAAAACACGCCTCCGAAATCCTCATGGCAGTCACGACCATCACCATGGGATTGTCGCCCCTGCTCATCTTTGCCAATGAGCGCTGGATTGCCCCACGTTTTGGTACCCGTCAAACGCCCGACGAGCGTCCTGCCGACCATATTGAGGAGAAACATCAGGTAATTATTGCCGGGTTTGGGCACTTTGGCAGCACTTTTGGCCGGTTTTTGAGGGCAAATGGTGTGGAAGCCACCATTCTCGACAATGATAGCGACCGGGTGGAATTGCTGCGTAAAATGGGTTTTAAAGTTTATTACGGCGATTCAACCCGGCTCGATTTGTTGCGGGCTGCCGGGGCGGATAGCGCAAAATATCTCGTTTCAGCCCTGGATGAGGAGGATCAAACCCTCGCTTTGGTTGAATTGACGCAAAAGCATTTTCCACAGCTCAAAATCCTCATGAGAAGCAAACACCGCTCCCATTCCTACGATCTGATGAAAGCTGGCCTGACCAAAACTTATCGGGAATCTTTGCACGGATCGGTTTTTATGGGGGCCGATTTGCTCGCCGAAATGGGCTTTCGACGCTATACCGCCTATCGGAAAGCCCAGGAGTTTATCAAATACGACGAAATCGCGCTGGCCAAACTCGCTAAAGACTGGGGCAACCGCGAGCAATATCTGGTTTCCGTTCGGGAAGAAATTGCCTTGCAGGAAAAATTGCTCTCCGAGGATGTCCGGTTTGTGCACGATATGGTCAACAATGCCTGGGACAGCGAACAACTTCGGAACGGTTAAGGGCTGATGAAATAATGCAAGTCCTTCCGAAACGACTACTGGTTGTTTCTCCGGAAATCGGCAATGGCAAAACGTATCTGGTCGTAGTTGAAACGTTCGCCAAAATGTTCGTGAATCGCTTTCATCTGATACGGCTCCTCAAACATCGGCAATGCCCCTTGTATGAGGTCGCATTGCTCCAGGCTGACCCACTGGCTGAGGTCAATCGTTTCCCCCCGCTCATACATCGTGGCGATGTGGCCGATAACCGTAAGACCCGATAGGTTGCGTATTTCAGCAATTTCCTCCACCAAATGCCCACGTTTAAAAAGATCGTAACTGATAAATTGGGTGCTGCCCGTCAGACGCTCGCCTGCCTGGGTTTTTTCCAGCACAAAACGGCGGATTGCACCCAAGAAAGCATCGCCGTACAATTGGAGTTTGCGTTCGCTGACCCCTGTGATGTCCATCATCTCAGCATCTGACAGCGGGCGGCTTTCGGACATTTGTTGGAGCGTGAGATCACTAAAAAGGGTGTACGGAGGAATGCCCTGTTGTACCGCCAAATCTCGGCGCAGCCCATGCAGCAGTTCAAACAATGCCTCCCGCAACAATTGGGTTTTGCTCTTTTCAAGCACCCGTGGAAGTGCCGTTTTATCACCCGCTTTAACCTTGGGTTGCGGCATCGCCAAAGACACCTTTTTGCCCTCGAACAGGATTTTTTTGCCCTCATCTGTCACCCGAAGACAGTTGTGCTCATCATAGGCAATTTCGATCAGGCCTACGTGCAGCATCTGCGAAAGCAGGAAGAGCCAATCATCGTATCCATATTCTTTTCCGGCTCCGTAGGTCTTGATTTCGTGATAGTTATGCTCAAGAATTTCCCTCCGCTGACTGCCGCGCAGGATATCGGTGAGCAGACTCATCCCAACGCGCTGGTTGGTTCGGAGGATGGCAGAAAGGGCTTTTTGGGCGGCCACGGTACCATCAAAGTGTTGGGGCGGGTTTTTGCAGACGTCGCAGTTGCCGCAAATCTGATCGTAGGGTTCGCCAAAGTAGTTCAGCACTGTTTTCCGGCGACAGACGGGCGCTTCGGCAAACTGATACATCCGTTCCAGCTTGGCCAGTTTCAGGTCTTTTTGTTCCGAACTCGCATCGCCTTGCTCAAACATTTCCCGATAAGAAAGCAGGTCGGCGTAGCTGAAAAAAAGCAGGGCATCCGAGGGCAAACCGTCGCGTCCGGCCCGACCGATTTCCTGATAATATCCTTCCAAATTGCGCGGCAAATTGTAGTGCACCACAAAACGCACGTTGCTTTTGTCAATGCCCATTCCAAAGGCGAGGGTCGCGCAAATAATTGGCGTTCGGTCGTTGATAAAATCCTCCTGCACCTTGCTGCGTTGCGCAGTTGGCACTTCCGCGTGGTAGTGGGCGGCACGGTAACCTTTGGCATTCAATTTTTCGGCGAGTCCTTCACAACCTTTCCGGGAAAGGCAATAAATAATGCCCGACTGGTTGGGATGATCTTTCAAAAAGTCCAGAATTTGCTCAAAACGGCGTTGCCCATTGCGTACGGTCAGCGAAATATTGGGCCGATCAAAAGAGGCTATAAAGGTGGCGGGATCCTCAAGGCCCAATTGGGCCACCATGTCCTTGCGCGTCAGTTTGTCGGCCGTGGCGGTAAGGGCAATGATCGGAATACCGGGAAACTGTTTTTTCAGGAATTTTAACTGGGTGTATTCTGGGCGGAAATCATGGCCCCAGGAGGAGATACAGTGGGCTTCGTCAATAGCGAATAAGCTGATTTTCAGGCGTTTAAGCAGCGGCTGGAAACTTTGGGAAACCAGTTTTTCCGGGCTGACGTAGAGGAGTTTAAGATACCCGGCGAGCAATGCGGTTTCTACATTGCGCTGTTGTTCGGTATTGATGCTGCTGTTGATAAATGCTGCCGGAATACCGTTGGCGCTCAAAGCTTCCACCTGGTCTTTCATCAAAGCGATGAGCGGTGAAATGACAAGTGTAATGCCATCTAGTGTAATGGCTGGGATCTGAAAACAGACACTTTTGCCGCCGCCAGTTGGCATGAGCACCAAAGTATCGAGACCGTTGTACACATTTTGAATAATGTCGGCTTGAAGCGGGCGGAATTGATCGTATCCGAAGTATTTTTTGAGGGCTGCGGAAGCGTGGGAGAGGGTCATTTGGTTAATGTGATTAATGTGGTCAATTTGGTTAATGTGGTCAATTTGGTTAATGTGGTGAATGTGATTAATGTGGTCAATTTGGTTAATGTGATTAATGTGGTCAATTTGGTTAATGTGGTCAATGTTGTTAATGTGGTCAATGTGGTTAATGTGGGCGAATGGATTGCAAATTTCAGAAAAAATGTTTTAAAAAACAAATAATCTGTTTTAAAATTATTTTGCAAACATCCGGAGCGCATTGGCGGTGGTCACGCGGGCAATTTCGGCGAGGGGCATGACCTTGGCTTCGGAAAGTGCATCGGCGGTGTGGCGCACGAAGGCACTTTCATTGCGTTTCCCGCGATGAGGTACGGGCGGGAGGTATGGCGCATCGGTTTCCAAAACAATATGTTCGAGTGGGATTTCGCGTAGAAGCGCCGGCAATTCGGATTTTGGGTAGGTCAAAGTGCCGCCAATACCGAGCATGAAACCGAGTTCAATCATTTCTTTTGCCTCGTCCAAAGTACCTGAAAAACAATGGAATATACCGCGCAGTCGCCCGTCCTGCGCCTGGCGTACTACTTCGATGGCCTCTCGGTTGGCAACCCGGCTGTGGATGATGATTGGGCGGTTCAAATCCTTGGCCCATTCGCACTGACGAGCAAATGCGATTTGCTGGATTTCGAGCGTGGTTTTATCCCAATACAGGTCAATGCCAGTTTCACCAATACCGGCCCAGGCGCGTTCGCCGAGCCATTTTTCTACCAAGGCAAGTTCGGTTTCATAAGTGTCTGGCTGTACCGAACATGGATGAAGTCCCATCATCGCAAAACAGTTTTCGGGGAATTCGGCTTCTAATGCCAGCATTCCTTCAATGGATTCCGCATCAATATTGGGCAAATAAATCCGCGTCACGCCGGCAGCAATGGCACGACGCACCATGTTGGCCCGGTCTTGATCGAATTTGGAGGAATAGAGGTGGGCGTGGGTATCTATGAGTGTCATGTGGACAAAATTGGCATTAAATAGGAGTGCATGGAAAAGAAAAAAGGCTACCCTGAGGCAACCTTTGGTGTATTTGACGGTGGACGGGGGGCGGTTGACGGGGGGCGGTTGACGGTTGACGGTTGACGGGGGACGGTACTTTAAAAACAGGAGCCGAACAAGGGATTTGAACCCTCGACCTGCTGATTACGAATCAGCTGCTCTACCGCTGAGCTAATCCGGCCGATAGACTACTTTTTATTTGAAAAAAGAAGTCTTTCTTCAAAAGCGGGTGCAAAGATAGTTTTGCTTTTTAAAAATTGACAAGCCTGTTTTAAAATTTTGCGGGTTTACCCCTGCCTCCAAAAACAAAGGGTTGCCTCCTCACGAAGGCAACCCTTTTCTCCAATACTGGTTTCGTTTTGCTTCAGTGTGGCGCCTTAACCCGCCTTTCCAGTAATCACATCACGCGCGAATAGGATTCTAGGTTTCCAGTATTTAGAAGTGGAGATGTTTTCAACAACGATGCCTCGGGTGCAAGTACTGTGGACACAGATAATACCTTTGGCGGAATTTTCGACAACCATGGCTACGTGTTGGATGCGGCTTTTATTGCCAAAAAACACGAGATCGCCGGGTTGTGCCGATTTGAGCGGCACCTTTAAGCCCTGGTGGGATTGTGTGGCGGAACAGGAGGATACTTTTACGCCAAATTCATCCAAAATATAGTTGGTAAAACCAGAACAGTCGAACCCTGTTTTGGGAGAACGCCCCGCACTCCGGTAGCGGAGTCCAAGAAAATTTTGAGCGTAATCGGTAATCTCAC
>CAZKBH010000039.1:37691-45684 GCA_964550795.1 uncultured Saprospiraceae bacterium
AATTGCATGATTTCCGCATCTTCTGCGCTGGAAGGTTTGACGCTGACGGGCTTAAAAGCCGAGGCGGCAAAAGCCGCAAATAAAAGGGCAAAAATTGCCGTGTAAAATCGGGTAGTTGATCGCTGAAGGCGATTGGAAGGAATTGTTTTGGTCATGTTTTTAAACGTTCAGCTCGCAACGCCAAAGACGCCACGCCCTTGCCACGGGAGTTTGCTGATGAGTGAACTAAAAAATGGTTTGGTTGGGGCAGAAGTGGCAATTGGTTAGGACAAGGAACGGAGTTTGTTCACGGGAGAGATTAAAAGAAAGGACTCCAAAAAGGGCTAAATCTTGTACTAACCGGTGGCAAAGGTAAAAATGCTTTTGAAAAATCAAGGTATATGGGCGTTTTTTTACGAACAGCCCACTTTGTATGAATGGCCATAAGATAGCCCGGCAAAACATCGGCCTTTAAAAACATCGCTTAAATATGATAAGGATTTTGAACTTTTGCACCCGACAATGACCACTCCAGCACATATCTACCTTTCCTTCGATCCCGCCGATGCGCGGACCGCCGCCGATTTGCAACGCCAATTAGCGCTGGTTTTGCAGCCCCGGCCTACCGTTTTTTGGAGTAGGCAAATAGTGCCAAACGAGGCTTTCCGTGCCACCGCAGGGGCATTTTTGGAAAAAACGGATCTTTTTATCGCCGTGCTTTCCATGCACTACGAAGACTCGCCGGATGTGCGCTGGGAGGCAGCCAAAGCACTGGAGGTGCAACCCGAGCGCCCGGCTTTGCAGATCTTATCTGTGCAAGCCCGAAGTGCCGCCATTCCACCCGGGTTTCGCGCTTTCCCAAAGGCATTGCCCCCCGAAGAAACCATTGAAAATGAAGCTGTTGTAAGAGATCGTCAATTGCTTCGAGCGGCCATAACGGCCAGCAATGTACTGGCCGCCGCACCACATTCCAACGACATCGGGATTGGCTATATCTCCCTCCCGATCAGCATCGAAGACCTCCGCGAACGCTTGCTGGCACAAACGGATCGCATCAATCACGCCCCCCTTTTGGCGCTGTTAAAACGCCTCATCCGCGATGTTCGGGTAAAACGCGGTGTGCTGGATGTAGAGGATCATTTCAAACAATTGCGCGAAAAGACTCGCCTCTCTCAAATTTCCCTTGCCGAACTCAAAGCGAAAGCTGAGCCTATCCAGACGGATCTCTTCAACCTCGTGGAACGTTTGCAAGAAGAAGATTTGGTGGAGGAATGGCGGCAAATCTTCATCCGGGATTATTACCGCTTTGTGAGCGATAGTCGGGAAGACAGCACCGTGCCGCCTTTTTTTGTGCCCATTGACGAAATTATTATCCCGGAAACCCTCAATTTGCCCGTTGGCCCGAGAGAACAAGAGTCCTTGGAGCAAATTGGGCTGTTGTCTTTTGATCAAAAAAATGATTTTCGGCGCAGCCTCTTGTTGGCAAAAGATGCGATGGCGGTCAAAAATTATCAGCAAGCCTATACTTATTGTGACCATGTTCGCACCAAAGTGGATCCTCAATCTGCCCAATTGTACGAGTATCTGCTGATTACATTTTTGCAAAAAGAAACGGCCTTCCGAGCCATGGAATCAGCCGTGAACGGCAATGATCGGCTCCTGCAATATGTCCTGCTTTTCGCCAGTCGCCTGCGTGAGTACGAGCGCGATGGCAAATGTCGGTCCAGTACGGCCCTGCATAACCTCGAAATTGCGGCAGAAGCCATTTCTGATGCAGCGTTGCGGCTCTATCACGCACTCCCGAACGACCCGCTGCGCCATACAGGTAAACACGCCGAATCCGTGCCGGACAATCGCAAATCGCTGCGGGTGATCCTGGACAATACCTTGAAAGTATGCCGGTTGGTACATCCTTCCGAGGAGCTTTTGGAAGCAGCCGTAATTGAATCTTGCGGGGGCGGAAAATGCCATTGGATCGAACGGGTGGATGTGGTAAAAGGGGAATTTCAATTCGTGCCCAACGGCCATTTCGATTTGCTCGGTGAAATCCATGAGTTGCAAGAGATGCTTCAGGACATGGAAACAGGTCAGGAAAACAAGATTGTCAAATCCAGCGGACTGCTGCGCGAAGACTTGTATTTCAGCTTGTTGGCCAAACGACAGGCCCTGGCGCAGCAAATATTGGAAGACAACAAACGTCGCCGCCCGTTTACTGATGTGCGGGAGTCGGTGATTCGGTTTACGTATGCTTGCCTCCTGGGCGTGGAGGTTTTTAGTGATTTGGATGAACGGGATCACGGGACTTCATTTTACCGCCTCGCACTGGAATATCTGCTGCCGGGATTGCTGGTGTCGGGAGCACCGAGTTTGGGGATAAACTTGCGTTGGTTCACACTCAATGCAACGGGAGAAGTGATTGCGCATCCAGAAAGTGCGACCTACGGATTTGATGTTCAGGCGATTGTGGAAAAAATCGTGCGAGATCATGCCGGGCGAGCCGGGTGGTTGCAGGTGGAGCCAAACATCAAAGAAGCGGTTTATCTTCAGTTTGTAGCCGATACATTGGCGGAGTGGGAATTGGTTAAAACAGGACTCGCACACCGTGATTTCCGACGGATGGACGAAATGGACGCCCGGCGCAGGTTGATTGTTTGTCTGCGCAATTGGCAAATTGACTATCACGCCTACCCGGAAAAATCGGGGCAGGATTTTCTGGATCATTGCATTCGAGAACTCGCCGGAGAAGGCCTGCTTGGCTGGCTCCAATTCGATGCCGCTGGCCAATTGTCCACGCTGCCCGAAAGCCTTGCCATGGGCTATGACGCCCAGACTGAATTGCGTACATTTATTTCATTATCAACCCGTTATACAGAGGAAGATATCCGGCGAAGTGTTTCAGCGCATATTTTCAACAATCAAATTCTGCCCGAATATGAACACCTGCAAAGTGGTTCGGAACAGCTCCGAGCGCACTGTGCCTGGTTGATGCGGGAGGCGCTTTGTGCTTACAAATTGCAGGCGGAGACCCGTTTCCTGGACTTTGTTTGGCGCGAATTGACGGAGGAAATCAAGTTCCGTTGGGTGGATGTAGCCTTTGATGGGAAAGAAGTGCCTTACCATAATATCCCTGGCTTTGATCCGCTTGCGGTGTTGGCGGAGCTTAGACAGACACTGCCACAGCGGTTTCGGGGCCTGGAACAACGGGAACGGGTGTCAGCGCGCCGTATGCGGGATGCAGAGGCGCGTTATTTTCACGAAATCAGCGAGTACAAGCACGAGAACCGGCTGCCCGAACGACAGGTAGCCGTGGAGGTTATTCGTAAAATGAAGGGCATTTACCAGTATTTCCCGCAGGCCGAATTTTTGAAATTACCCCTGGATGAGCTAAATAGAAGGGGGCGTATCCGTTGGTATGCCAATTTCCTGGGCATTTTTCCGCTGCAGGAAAACCATTACGAGAACAGTTATTTCAACTTTGAATACAAGTTTGAACGCTACGAATTAAAGCGACTTTTGGACAATCAGTTTGGGGAAATGCAGCGTGTTTTGCGGGAAATCGGGGAACTGTAAACAAGTCTAATTCTTCCGCCGCAGTAAGACCGCTGAAATACGGTCCATACGCATCACGACTTCATAGCGATCCAAAACAGGTTGTGCGGATTCGATTGATTTAAGGTATAAAAACTCATATTCATATCCAGGCACCCGTTCTGAATGCCAGGGCGCCAGTTTCACTATTTGATTGAAACCTCTGGGGTCTTTTTCAACGTGGTACATAAATGAATTTTGCAAGATCCAGTCGGTATCCAAACTATAAGGCGTTTGCCTTCCTTCCGCTTCCTTTGCCTTTTTAAGGTATTCAAACACTTTATACGTGTCGCGATCGTGCCACCATTCGTGGCTTTCCCGTAAACTAACGCAGCGTGCCAAATTGATGACGGCTGTCGCCAGCAGCGGTGCCATGAATAACCAGGCCCAGCGGGTGGAGTGTTCCTGCAGCCAACTTGCAGCCACGCCCAATGAAAGTGCAAAAAGCGGCCAATAATACAGCGCCAAACGGGGTTCCAAATAGGGCGTATGCGTGAACTCTACTTGCACGACATTGGTGAACAACGCTCCGGCCAATAATGCCACCAGAAAAAACCTCGGGTCCAAAGCAATCACCCGGTTATTTTGAATCCACCGATAAAAAGCTACCAGAATTACGCCCACCGAAAAAATTACACCCAGCCAGGCTAATATGTATGCTCCATCATTGTGGAGGTACTGGTTTTTATAAATAGCCGTTCGCATGGATTTTTCAGCGGAGGAAAAAAGTGTTTCGAGTGGGTTCCAGTTTCTTACTTCGGAGTGTTTGTTAAGCCTTGAAAGTGGTATAGATAGCATGGCTGCGAACGCTGACAGCACTGCGATTCCGGGTCCGGTTTTTTGCCAAAAAGCTGAAAATGAAGCACTTGCCTGTTTAGCTGAAAGAAAAGTCAAACCTACCATGGGCACTAAAAACAAAACCAATGTAAAATTGGCATACACAGCAAAGCCCGCAAAGGTTACCGCGAAAGCAAGGTGTTTTTTAGAATGGCCTTCGGAAATGAACAGCCAGGAATGCCAAATGGCAAACATCATCAGCCCAATCCCTAGTCCGTAACCACGCGCAAAAGAGAAAAATTCAAGGAAGTACGGTTGCCCCAGCAGCATGGCAAAGGCAAAAACTTGTACCCAAGTATGTCGGGATAGTCGCTGGCAAAGCAAAATGCCTGCCCAGGCATACAGCACGGCACCAATCAATACGGGAATCCGTAATACCATTGGATGCCAATTCCAAAAGCCCGTTAAAAGCTTGATTAGTAAGGTGTTAAGGATGTGGTTATTTGGGTTCGCATCATTTTTAAAAAAAAGCGTGTCGAAAACATCCCGAGGTACATGGGTGATCGCAGTACTGCTTTCGTCCACAGTGACTGGAATAAACCAGGCCCGAAGGAGGACGTACATCAAAAAGGCGACCGCCATGGCGATCAAGAGCAGGTTTGTTTTGCGATTCATGGGGCGAATATCTGCATATTCGTTTTTGGGATAAAAAAATATTCAATAAAAACTTTAGACAAGCACAAAAAAACCACCCGCGACTTTCATCGGGGTGGTGCTTATTTTCACAATCGTTTTTACTCAAAATTATTCTGCCCCGTCTTCACGACCGCGACGAACCGCAAATTCGCCCACTTTTTTGCCGTGTTCCAGCCCAATTTCACTATCAAAACGGTAGTGGATGCATCCATACACTCGCGAATCGGCCGCTTCTTGTGCCCAGGCCTTCAACTCATTTGCATTGGCGGGAAACAGGTACGACAAAATTTCAGCCGCTGCGCCCGAAAAAGTGGAGTGTCCGGATGCAAATGCCGGAAAATTAGGGATTCCTGTACCAGTAGTAATACTTGGGTCAACTTCCGTGGGGCGGGGGAGCATGTAATAGTATTTGGCTTCCCAGCAGACCACACCAGCATCCATGATGGCTGTGGTTACCAAAGCAATGGCGCGTGCAGTACGAATTTCGTTGAACTGATTGTCGTATATCAACTGTGCTGCACGGCGATTCCAGTGGCCTGGAGGTGTATAAGTGCCTACACCATCGGACCAGAACGTGGTGATGCGCTGCTGCTCGCGGGTGCGATTTTTAGACATCTCGCGAAGTTCAACCATCGAATCTTCGAACTCCTTTGAGCCTGGCTGCGGTGGAGTTGCCGGACGAATCTCGGCTTTGGTGGCATCGTCAAAATTCCAGGTTTTTACGTTTCCATACCCGGGAAGCATCGGAGGGCGAGCCGGAATATCGAGGCTGTGCCATTGCGTAGTGAATCCCCGAGCAGTGGCACTGTCGCGCTGCGCCTGGAAGCCCGCCTGATTGTTGGCCATGCCCATGCGGTCTTTTTTAGCCCATTCATTGATGACATGTAATGCAATGGCGCGCCCCAGGGAATCCCCAGCAGAAAGATCACTTTGCACATTGGCCCCAGCCCAAAGGCGGCTGTTTTTATGCTGCTCGGCTTTTGCAGTCACATTTGCCACTTCTCCGGGGAAGATGAATTTGAGGATTTCGCGGGAAGCGGCAGCCACAACAGCATCTTCGGAAGGGTAGGAGGGCAGGTCGTTGGTCGGGATAATCGGTTGGATGTCCGTCGCATTTTTGTAAGGTGCCAGGCGGTTGTGCTGGAATTTGCGTTGCCAGCAAGCCACCAAGGCGTCGTATTGTGCCACAGCCAGCAGCGCGAATGCCCGCGAAGCTATGGGTGGGTTTGCAAATGGGAAACGAGGGTAACTGGTCGGGTTGGCGGGATCAGGAGCCGGGTAAGTGCCATCTGGATTGTTGTTTGGCGGTACATTGTAAAGTGCGGCCATTTCGCGGGCAATTTCGTGCCAGCGCAGCACTCCGTTCCCACCCCACCAGACGGCGAGTTCTTTTTCTTCGGGTGTGGCGGCGGACATTTTGGAGCGAAGTGCGTCCAGTTCAGCCAGGTAAGCCGCAGAACCAGCCGCATCCGGGCTTGGCACCGTAGTCAGACTGCTGTCAATGTTCAGGTACGTTTTCCAAGTGCCTGCGTTGGCATCGAGGCTGGTTTCCGGGTAAGCATCAAAAGCCGGGTTTTCCGGCGGATTTTTTTCACATTGGATCAGGGTGATCGAAAGGCCAAGCAGAATGGCCACTGAGGAGCGGATCGTTATCTTTTTCATTGAAAATGAGTTTTGTGCGTTGCAGGAATGCGGTAGGACGAAGGATTTTTGGCGTTCAACATCCGAAAATTATTTCCCCACTTGCTCGTCTCCTTTTTTGTTGATGTCCAGGAAATAGGTCGCTCCGGCCGTCCAACTCAGGGATTCCCCGACGTTGCGACCGGTGAGTACCTGGCCAAATGAGGCCAAGAGTGCAAAACGGTTGGTAAGGAAATATTTGCCAAAAACACCCACCTGGCCGGCAGCCATTTTGTTGCTTGCCTGAGGCATCTCGTTGTAGCGGATATCGTCGCCGGAAAGCCCGGTGAAGGCATCGTACCAAATTTCGGCCTGGTATCTCGGTTTGATAAAACCAAGGCGCGCGGAATAGTCAAGCACGTTGGGTACAGGCATTTCATCGCTGTAAATCAAAGTGTTATCAAAAATGTAGGCGTCATGATCCAGAATTGTGCTGGTCCGCCAAGTGTGCCCAGCCTGTGCCGTCACGTACAAGCCAAAGTCGGCCGTGTAATTCAAAACCGCACGCAAAGAAGCTGTTTGACTGTGCAAGCCGAGGCTAAACGGGAGCAGATCAGGCGTGTAATTGCTCACGGGCGTTGAAAGTCCGCCGGTAGCCTGCACTTTAAATTCGCCTCCAGCGACTTCAAGTTCCAGGGCCTGATATTTCACAAAGAAAGAAAGGTCCTGAAGCCCTTTTTGACGCGTAATGTAACTTACATCGGAGCCCGTCCAAACGTAGGGTACCCCAAGCATCAGGTTCAGGTTTTTGGTGATGCCATAGTTGCCCATGAGCATGGCACTTTGGGTAGTGAAAGTGCCGAGGTTAAGGTTAGATCGTTTGTTTTCGCCTTCCCAGTAGTTTTCCCAACTACTGTTGGAATATTGGCCAAGGATACAGAGTTGGCCTTGTGGCATCATTAGGCCATCGGTGGGGGTTTGGGCAGCGGCCGCTCCACACATCAGGAGGAGGAGTAATGACAGATAGACGTGTCGCATAGCAGTTAGGTTTTGTTCAATAATTGACCACAAACGTAAGGCCATGCTGTGGCTGCAAAACTTAGGATATGCTTAGAATAGCTTGTGTCTGCCGTTCCCTTCTGCCCGGGCTGGTCACATTAGTCTGGCATCTGTACTTTCTTTTGCTTGCCCAAAAGAAAGTACCAAAGAAAAAGGCAGTCTTCCCGGCGGCGCCAACGACCTACGGCGATTGCGCTGTTTTTGACAGGTATGCGTGCTTTTTTTGGAACATTCCGTCGTTTTTCGTCCTGTCAAAAAAGGCGCTCCCTCCTGC
>CAZKBH010000040.1:0-3800 GCA_964550795.1 uncultured Saprospiraceae bacterium
TGCCTTTTTCTTTGGTACTTTCTTTTGGGCAAGCAAAAGAAAGTACAGATGCCAGGCTAAAGTGGTCAGCCCGGGCAGAAGGGAACGGACCTGCGATTGCTTCAATTTTTACAGGTCTCCATTTTGGGAAAAAGCTCGTAGTATGCCGAGAAATTGTCAAGGTAAAGATCAGAAAACAAAACGCAGTCGATGCTGTTTTGGGTTAAAACATTCAATATTTCGAGTTATGCCCAGTTGGTTGCTTTACGCCCTCATCACCTTGTCCGCTTACGTCGGCATGGAATTTATGGCCTGGTTCACGCACAAATACGTGATGCACGGTTTTCTTTGGAAATGGCATGAAGACCACCATTTGCCGAAACACGAAAAAGAAGGTTTTTTTGAAAAAAACGACCGATTTTTCCTTGTTTTTGCCATTCCAAGCATGTTTTGTTACATGTTTGGCTCAATGACCCCTCATTTTTGGGTGATGTTTGTCGGGGTTGGGATCTCGCTTTATGGCCTCACTTATTTCCTGATTCACGATGTTTACATCCACCGGCGTTTTTCCTGGTTCAAGCGGTTGGATGGCAAATACAGTCGTGCAATTCTTCGTGCACATGGTGCGCACCACGCCAAACGCGACAGGGAGGATGGAGAATCGTTTGGTTTGTTGGTGGTTGATTCGAAATTTTTCAAAAAACGGCCTAAAAAGGAAGAGGAGGAGTTGATTCGGAATAATGAGGCGTAGTGATTATTCGGTGGTTAAGGTGATTTTGATGATTTGAAGGAGGCAAAGGCCTGATTTCTAAATGATTATAAAATCTCGATATTTAAAAACACGCCATTCGCTCTATCTGTAAATGGTAGATCGACCCGTTATTTTTGCCTAATTCTGGCGTTTGCTAGAGTTTTATCCGGTGGCGAATCGTTTTAGGGGACATATTTGCAGGAAATTTGATCTTATCAATCCTTTTATTCCTGTAAACATTTTCCTTATGAAAAGAATTTTCCTTCCCCTCGCTTTCTGTGTGCTCGCCTTTTCGGCCATTGCGCAAGACACCATCCGATTCCAGCTTTGTGCCGAACTTTGGAAAGACAATCGCCCGGTCAAAGGCGCCAGCCTTGACTTTCAATCCACCAGCGGGCCGGGCTTCACCTTTATGTTGGACGCAAGCCAGCACTGCGCCGAAGTGACTTTGGTAACCAGCAATTACCCTTCAGATGCCCGGTTTAGTTATTACGCTTCGCTGCCAGACACGGGTTATCTCAACGGCGTGAGCAGCGTCGACCTCTGCAAAATCAGTCAACATATACTGGGTGTCAATCCTTTGCCATCCCCATACGCCATGGTAGCTGCAGATGCCAACAAATCGGGTTCTATCACTACGTTCGATATTGTGGAACTAAGGAAGTTAATACTGGGCATCTACACGACATTGCCCAACAATACGTCCTGGCGATTTGTCACTGATTATTGCGTTCTGTCAAACCCCAACAACCCCTTCAGCGGGAATTGTGCATCCAATATCAGCCTCAGCGAATTAGCTGCGCTGAACGGAGATACGGCCAAAGTTTTTGTGATTAAAGTGGGTGACGTAGATGGCGATGTCGCATTGAATGGGGAGTCATATACCTCGCCCATTGTGGTGGATTCACTTACGCTTTTGTTGCCACAGGGACAACTCATGGCGGGTGTCCCCGTGACAATTCCGGTGAAATTGGACAAAGGTTTATTGTTGGGAAGCCTTCAAGCCCAGTTTTTTCTGGACCCAAATCTGGTTCAATATGATTCCATCTCCGAGGGCGCACTTGGCGGGTTCTTCTCGGGTGTGACCTACTACGACGCGCAAACTGGAAGACTCAAACTTGTGGCCTCCGGATACTCCAATTATTTTATTCCGGCAGGAACGCCGCTGTTTTACATCCACCTCACACCCTTGCAAACGGTTGATTTGACTTCTGCAGTAATGGTTATACAAGACGATCCCAACCTGCGGACCTTCGCGATTGGCAATGATTGTGTCCAATATTTTGACATCGGGTCTGCCTATTCCGGGTTCGTGTCCACCCATACACCAGAACTGGGCGGCCTGCGTGTTCTTGCGCCTAGTCCCAATCCTTTTGGGGAACAAACCACGTTGGAAATTGAATTGGAAAATCCCGAAAAGGCCTTTTTGGAGGTCATTGATTTGGACGGGCGGATCCTGTTTTCAGCCACGAAAAATCTGGCTACCGGAATCTCGCGTTGGGAGATTCCAGGCTCGGCAATGCCTGCCGGGAGTTTTGCTATTTGGCGATTGCGTGTGGCGGGGCAAATGGCGGCAGGGAAATTGATGCGTATTCCTTAATATCACTTCGTTTACACACACGCCATCTTTCCCACTCTGGTGCCATGTCTTCCGCCTTCAAAATCTGTGCTGAGGAAGATGCGCACCATGGCTTGGGCCAGGATTTCCGGCACAAACCGTGCAGGCAGCGCGATGATGTTCGCGTCGTTGTGCTGGCGGGCAAGGGAGGCCAGTTCTTCTGTCCAGCAAATGGCACAGCGGATTTGTTGGTGTTTGTTGGCTGTAATGGCTACGCCGTTGGCACTGCCGCAAAGTAGAATGCCGCGTTCGGCCTGGCCACTTTCTACGGCTTCTGCCACGGGGTGCGCGAAATCGGGGTAATCCACCGAATCGAGGGAATGGGTGCCGAAATCAAGCACCATGTGCCCCTGGGTTTGCAACATCGAAATGATGCCTTCTTTGTACGGGAATCCCGCGTGGTCGCAGCCGATCGCTATTTTCATGTTTGTAAGATATTGCGTGGTTATTGCCCACAAAGTTATGTCTATTTTTCATTTCGGCGGGCTGTTACATAACGCCTGGAATCATTCTAGGGGACATTTTTGGTTTGTTATCGCGCAGCCAAGGTTTCAGCATTCGCTTGAAACACGTTGATACGTTTACTAAACTTAAAAGTTTAGTAAACGTATGAAACGTATGATTTGTCGGAAATACAGCAGACACAGACGGGCAAGAAATTAGACGGTCTAATCAGACTTGTTACTTTTGGCCCAGAAAATCACCGCAACTTAATCCGTTTTCCCATGACTTTTAATCTTCGGACACGCCTGCTGATTGCGGGTGTTGTATTTCATTTTTTTCCTGCAAATAGCTACGCGCAACTTTCCAATCACGGCAATATCTGGCACTTTGGGAACCGGGCCGGACTGGATTTTACCAGCGGATCGCCCGTGCCGATTCCCAATGTGAACATGGATTCCTACGAAGGCTGCTCCGTTTGGTGCGATGCCAACGGTCAACTGGAACTGTACACCAACGGCGGCGGCACCCTGCCCAATGGAGCGAACGGCCCGCGCCAGGGCATCATCTGGAACCGCGACCAACAAGTCATGTACAATATGGGGGCTACGCAGGGCGGCGGTTACAGCTCGGCGCAGGGGGCTGTCATCCTGCCCAAGCCCGGCAGCCCAAACGAACGCTACGTATTCACGATTGAGAACCGGGGCGGGCTGCTTCGTGGCCTGTCTTATTTTGTGGTGGACATGAGTTTGAACAATGGATTCGGCGAAGTGACCCTGGCCAACGAACTGATTTACGCGCCCGCCTACGAGTGCATTACCGCCATTCCACACGCCAATGGAACCGATTTTTGGATCCTAACCATCGGTGGGCCAGATGAAAGTTTTATCGCCGTTCTTTTCAGCGCGAGTGGGATTGGTACGCCTCAATTCTACCCCCGAAACAATCCCTCCACGCTGGGCAATGTGGTAAAAGCATCGCCGGATGGCCGCTTTGTGTGCGCAGACGGTG
>CAZKBH010000040.1:3810-16140 GCA_964550795.1 uncultured Saprospiraceae bacterium
TTCGACAACAGCTTCGGAGCGATAAGTTTTTTGGACACCGTCCCGCTGAGCAACAATACCTTTTCCTTTTCTCCCGAAAGTCGCTACCTCTACGGCTTTGAATCTGACGACCCCTCTTCACAAATTGTTCGATACGATTTGAGCGCATCCAATGTGGCAGCCTCCAGCGAAACGATCACTGCCGACCCGGTATTTTCGTTTGGCGGACTCATGCAGCTTGCTCCCGACGGCAATCTGTACCTGATTGAGCAATTGGAAGAGGATTTTCTGGAACTTATCCCGCCCGTAAGTCTCTCGGTGATTCGTTGTCCCGATGGGCTTTTTCCCGATTTAGAGCGGGCAATTATGAAATTTGATACGGATATAAACAATGCGGGCGGGCTTTTCACCTCATTGCCCAACTTTCCCGACTATATTTTTGCGCGCAGCAACATGGCCGACACCACCAAAATTATCTTGTGCAACGGCTCCTCGTTAACCCTCTCGGCGGTGGGGCAGGGTACGGAGTTTCTTTGGTCGAACGGGGCAACGACTGCAAGTATTGAGGTCAATGAACCAGGCACTTACTCCGTGTTGGCGTATGATTCCTGCAAAACCCAAACGACTGTTTTTGAGGTAAAACTTCCCGCCCAATTTTTAGGTTTTGAAACCGCCCCGTTCACCGACACCTGCGGATCTTTCCCGCTGACCCTCCGCGCGTTGCACGAACCCGGGATAACGCTCCAATGGCCGGATGGCAGCAGTCTCGACTCTTTTGCGATCAACGATTTTGGGGAATATATACTGACTTATACCAATGATTGTGGACAGTTTCAGGACACTTTTGAGTTCAGGGAACCTTTTGTTTCCTGTTGCAAACCCTTCCTGCCCAATGCTTTTACGCCCAACGGCGATGGTGCAAACGACACGTTTTTGCCGGGATTGCCGGGCTGTACGGTGGAATTTGCGGAGTTGCAGATTTGGTCGCGCTGGGGCGAACGCATTTTTAGCAGTACCCAGGCTACGGATCGTTGGGACGGCAACACGCCCCAGGGATCGCCCGCGCCCTCGGATGTGTATGTGTACCGTTTCCGATATCGGGTAAAAGGGCAGCCGGAAGAAATTGAGTCGGGGGAAGTGACCCTGTTACGGTAGTTTTTTCAACAAATCGGGCAACTGCCGCAGGGCCGCCAATTCCCGGTATTTCGAACGGGCTTCGTCGGCGGGAATGCCAAAATAGGCTTTTCCGCCCTCCAAATCCTTGGAAACTCCGGATTTGGCCGACACCAATGCACCTTGCCCGATGCGCAGGGCCTGTGCTACGCCAACTTGCCCATACAAAACCACATTGTCTTCCACCACGGTTTTGCCACCGATGCCGACTTGCCCTGCAAACAGGCAGTTTTTCCCGATCACCGCGCCGTGGCCAATGTGAATCTGGCAATCCAGCTTAGAGCCTTCCCCAATGATGGTATCCCCGCTCACGCCCTTGGCGATGGTGCAGCCTGCGCCGATATCTACTTGATTTTCAATAATAACACGCCCGCCGCTGCGCCATTTTTGGTACGAACCATCGGCTTGTTTTTTGAAATAAAATGCATCCGGGCCGATGATGGCGCCCGGTCCAATCAGGCAATTTTCGCCGATGATCGAGTATTCTCCGATGTAGGCGTTGGCTTGCACGTAGGTATTGGCCCCGATGCGCACATTAGCTGCGATGACCACCCCCGGCTCGATGATGGCGGTGGGATGGATGTCGGCTTTGGGGCTGATTTTTTCCGTCAATGGCTCAAAAGGCCGGTGTTCCCGCACGAGGGAATCATAGATTTCGAAAGGATTTTCGACCACCAGAATGGCCTTGCCGGGCGGACATTCCACGGGCGCATTGAGCAACAAAACCGTGGCTTCGCTGTCGAGCGTTTTTTGGAAGTATTTTTTTACATCTGAAAACGCCACATCGCCGGGCCGGACTTTGTGGATTTCGTTGATGCCTGTGGCAAAAAGGGTTTCATCGCCGATGATTTGGGCATTGAAACGGCGGGCGAGTTCGAGGACAGAGATTGGGTGTGGGAAATCCATGGAGTGCGGAGTGCGATAATTTGGGCAGCAAAATTCTAAAAAAAATGGCAACTGGTTGGGATTGCTTTGATAGCTGGTTACTGTTTGTCCTGCACCACCGAAAAGAAACAACAATCCCCCACGCACGCTGTTCTTACTCAAAATTTTATTTCAACCTCCAAGAGCTATGAAGATCTTTTTAATTGGTATCCTCATCCTGAGCATATTGTTGCTCCTCGTCCAATCCTGCGCCCTGTTTTCCAGCAAAGGAACCGAACGACAGTCCTACCAGCGCCTGAAGCGCGAAAAAGAATTCGAGATCCGGTATTATCCCGAGGCGACGATGGCGACCATCACCTCTCAGGCCAACACGTACAAGGACTTGGGCAATTCCGGTTTCCGGAAATTGGCCGGTTATATTTTTGGCGGCAACGAAGGAAAACAACAGATTGCTATGACCGCTCCGGTACACATGGAAATGACGGATTCCGTCTCGTCCATGAGCTTCGTAATGCCGGCTAAATACAACAAGGATCTTTTGCCCAAACCCGATGATGCAGCGGTGACCCTCAAAACCGTCCCGGCTGAGCAGGTTGCGGTCATTCGTTTTGGCGGATTTGCTTCGGACCGGAAAATACGGCGGTACTCCGAAAAATTGCGCAAAGCTTTGGAAGCGCATTCCATCCCATATTCTGGCAACTTCCGCTACCTGGGCTACAACCCGCCGTTCCAGTTGTTTGGAAGGAAGAATGAGATTATGGTGCGGGTGGAGTGGAAGGAGCAATAGGCTGGTTACGAGATGTTATACGCGGCCAGCACAATTGCGAGCGGCTGGAATAGTAATTAATGGGTCAAATTGGTCAGTTTAACGCTCGGAAGCAAAATTTTGGCACCAAAATTTGTCAGTTTAGGGCACCCGCAATGGACTCTTTCCACTATACTTGCCCCGCCAAAACACAACCTTCCCGCCCATGCCCAACCAAAACCCGGAACAACTCGCCCGCGACCGAATCGACGCGCAGCTGCTCGCCTGCGGCTGGGTAATTCAGGACAAAACAAAAGTAAACCTGAGCGCCGCACTGGGCATTGCCGTGCGCGAGTACCTGACCGATGTCGGCCCGGCAGATTATGTGCTGTTTGTGGACAAAAAGCCCGTGGGTTTGATCGAGGCGAAACGCCCGGAAGAAGGGGTGCGGCTGACTACGGTAGAGGAACAATCCGGCGAATACGCTGCCGCCAAACTCAAACACCTGAACAACGATCCGCTCCGCTTCGTCTATGAAAGCACGGGGGAAGTGACTCGTTTTACGGATTATTTGGATCCCAAGCCGCGCTCCCGGCCGGAATTCAGCTTCCACCGCCCAGAGACGTTCCAGAAATGGATCAAAGAGGAGAAGACGCTCCGTTCAAGATTTTTTGATATACCCGCCTTGCAGCCCGAGGGCTTGAGGGATTGTCAGGTTACCGCCATTACCAACCTGGAACAATCTTTCCGGGAAAACCGCCCCAAGGCGCTGGTGCAAATGGCCACGGGCTCCGGCAAGACCTTCACGGCCATCACGTTTATTTACCGGCTGCTCAAATTCGCCAAGGCCAAACGGGTGCTGTTTCTGGTGGATACAAAAAACCTCGGCGAGCAGGCAGAACAGGAATTCCGCCGCTTTGAACCGCAGGACGACAACCGGCTTTTTCCCGAACTCTATGGCGTGACCCGCCTCAGCAGTTCCTTCATTCCGGGCGATAGTCAGGTGTATATCAGCACGATACAACGCCTGTATTCCATCCTGAAAGGGGAAGAGCTTGACGAGCGGAACGAGGAGGAAAACCCCAACGAAAAGTGGTTGCCTAAAGAACCCCTTCCAGTGGTGTACAGCGAACGCACGCCGCCTGAGTTCTTTGATTTTATCGTCATTGACGAATGCCACCGCAGCATTTACAACCTCTGGAAGCAGGTGCTGGATTATTTCGATGCCTTCCAGATCGGACTGACGGCTACGCCGGACAATCGCACCTTTGGTTATTTCAACCAAAATCTGGTCTGCGATTACGGTTACCGCAAAGCCGTGGAAGACGGGGTGCTGGTGCCGTACAATGTGTTTGAAATCGTCACAAAAATCACGAAAAACGGCGCAGCCCTGGCCCTGGGCGAATACATCGGCACCCGGGAAAAACTAACCCGAAAACAATTCTGGAATACACTCGACGAAAACCTGGAGTACTCGGCCAGGCAGTTGGACAACGATGTGGTGAACGTCAATCAGATTCGCCTGATTATCAAGGCGGTAAAGGAGCAGTTACCTGCTATGTTCCCTGACAGAATAGGCGCGGACGGCACGTTTGAAACGCCTAAAATGCTCGTCTTCGCCAAGAGCGACAGCCATGCCGACGATATCATCCAGATCATTCGGGATGAATTTGCGGAGGGCAACCAGTTTTGCAAAAAGATCACGTACCGCAGCGAGGAAGACCCCAAATCGGTGCTTCGGCAATTCCGCACCGGGTATTATCCCCGCGTGGCCGTTACGGTGGACATGATCGCCACGGGCACCGACATTCGTCCGCTGGAGGTGCTTTTGTTTATGCGCGACGTGAAAAGCCGCAGTTATTACGAGCAGATGAAAGGCCGCGGCACCCGCACTTGCAGCCTGGAAGAACTGCGCACCAGCGGCACTCCGGCGGCCAAATTTACCAAAGATCATTTTGTGATCATTGACGCCATCGGGGTGGAAAAAAGCCAGAAGACCGACAGCCGTCCGCTCGAAAAGAAACCCGGTGCATCGCTCAAGGAAGTGCTCGAAGCCGTGTCCATGGGCAATACCGACGAAGACCTGCTCAGCACCCTGGCCAATCGCCTCATCCGGCTGGACAAACAGATCAACGAACGCGAGCAAAAGACCTTTGCCGAACACGCCGGAGGCAAAACCATCCCGCAAGTGGTGAAACAACTGCTCAACGCCCACGACCCCGACACCCTCGAAATGGTTAAAATGGAGATTGGTGATCGGTTATTGGGTGCCGCGCCTGAAGTCATCGAAAGCGCCATAAAGGAGCGACACCAACAGATACTTGAGCTGGCAATAGCTGTTTTTCACAACCCAGAGCTCCGGGATTTTGTGATAGATGTGCGCAAAAAATACGACCAGATCATTGACCATATCAATCCCGACGAGATCCTGAACAGCGGCTGGGTGAAAGACAACAAGGCCGGGGCAGAAGTCTTGGTGAACGAGTTCCGCGACTGGATCGAAGCGCACAAAACCGAGATCACGGCCCTGCAAATCTTTTACGGACAGCCCTACCAGCGTCGGGATCTCAGTTTCAAAATGATCAAAGACCTGTCCGAAACCCTCAAAAATGCCAAGCCCACGCTCGCGCCTTTACACGTGTGGCGCGCCTGGGAACAATTGGAAAAGGCCAACGGCCAACCCAAACATGAACTCATGGCCCTGGTCTCGCTCATCCGCCGCATGATTGGCAACGACGAGAGCCTGACGGCCTACGACAAAACCGTGGACAAAAACTTCCAGGATTGGGTGTTCCGCAAACAAGCGGGGGCCGTGAAATTCAGCGAAGAACAAATGCAATGGCTGCGGATGATCAAGGATTTCGTGGCCACTTCCTTCCACCTCGACCGCGAGGATTTTGACCTCAGTCCCTTCAATGCCGCAGGCGGATTGGGCAAGTTGTATCAAGTGTTCGGCGCACAAGCGGAGGAGATTATTGAAGAATTAAATGAAGTATTGGCTGCTTAAAACATTTTGTTTTTACCTTTGCAAAAAGAAAGAGGGAAATGTACTACCGGAGAAAAATTTTGCTTTCGTTGCTGCAAGTATTTGGTAATCAATTGGAGAAACTACAATTGCAGAAACTGCTATTTTTATTTTCAAAAATGCAGAAGGAAGCGGACTATAATTTTGTGCCCTATAAATATGGTTGTTTTTCTTTCCAGGCCAATGCAGACCTAAGCACACTTTCAAAATATGGCTTGGTTAGCGCAACAGAGCAACACTGGAAAAAAGATACACCTGAAAACTTCCTGCTTTCCCTGCGCAAACAAGATGCAGATACTATAAAGGCGCTTAAGCACCTGTACGAGCACAAATCCTCTGATGAACTGATTGCCATTACCTACCGAAAATTCCCCTATTACGCTATAAAAAGTAAAATTGCTGATAAAATCCTCAACGAGACGGAACGCTCAGTCGTTAAATCACACATTCCGGTCAGCGATAAAAAATGCCTGTTTACAATTGGATATGAAGGCATATCACTTGAAGCGTATTTAAATAAATTGGTTAAGCTAGATGTGAAAGTACTGTGCGATGTGCGGAAAAACTCCTTTAGCATGAAATATGGGTTTAGTAAAAGTCAACTGAAAGGAGCTTGCGAAGGACTGGGGATTTTATTCTACCATTTCCCAGAGGTAGGAATTGATAGTGAAAACCGTCAAAACCTGCAAACGCGGGCTGACCGGGATGCGCTGTTTCAACAATATAGAGCAGAGGTTCTACCGCGTACAAAAAACACACAGCAAAATATTATTGATTTGTTGCACGAACACGATCGGGTCGCCATTACTTGCTTTGAAGCGCATAGTTGTGATTGCCATAGAAGCCATCTCGCAAATGCCATTATGCAAATGCCTGCATTCAATTACGAAGTAAAACACCTTTAAAATGCACTAATACATACTTATTATGCCTAGAAAGAAAATACTATTATCCGTTACTACCTATCCGCTGCCCTCCCGTAATTATGATGAATTAGTCTGTACCGCAGGTTTTTTGGAGGACGGTTCCTGGATACGCCTGTATCCAGTTCCATTGAGTTTTCTTAGCGGCTTGAAGCGTTCTGGTGTGGTTCAGCAGACCAAATATACCTGGATAGAATTGGATGTAGAAAAGCGTACCGATGATTTTCGCCCCGAAAGCCATTCTCCACGGGATTATGAATTTAAAGATTTAGTGGTTGGAGAACGCCTGAATACAGACCATAACTGGGATGCGCGGAAAAAAATCTGTTTAAATAAGGTATATACCAATCTTGCCCAATTGTTGGAGGACTCCACAGCCCCCTCCAATATATCTCTGGCTACCTTCAAACCAACCAAAATCACCGGATTTGAGGTCGAAGCGGATACTTCCGACTGGAAGCCCGTCTGGCTTGCACTTCAACAACAACTATCCCTTTTTAGTGATGCTCCAGAAGAGCCTCGAAAGATTTTCCCCAAAGTACCTCACAAATTTTTTTACCGATTCGAAGATGATGCTGGGCAAAGTTCCCGACTGATGATCGAAGATTGGGAAATTGGCGCGCTTTTCTGGAACTGCCTCCGGGATGCCGGGGGCGACGAAAAGAAAGCCCTTGAAAAAGTGCGCTTAAAGTACGACGTAGATTTTCGATTAAATAAAGACATCTATCTTTTTCTGGGCACCACCAAGGAGTGGCATTTTCGACGCTCAAAGAATCCCTTTGTAATTATCGGAGTCTTTTACCCAAAAAAAGAAACACAACTGACGCTTTTTTGAAAATTGATTGATTATGAATAAATTACCGGAAGGATGGGAAATAAAGAAACTGGGAGAAGTTTGTAAAATTGTATATGGGAAAGGGTTGCCAGTAAAGCAATTAAAAGAAGATGGTTATCCAGTTTTTGGAGCTAATGGAATTATTGGCTTTAATGACCGATATCTATACGAAGATTCTGAGGTGTTAATCTCTTGTCGAGGGGCTTACAGCGGGAAGATAAATTTATCTCCACCTAGATGTTACGTCACGAACAATTCATTGATTCTTAAAATTTCCAATCAAAAAGTTCTTGACAAAAAATACCTATTTTACGCACTTCACACGGTCAATAAAAGCAAGCTTATCACAGGTACTGCTCAGCCTCAAGTAACTATCAACAATGCGGTTGAATTATCGTTCCCTCTCCCGCCCCTCCCCGTCCAACATGCCATTGTCACCAAAATAGAAGAGATTTTCAGCGAATTGGATCATGGGGTGGAGCAATTGAAAACGGCGCGGCAGCAGTTGAAGGTATATCGGCAGGCGGTGCTGAATTCAGTAATTATTGGTGAAGCCGAGCATACTATTGAGTCAGTAATTGAAAGTTTAGATCAAGGTTGGAGCCCAAAATGCTACAATGAACCTTCAAGAAATAAGGATGAATGGGCCGTTATTAAAACCACGGCCGTTCAGGCAGGGTATTATCAAGAAGAAGAAAACAAAAGATTACCAGAAGATCTTGCACCGCGAAAACAGCATGAGTTGAAGAAAGGTGATTTGCTAATCACGCGCGCAGGTCCAAGAGTTAGAGTTGGAATATGTTGCTTAGTGAAGAAAACGCGGCCTAAACTGCTAAACTGTGACAAGGTGTACCGGATGCGAATCAATCCAGAGTTGGCGATTCCGGAATATGTAGAAATGCTGCTGAATTCACCCAGATATTCAAAGGAGATTGAAAAAATGAAAACGGGTATCAGTGATAGCGGTGTCAATTTGACTCAAAAAGGATTTCTCAAAATTTTGATCCCTCTCCCATCCCTTTCCGAGCAGCACCGTATCGTATCCGAGATCGAGCGTCGTTTGAGTGTGTGTGACAAGCTGGAGGAGACGATAGAGAGGAGTTTGAAGGCGGCGGAGGTTTTGAGGGCGGGGGTTTTGAAAAGGGCGTTTGAGGGGCGGTTGGTGGGGTCGTAGGGGCGGCCCTTGTGGCCGCCCCGGCTTGTGGGGGTGGCCACATTGGGGGAACGGCACATCGGGGGGCGACGGGGGGCGACCACAAGGGTCGCCCGTACCGGCGTTGGGCATGGCATCCGAATAGGGCAGAGGGGATTTCAATGGGGTGTAGGAGTGGGATATTTTTATCAATTTAATGATTTGATCGGAGCGGGCAGGGGCGACCACGAGGGCCGCCCCTGCCCGCTCTGGTTGTGCCGCCCGAAGCTCATGACCGCCCGACCCAATCGATGAATCAAAAATCATCATACCGAACGCTTGCATTCATCCGGACATTCCCCTATTTTTGTTGACATACTCCCCTGTACGTCAACAATCCAAACCAATATGAAATACAATTCAAACATTCACCACCGGCGCAGCGTGCGCCTTCGCGGCTACGATTATGCTCAGGAAGGCATGTATTTTTTCACCATTTGTACCAAGAACATGATTCATTTTTTTGGCGAGGTAGAAAATGGGGAAATGAAGTTGAATGATTTTGGAGAAATTGCACACCGAGCTTGGGAGAAAATTCCAGAACGATGGCCACATGTGGAATTAGGGGCGTTTCAGATAATGCCGAATCACATGCACGGGGTTTTGTTGGTTGGGCGGCCATGCTCTTCAATTACGACCGTGGAAAACAGGACGGATAAAAATGGGGCAATCACCATTCGGGCGACCACAAATTGGGCGGCCACAAATTGGGCGACCACGAATTGGGCGACCACAAGGGTCGCCCCTGCGGGAGTCCCCCCAACAATAGGATTCCCGACCGATGACGACGGCGTTGATGCCGTAGGGGCGCCCCTCGCGGGTGCCCAAAATGATGGGGCGATCCAAAATGATGAAAACACCCAAAATGAACCACCCGAAATCCCATTTTCAAAAATTCAATGGGCCACCCGTCCGTACCTTGGGCAGATTCTTGGAGCCTATAAATCCACCGTCGCCACATCGTGTCTGAATCATCACAAACAAAACCAGCCCGGTGTCTGGCTCGATAAAATCTGGCAGCGTGGATTTGATGATCGTATTATTTGGGATGCCAAGATGTTTGATAATGTGTCCAATTACATCATTAACAACCCGAAAAACTGGAAAGAGGATAGATTTTTTGATTAAAACCCATAATTCCACCATTTAATGATGTCCAACAACAACTCCGCCATCGTCACCAAAGTCTGGTCTTTCTGCAACACCCTCCGTGACGATGGCGTGGGCGATTACGGCAAAACTGTATTGGGTATGGTGAATGGGTTCAGTTTCAGGAATGACTAACCAAAAATACCTAATTTTGCGCCCTTAGATTAAAAAACATCAACATTATGGCATCCTCCACCAACTTGTTAGACACCAAAACGGTCAACCTGAACGATGTGTTGGGCAACGGAAAAATCTACCGGGTGCCGCAGTTTCAGCGCGACTATTCCTGGGATGAGGACAACTGGGAAGACCTGTGGAATGACCTGATGTACGCCCATAAGCATGACGAGCCTCACTATATGGGCTCCATTGTGCTTCAATCGGAAGGCGATTCCGAACGCCAATTTCAGGTTATTGATGGTCAGCAACGATTTTCTACGCTCAGCATCCTCGCGTTAGCAGTCATAAAAAAGATTCGCATGCTGGCAGAAAAGGGTGTGGAGCCAGAGGCCAACCTTGAGCGGGTTGAAATTCTGACCAGACAATTTATCGGCCAGAAAGACCCCGCCTCGCTTACCTACTCGAGCAAGTTGTTTTTGAATGAAAACAATGATGGGTTTTATCAGTCGCGGCTGATTCAATTTCGAGATCCAGTGTCGGTTTCAAAGCTTTCAGACTCTGAAAAGTTGCTGTGGAAGGCTTATCAGTATTTTTTGGTCCGTATCGAAGCCATGTTTGGTCAAAGTACCAGAGGCGACGAAATCACCACTTTCCTAACACACTCGGTGGCTGAAAACCTGCGATTCATTCAAATAACTGTCAAGGATGAATTAAATGCCTATACCGTTTTTGAAACCTTGAATTCAAGGGGCGTGGATCTTACAGCGACTGACCTACTGAAGAACTTTCTTTTTTCGTTGGTGAGCAAAAGCCCGAGTGACTTGTCTGTAGTCAAAAACCAGTGGAAAAAAATTGTCGATGCCATTGGGTTAAAAAAGTTCCCGGTATTCCTGCGGCATTACCTGAACTCAAGGCGCGATTTAGTGGCAAAAGAATACCTGTTCAAGTCCGTGAAACAGATTGTCAAAACGGATAGTGATGTGTTAGACTTGTTGGATCATTTGGAATCTCAGGCTTACACGTATAATGCACTGTTGAGTCCTTCTGACGACTATTGGAAAACAGATAAAGAACTTGAAGCATTGATTAGTGCACTTTCTCTATTTAATGTAACGCTGTGCCATCCTTTGCTTCTGGCAGTTTATGATAAACTTCCACAAACAGAATTTAAAAAGGTACTCAGGGTAATTGTAAATTTATCTTTCCGCTACAATGTGATAGGCAGATTGCAAACCAATCGAATGGAAGAGGTTTATAATCGCGTAGCGGTAAAGGTTTTTACCGGGAAAATTGATAAGGTTCAGGATATTGTACAGGGGTTGAATGATATTTATCTTCCAGACGAAGAATTTAGAAAGTATTTTGAGCTACGCTCCTTTAATACAAGCAACAGCCAGCAACGGAAAGTCGTCCGTTACATTTTGTATCAGTTGAATGCCCAAATGGCCGGTGGCGCCGAGTATGATTTTGACACAGACGAAGGGACGATTGAACATATTTTACCCGAATCGCTCAATGATATCTGGCGTGAAAACTTCAAGGAGGAGCAACATGAAAAGTATGTTTACATGATTGGTAATTTGACCCTTTTGGAACCTACTAAGAATAATAAAGAAGCTGCTGACAAATCTTTTACAGAAAAATTACAGGTTTATCAATCCAGTAAATATTCGCTGACCTCAAAAATTGAGGTTTTAAGTTGGACGCCGAAAATGATAGAACATCGTCAAATGGGGCTTGCAAAAACCGCTTGTGGTATCTGGAAAATATGATATCCCTGTTATCTTCTAATCTCAATAAAAAGCCACAATGTCCAACAACAACTCCGCCATCGTTACCAAAGTCTGGTCCTTCTGCAATACCCTCCGCGACGACGGCGTGGGCTACGGCGACTATCTCGAACAACTCACCTACCTGCTTTTCCTCAAAATGGCGGACGAATACAGCAAGCCACCGTACAGCCGGAAACTGCCCATCCCAGACGAATACAGCTGGGAGAGCCTGGTGGACTTGAAAGGTGCTGAACTCGAAGTACACTATACTACCCTCCTTCGGGAACTGGGCAAGGGCAAGGGGATGCTTGGGCAGATTTTTACCAAGAGCCAGAACAAGATTCAAGACCCCGCCAAACTCTCCAAGATCATCGCCATGATTGATGCCGAGCAATGGCTGATGATGGGCGTAAAAGACAAAGGCGACATCTACGAAGGCTTGCTGGAGAAAAACGCGGAGGATACCAAAAGTGGTGCTGGTCAATACTTTACGCCCCGCGCACTCATCCGTGCGATGGTGGAATGTGTGCGG
>CAZKBH010000040.1:16150-44249 GCA_964550795.1 uncultured Saprospiraceae bacterium
CGCTCAAAACCATCTCAGACCCGGCCTGCGGAACGGGCGGATTCTTTCTGGCGGCGTATGATTACTTGCTTGAACACAACCAGATGGACAAGGAGGAACGGGCGTTTTTGAAGCACCAGACTTTCTTCGGCAATGAGATCGTGGCCAGCACGCGCCGCCTGGCGTTGATGAACCTCTTCCTGCACAACATCGGCGATATTGACAGCGACAATTTCATCTCTCCCGCGGATGCGCTGATTGCGGATACCGGCGTTCGGTATGACTACGTATTGGCCAATCCACCCTTTGGTAAAAAGAGCAGCCAGACCTTTACCAATGAAGAAGGCGAGCAGGAAAAAGAAGACCTCACTTACAACCGTCAGGATTTTTGGGCCACCACGAGTAACAAACAGCTCAACTTCCTGCAACACATCCGCACCCTGCTGAAATCGGACGGCTTGGCGGCGGTTGTATTGCCCGACAATGTGCTCTTTGAAGGCGGCGCAGGAGAAATGGTGCGCAAGAAACTATTGGAAACCACGGATTTACACACCATTCTGCGTCTGCCCACGGGTATTTTCTACGCGCAAGGTGTCAAAGCCAACGTGGTGTTTTTTGACAACAAGCCCAGTAGCAAAACAGTCTGGACCAAAGAAATCTGGGTGTACGATTACCGCACCAATATCCACCACACACTCAAAAAAAGTCCACTGAAACTGGACGACCTGCGGGACTTTATAAATTGCTATAATCCCGGCAACCGCCACAAACGCAGCGCAACGTACCATCCTGAAACCAACCCTGAAGGTCGCTGGCGGATGTTCCCCTACGAGGAGATTGTTGCCCGCGACAAAACCAGTCTGGATATAACCTGGCTCAAAGACCAATCGCTGGCGGATCTGGATAACCTACCTGACCCGGATGTATTGGCATTGGAGATTATGGAAAATCTTGAAGCGGGATTGGAAAGCTTTCGGGCGGTGGCTTTGGAATTAGGGCGGTAGACACCTCCAAAAAAAGTACCCCAACCCAACATCGCATTTCCCATCTTTGCACACTTTTAGGAGAAACGAGGTGACACCTCCTATTCGGAGATGTCACCTCGTTTCTCCTTGCCATTTCTCCACCTTCTCCCGCTCAATGAAATTTACTTGCCGCTCGCTCCGCCTGTGCCCCCTCGCGTTTTTACCAAAAAACGCCGCTTTCAAAAACGCGCTCCTCTTTGCCGTGCTGTTTTTCACCGCGCATGTGCACGCCCAAACCAATCTCTGGTCCCCAGCGCCCTTTGCCAGGAACCAGGCAAAAACAGCGCAAACCCCCGAATTGCCGGATTTCGAAAAAGGTTTGCTCCTGCAACTCGACGTGGCGGCCATGCAACAGCTGGGCAATACCGCCCAAAAAGAATTCAGCGACCTGCGCGGCGCCACCACGATCATTGATTTGCCGCTGCCCGATGGCAGTTTTCAAAAATTTAAAATCTGGGAAAGTTCCTTGATGGAGCCAGCACTGGCGGCCAAATTCCCGGAGATTAAAACCTACCTTTTGAAGGGCGTGGACGATCCCTTCGCGAGTGGGCGCATGATGGTAAGCCCGGATGAGTTTAGCGCATTTTTTACCTCGCACCAGTTTGGGCAGGACGTGTTCATCCGCAAAGCATTAAAAAACTCCGCCGCTGTTTACCTGAGTTATTGGGGGAAAAACGACCCCGAGCTTGAAAAACCTTTCCACTGCCAGTGGGAAGCCTCGCCTGATAATCCGGACATTTCGCAGGATAACCGGATGCCTGGCGCAAACGAAACGGGCGATGTGCTGCGCGTTTTCAGGCTCGCTATGACGATTCCGGGTAAACTTTCCGAAAACTATGGCTGGACGACCAAAGCCCAGGCAATGGCCTCGCTGGTCGCCTTTTTAGGTACCCTAAACGCGATATTTGAACGGGATTTGTCGGTGCGTTTTGTGCTGCCGGCCAAGCAAGATGAGATCATTTTTGTCAGCAGTGCTGCCGACCCTTTCACGGCCCTGGGCGGCGGTGAAGCGGCTAATGAAAACATAGCGGTGATCAACCAACTCATCGGCCAGGAAGGTTTCGACGTGGGCCTGATCTTCGTTACGGGCGCTTGTTGCGCGGCAGGTAAACCGGTCATTTGTGGCGACTACAAAGCCTGGAACTTTAGCGCCTTTTGGAGCCTGCGGGTCACTGCCCACGAAATCGGGCATCAATTCGACGGTGACCATACCTGGACCAGTTGTGGGCCTTCCAACAATGGGCAATTCGGCACCAACGAGTACGGCTCCGGCACCAGTATCTTGTCTTATGCCTATATCTGTGGCATAGACAACATCCTGCCCGTCGGCGACGAGCGGTATTTCGGGGTGTATTCGCAGATCCAGATGACCAATCATATCAACGCCCGAACCTGCTACAAATCCCTCGAAACCGGCAACCATATTCCCGTTTCGAGCGTGCCGGCAAGCGGCTTTTACATCCCGATCTCCACCCCTTTTGAACTCGTCGGCACGGCAAGCGACGTGGACGGTGACCACCTGACGTATTCCTGGGAGCAAGTGAATATCCGGAACATTGATTTTACCTCGTCCACCATTTCCATTCAAACGCCGCCGACGCCAGACGACGGCAATGTGCCGATTACGCGGATTTTTAATCCTTCTACTTCTCCTCGCCGCACGATCCCGCAACTTTCGGACATTTTATCGAATACCTCGTCGGTGAACGAACGCCTCCCGACCTATTCCCGCAACCTCAAATACCGGATGTACGTGCGCGACAACCATCCGGGTGCAGGGGGCACGACGCACGAGCAAGTTAGTTTTGAAGTGGACGGATCGGCCGGGCCTTTCCTGGTTACCGAACCGAATACCTGTGTCAGTTGGCCAGCGGGCAGCAGCCAGACCATCACCTGGGACTTGGCCAATACTGACAACGCCAGTGTCAATTGCCAAAACGTGAAAATCAGCCTCTCCCTCGATGGTGGGTACAACTACGCCTACGTTTTGGCGGCAAACACGCCGAACGATGGCTCCGAAACTTTAGTCCTCCCCAGCGGTATCTGCTCCAACAAATCCCGGATCAAAATCGAGGCCGCAGACAACATCTTTTTCGATGTTTCCAATGTAGATTTCAATATTGAATCCATTGGAACCCCCATCGTGAAGGCAAACGCCTTGCAATTGGATGGATTAGACGACCAGGTTGAAATACAGAACCCAGACCTGGGTAACTTTGGCACAAACGATTTCACCATCGAAATGTGGGCGCAAACGACGGATAACAATTGTGCCCTCATCGGCAAACGAGCAATTTGTGGCTGCGATAATTTTTGGAATTTTTTCCTTGAAAACGGACGTTTAAGAGCAGAGTTTTCTGCGTCCAATACTTGCAGTAATTATCTGAATGTTGTTGGTTCTAACAACACCCTGGCAGATGGCAACTGGCATCACATCGCATTTGTTCGCAACGGTACCAGTCTTCGTTTTTATGTGGATGGCGTTTTGGACCTGAGCACGTTTTCCAGCCAGGATTTCAACAATCCGACAAAAATTACGCTCGGGAATATTGTTTGTGGCGGGCAGAATTTCGCTGGCAGCATGGACGAGATTCGCATCTGGAATATCGCCCGAACAAACGCAGAGATAACCGATAAAATGAGCTGTACCCTCGTGGGCGACGAGGCTGGTTTACTTGCCTACTATCCCGTGAACAGTCAGGATTGTGGCGCCTGCTCCGGGGGAGCAAGCTCTTTTACCGATAAAACGGCCAATGCTAACCACGGCGTCCTGCAAAATGGCGCCTATACCAGCCTTTCGACAGTTAATATTACCGATTGTCCGAATTGTACAAACGGTCCAATCGTGATCGTCACGAACCCCGCCGATCAATCCGTTTCGGTTGGCGGAACAGCCACTTTTACCCTGATTGCTTCGGGCAATAACCTGTCTTACCAATGGTATCGCAGCATGGATGGCGGCGCTACTTTTACGGAGATTGCGGGTGCTACCGAGAACGTTTACAGTTTCACCGTTGCCAGCAGCGCTCAGAATGGCTGGCAATACAACTGTTTCGTCTCGAACGGTTGCGCGGTTGCGTCTGGGGCTGCGGCGACTTTGAGTATGCCTTGTCCAACCCAAACATTGAGCAGTATCACCGGCCCTGCGGCGCCATGTGCGGACAATTATTACACTTATTTTGTAAGTCCAAATCCGAGCATTGTCACTTGGTCCTGGACGAGCCCCGCAGATTGGCTGGTGACAAATTACGAAAACATGATTTTTGTAAAACCCAGCGCTACAGCTGGTACGCTCAGCGTGACGGGAACGGATGCCTGCGGCGAACAAACGGCTGTACAAACGTTTGCGGTAGCGCCTGTGGTCGTGGCCATCACGACGCAGCCCGTTTCTCAGACGGCCAACGAGGGCACAGCGGTCGAATTTGTAGTGGCCGTTTCGAATGACGCTGGTACAACGACCTATTTGTGGCAAGAAAGCAGCGACGGCGGCATAACGTTTTTGGACATCCCCGGCGCAAACGCGGCGACGTATTCCCTGCCTTCCGTGGCGCTTGCGCACGACAACCGCAGCTTTCGCTGTATCGTTTCAAATAGCTGCCTCACAGACACCTCTGTGCTGGCCACCTTGAAGGTGAACTGCACTGCTTCGGCACCCGCTCAACCTGGCGCAATTGCCGGCGGCTCGCTGATTTGTGCGGATGCATCTTTGACGTATTCGATTGACCCGGTTGCTGGCGCGACGAGTTATGCGTGGACGCTTCCACCCGGCTGGATCGGGAATTCGAGCTCCACAAGCATTGACGTAACGTCTAACGGTACAGGCGGCCTGTTGAAGGTACTGGCCCTGAACGACTGCGGTGCTTCGGTTGAACGGACGCTTCCGATCTCCATCAATCAAAATCCCTGCCGTCGTGGAGTGCATTTCGACGGGCTGAATGACCACCTCGCCATCGAGCAAAACAACCAGGCCCTTTCGGGCGATTTGACGCTTTCATTCTGGGTAAAACCAGAGCGATTAAGCGGAGAGCAGACTTTGATTTTCAATGGTCGTGAATTCATTGTCGGCTTGAGCAACAACCAAATCAGGTACAAGCACTCGGATGATTGTTGTGGTTACGACAATACGGTGGACCTGGGTTTTCCCAGCAACATACAATTGGGGGAATGGACCAACATTGCGATCACCCGAGCGGTTGAAAATCGCAGCGTGCGTGTTTACGTGAATGGCAATTTGATCCAAACCCAAACCTATGGCGCTTCCTCCGCGCAGCCGGGTGACCATACCACAGATATGGTTTTTGGCGCAGGGAAAAATGGCACCTGGGCTCATTTCCGCGGTGCGCTTGATGAGATTAAAATCTGGAGCGTTCTTCGCAGCGACGAGGAACTGAAGCAGGACATGGTTTGTATTCCACTTGGCAACGAACCCGATTTGAAGGCCTACTATGATTTTGAAACCGGGCAGCCTTATGGCAACAATCTGGCGGTAACGGATTTTGCGAATCTGGCGAATGCCTACGGCGTGGCTTCCGTCCGGAATTTGACCATGAGTGGCACCGCATCGAACCTTGTTTCTGGCGACCAGCCCTCGTTTTTGTATCAAGACCTGGACGGAGACGGCTTCGGTGGCGCAATTGCCGGATGTAATTACACCGGCCCGACCGTGACCAATGCACGCGACTGCGACGACCACAACAGCGCCATTAACCCGAACGCCACCGAAATTTGTAATGGGATTGATGACGATTGCAGCGGCATCGTGGATGATATTCCGAACGTCCTTGCGAGTACCGATGTGCCAGTTCCAATCCCGGCGGGACAAACCATTACCTCCACCCTTGTGGTTGCCAGTCCGGTAACTTCCTTGCTGGATCTAAATGTGTTGAACCTCAACATTTCCCATATTTGGGTAGCGGATTTGACGGTCGTACTGAGCAGCCCCCAAGGCACGGAAGTGACCTTGTTCCAAGGAATCTGCGGCGACCAGGATGATATTTTGATCAATTTTGACGATGAATCTTTGGCAGATTATGGCACTTTTCCCTGCCCCCCCGTCAACAATGGGACGTATAAGCCCTTATCGCCTTTATCCGCTTTCGACGGGGAAAACCCGAACGGAACCTGGGTTTTGACGGTGAAGGATGAATATGAAGATAGCGGCGTTTTGAACGCCTGGAGCATCGGATTTCCTTCTGTGCCCACTACGCTGTATGCCGATTCGGACGGGGATGGATACGGGAATGCAGCGGTCTCCATACAGGCTTGCAGCACACTGGCGGGTTACGTCAGCAACGCTACGGACTGCGACGACAATAACAGCGCCATTTATCCGGGCGCAACAGAGATTTGCAACAACCTGGACGATAACTGCGACGGGCAAATAGACGAAAACGCAGGCCCCATCTGGTACGTGGATGCCGACGGAGACAGCTTCGGAAGCGAAACCAGCAACATTCAGGCTTGCGCACAGCCTCCAGGGTACGTGGCCAATTTCGACGACTGCGACGATAACAACAGCGCCATTTACCCGGGCGCAACCGAGATCTCCAACGGGTTGGACGACGATTGCAATGGCATCGTTGATGATACTTTGGCAGTCAGTTCAGTCAAGCAGGTATTGGGGAATCCAGCAGGAGGAATCCAGTTCATGCTGCTTCCAAATCCGGCGGACGACGTGTTGTATATTGTTTTTGAAGGAAACGAACTGGCCCGCGGGCGGGTAGAAATATTCAACCCAATTGGTCAATGCGTGCTGACCCAGGATGTTCAGCTTGAACCCGGTAAAAAAGGCGCTTTTCAAGTCGGGCATTTGCCACAGGGCCATTATTTCCTGATTTTCAGACAGGCGGATGGCGCGAGATCGGGCGAGCGGTTTATGCTTGTACGGGATTTGAAAAGATAACTTAGGAACGATCAAACGCTTTTTCTTCCATATCGCCTACAACGGGCTCAACTATCATGGCTGGCAGCGGCAGCCCAACGCATGTACCGTGCAGGAGGTCATAGAAGATGCGTTTAAAAAGGTCCTGAATACCCCCACCTCCGTCAATGGTTGCGGGCGAACAGACGCGGGCGTACACGCCAGTCAGTATTTTTTTCACGCAGATCTGGTCGAAACGGACGCGGCGGAACTACTGTTTAAACTCAACCGTACCCTGCCGCCAGACATCACCGTTTTTGACCTTATTCCCGTGGATGAGCGGGCCAATGCGCGTTATGATGCCATTCAGCGCAGCTACGATTATTTTATCCATCTGGAAAAAGACCCCTTTTTAGCGGGCAGCAGTGCCTTGTATTCGGATATGGATTTGAATATCAAACACATGCAGGCGGCGGTGGATTTGCTGCCGAAATACGAGGATTATTACGCTTTTTGCAAGTCTCCGGCCAGCTTCAAACACACCCTTTGCAGGGTCAGTGCCGCCCGTTTGTTGGTGAGTCCCAAAGGGGATCGCCTCCGATTCCACATCAGCGCAAACCGATTCTTGAGGGGCATGATTCGGATTATTGTGGGTCGGCTGTTGGAAATTGGCACCGGACGAATGAGTGTAGAGGCTTTTGAAGCCCACCTGCGCGACAAAAAGACCCCGCGGATTATCACCGGAGCGCATCCGCAGGGTCTTTATTTGTCGAAGGTGGTGTATCCTTATCTGGAATTGCCGCAGCGGACGGTTTTTGGGGAATGGGTGGGGGCGTTTACAGTAGGCGAATAACACCATTTTAAAATAATCGCTGGTTTAATCGCCCTTTTTGCGAAGGAGCAATGGTTTAGGTGCAGATTTCAATATTTTTTGAAAACAAAACGACCGCGATTGGTATTATAGTGGGATTCAAGTATCAAATCAAATCTAGCATGGACATCAGCGAAGGCAAACAAAAATTTATCGAGTCGTGGGGAAAGATGGCGGGAGGATGGGGCATCACCCCGGCTATGGCTCAGGTTCACGCGCTTCTGCTCATCTCCCCTGACCCACTCTGCGCCGATCAGGTGAAAACAGAACTCGATATTTCCACCGGCAATGTCAGCATGAACCTCCGGGCATTGCTGGATTGGGGCTTAGTGTTCAAAGGAACTCCCGCCGGCTGTAGGAAAGAAGTCTATTACGCTGAAAAAGACCTCTGGAAGGTCATCCGCCAGATCATCATTCACCGAAAAAAGAAAGAGCTCGAGCCGGTACTCCAGGTACTCGACGAATTGGCGGCGGTACAAGAAACTTGTCCGCAATCAGAACATTTTTGCACGGTGGTGCGCGACATTCGCAAGTTTACCCACAAGGCTAACCAGACGCTCGACACCATGATCAAAGCCGACTCACATTGGCTGGGCAGTGCTTTTCTGAGTATGGTGCGATAAAGGTTTTTTCCGCCCAGAGCCTAAAAATAATCAGTTGGCGCTGCAAAATTCTGGTACTTCAACCATGCCTTCAAGACGGCAGGTTCCCTAAAACTTTCCAGATCTCGTTTAAGATTTTTGGTTTCCTTTTTGATCTCTTTCAGGCTGGCCTCGAACTTTCGTTCCACGAGAAATGGGTTGATGTCCTGGAAAAGGGGCGTGTTCGACATTTGCATCAATTCCATTTTAATCTGGTCGGCTTCCTCCTCCAATTCTTGCAATTGCATGTGCAGACTTTTGTTAAAATATCGGAGTTTGTCGTCGGCCAAAGAATCCAGGTGGGAGTTGTCAATCCGTTCCAGTTCCAGTTGCAATTGAAGTAGTTCGAGCAGATTATTGGCCTCATAGGCCGCCGTAACGCGTTGTAAAATACCCGTTTTTCGCTGTTTTTCTGTCTCGTCTGGTTCCCGATCGGGGTGAAACGCTTTCACCAGATCCATATAGACTTCGCGCACGGACTGAGATATTTTCTTTTCCTCTAATCTTTGTTTCTCCTCCTGAGCGGCGCGTTTGGCATCCGCTATCTTTTGCTTTTCGGTCCGGGGCTTTTGAGCGCGCTTTTTTTCTGCCTGTTCATCTTCCTTGGCGTACATCGCATCCATTTTTTCAAAGATGTATTCGCGTATTTTTTCAGGCGTATCCAGATCTGCATCTTCCTCAAATTCAATGCCGTACATGGCAGAGGCCATGCTTTTAATCATTTCAAGTTCCGCGGCTTGAGCTTCGGCATTTGCGGTGTCAAAATCTTCCGCAGGATTGTAATAGTTGTAAATCTCCTTCAATTCTTCGTAGCCACTCTGAATCAGTTCTGAGCTTAGATCGGAGATCAATTGGTTGAGTTTGCGGACTTCCGTTTTGTTGAATTTATGGCTGCGTTGCATCCGATCGAGCAATCGAACCATTTCGACGCGGTGGCCATCATGCTTTTGTATAAGCGGTCGTAATTCCGTGGCTGCCCGCTGCTGAATGCGCAGCCTTACAGCATCAAGCTGTTCAATATCCTCCTTGGTTTGGGCAATCTTTTTAGTGAGCCGGTTGAATTCTTTTTGCCGGGGGCTAAGCGTTTTTTTCGCGGTACTGGCACCGAGGACAACCGAAGTGAATGCTTGTTTTTTCATAGGCTGAAGTTCCAGACGTGGCGAAGGGGGCGTTTAGAAAGGAAGTGGAAGGAGGCTTAACCCCTTCTACCCCTGCACCAGCGTCCCCACCTCCTTACCCAACACGATATCCGGCAGATTGCCCTGCTTGTTGATGTCGAAAACAATGATGGGCATGTTGTTCTCCTGGCAAAGCGTGAAAGCAGTCATGTCCATCACTTCCAGTCCGAGGCTGATGACTTTGGCGAAGGTGAGGTGATCGAATTTGACGGCCATTGGGTCTTTCTCTGGGTCTGCGGTGTAGATGCCATCTACCCGGGTGCCTTTGAGAATGGCGTGGGCACCAATTTCGTTGGCGCGTAGGGCTGCGGCAGAGTCGGTGGTGAAAAACGGGTTACCTGTTCCGGCGGCGCAGATGACCACGCGGCCCTTTTCCAGGTGTCGGATGGCGCGGCGACGGATGTACGGCTCGGCCACACTTTCCATTTTCAGGGCGGTCATCATGCGTGTTTGCACGCCGATGCTTTCCAGGGCACTTTGCAGCGCGAGGCCATTGATCACGGTGGCGAGCATCCCCATGTAATCGCCCGTTACGCCTTCGATTCCGGTGCCGTCGGCCTGAATGCCCCGGAAAATATTGCCGCCGCCAATGACCACCGCCACTTCGACGCCCATATCGCGCAACTGCTTGATTTGCAGGGCGTAATGTTGCAACATTTCGGCAGTGATGCCAAATTTTTGCTGTCCCATCAAGCTTTCGCCCGAAAGTTTGAGGAGAATGCGTTGGTATTTGAGTGCGCCCATAGTAGTGTGTTTGAAAATGCCCCGCCGTTGCGTTCCGTGCTTTGGCGAGCAGGCGCAAAGGTCACAAACGTTTCGGACATTGGGCTGCGGGATTTCGGATTTTCCCCGCTTAGTACCGATGAAACAATAACCTCATGATTTGGAGGGCCAAGTCGGGAGGTTATTGTTTCATCGGTACTTATTTCAAAACGCCTCCCCCAGCGTGATATAAAGCCCTGAATTTCCTTTCCCGTCTCCAAAACCGTAGTCGAAGCGGAGGTGTAGTTTTTGTCTGCGGTCAAACTCAAAGCGAAGTCCGCCGCCACCATTGGGGCGAAATTTGGCTGATTCGTTCGCTTTCCCGAACACCGTGCCGCCCCCGACAAACAACACGCCCTTGAACCGCCAAACAATTGGGAAACGGAATTCGGATTGGGCCATGAGTAGGTGTTTATCGCGGTATTTGCCGTACGGATAACCCCGCAAACGACGTGGACCACCAATCTGCGACAGTTGAAAAAAAGGCACATCGCCTGCTGAAAACATGGCTATTCCGTTGAATGCCAAGACGTTTTTGCCAAATGGAAAGTACCGGGCCACATCCAACGAGCAGCGTACAAACTTGAACTCACTGCCCGTCAGCTCGTTTTCGCCGATGAATGCAAATTCCGTGAGCCAGCCGCGGGTAGGGTAAAAGGCATTGTCGCGGGAGTCTGAAACCCAAACCGGGCCAAGCGAGGAGGATATGCCGCCTGCGGCCCCCAGAATCGTCTGCATGGCGATTTCTCCATCGGGCGAAGCAGACACGATGTTGTAGCCATCGAGAAAAAAGCGCAATCCGAGCAGGTTTTTTTCCTGCACACGGGTGGCGGCAGTGAGTCGGACACGCGGATATTTGGCGGTGTAGGTTTCCTTGTATTCGTTCGGGTAATTGTTCCCGATGCCAAAATATTGGTAGAGATAGCGATACCAGCCTACTTCGCCGTAAAATCGCCATTTATTGCGGTTGCTAAGCCATTGGAAGGGGAAAAAGATCAGCGTTTGTTCGTTCTGGGTGTACGAAAAATTGAAGGTCAGATTCGAGCGTCGTGGTCGGGTAGGGAAGGTGATAATACCCGCAGCGCCGGCTCCCCAACGCGTGTCGGGAGAGTAAAACAAAAGCGGGACCCCAAAAAAACTCAGGGAAGAATCGCGTAGTGTTTCTTTGGGCAGCGAATCGCGGCGGATGACTTGTGCGCTGGAAATTTCCGGTTGCAAAAACAGGCAAATAACGAGCAAAAACAGGTGTTTAAATTTCATGTGTGGTGGCACAGGCAGGCAGGCTGAACTCGGTCTGTTACTCCACTTATTAGGTACTTATCGGCGAAATGGAGATATTTTGAGGTGCAAAGGTAGGGTTTGTGTTTCGCGCTCAAGGGTAGGGGTTGATTTTGGAGTAAATCCGGGAATCCAGAAACTTCCCTTCGAAGTAAAAATTCTCCCGGAAATACGCCTCCTGCACAAATCCGTGTTTTTCCAAAATACGTCCGGAAGCCTCGTTTTCCGGGTCTGTATTAGCCTCGATAGTATGAAACTGGAGTGTTTTGAAGCAATATTCGATTACGGCTTTCAGCGCCTCGTCCATAATTCCTTTGCGCCAATGTTCAAACTGGAGCGTGTAGCCAATTTCAGTTCGGTAGTTTACCTTGTCCATTTTCCAAAAACCGACGGTGCCAATCAGCGTGTCGGGTTGTTCGAGCAGGCAAATCGCCCAGTTGACGGCTTCGTTCTCCTGGAATGCTTTTCGGTACGTATCAACGAGTTCTTGCGCTTCCTGGATATCTTTTTGGGGCAGTTTGCCAATGTATTGCATGACCCGCTCGTTGGAGCGCATCTTGAAAATACCCTCGGCATCAGCGGGGAGCAGTTCGCGGAGCAGTAAACGTTGGGTTTGCAGGGTGGGGAAGGTGTCAAATTGGACGATTAGCATAGTTGACCAGGATTTAGATGATTGAAATGATTAGAGAGGCAAATGCCTGGTTTTAAGGGGATTACAATTATTTTGCGTTCAAAATCACGTTGTGTCGGCTTGGTTTCAGCTGCGATGAACGCATTTTTTAAAACAAACATTCCATGTCCTTTCTAATTTTTTACATCACACATCCAGACGAGGCCAGCGCCCGCTCCATTTCCGAAAGCCTCGTGCAGCAACGATTGGCCGCTTGTGCCAATGTTTTTCCGATTCAAAGCTCGTATTGGTGGGAAGGAAGTGTGCAACAGGAGCATGAATGGGTTTCGATTTTAAAAACTCCTTTGTCGCTGGAAACCGCGCTGGAAAAGGCGATTGAAGCCTTGCATCCATATAAAGTGCCCTGTATCACGCGGTTTGAGGCACGCGCCAATGCGGCTTATGAAAAGTGGATTGAGGAGAGCACGGGTTAGGTGGGGTGTGTACCGGCGGCTTTAGCCGCAGGATGTATGGGCAAGCTTTCCAGCGGCTAAAGCCGCCGGTACAGAAAAGGGACATTTACAGTGGTTGTTTCTCCCTACCAAATTTATTACCTTTGTCAAAAATCCAAGCCATGTCACTTATCCAAATCCGGCAGGAATTGCATGAAATTATCGAAAAATCTGACGATGCTGTTGTTGAAGCCATGTATGTTGTTTTTCAATCAATTATGGATAAAAAAAATGATATCATAGGCTTCTCTGCAACAGGCGATCCACTTACACGGCAAGATTTTATTGCCCGCATCCGCGCTTCGCATGCAGCAGGGAAACGCGGCGAAGTAAAAGACTCAGAACAATTACGCGCAATGATCGAAACCTGGTAAGCCCTTTCTATCATGAACAACAATTTAGCGTACTTTTGCACATAAAAAATAGCATATGGCATCTATAACGATAAAAATGCGACCAGAAGAGCTGGATGATACATGGTTAAAAACCATCCAGTCAATGTTCAAAAGTGGAAATCTCACCATCACTTTTGAAACGGACGACGCACCAAGCCTCAACAAATTGGGCGAAGCATTGGCACTTCGTACGCGAGAAGGAGCATCGTTTGAAGTGCCGGGTGAAGCCCTTGATCAGCTGCTCGACATGGCAGAATCCGACGATTCATTTGATGTGATGACAGCACTACGGCAGTACAAGAAAGGATAACCATGCGCGATGTACTATTCCACAATGACGCGATGGATGAACTTGCCGAATGGTTTGAAGAAGACCGAAAGGTAGGGCTCCGCGTACTTCGCTTGATAAAAGAATGCCGACGCACTCCGTTTGAGAGCATTGGAAAGCCTGAGCCTTTGAAAGGCGACAAAAAAGGCCTTTGGTCCCGCCGAATTGATGAAAAACACCGCATGTTGTACGCTGCCACGGACGACCAAATGATTGTCTATGCACTCCGGGGGCACTAAGAGGACTAATCCTCTATTCCACATGAATGTCACTGACGCGAGCTCATTGCTGGCGCGATGCACAATGCTGGCGCGATGCTCTGCATCGTGCCTACTATTCGTTGGGCTATGCCCAATGCCACGCGTACCGCCATCGGGCATAGCCCGAAAGATAGTAGGCACGATGCGGAGCATCGCGCCAGCGAGTTTCTTGGAATCCTTGCTCGAAGCACCCTATTTGCCCGCCGAGTCAAAAAAGCCCATGACTGATGGGTGGTTGCGTTCGCTAAGGCTAGGGTGTGTACCGGCGGCTTTAGCCGCAGGAGGATGCATGGGCAAAGATTTCCTGCGGCTAAAGCCGCCGGTACATAACCTGCCGCTAAGTCACCAGTAGTACCGTTGGTAAATTATCACTAGCCCGTTCCGGGTAAAATTCGAGCCTGACCCCAAAGACCACGTTTCGCGAGCATCAAAATTTTCTTTGGCACGAAAAAACTGAGCGAATAATCTTTTTTTTCAGGAGTAATTGTACTTTTGCGCGGCTTTTTGAAAGGAGCATCCTTATTCCGGTGGATGGATGCTGCAAAACCTCCGCCGGATACCAAATTTCATTTCGCAACATGGCAAATATTGGTCGTATCAAACAAATTATCGGTGCAGTAGTGGACGTTGACTTCAGCGGTCCAGACAGCAAATTGCCCGAAATCCTCAGCGCGCTCGAAATTACCCGCGCTGACGGCACTAAACTCGTGCTCGAAGTGCAACGCCACCTCGGTGAAGACGGCGTGCGCACCATTGCTATGGACTCTACCGACGGCCTGATGCGCGGTATTGAGTGCGTGGACACAGGCTCACCCATTGCGATGCCCGTGGGCGAGCAAGTACGTGGCCGCCTTTTCAACGTTGTAGGCGAAGCCATTGACGGCATCGGCCACGTAGAAAAAGGCAAGGATGCCTACGTGATCCACCGCAAACCACCCGCTTACGAAGATCTTTCGACCGAGCGTGAAATCCTTTACACCGGGATCAAGGTTATTGACCTGATCGAACCGTATGCAAAGGGTGGTAAAATTGGTCTCTTCGGTGGTGCCGGTGTAGGCAAAACCGTTTTGATCATGGAGCTGATCAACAACATCGCTAAAGCGTACGACGGTATGTCGGTTTTTGCGGGTGTTGGCGAACGTACCCGTGAAGGGAATGACCTGCTCCGCGAGATGATCGAATCCAACGTAATTCGTTACGGCGAGGAATTCAACCACTCCATGGAAGCTGGCGGTTGGGACCTTTCCAAAGTAGATAAAAAAGAACTGGCCAAATCGCAGGCTACCCTCGTGTTCGGTCAAATGAACGAACCACCTGGTGCCCGCGCCCGTGTGGCCTTGTCCGGTCTTACCATGGCCGAATACTTCCGCGATGGCGATCTGAAAGATCCTTCCGGCGGTCGTGATATCCTGTTCTTCGTGGACAATATCTTCCGTTTCACCCAAGCTGGTTCTGAGGTGTCGGCACTTTTGGGTCGTATGCCTTCAGCAGTAGGTTACCAGCCAACGCTGGCGACTGAAATGGGTGTGATGCAAGAGCGTATCACTTCCACCAAGCGCGGTTCGATCACTTCGGTACAAGCGGTGTATGTTCCTGCGGATGACTTGACGGATCCGGCTCCAGCGACGACCTTCGCTCACTTGGATGCCACCACGGTATTGGATCGTAAAATTGCGTCGCTCGGTATCTACCCTGCGGTGGATCCACTTAGCTCTACTTCACGTATCCTTGATCCGAACATCATCGGTGAAGAACACTACCGTTGCGCACAGCGCGTGAAAATGATTCTTCAGCGCTACAATGAGCTGCAAGACATCATCGCCATCCTCGGTATGGAAGAACTTTCTGACGAGGACAAACTCGTGGTTGGTCGCGCGCGCCGTGTGCAGCGTTTCCTTTCACAGCCGTTCCACGTAGCGGAACAGTTCACCGGTCTGAAAGGTGTATTGGTTCCAATTGACGAAACCATCCGTGGCTTCAACATGATCATGGACGGCGAACTCGACGACTTGCCCGAAGCAGCATTCAACCTCGTTGGTACCATCGACGACGCGATTGCGAAGGGCAAGAAGATGATGGAAGAAGCAGGTTAAATTTTTGAATGTGGTCAATGTGATTAATGTGGTCAATGTGACTGCACCCACATTGACCACATTTGCCACATTTTAAAATTTGCCACATTATACATTATGAATTTGGTTATTTTAAGTCCTGAAAAAGAAATCTTTGCTGGCGAAATCAAGTCGGTGATCGTGCCGGGTAGCGGTGGTCAGTTGGAGATGCTGCATAACCACGCGGCCATTGTTTCATCTTTGAAAGAAGGTGAAATTAAAGTGACCAAAGCTTCCGGCGAAAAGGTGACTTTTGGGGTCAATGGCGGTTTTGTGGAGTGTTTGAACAATGAAGTGGCGGTGCTGGTATCGGGTGTGTCGGTTGTGTAAACCAGACCAAATTGTCTCGAATTTTTCTTGTTGGATATAAAAAATCCCCTTCCATGAATATTGGAAGGGGATTTTTGCGTGTGTAAAGGTCCTTCTTGGTTGTGTCAGCTACAAATGACTCCTTTCTATTCCATTGCGCATTAATGCTAATATTGCCACATAAATAATGTGCTTTAAAAAAAATACCGTTACGAATACTTTATAGAAGTACATTTGCAGAAGATTATATCCTGTCACCCTTTTTACTGCATCTGTAACAATGAAAAATCTGCTCTCCTCGGCATTATACTGCCTCCTTCTTTCCTTTCCTACGCTTTCTTTCGGCCAATCGGACCTTATAGCCGTAGATGATTCTGTCTGCATAATGATCGGTCAGAATTTTATGTTCAACGTCAAAAGCAACGATAGCATTCCGCAAGGCATGGATCCCAAAGTCCAGTTGATTACACAATCGCCCTGTTTTGAATTGAGTCCTGATGGACAACTGTTCTTCTTCGGAAATGAAAGTTGTTGCGGTGAGCACATACTCTTGTATCGGTACGAAAACTGTAGCGGGCCCAATTGTTTTGCGGAGATAAAAATCGTGGTAAAATGTCCTAAGCCCGATTGTTTTTTTGTCAATTTGGACGATTATGACGGGCCTATTGATCCCATTGGGGGGATTCCGCCAGCTTGTGCTTACGCCTGCGAAAACAGTGAATCCACTTATTTCTTCAATTATAATCCCTTGAATACCTATACTTGGACGGTCAACGGCGGGACTTTTATAGCAGGTGCCAATCCCGCTGAAATATTGGTGACCTGGGGCGCCATGGGTAGCGGGTCGGTTACGCTGACAATCTTAGACCCGAACAATCAACAAACGGTAATAGTGGTCTGCGTGGATATTTTGGAAGGTCCGGTAGCCAATTTTCAGCCCTCCTCTTTCAATGTTTGCCTCGGTGCTCCCATCAGCTTCAGCAATACCTCTACCGGAGGCAGTAGTTACTTCTGGGATTACGGCGATGGAAGCACTTCCACCATGTTCGAAATGTCACACGCGTACGACTCGCCGGGCACCTACACGGTTTGTCTCACGGTGACCCGGAATAATTTTGATGCGGAGGGCCACCCACTGTGTTGCTGTATGGATTCGATCTGCATGGAGGTAGTCGTGGATTCTCTGCCTGGTCCGGATATTTTTTGCATCTCCACTTTGTGTGCAGAAGACAGCACCAAGTACTGGACGGATGCCGCGAATTGTGGTACTTACTACTGGACCGTGTTGGACGAAAATGACCTGCCGCTTCCTTTTACCGGCCAGGGTACCGATTCCATCTGTGTCCAATGGGGCGCCGGGCCAATTGGCACAGTTTCCCTCTATGTAACTGGCTGCGATAGTTTGTATTGCGATGATACGGTCTCGGTTATTGTGCCCATTATTCCTGCCACCACGCTGATTAATGGCGCCACCAATGTCTGCCAGAACTCCACCAACACTTATACCGTTGACAAGTGGATCAGTGCCTACTACGACTGGCTTGTAACCGGCGGAACTATCCTCGCCGGGCAGGGCACCAATACGGTTACGATCCTGTGGGGGCCCGGGCCTGTAGGAACCATTACGCTGAATTATTACAGCGATTTCCTAAGTGGATTACCGGGCCATGATCCGGAAAAATGCATGGGTGCCGCTACTTTGACGGTCAACATAAAACCTCGTTTTGATGTCACAGGGCCAGTCCCAGGTGTGGTATGTTTGAATTCAACCTCTGCTTTTTTTGCCACTGCGGCTCCATTGGCAACCTATAATTGGACCATTACCCCGGCGTTGCCGTTTGGCGGTCAGGGGACCAATGTTATAACCGTAACCTGGAACACGGTCCCCGGAACCTATGTAGTAACTGCTATGCCGACCAATTCATCCGTGTATTGCAACAGCGTAGTAACCAAAGTGATTCGTGTGCTGGAAGTGCCTCCTCCAGACGCGATTGACGGGCCATCGGTTATTTGTCCGGGAGATAGCTACACCTATTTTGCGCAAAGTACAGCGCCGGGGGTAGCCTATGATTGGAGCGTTATCGGTGGAACACCCTCGGCATTCACGGGCAATCCGATCGTGGTTACCTGGAATGCAACAGGCCCGTATTTTCTTGCCGTCAAGCATACCAGCCTGACACCGCCCAATTGTATGTCGGATACGATCCAATTGCCCATAATACCTAAATTGTTAAATGGTCCGCTGACTATTACCGGCCCGGCTGCATGTATCAACACCATGCAAAATTATGCTGCAGGCCCCGTCCAGCACCCGGATGCGACCTATAATTGGGTGGTAACCCCTGCCAATCTTGGAAGTGTGGTGGGTGGTCAGGGAACTCCCAATGCAACGGTGCAGTGGAATAATGTTGCGGGAATCGCTACCCTCTCTTTGACGGTTGAATTATGTAATGCCAGCCTGTCAAATAGTATTTCCGTAACGGTAAACGCCCCTGTACAGCCAGTGATCACCCAAATCGGCAATCTTTGCCCTGGGGTGCCGGCCATATTGGATGCAGGCGCTGGCTTTACCGACTACCTGTGGTCAACCCTCGCCACCACCCAAACCATCACCATTACAACGGGGGGCAATTATATTGTTACCACCACCGATAACAATGGCTGTACGGCCATAGGCACGTTTTTGGCAACTGCCCTTCCTGGTCCGGTGGCTTCCGTTTCACCACCCGGCACTTTTATCATTTGCATCGTTCCCCCCAATCCAGCATCTTTTACTTTGCAAGCCCAAAATGGCCCCGGGTATTCCTTTTCCTGGTTTTGCAATGGTATTCCACAAGGCTTACCACCCGGGCAGGATAATTTAGTCCATGCAAACACCAATGTGCCAGCTTCCTTTAGTTATTGGGTAATCGTAACGGATGCGAATGGTTGTATGAACACCTCCAATACCGTTGTAGTAGTGCAGGATAGTTGTCTGGCGGATTCAATTTGCATTCCTGAAAATTATAATCTATCCTTTACCGCCACCAACCAGATGCCCATTTGCAACACCGTGGACTTTGCCGTGACCTCCAGTGCTAACGTGACGCTTACAGGTTGGAATTTCGGCGACCCAAACAGCAATGTCAACAATGGAACCTTGCAAAATGCCATCCATACCTATACAGAAGCGGGTTGTTACAGAGTCCTGCTTCAAGGACTGGTGCCTCAGGAACCTCCCGGCTCAGGTTTCTGTCCGGTTAGTATTGGCGCAATTGTTTGCGTTCCATTGGCCGCAAACTTCAGTTTTACATCGGTTTGCACTTCCGCAACCTTTACAGATTTAAGCACTTTCCAGCCAGGCGAGGGACCCGTGTCATGGGCCTGGGATTTCGGGGATGGAAACACTTCCACGCTTCAAAATCCGATAAATACCTATCCCGGACCAGGCCCCTATACCGTGATGCTCACGGTTACCAACGCGAATGGATGTGAAGCAAAAATCACCAGGACCATCACGATTGGCGGCGCTCCGACCCCTGTCCTTTCGGCGAATCCAAATCCGGCCTGTGTTGGGGAGCCTGTGATGTTCATGGGGGCGGCTCCGGGCATTATAAACTGGTCCTGGGACTTTGATAATGGTTCCACCAACGGATCCCAGAACCCTTCCCATACCTATCTGACTGCCGGAAATTACAATGTGACCCTGACTGTAACCGATGCATTTGGATGTACAAATTCGGCAACCCTGGCGATCACGGTCAACCCGGCAGTTCCCCCCGGCGTAATCACCGTTGCACCCGGTCTAACGGTTTGTGCTGGAACAACCGTGACCCTGAGCGCCCCGGCAGGTTTTACCTACCTGTGGTCAACGCTGGCTACGACCCAAGTGATCACCACCACCACCGCGGGTACTTATTCGGTGATACTCACGGATGCCAATGGTTGTACCCGCGTGCTTGACCCTGTGACCGTAGTGATATTGCCTGCACCACCTGCCTACATTGCTGGCAATCCGGTTATCTGCGACGCTGGTTGCACAACTTTAAGCGCCCCGCTAGGCTCCGGCTATACCTATCAATGGCTCGATGCCGGTAATAATCCGATACCGGGGGAAATCAATCAGACGCTAGTCGTTTGCGACAATAACCTGCTGGCGGGCTACTCCGTAGTTGTCACAGATGCCAATTTGTGTTCAGATACCTCGGCATTGTTTGTGGTAACGATAGAAGTTTCTCCCGTATTCACCATTAACGTGGCACCGGACGACTGCGAGGGCACCCCCGTAACGCTTACGATCACCCCTATCCAGGCCAACGTCGTCTATTCCTGGAGCAATGGCGCCACAGGTACTTCGATCACGGTTTTGCAGGCTGGCACTTATTACGCCATCGGAACAGACACTACCAGCGGCTGCCAGGGAACTGCCAGCGCGATCATACACCCGCTGCCGGATTTGTGCCTGGTACCGGTGGGCTGTTATGAAGCATGTAACCCGGACACTATTTGTGGCCCTGCCGGGATGGCTGCTTATCAATGGAATAAAGATGGAATACCTATTACCGGGGAAACGCAGCAGTGTCTGATTGTGACACAAAGTGGCACCTATACCCTTACTTGTACGACCAATTTTGGTTGTACCGACACCTCAGATTCTTTAATGCTTTTGCTCATAAATTGTGGCTGCGAAGGACTGATGGTGGAGGCAGAGCCTTTGGAAGGAGACTCCTGCTGTTGGATACTTTCTTATACCAATCCGCTGGACAGTCTTTTTGGATTGATCATTCACAGCGACGATGCAGATTTCAATTTTGATTGGACGAATCTTGATCCATCGTTGAGTGTTTTTTCCATCAGCCCCAATTCTATCAGCCTGGTCAATAGTATTGCCAATACCCCACTTCCGGAAGGGGCCTTAGACAGTTTTTTAATTTTCTGCCTGACCAATGTGCAAAATATGCCTCAACAGGTCATTTTCGACTGGTATGATTTTGAGTTCAATATAGCGTGTTCTGACACCTTGGAGTTCGATTGCCCGGTCGAACCGGATTGCCTCTATTTGGCGGCGGACTCTATTTATTGTCAGGATACAGCCGTGTATTACACCATAACCTTGTGTAATCCAATTGACGCTGGATATAGTATTCAGTATATCGCGATCAATCCGACCAGCCCTCCCGGAGTAGTGGTCACACCACCGTTTATCGATGCCTCCGGCGATCCGATTGATCCGGGTGAATGCCAAACCTATACCCTGGTTTTGTCCGGCCCAAATATCGCAGGCAAGCTGTTTTGTTTTAACCTTACCGCCCATAATGAAGAACCTACTCCGATAGACACCTCATTATGTTGTTCACTGGACACATTGTACTGCATTGAAATACCGGATTGCCAGCCTTGTGATGATATCGGTGTGGAATTGGTGGAAGACGTTACACCGCCTGGGGAGGAGGGTTGTTGCTATAGTATTAGTTTATACAACAACTATTCCAGTGGTTATTTTGATGGTATCAGTTTATGCATGTTGAGTACGGGTGTCACCATGACCCTGAACAATCCATTTGGATCGGGTTGGTTTACAAGCAGTTATACGCCTACAGTGATTGAACTTGATGTTGTGCCACCCCTGGGCGCCAGTTTACCCCTGGGTGTGGTCACCTTACCGACGATTTGTATTCAAACGAATCAGGCACCGCCACAATTTCTGGAGATCAAATGGATGAAAGACGGCGAAGTAGTGTGCAGAGACACCATCGAATTGGGCTGCGAGCCGCCTTGCGGCTATATTTCAGATAAAAAAATCACTTGCAATCCCGATGGTTCGGGCGGTTGGATGTTCTCAGGAGTAGTCCACAACACTACGAATTACACCATGGGGGAAGCGCATATTGTTTTCACTTCACCCGCTGGGTTAAGTGCCTACGATCAAACCATTGTATTGGGTGGCGGATTGCCTCCGGGCGGCACACAAGCTTTTAGTATCATCATAGGTTCCCCGGCCATGGCAGGCGACACCGTTTGCTTCACTGTTTCCCTGCATGCCCTGGACGACGACGCCAACCATACCCAGTGTTGCATTTTTTATGATTGCATTGTCTTGCCTGATTGTGAGATGGGGGCAAGTTGTTTGTGTGATGATTCTATGCTGGATATCTTTTTGCAAGGGTTCATCTATATAAACATACAGCCTCAAAGCTATATGACCATGTTCCAGCCTAAAAGCACCATTTGCTCCACGGATAAGGTCTATTGGTACTTTACAGATTCGAATGTAGTGGAGCAAACGAGCGGAAATGAGGAGTTGCACCACACCTTCCCTGGGCCTGGATCTTATAGTGTATGCATGTACGTTTTCCGGACAGAACCCAATGGGGAACAATGCAATACAGAAAGCTGTGTGGACGTGGAATTCATTGGTCCGGGTGCCACTTTTGCGGTGTATCCGAATCCCAATAAGGGCGCATTCAGCATAAGGATTAACCCCGAGTGGATAACACCCCTGCAATTGCGGGTATTTGATATCAATAGTCGCGTAATGTTGCAACAACAGATAGAAAATCCAGCTGAGCACGAATTTATCCCAGTCAACCTGGACGGTATAGGAAGTGGCGTTTATATGGTAGAGGTACTGATAGATGGGAAACGCTGGACGAAGCGGGTCGTGATTGAATAGGATTTTCTGAATTTTCTGATTTTGTACAGTTCTGCTGGGAAACAGGAAAAGCCGCACCGCCACCGATGTTTCGGGGCTGGGCGGCTTTTCATTTTCGGGGAAACCGGGATGACTGCTGTTCGGGGATTGGAAGGATCACATACTGTGGTCAATATTGTCTATCTGGTTATCCTATTATTTAAGCACCACTTTACCTGCGGCTACGCGAACATTACCGGATAAGATTTGGAAGTGGTAGAGGCCTGCGGGCAGGTTTTTCCGTTCAAAACGGAACTTATTACCCGTGAAACGTTGGGCAGAAACCTGTTGGCCGAGGTTGTTGGTTAGTTCAAACCTTCCAGTATTGGCCCATTCTTTTAGTTCAAACATTACCGCATCCGAAGCAGGATTCGGGAAGGCGCGGAGCAATCCGTCGTTCACCAAATCATCTGTACTCACTGGAAGGAATTCTTCCCCAATGGTGTGCAATGTGGTATTGGTGATGATCGGGTCGTTGAAATCGAAGTAAATGGCTGCGCTGTTTTCTAACAGGATTCCGTCCGGATGATCAGGTTTTTGCGCGATACGGAATTTAATAAAACCGTTGGAGGCTACTTGATTGACGTTAGAGTCGGGCAACAAAATATTGTTGAATGTAAAGCGCAGGATGCCTCCTTCCAGCATGGCAAATTCCATCGGGTGGCTGGCAACCTGGACCCTGACACTTGCGACATCGAGATTTTGCGAAATCGTATCAAGCACCACGACGGTGAAGGCCGTATCCGTACCCGTATTTTGGAACCGAATGAGGTATTCAATATCGGTATTTGCCTTTACAAAGTGTTGATTGCCAAATCCTATGGGGAAGCCTTGCTTGTCGTTAGGGTCATAAGACCCGATATTTTCCAGACAGTCCAGCGCTTCAAATGGATTTGGGTTACTGAGTGGAAAAATATTGACCAGGCCCGGAATGTTCAATCCACCACATCCCTCCAGTGCTACTGCCTGAAGCCCGCCCCATGGGTGCAGCGGTTCTTCCTGCGCTTCCAAACGCCAGGTGCTTCCGTTGGCGGGATGGCTGAAATTCAGGGATTGACCGATGCCAAGTTGGAATGTATCTTCCTGACGCATTACAACATCTTCAACCACCACAAATTCCAGGATTTGCGTCATATCGCCATTTCCCACATTGGAAATGCTGAAGCGAACGGAGTCGCCATCGCAAACCGCATTTACCTCCACATCGGCGCCGCTCCAACTGGAATTGTCAGAACAATCGTCATAAGGGAAAATATGGGCTTCCATGCAGTGGGTAGCTCCCAAGGTAGCGTTACAAGAAAGCGTAAAATCTATGGTGAAAGTTTTGCATTCGCCTGATGCCAAATTACCCAACTGGAAGGAATAGGTATTGCCACTCAACCATGTGCCGGGTATTGAACTGTCGAGGAAATCAAAATAATTATCGAGTGTAAGCTCCGTATAAGTATCAGGAATCATCTCGCTGCTGAGGTTACAGGCTTGTACCGTGTAGCGGTTGGGGAAACAGCGGCGCAGGCGGGTGGTAGCAAGTCCCACAGAAAGCAGGCCACAATGTTGCTCAAGCTGAACAGGTACATCCTGTGTGGCGCTTCCCCCTTTCGGAACATGCACGTTGTATTCGCTCTGGCAGCTTTGACCAAAATTAGTGGCACTTGCGAGTGTGACCTTTACCAGAGTATCCAAACCATTGAGCGCCACCGAATAGCGCCCAACTGAATCCGTTAACACCTCAAAGACATCCCCTGTGATTTGCCCGGTAATTTTTACTTTCCAATTCACTAACAAATTTTCGCCCGGTTCATAGGTGCAATTGGCCAGGGTATCCATAAAAACCCTTCCCTGGATGTTTCCAAAAAAGGTATCCAGTTCCACGTTTACCAAACATTCACCGTAAATTGGACTTCCGATGCTATTCGTCATGACATTGCCATCCGCATCTACTTGGATAGCTAGCACCTTAACCACCTGCGTGACTCCTACTTCTCCGCAATAGAATTTGATAGAATCTTGTTTAAGAATGCCTGTTTCGTATTCTGTTGGGAAAGTGTGAAAAGGGGAATTGCAGGGGGCCTGTCCTCGCCTATCATTCAAATTTAGAACTGCGTCCGAGTATGGCTGGGTCCGGGATACTTGGAAACGTACAAAATTGCACTCGTCATAGGAGTCTCCACCAAAAACCGATGCATGAAACCAGCCCACACTTTTACATGCGTTGTCGTCTAGTGCTGGAGGATTGTTCTGAAACCCTGCTGGCCCGTAACAATCATCCGGGTCATCCACCCTGGTAAGATTTACATAGACCGTTTGAGGACAAACCATCACTGGTGGGATAGTATCGTTGATGCAATTTTGCGCGTGCACATAAGTTGGGCCCACAAGGGGAAGTGCAAACAATGCGCATAAAAATACCCGCTTGAGTCTGAGATTTACGCGGAGAAAATGTGTCATAGGATTAGATTTTTTTAAAGATAAAGTAGGTGATCGTAATTTGACCCAGCGGGGGAGAGGGATGCCCCTCTGTCAAAAAGGCCAACAGATATTTTGACGGTACAAAAGTGCGGCGGGGATTTTGGGCCAACAACATCAAAAAATTCAGTTTATAGAGTGAAAACTAAACGTTTTTGGTTTTAATGCTTGAAAATCAATTATTTGTGAGCAATAATATTGAACAAAAGCACAAATTTTTTCAATTTTGGGGCAAAAAAAATCGTTGTTCTTTGAAACCTTGGGGTTGTGTAAAAGTCAACTCCCTTACCTATGGAAAAAAGCACCCTACTTACACTCCTTCGCGCGCTCTCCCCCATTGAAATCCGTGAAGTGCGCAAATTTCTGCAATCCCCCTTTTTCAACCAGCGGCAAGATGTGATCTTGCTCTTTGAACACCTTATAGTTGGGGACGAAAGTAGCAAAACCAGTGCGTGGATCAGCGTCTTTGGAAAAGACATCCGTTTTGAGGAGCAAAAACTTCGGCTCCTGATGAGTTATTTGCATAGCCTTTTGGAGCAATATATCGCGGTGAAGGAACTGCTCTCCAATAACCTGGTCTCACAACTCCAACTTGTTAAGGCTTATCGAAAGCGGAAAATGCCCACGGCATTTGAACGTACGCGCAAAAACCTGAGCAAAGCGATTGAAGCCCAACCCTTGCGTAACGCAAATTACCACGAACATTTATATTTTCTGGATTGGGAAGCCCATCAGGTAGCATACCCTCAAAACCCTACGGACGTGACGCTTCTGCGCAGCGCCAGCAAATCCGTAGACACCGCATTTCTCGCCAAAAAACTTCAGATTGTTTGTCTCCTGGCTGCACACCAAACCGTGTACAAATCCGAAGCAGAAGAAGGATGGGAAGAAGAGCTGGTGGTAGGCGCGGAACAGGGTGAATTTGCCAGTTTGCCCGCCGTAGCGGTCTATCTTCATTGCTACCGAATGCTTCGAAATCCTGCGGAAGAAATTCATTTTCAACGGTTTAAAGTTATCTTGCTTGACGATGGCAAACGGTTTTCTACCGAAGAACTTCACGGACTTTTTATTCTTGCCATCAACTATTGCGTACGGAAACTCAATGCCGGAAATTCCCCTTATTACCGTGAAGCACTTGACCTTTATAAAGAGGGCTTGGCCAAAAACTATCTGCTGGAAGATGACATCCTTTCTCGTTTCACTTATCACAATATTGTAGCCATTGGCCTCCAGGTAGGTGAAATAGATTGGGTCAGGTCCTTTATCAACGAGTACAAAAACCGCCTCGAACGCCGCTATCGCGAAAGCGCATTCAGTTTCAATCTCGCCCGACTCGCTTACGCCGAGCGCAACCACCATCATGTGCTTGAACTTCTCCAAAAGGCCAATTATCGCGACCCCTTGCACAACCTCGCTGCCAAAACCCTGCTGCTAAAAACGTATTTTGAACTCAACGAACTCGACACCCTGCAATCCCTGCTCGATGCCATGCGCAATTACATTCAGCGCAAACGGGTGCTCGGCTACCACCGAACCAACTACCTCAACATCATCCGATACGCCGAAAAAATCCTTCGACTCCTGCCCCGAGACCGCAAAGCTGCGGAGGCACTTCAGGCCGCGCTTGAAAAGGAAGAAGTGTTAACGGAAAAAGTGTTTTTTCAAAAAATTCTGGAAAGCAGATAGTTTATTTTCTTCTCCTATAACCAACACAGAGTGGTTATGAACACCGCAGGATTATAGTCATCTCAAAATCAGGCATTTGCCTCACTCAAATCATCAAAATCACAAAAATCATAGTATAACCGCCCATTAGAGTGCCCTGCGGATCAGGATACAGCTTTACTTCCAGCCACGCCGCCAACCATTTTTCGGTGGCAGTTTTCCTCATTGGCATTTTCGGCGGACTAGCCCGATGGCTGCGACCAGCGGCCTTGACCTGGGCATCGCTTATTGCCTTCTCACAGGTGTATGTGGGCGTGCACTACCCCGGCGATGTGTTATGCGGGGCAGCATTGGGAAGTCTGATTGGATGGGGAATGGGGGTTGTGGTTCGGAGGGTCATGTGAGCAATGCCAGAATCCGACAAAAGTGCTTAATTAACACAGCGGATGCTTTGCGCCTTGCGGCCCCTGGCTATATTTGCCCTGCCCCGCCCTGACAACCTTTTTGCCCGCCGAAATCCTCCTCCTTTTATTTCAGGGTGTTGCCCAAGCGCGATGCGAGTCTGCGCGCGTGTGTGACTATTTTTTGTCATTTAACATCCTATTGAAATGAACCAATTTCATACAAAACAATCTGTTTTTACGCTATTTTCGTATTTTTTCTGGGTATTCTGGCCGAGTTTTTGTTTTGGACAAAATATTCGGTGTTTGACGGAACAAAGACGTATCGTAGAAGGAATAACGCTCAACGTCTTGTTCACGGAAGGTAAGGAAGGGAGGATTGTGCCTAAAAAAAATGACGACCCGCTGGATGGGGTTACCACTTACGACTTAACACTCATTGGTAGACATTTGAATGGAACTCAGCCTTTCACATCCATTTATCAATATGCAGCGGCGGATGCAAATAATAACAGAAGGACAGAAGTTGGTTCCGGTATATCATCACCTGACGTAATTGATCTAAGAAAGTTGATATTGGGCCTGATAAGTGAACTTCCTGGTGTTCCCATGATGAATAACCCGCCTCCTACATGGTGGTATTTCGATGAAAACTCCACGGGTTCACTGCCTGCTGATCCAATTCTCGATCAGTTCACCTTGCCAAATACATTTTGGCAAGGTTCACCATCCAATACTGGTATTAATTTTATTGCAGTAAAGGTGGGGGACTTAAATA
>CAZKBH010000041.1:0-5847 GCA_964550795.1 uncultured Saprospiraceae bacterium
TAGACGGTGTACGGTAGACGGTAGACGGTGGACGGTAGACGGGGGGCGGAAGACGGTGTATGGTAGACGGTGTATGGTAGACGGTGTATGGGAGACGGTAGACGGGCGGCGGCAGACGGTGTACGGTTGACGGTTGACGGTTGACGGTTGACGGTTGACGGGGGGCGGCAGACGGTGGACGGTGGACGGGAGACGGTGGGCGGTAAACGGGGATATGAGAAGTGCGGCACACCTTGGAGGTATGCCGCACTTTCGCCCTCGCTAGAGTGACGAGGGATCGGTAATTGATAATTAGTACAAAAAATTTACATTGCCCCGTCTCCCGTCCACCGTCCACCGTCCACCGTCCACCGTCTACCGTCCACCGTCTCCCGTCTCCCGTCTCCCGTCCACCGTCTACCGTCCACCGTCTACCGTCCACCGTCCACCGTCCACCGTCTCCCGTCTCCCGTCCACCGTCTCCCGTCTCCCGTCTCCCGTCTCCCGTCCACCGTCTCCCGTCCACCGTCCACCGTCCACCGTCCACCGTCTCCCGTCCACCGTCTCCCGTCTACTGCTTGATATATTGAATGTTGGCTTGGAACTTAACTTCATTGGAAACAACCGCGCCGCCGGCTTCGGTCATTGCATTCCAGGTAAGTCCGTAATCGAGGCGATTGATTTTGCCTTCTACTTCAAATCCGGCCTTGGTTTGGCCATAAGGATCTACGGCGATACCGCCAAAATCGGCTTTGAGGGTGATGGGTTTGGTGACATCGCGGATGGTAAGATGACCATCAATTTCGTGCTCGGAACCATCTACTTGGCGAACAGCGCTTGCGGTGAAAATAATTTTTGGGAACGCTTCGGCATTAAAAAAGTCGTCGCCACGAAGGTGGTTATCGCGCATTTCCATACCAGTGTCCAGAGAGGCTGACTCCAGTTCGAAGGAAATTTTGGCGCTTGAAAAATCGTCGCCTTCCGTGCTAACAGCAGAAGAAAAGTTTTTGAATTTGCCAGAAACGGTTGAAATAACCAGGTGTTTTACCTTAAAAGTCACTTCTGAATGCGCAGTGTCAAGGTTCCAGGTAGTAGTTGCCATGTTTAAAAAAGTTTGAATAGTTAAAAGAATACACCTCAAACACAGTGTTTTAAATTTAGTTGTTGAAACACTTAATTTTTTTGAGCTGATTATCAAAATTGCTTTCACAAATCAACAAGCCATTACCATGCAACGCAGAGATTTTATCAAAACTGGTTCCCTCGCTTCGGCCTCGCTCTTTTTGCCGAAGTTTTTAAAAGCTATGGAGCGGCCGGGTGTATTGCCTGTCAAAGGCCGTAGCCTCGTCATCATTCAATTCAGCGGGGGCAATGATGGCCTGAACACCATTATTCCGACTCGAAATGATGTTTACTACCGCGCCCGACCGCGCCTGGGTATCCAACGAGAAAAGGCCCTGACCCTCACTGATGAGGCGGGTCTGCACCCCAGTTTGCCGGGCCTCAAAAGCCTCTGGGACGATGGCTCGATGGCTGTTTTGAACAGCGTCGGGTATCCCAATCCTGATCGTTCCCATTTCAGAAGCATGGATATTTGGCACTCCGCAAGCCCCTCCAACGAGTACTGGCAGACGGGTTGGATTGGTCGTTACCTCGATGCACAATGCGCAGGGCGACCCAGCGCCGCCCTCGAATTCGACGATACCCTGAGCCTCGTCATGAAGGGCGAAAACACCAAAGGATTGGCTTTGCAAGATGCCAAAAAATTGTACGAAAGCACTCGAAGCCCGTTTTTTGCGGAATACGCAGCGGCCCGTGGCCCTGTCACGAATGAAGATGCGCCCGTGGATTACCTGTACAAAACCATGGCGGAAACCATGTCGTCGGCCAATTATCTTTTTGAACAAAGTCGCCGAAAACCCAGCAGCCTGAGCTATCCGGGCACCGGTTTGGGCAAGGATTTAAAGACCATTGCCTCCCTGATTTTAGCCGATACGGACACCTCTGTGTACTACGTTTCGCTGGGCAGTTTTGACACGCATATCAACCAGGAGGGGCAGCAAAAACGTTTGTTCCAGGAACTCAACGAAGCCCTCACTGTTTTTTGTAATGACTTGAAAGCCAATGGAAAATGGAACGATGTATTGGTCACCACCTTTTCTGAATTTGGACGGCGGGTAGCCCAGAATGCGTCTGGTGGCACCGATCATGGCACGGCGAACAACATGATGTTTTTGGGTGGCAGCCTTCGCCAAAAAGGGCTGCTCAATGCACTGCCCGATTTGTTGGATCTGGATCAGGGCGACTTGAAATTTCAAGTAGATTTCCGGCAGGTGTATGCCACCTTATTGGAAAAATGGTTGGGTGCGAATTCGGAAAAATTACTGGGTGGCCAGTTTACTGACTTGGGGTTTGTGTGACCTGATATTGTCTTGGACATGCTAAAAAACACAAATAGCTTAGATACACCACCGCTTATTGCCGCCTAGCCGCCATTTAAAAGACTATGGCATTAAAATAGATGTTAACTATTTAAAAAATTTACCTTTGTGCCAATACTTTTAATCCCTGGGTATCCTCTCAAGCCCAGTAATCCACCTAAGGTAGTACGTTGAAACGGAATAGAGCAACTTTTTTTAGTACCCGTTTTCTTCCACTCCCACTTCCCTCATTCATTCCCATCCGATCTAGGGTAATTGGCCAAAAAGGTTTTCTGATGCTGAAAAACATGACAGCTCAGGATGCTAATTTGTGTCTTAATGATTGATAATCAAACCTAATCGGCTTATGCGCGACCTTGTAGAACTCGTGGGACTGGTCAACAAGACCAAGTTAAAAGGCAGTGGAATTTTGAAGTTTATCATCGAACCGAACTCCAAGATGGAGCGGCTCTTCGATGGGCTTTTGGATAAAAAAGTGGAAACCGACGAGGATGCAAAAGCCCTGTTTAAAGAGGGTGAGGAGGGTAATCTGGCGAGTTTAAAACATAAACTAAAGGAACGCCTGCTCGACGCGATTTTCCTCCTGGATTTTAAAGACGCCAACTTTACCAACCGCCAAAAAGCCTTTTTCGAGTGCTATAAAAAATGGTCGGCAGCCATGACCCTGCTGATCCGAAACGCAAAAATTACGGGCATTGATCTCCTCGAACGCCTCTTGCGCCATGCCAAACACTTCGAATTCACAGAACTGACCCTGGATATTTTGCGCGTTTTGCGCCTTCAATACAGCACGGTTGACGGCGATATGGGCAAATACGAGGACGTGAAAAAGCAATATCTGGAGTACGAGAAAATCTGGCAGATGGAGAGCAAAGCGGAGTTTTTTTACTCCGAACTCATGGCGCAGTATACCAACAGTAAATCTACAAAGGAGGAGGTAACGGAGCAGGCCGAGGCGTTTTATGCGGAATTGAAACCTTTCATGGCGGTGTGTAGCTCTTTCAAGCTCCATCTTTTTGGCCGCATGGTGAACCTGTTGATTTACAACAGCGTGAACGACTACACAAATACCGCTAAGCTTTGCGAAGAAGCCATTGCCTTTTTTGACCAAAAAGACTACGACAGCGGCTTGCCACTGCAGGTTTTTTACTACAACCTGATCGTTTGTTACCTCCAATTGGGCGAGTTCGACAAGGGCCAAAAAGCCATCGAACGCTGCGAATATTTCTTTGAAGAGGGTTCTTTCAACTGGTTCAAATTGCAGGAATTGTTTTTCCTGCTCTCCGTGCGCACGGGCCACTGGGAAGAAGCATATCATTTGTACGAAAAAGTGATCAATTATCCTCGTTTTGAAGAAAAACAGGTGCAAGTGGTGGAAATGTGGCGCATTTTCCAAGCATATATGTTCTACCTAATCAAACTTGGAAAAATACCCGAGTCAGTGCTCAGCGAGCGCTCGAAAAAATTCAAAATGGGTAAATTCATCAATGATATCACCCTCTTTTCCAGAGATAAAGGAGGCATGAACATCAGTGTACTCATCGTTCAAATCCTGTACGCCATTGCGGAAAAAGACTACAAAAAGTCCTCTGACCGCATCGAAGGCATCGAAAAATACTGCAGCCGCTACCTGAAAGACGATTCCACTTTCCGCAGCAACTGTTTCATCAAAATGTTGCTCCAGGTCCCGCAGGCCAATTTCCACCGGGAAGCCTCCAGCCGCAAAGCAGAACGGTATTTCAAACAACTTCAAACGGTCCCGCTCGACACCGCCAACCAGGCCCACGAAATCGAGATTATTCCCTACGAGGCACTTTGGGATCTGGCTTTGGAATCCCTTCAAATGAAAATTTGGAACGGGAAATAGAATCTTGAACTTTCACTTGACGTCCTGCGTACCAAAAAATTCCGTTCTTCGCATTGCCAATTGGCACCCAAAACTTGCGAATTTTACTTTCGTCTATATTTATCCTGTTGGTTTTCAATTTTTTGCAAGCCCAGGGACTCGAAGACTCCGAACGTAGCACGGCGGAGGTAGATCTTTATTTGTCGCAGGCCAAACAATCCAAAAACAACGCTGAACGCGAAGCACTCGCGCAAAAATGCCTCGCCAACTCCCGTATTCTTCGGTACGAAGAAGGTATCATAGGGGCCTCGATCCTTTTAGGCGAAACGTACGCCCAAACCGGACAAGTCGAAGAAGCGCTCCAACACTATCTGGAGGCAGAGGCCAAACTCGAATCTTTTGGCAACCGAACGGCTCAGGTTGCCGTGAAAAGATCCATTGGCGACCTGTTTTTTAACCAAAAACTGTACGCCCCCGCCCACCGCTACTACCGGGAAGTGCTCGCGCTTAAACCGGGAGATTACATAACCCGTGAAAAAGCCGCCGACGCCTGCCTGAACGATATGCGTTTTGATAGCGCGGAAATTTTGTATAAAGAGCTGATTTTAAAGTATAAAGCAGAAGGGAACAACCCGCATTTGGTGCAGATTTACCAAAAGCGAGCCCACGCCTACGACCAAAATGGCGATGCCGGCAAAAGTCTGTATTTCTATCTGCTGCTCAAAGACATCATCGAACGAGCGGGCACGACGCAGGAGCAATCGCTGCTGTACAATAACCTTGGCAGGCAGTACGCCACCTTGGGTGATTATGCCAAAGCGCTCGAATTTTTTCAAAAATCCGAACTCCAATGCGCCTATATTCCATGCGATTACCCAGAGGTTTTGTGGGCCAACATGGGCATTGCTTTGCACAATACGGGGGAGTCCAAACGAGGCATCGAATACCTGCTCAAAGCGGGGAAGGTGCTCTCCGCCCGCAAGGATTTTGTGGCACTCGCCAATCTTGAACACCTGCTGGCGGGCGTGTATTTTAGCAGTGGAGATATCTACAATGCCCTGACACACAACCAATTGGCGATTCAATACGCAAGTGAAACCAAGGAGCAAAAAGTCCTGGCCGAAGCCTACCGTACTGCCGCCGACCTTTATCATGATCTCTACGATTTCGAAAAAGCCTTTGAATATTATCGCAGTTACCTCAATGTTTTGGATGGGATTCGGGTGGAGGAACAAGCCAGAGAGCAACGACTCAACCAGCAACGCAGCCTTCTCTCTGCCGCCGAGGGACAAATCAAATTTTTGATTGCCCGGCAAAATTTCAAAGACCTCGAAATCAACCAAATCAAAAACGAACGAGAACGCCTCGAGCTGCTCAACAAAAACCTGGAACTCGAAACACGCAGCAAAGAAGATGAGGTGCGCCTCCTGGAAGCCCAAAACGAGGCCGACCAAGCCAAACTCCGCGAACAAACCCTGCAAGCCCTGGAAGCCCGCCAACGTCTCCGCCTGGCCGATCAACAAATCAATGCTGAAAAACAGGGCCGACTCATTGTGGAACTCCGGGAAAAAGAGCAGATCG
>CAZKBH010000041.1:5857-11023 GCA_964550795.1 uncultured Saprospiraceae bacterium
CGCCGAAAATCTCGCGGATAGCACCCGCAGAGCTCAGGAACTTGAACGTATCCAACGGGAACAGGCCTACCAAAACAAGCAGGAAGCTGATTTTAGGCAATTTGCTTATATTTTGGGTGCCTTGTCGCTTTTTATCCTGGCTTTAATGGGCGTGTCCTGGTGGTTTGCCCGGCGGGCAAAACGGCGTTTGGAAAGTCAAAATCGAAAAATTCAGACCCAAAACGTCCAAATTCAAGCGGAACAACGCAAAAGCGAGGGGCTGCTGCTCAATATTTTGCCACAAGAAATTGCCGACGAACTCAAGGCCAGCGGCCAGGCCACTCCCCGCCTCTACGAATCCGCCACGGTGCTTTTTAGCGATTTTGTCAATTTTACGCGCCTCTCCGCAATTCTCACACCCAAAGAATTGATTGATGAACTGAACGAGTGCTTTTTGGCTTTTGATGAAATTTGCGAAAACCACGGGCTCGAAAAAATCAAAACCATCGGGGATGCGTACATGTGCGCCGGTGGCCTGCCTATCCCCAACGAGACCCACCCCTCACATGCCGTGGCTGCGGCTTTGGAGATGTTTCAATGGCTCGAACAACGCAAGCACCAGCGCCCCAATGCCCACCTTACCGAAATGCGGATTGGTATCCACACCGGGCCGGTCATGGCGGGCGTAATTGGCAAAAAGAAGTTCGCCTACGACATCTGGGGCGATGCCGTAAACCTTGCAGCCCGCCTGGAAGAACACGGCGAACCCGGCAGCGTCAACGTTTCAGGCGCCACTGCTGCGGCCGTCAAAAACAAATTTACCGCCATCCACCGCGGACAAAAAGAAGTGCATAACAAGGGGCTGGTGGACATGTATTTTATTGTTTCGGAAAAGTAACCCCCAACCCTTCAACCCTCTACCTCAAAAAAGCCCCACCAATCTTACGACGGCGGGGCTACTTTCTCCGATAAACCAAATCAAACTTTCATATTCTTGATTTCACCCCTTCACCCGCTTTTTCTCGTCTTCGAGACCTGTTTTCCTTTGGCGGGCGGCTTTGACTTCACTTGAACCAAAACGGTAGGAGAAATTGAGTGTTACGGTTTGGCTTTCCCATCTGTTCTGGGCAGTCATGTATAAGCCTGGCGTGAATAAGTTTTCGCCTTTCCAGCCAGCCGTTCCAAGTACGTCGCCGACGCGGAGGCGGAGTTCGCCTTTTTCTTTCAGTACTTTTTTATTTAAACCAACATCCATCGCGCCCTGCGCTGCGCTGCGTAGGGTGCCCCAGAAAGAGGGACTGTTATACCAGCCCGAGATTTGAAGCCCAAAGCCCATAGGCAATTTGAAATTTTGTTCTGCATAGCCGTTGAAGGTGTAGAAGGACTGGTCCAGCACAAAATTGGGCGTTTCGGGGGTGCTAAAATCAGCCCGGAAGTGGCTGCGTAATCCCGTCAGGCTCACAAAACCATCCCACCATTTGGCAATGGGCGTGGGCGCGTTGATGCTCAAGGTGTAGTTTTTTTGATCGGCCAGATTTTCCTGTGTCATAAAGGTTGCACGAGGGTCTCGCACGTCGCGTTTCAGGATTTGGGTGAACACATCTTTGGTATGGCTGTAGCCCAAAGTCATCACCGGATAGCCGCCGTAAGTTGGGCTGACCTCAAATGAATTGGTGAATTGTGGGCGCAACATTGGATTACCCTTTTGGTATGTCAGCTCGTCCAGTTTGTTTTCAAAAGGGTTCAAATCCTGATAACTTGGACGGTCAATCCGGCGGCTGTAGGTCACATTCAAGCCCATTTTAGGCGTGAAAGTGTAAGTAATCGCTGCGCTTGGAAACAATTCAGTGTAGTTGTTCGTAAAAATCGAATCTTTCCCGACACCCTCGTAATCCGTGTTTTCCACGCGAAGTCCGGCTTGAACATTCAGTTTTTTGCCAAAAGCGCGGTTATAGTTCAGGTAGGCCGCATTGGTGCGTTCGGTGTAATTCACAGAATTACTTTGCGCCTCACTTTTAACCGGAACGTTGTCCACAACCCGGAAAAAATCAAAAGTATTGGCCGTTTTGATATCCGAAATCTTGATACCGGCTCCAAAAGTGCCTTTCCAAAGGCGTTGTTCGTAATCGGCTCTGGCCGTCATGATATCAATATCGGTCGGGGTATTGTTGCGGTAAATGGCCTCGCGAATCGTTTCCGAATTGTCTGCATTGCGGTAATAATTGGGCTGAAAACTAGCCCCGCGAATCCGATATGCGCCCCGGTCAAGGTCAATATTGAACGAGTGCCCGCTGGTGTCGGCAAAACGATAATTCAGGTTGAAATTCAGGTCTTTCCGGTCGTTTTCCATCTTGTTATTCGCCACCAATAGCGAATCAACCCGATTTGCGGAGTGTAGATCACTGATTTTCGTCACACCTGCGGAGTGCCAGTCACCGGGATTTGCGCTGCCATTCAGGAGCACACCGAGGGTATGTTTTGAATTGATAAACCAGTCTGCGCCTGTGCGGAGGCCCATGTAGCGGTTTTCAGAGTAGTCCTTGTTTTTCTGGTCAAATACGCGCCAATCTTCACCTGGCATTCCATCTGCGCGGGTGTTGCCCAGCAATTGTTCGCGGTAAAAATTCTGGTTATTGTGCCAATCCCCGTAGTGGCCGTTGGCATTACCGAAGACGTTGAACTTTTTTCCACGGTGGTTCAGACTAACATTTCCGCCCGTTTTGAAGGTTTCGCCTTGAATGGCTTCCAGGCCAAAATTGCCATTGGTGCCCAGGGCCTTGTTCTTTTTCAGCCGAATGTTGATGATCCCCGCATTGCCCGCTGCATCGTACTTGGCAGAAGGATTGGAAATGATTTCGATGTTGGCAATATCGGCGGCCTGCGTTCCTTTCAACAGGGCGGCCAATTCCTTTCCGTCGAGGGGCACGTCTCGCCCGTCAATCATGACTCTAACCGAGTTTTTGCCGCGCACATTCACATTTTCGTTGTTATCCACCGTCACGCCCGGTGCTTTTCGCAGCAATTCCAGGGCGTTCAGACCTGTGGAATTGATCGTGCCTTCCACATTGAGCACGGTTTTGTCTGCCCGAACTTCCACGGGTGGGCGGCGGGCCACCACAGAAACCTCGGCGAGTTGATTCGCCGCTGCAAGCAGTCGAAGTGGTTCGAGGGTTTGGCTGCTGCCATCAAAGTCGAAAGCTTCGCTGGAGGCTTCGCCAGTACCCATCAGATTTGCTTTGAGGAAGTACTTACCGGCAACAATACCCGGCATTTCGTAGGAGCCGTTTTCTCCGGTAAAGGCACCCGTAACGAGCGTGGAATCGGCTGTTTTATGGAGGGTAACCGTTGCGTAACCTGCGGGTTCTCCGCTGGGTTCGTGGACCAATCCACTGATTTTTTGAGCGTTTACGGCCGTTTTAGACAATAAAAAGGCCAGCCCAAGAAGGGCAAAAGGTGATTTCATAGCTTAATTTATGTTGTTGGTGGAAGGTCGAATGTTCGTTCACATCCATCCTCCTGTTTTTGTTTCAATGATGCAAAGGTGGCATTCTTCAGTAACTTGCAAAACATAGAACCTACCAATGCCTACTTCTTATGCATGAAAGGTCATTTTTGAGCGATGAACGGATTTTGCTTGCCGTTAAAACTTGATTTTCAAATGATGCTTTATCGCTCCAATCCTTATGTCCCACTAGACTACGCCAAAGACCGAAAGGTTACAGCCCGGTTGCAGGAGCGGGTACAAATAAGCGGTGGTATGGCCTTCAGGGCGTAGGGATTAAGGGCGTTTACGCCCTTAAGATATGCTTCTGCGCCATAAATGGCGCACTTCCCGACGGCCTGAAGGCCATACCACCTTATTCGCTGCGCGCCCAACACTCCACACACCCACACGCCTTTTTCGCCCCCGATTTCAGGCCCGTCCACCTATTGGAGGCCATTTCCCGATGTACAGATGTGCACATTTGAAACAGCGATTGTGCAAAAAACGCAGCGGGCTGCATCCTGCCCGAAAACTATCTAACTTATGTTCTACCCTATTCTCCTCGCACTTTGGGCCGCTTTTTTTGCTGGCCCCCACGGAACCGCCACAATGGCTGTTTCTCAAAATCTCCAAATTCCCTCCAAAATCAATCGAGACACCACATATTTCGGCGATTATCTTCGAAGATTTGAAAAACACAAGGCTGCCGCCGCACCTGAAAAACTGTACCTGCACCTCGATCGCACCTTATTCCAGCCCGGCGAAACACTCTGGTTCTGCGCTTACGTTCGCAACGCCGGCAATCTGGAAGCCTCCCAACAAAGTCAGATTTTGATTGTCGAATTGATGGACACCCGGGGTGGCACCATGGCTCGAAAAGAAATTCTGGCACTCAACGGCGTGGCAGCCGGAGAATTTGATTTTGATGCCCATCTGCCGGGTGGCCGCTATAAAATCAAAGCGTACACAAACTGGATGCGGAACAGAAACGAAGTGTTCGAGCGCGACATCACGCTGCAAAAAGTGGTGTTGCCCAACATCAATTTGAAACTTGAATTTGAACGTAAAGCACTGGGTGCGGGTGAAGTAGCCATAGCAAGATTTGACGCACAAACCATTGATAACAAACCACTTGCAAACCATAAAATTGATTTTACCGCGAGCATTGCTGGACTGGAAGTTAGCCAGGGACAGGTCACTACGGACGCTGCAGGCCGTGCTTATGTTCGGTTTAATTTGCCCGAAAAACTGCATTCCTCCGACGGGCTTTTGAACCTTCGGCTCGAACACAACGGACAACAGGAGGCCATTTCCCGCCCCATTCCGATTGTACTCAATCGCATTTCCTTGCAGTTTTTTCCCGAAGGCGGCGATGCACTGGCGGGCGTTTCAACCCGCATGGCTTTCAAGGCCCTCAACGAATTTGGCAAACCCGCCGATGTGGAAGGTTTTATCGAAAATGCACAGGGACAGCAAGTCGCCACTTTCCGGAGTTACCACGATGGCATGGGTGCGTTTGATTTTGTGCCCAAGCCCGGCGAACGCTACGTGGCGCAGGTCACAAAGCCATTTTTGTCTGCGGAAAAATTCAAACTCCCGGATGCTAAAACCCAAGGCGTTCGGCTTCAACTGCAAAAACGCGATGCTAAATATTTGATGTTTGAACTGGCCGGACATTCCTCTAATAAGCTATTGTTGGTCGG
>CAZKBH010000041.1:11033-17153 GCA_964550795.1 uncultured Saprospiraceae bacterium
GGAACGCAGCGTGATAACCTGTTCTTTTCCAAAGAGATAGACCTGAAAACGCCTGCCCTTCAGGTGCTGGTGCCCATTGCAGATTTACCCATTGGGATTGCTCAATTTACCCTGCTGAACGAAGACGAACAAGCACTTGCAGAACGCCTCGTGTTTGTGGGCCGCGACCGTGGACTACAAATCGAGCTCAAAACCGACAAATCTGAATACCTGCCTCGCGAGGCGGTGCACCTGAACATTCAGGTGAAAGATCATGCCGGCAAACCCGTGCAGGGCAAGTTTTCCCTGGCCGTTTCCGATGAAAAATTGCTGTCTTTTGCCGACGACAAACAAGGACATCTGCTGGCAAGTCTCCTGCTTGAGCAAGATGTACAAGGCAAAATTGAAGAGCCAAATTTCTATTTCGACGCCTCCGAACCCAAGTCCGCGCAAGCCCTTGATTACCTGTTGCTGACGCAGGGATGGCGGCGTTTTGCCTGGGTGGATATCCTGAAAGCGGAAGCTTCCGTAGCACAATTTATGCCCCAGCGCGCGGTGCTCGAAGGTGTGATGTATCGAAAAGACGGCAAGCCAAGTTGGGGCGGCACGGTGGCCCTTTATCCCAATGGTCCAAGGGTACAAACCACGAAAAATGGATTTTTTTCCTTCAAAAACGTGGATCTCAGCATCTATACGCACCTGTCTTATGGCCAAAGAAAGTTTTTCCCAATTATTGACTACGACAGTGACATCGTGCTTGTACAAGGGGAAAAAATTGAACCAAGTACTCCGCTCTACACCTTCGAGGATGCGGGAACCCCGGGTATATCTGTATTGACTGGACAAATTTTGGAGCTTGCTTCTGAACCATTGATTGGTGCTACCCTGAAGGTGTCGCAGCGAGGAGCGTTTGTGAGAGGCACTGTTTCAGATTATAATGGAAACTATCGAATCCAGCTCCCACCAGGGGTGTACGATCTGGAATGTAGTTACACTGGTTTTACTGCGAAAAAGATCGCCGGAATTCAGGTTATAGATGGAAAAATTACCCGTTTGAACTTCAATATGACTCCCGCTCATTCACTGAATGAGGTGGAAATCATTGCTTATTCAATGCCCCTCATTGAGCAAGATAAAACCAGTAGTGGTCCGCTGACCTCCGATCAAATCAAAAATTTACCTACTCGTAAAGTTAACAAGATTGTTGCCACCACTGTGGGAGCGTCCTCCATCGATGGCGGGGCTGTGAACATTCGAGGATCCCGCTCGCGTAGCACCGATTACTACATTGATGGGATACGCGTAACTTCTACCCCAAACGCCTATGAATCGAAACGATCCTCGGAGCCGGAATGGTCTTCAGCGGTCCGCAGATTCCACCTTGCCCGCGAATTTTATGTGCCCGCTTACTCCGCGCAAGAAAGCTCCGTGCAGCGCAGCGATTTCCGTTCTACCATTTATTGGAATCCAACTATTACTACCGATGCGAACGGGCGCGCAGAGGTCAATTTTTACACTTCCGATGCCATCACAAACTTCCGCGCAACCCTGGAAGGTATCAGCGATAAAGGGGCTGTTGGTCGTACAGAGCATAAGTTTTTTGCCCAAAAACCGCTGAGTATTGCCGTAAAAGCCCCTGCTTCGGTCATCAGTGGCGATGTGTTGCAGCTACAAATTGCCCTGACCAACAAAACGAAATACGCTACAGGCGGGCATTTGAACTTCAGCTTACCCGAACACTTCAAGGCAAGTACCGAGCATTCCACAAAATCTGGCGAGAGCATTCTAATACCTCCAGGCGAAACCAAAATTATCCAAGCCGAATATACCATAGGTCAGACGACCAGCGAGCAGGGCACGATTTCCATCCAGTTTATGGCCGACGAGGCAATGCTGGATGCTTACGAAACCAACATTCGTACCCTGCACCGAGGTTTCCCCGTCCGACTGATGGCCGCCGGGAAAGCTGCCCAAAACCGCTTTGATATTCGTTTGTCAGACCCCGTGGAAGGAACCGTGGAGGCTACTTTAACGGCTTATCCCAGCGCTTTGGACGATATTTTGAAAGGTATGGAACGGATGCTGCGCCAGCCCAACGGGTGTTTTGAACAAGTGAGCAGCAGCAATTATCCCAACCTGCTTGTGCTGGATTTGCTGCGCGAAACTGGTGCGCTGCGCCCCGAGGTGGAAAGCCGCGCTTTGCAATATCTGGAAGAGGGCTACAAAAAACTCACTGGCTACGAATCCAAAACCGGCGGATTTGATTGGTATGGCAGAGACCCCGGTCATGAAGGATTAACGGCTTACGGTCTGCTGCAATTCACGGATATGGCGCGGGTATTTCCGGTGGACAAATCCATGGTGGAGCGCACGACGACCTGGCTGCAAAGCCGCCGGGATCTGGAAGGTGGATGGAAAATTAACCCCAATCTGCATGGTTGGGAAAACAATGAAGTAATGGCCGCTTACATCTGCTGGGCGGTGGCCGAGGCCGGGATGGGCGCACAGTTCAAAACGGAAATCGAACAGTCCTACAAACAAGCCGCCCAAAGCGAAAACGCCTATATTATTGCACTGATGGCCAATACCCTAGCTGCGATGCAGGATCCGCGCGCCGCGACTTTGGTGGAAAAATTGCTACCCAAACGGGAGGCTGATGGGTCCTGGATTGGCAATGCGCCCGCAGTTTTTCGCAGTCAGGGCCAGGCACTCCGCATCGAAACGACTGCGTTAACGGCGTTGGTTTTGATGAAATTGGGCATACACGAAACCCTCACCGAGCAGGCCATGGAGTTTATTGCAAAATCCAAAAATGAGTACGGTTTTGGCAATACGCAGAGTACCGTGTTGGCGCTCAAAACATTGGTGGAATACGCCAAAAAGAATAAGCAGCGGGAGAATACGGGGCTAATGGTCGTGCAAGTGGACGGCAAGCGGGTGCAGGAGGAAACCTTTTCAACTTCTCAGCAAAATCGCTTGGAAATCAAAGGTTTAGAGCGTTTTTTCTCCAATGAAAATCCACAAATAGAAGTATTTTTTGAGGGTAATAATGTCAAAATTCCCTTTGATCTGGAAATCAAATACGCAACGCGTACGCCTCAGAATGCGGCAAATTGTCCACTTTCATTCAAGACGGAATTGAGCCAGACCAAACTCGGGGTAGGGGAGACCGTGCGACTGCTAACAACCCTTCAAAACGAAACGGCGCTTCCCCAAGCTTCGCCGCTGGTTGTCCTGGGCATTCCCGCCGGACTCAGCCTGCAAGTCTGGCAACTCAAAAAGTTAGTGGATGAAAAGCATTGCGATTTTTACGAACTCTGGGATGGCTACGTGGTATTCCACTTCGAGCAACTTGGTCCCAACGAAAGCCGCCAGCTCGCGCTCGACCTTCGAGCGGACGTTGCGGGTAAATTTGAGTCCCCCGCTAGTCAGGCATATTTGTATTATGAAAACGAGCAGCGGGTGTGGAGCAAACCGGCGCGGGTAGAAATCCGCCCGTAAATCAGCGGCTTGGGAGGTGACACCTTGGATTCGGCAAGGTGTCACCTCCCAAGCAAAAACCAATTGAAGCTCACAAAAGCATAAAATAAAGCTCAGTAAGCAGAAAAATTGAGCTTCAAAGTTGGCAAGGTTGAGCTTAAAGGCGGCGAGGTGTCACCTCCCAAGCCCAACACGGGGGGTATTTAAACTGGGGGGATAGGGGTTCTGCGCGCTGGCTTCCCACCAATAAATGCGAAAGAGTTTTAACGCAGGTGAAAATAGTATACTACATTCGCCTTGTAATTTAAGCAATCGCGAAACCAATATGCCAATCAATCCTGCTCAAGTAAAAGCGCTTATCTCACAGGGCCGAATAGAAGAAGCCCTCGAAATACTTAACGCGCACTACCCTGATGCCACCCTATTGTTGAACCGCCTGCGAACCGCGCAGCGAGAGCGTAACTTAGGTATCATCACATTCGACGAATGGACCCGAACGCAGGCGCAGATAAGTAAGGCTGCACTTGACTTGCTCGGTAGTACAGCATTCCCTCCTCCAGCCCCGCCGGCAGAACCTCCAACTGCACCATCCGCTTCAAATCCCACTCCTACTCCGTCTGCACCGACCCCTCCTGTTGCCGCCCCCGCAGTATCTCCGCACATTCCGTGGGTACTGGGTCTCATCTTGTTGTTGGGTTCTGCGGCTGCATTGCTGGTGTTGGCACCCAGCCCTACTCCAAACCAGGAAATTGTTTTCAGGCTCTTGATGGCGCTCGGCGCTGGAGGTATTGCCACCGTGTTGCCAGGACTTTTCCACATCGAAATGCCTAACCTCAAAGCGGGAAGTGCCATCGGAGTATTTGCGCTGGTGTATTTGGTCAATCCTGCCGGGGCCATCAAAGACGACAGCCGCAGCGAAAAAAATCCCTTTGAATTTACCATTGCCCTCATACCCGACAAACAACTTAGGATTTCCCCACAATACCCCAAACTGACCGAGGCCACGCTTAAAATACGCCTCGCCAACAAATGGGAACCCGCCACGGTGAGCACCGAGGGCGACGCCGACTACAAGTCTATCCCAGGCGATTTCAAAGACAGCACGGTGGCCGCGCAGCTGGGTGCACGTTATTGGAAATTGCAGCGTGATTCGGTGGCCCTGAAAGGGAAAAGCGCGGTATTAACCATCTTGCCCGACGGCTCTTTAGGCCGTGTTACGGGCCGCGTTTGGGAAAGCGACGGCAGAACGCCCATTGCCGATGCCCTGATAGAGCTGGATGAGCTCTCGGCCCGAACAGACGCGCGCGGCTTCTTTGCACTTGAAGTGCCCTTGGAAAAACAACAGGCCCGATACCTGCTGCGGGTTTCCAAATCGGGTTTATATGAACGCATCCAGGAACTAGTGCCATATGAGGGCGAAACGTTGGCATTCCGGTTGAAAAAGCAATCAAAACGAAAATAAATTTAAACCAAAATCCGCCAATCGAGATGAAACCAATCGCAACGCTCCTATTCCTACTCGCCGCCTCAGGCCTCGCCGCACAAACCAAAATGGTCGGATTCATTAAACGCCAAAGCAGCAACAACGAGGCCCTGCCCGGTGCCGAAGTCTGGTGCCTCGGCGCGAAGATGACCGACTTGCGATATAGCAACAGCAAAGGCTATTTCGAACTTGATTTTTCTGCCAAAAAACCCGGTGCCGTGGTGCGCGAGATCAGTGCGACGCTCGAAGGCTACGAGGTAGTGAACAAAGACGCCCTCAAAAGCCGTGGTCTCATCGAGCACCCCGAAGACGACCCGCTCATCATCGTCATGTGCCGTCAGGGCGAGTACCGCCGCGCCGCCGCCGAGCATTACCAGACGATATACAACGCAGGCGAGGCCGAACTGCAAGCCGAAAAAAAACGCCTCGAAGCCCTGCTCGAACGCGAACAACAGCAAAATGCCCAGCTCCTACAGCAGGTGGCCGACATCAACGCTAAACTCGAAAACCTGCCCCAGGTGGCCGAGGCCGCCGCCGACTACTTCGCGCGCATTGACCGCGACCAGGCTACTGAAATCCAGCAAAAAGCCCTCAAAGCCCTCGAAGACGGCAACATACCCGCTGCCCTCGAGGCCATGCCCGAGGAAGCCATGGACAAAACCATGGCTGATGCCCAAAAGCGCAAGGCGCAACTCGAAAGCCAATTGGCCGAAACCAAACAAAGCATACGCCAGGGCATCGAAAACTACCGATTTAAGGCCCGGCTCTACGTCTCTTTAGGCGACTACCCCAGTGCCGAGCGCCTCTACGAAAAAGCCGTGGCCGCTGATACGAGCGACCTGGAACAACTGTACGACTACGCTGTATTCCTCGAAAGCATCAAACGTTACGAAAAAGCCCTACTGTGGTTGGATAAAGTGATGCACGCGCCCGGCGCGGAGGCTTGGCGAACGGCGAACGCACAGGGCCTGAAGGGACAGGTTTGTCAGGAAACCGGCCGTTTTCCGGAGGCAATGGCGGCATACACGCGATGCAGCGACAGGTATGCTGAGTTGTTTGCAAAAGAGCTTGGTAATGACTTTTACAAAAACGGGCTGGCCATTTCGTATTCTAAATTAGGCTCCATCTATCAGGCGCAGGGGAAAATAGACACGGCCTTGGGCTATTTTGTCAAAGAG
>CAZKBH010000041.1:17253-29974 GCA_964550795.1 uncultured Saprospiraceae bacterium
TTTCGTATTCTAAATTAGGGGACATCTATCAGGCGCAGGGGAAAATAGACACGGCCTTGGGCTATTTTGTCAAAGAGACAGACCTTTTCGAAGAACTCTACCGCGACAACCCCAAAAGCGAAAGCCTGAAAAACGGGCTGGCCATTTCGTATTCTAAATTAGGGGACATCTATCAGGCGCAGGGGAAAATAGACACGGCTTTGGGCTATTTTGTTAAACGATCACAACTCGCTGAAGAGCTATATCGCGACAACCCCAAAAGCGCGGATTTGCTATTTGGGCTTGGAGTATCGTATTACAAACTCTCGGTAGTGAACGAGGCCATGGGCAACCCGGAAGAGGCCTTAGCCTACCTGAAAAAGGCACTGCCCCTATTCCGGCGGCTGTACGGCATCACGGGTCTGGAAAAACACGGGCAAAATGGCAACTATCTCGAGCAGGAAATCCGGCGGCTGCAAGCGCCCGCCGAGGCTAACCCGCTCCTCGCACAAATCACCCGCTTGGAGCGCCAGGTACAGGCCGAGCAAGATCCCGCCCAAAAGGCGCAACTCCAGCAAACCCTCGTAAGTACATTAGAACTCCTCCGCGCCCAGCAGCCTGAGAACGACGAGATTAAAGCCTACACCGCCAACGCCTACGGCAATCTGGCCTGGTATCGCCTGCAAATACAGGAATTCCAGTCCGCCGAAGCGGCCGCCCGCAAAGCCGTGGATATGCATCCCGATGCTGAATGGGTCTTCACCAACCTCTCCCTCGCCCTGCTCTATCAGGGCAAATACAAAGATGCCGAGGCCCTGTACAAGCGCTTCAAAGGCAAGCCCTACGACGAGAAGCGCTCCTGGACTGCGGTATTCTTGCAAGACCTCGACGACATGGAAGCAGCGGGCATTCGCCACAAGGATGTGGACAAAGCCCGGAAAATGCTGCGGAAGTAAATGTAAAGGCGGCGAGGTGTCACCGCCCAAGCCAATCCCCCCTTGCCCTACAAATTGCGTGGGAAACTGAGATGAAGTTGTAATTTTAGCCCAAGAATCACACGCAATGATCTTTCATGTCTAAAATTAAATTTGCAGCATTTTCAGGCGTTTTAATCGCTGTGATTAGCCTTTGGAATGCTTGTGATCGTCCACAAGGCATTGAGGGAGTGCCTGATAAAATCAGCTACAACTTCCACGTCCGCCCTATTCTTTCCGACAAATGTTTCGTCTGCCATGGACCCGACAAGAATCAATTGAAAGCAGGGCTCCGTTTGGACCATGCCGAAGGCGCTTATGCCCCTTTACAAGAAACCAAAGGTGCATTCGCCATTGTGCCCGGAAAGCCCGAAGCGTCGGAACTCATGCGCCGCATAACCTCCCAAGATCCTGATTATCAGATGCCTACGCCGGATTCGCATCTGGGCTCATTGAGCGAACAAGAGATAAAAATACTGGAACGATGGATTGAGCAGGGTGCTGTTTATGAAAAACATTGGGCTTTGCTGCCGCCCGTAAAACAGGCCTTGCCCACGATTAAGGAAAAAGACTGGGCCAAAAATGAAATTGACTACTTCTGCCTTTCAAAAATGACTGAAAAGGGTCTGGCCCACAACCCGCAAGCCGGAAAAGACCACCTGCTCAAACGTGTTTCTATAGATTTGACAGGCTTGTTGCCCACCGAGGCAGAGATGGATGATTTTTTGAACGAGAACCGTGAAAACGCCTACGAAAAAGCAGTGGACAAGCTTCTGGCCACCCCGCAATACGGCGAAAAAATGGCCTTGTATTGGTTGGACATCGCCCGCTATTCCGACAGTTATGGCTATCAGGACGATAACATCCGAAGCCAGTGGCCCTACAGGGATTGGGTCATTCACGCTTTCAACACCAACATGCCTTATGATCAGTTTGTAACCTGGCAATTGGCCGGAGATATGCTTCCCAATGCGCAAAAGGAACAAATACTAGCCACCGCATTCCTGCGAAATCATAAATATACCGAAGAAGGTGGGGTTATTCCGGAGGAATACCGGGTGGAGTACGCGCTCGATAAGGTTAAAACGTACACGAAAGGCATGTTGGCCCTTACTGTAGAGTGCGCCCAATGCCACGACCATAAGTACGATCCCATTTCACAAAAGGATTATTATCAACTGTTTGGCTTCTTCAATACCTCCAAGGAGACTGGCTTTGAAGGCGATGTAAGCGCGTCAAAACCAGCGAAAAAGCCCTTGCTCACGCTGACAGATACGGAGGTAAAAAGTATCCTGACGTTTATCAACAAACGGGATACCAGTGCCGTGATGGTCTCCGTCATGGAAGAACAGGATACACCCAGAACAACGTACATCCTGAATCGCGGTGCGTACGACAAGCCTGGTGAAATGGTAAAGCCGGCTGCCTTGTCTGCGGTAACTCCTTTCGACACGCTTCAGTATCCACGCAATCGCCTGGGGCTTGCTCAGTGGACGGTCAATAAAGAGAATCCGCTCACGGCAAGGGTATTTGTCAACCAAATGTGGCAGGAGTTTTTTGGAGCAGGATTGGTAAAATCAACAGGGGATTTTGGCATGCAGGGCAATTTGCCCACCCATCCTGAACTGTTGGACTGGCTGGCGGTAGATTTTATGGAACACAACTGGGACGTCAAGCGATTGGTAAAACAAATCCTGATGTCTGCTACCTATCGCCAATCCTCAGAAATCAAGGAGCAGCATCTGGCCATAGATCCTGACAATATGTACCTGGCCAGATCGCCTCGTTTGCGCTTCAAAGCAGAGTTTGTTCGCGATATGGTATTGGCTACCAGCCAGTTATTGGTCAAAGAAATTGGTGGGCCCAGCGTAAAACCTTACCAACCCGCCGGACTTTGGGAGGGCGCAACTTCTGGTCGGGGTGTATTGAAAACGTATGAGCAGGACAAGGATGGTGACTTGTACCGCCGGGGGATGTACACTTTTGTCAAACTCACACTTCCACCGCCATCCATGATTGTGTTTGACGCCAGCAATCGCGACCAATGCGAAGTGAAACGTTCGAGGACAAACACGCCCTTGCAGGCATTTATCATGATGAACGACCCGACGGTGTTGGAAGCGTCGCGGGTATTTGCCCAACATCTTCAGGCACAAAACAAGTCGGTAGAAGACAAGATCGGCTCCGCATTCCGGGGGATTATTTGTAGAAAAGCCTCGCCCAAAGAAATGGGGATTTTATCGGCTTACTACACGGAGCAACTGCAGCTCTTTCGGGATAAAAAACTGAATGCATTAAAAACGCTCGTGGTTGGGGATTCTCCCGTCAACAGGGCTTTAGACCTCGATGAATCGGCCGCTTTGATGAAGGTGGTGAACATCATATACAACATGGAAGAAGCCATTACAAAATCGTAAATCATGCAAAAAGAAGTACTCGAACATGGTTTAAACATGAATCGCCGCAAATTCTTGTCGCGCCTGAGCATTGGGCTGGGAAGTGTTGCGCTTGGTTCGTTGCTGATTCCCGACTTGTTTGGCGAGGGGGAGGAATCGCTGATGGCTGGGTTGCCACACTTTGCCCCAAAAGCAAAGCGGATTATTTATCTTTTCCAAAATGGCGCGCCCTCCCAGTTGGATTTGTTCGATCACAAACCCAGGTTGCGCGAAATGCAGGGGCAAGACCTCCCGGCTTCCATTCGTATGGGCCAGCGCCTCACGGGTATGACCTCGAATCAAAAGGCTTTCCCATTGGCGGGGTCCAAATTCGCCTTTCAACAATACGGACAACACGGGGCCTGGATAAGTGAATTGCTCCCCTACACCTCCAAAGTGGTGGACGATCTGTGTTTTATACGAACCATGTACACCGAAGCCATCAACCATGACCCGGCCCTGACTTTTTTCCAAACCGGGGCGCAGGTGGGCAACCGACCCAGCATGGGGGCCTGGTTGAGTTACGGATTGGGCAGCGGAAACAAAAACCTGCCCGCTTTTTGTGTGCTGCTCTCCAAGGGTAAGGGCAACAGTCAGGGTGTGTATTCAAAATTGTGGACCAATGGCTTTTTAGACTCCATCCATCAGGGCGTGCAGTTCAGCAATGGCGAAAACCCTGTCCTTTATTTGAATAATCCGGAAAGTATAGATAAGGCCGACCGCAGACGCATGCTGGATCGTGTAGCCAGTCTGAATGAGGAGAGTTACCAAAGCTTTGGCGACCCGGAAATCAGGGCGAAAATCCAGCAGTACGAGATGGCTTACCGGATGCAAACGGCCATCCCTGAAGTAACGGATGTGAGCAATGAACCTGAAAGCATTGTAAAACTTTACGGTCCGGATTGTTTGGTGCCGGGCACGTATGCTGCCAACTGCCTTTTGGCTCGAAAACTCTCTGAAAGCGGGGTGCGCTTTGTGCAACTCTACCACCAGGGATGGGACGCGCATGACAACCTGCCCAGCCAAATCGTTGGGCAATGCAAAGACACCGACCAGGCCTCGGCGGCGCTTATCACCGACTTGAAGCAGCGTGGTTTGCTGGATGAAACCCTCGTGGTTTGGGGCGGCGAATTTGGTCGAACCAACTACTGCCAGGGGGTATTAACTGCCGACAATTATGGCCGCGACCACCACCCGCGTTGTTTTACCATTTGGATGGCAGGCGGGGGCGTCAAACCCGGTGTGTATGGCGAAACGGACGAATTTGGCTACAACATCGCTTCCGATCCGGTGCATGTACATGATTTTCACGCCACTGCGTTGCATTTGATGGGCTTGGATCATGAGAAATTGGTGTACAAACATCTGGGCAGGCGGTATAGATTAACCGATGTTCATGGGAAAGTGATTGAGGGGCTGATTGCTTAGAATTACGACAATGAAAAGAAGAGACTTCCTACTCAATACCTCCCTAGGTCTGGCAGGCGCCATACTTGTCCCGGAGATTTTATCCAAAACCGGTACCATCCTGGGGCACAACAACAAGCGCTACCGCATCAACACCCGCTGGAGCCAGGCCGATGTGAGCCGATACCCCGTGAATGATTGTCACGAAATGGTGCAGGATCAAAAAGGAAGAATCCTGTTGTTGACCAACGAGACCAAAAACAACGTGCTGATCTACGATAAAAATGGTCAATTTTTGGATGCCTGGGGCACAGAATACCCTGGCGCGCACGGACTAACCTTGTTCGATGAAAACGGCACAGACGTTTTGTTTATCTGCGATAACAACCGGCACCAGGTTGTAAAAACATCCATTGACGGGCGGGTTTTGATGACCCTGGATTACCCCAAAGAAACGGGCCTTTACGCCAAACCGGAGGAATACATACCGACCGAGACCGCCATTGCGCCCAACGGCGATGTATATGTAACGGATGGTTACGGGAAGGATTTTGTGATTCAATACGATGCACAGGGGCGGTATGTCCGCCATTTTGGTGGACGGGGAAATGGTGCGGAACACCTGTTGAATGCACACGGCATCTGTTTGGATTTAAGGGAGAAATCCAAACCAAGTCTGGTGGTTAGTTCGCGACAACAAAATGCTTTCAAGCGGTATGATTTGGAAGGCAACTATTTGGAAACCATTGCCTTGCCCGGCGCATGGGTGTGCCGTCCTGTTGTAAAGGGCGATTATTTGTACGCTGCTGTTTTGCAATCTGAAAGCCGGCAGGGGCAGCAATCAGGTTTTGTCACGATTTTGGACAAACAAAACAAGGTGGTATCCAATCTTGCCGGATCTGTTCCGACCTACCACGAAACCGGCCTTCACGAAATGTACCAGACCGTCAAAGCTTTTCAATATCCGCACGATGTCTGTGTGGACGATGAAGAAAACCTGTACGTGGCACAGTGGAATTCCGGGAAAACCTATCCTTTTAAACTTGAACCTGCACCATGATAAAATGCTTTCAGGTCCTGGTGCTTCTCCTGGCGGGCTTGCCTGCAATGTCCCAGCATACGTTTCAACTCGCCCCGCCCTATCTTCGATTTGAATCGGCCTATTTCACGAAGGAATGCCGTGTTTCCATTGAATTTGATCATCCCAATACACAAATCCACTATACCACCAATGGGCGCGTCCCGACGGAAAAAGACCCCGTTTATACCCAGCCCATTCTCTTAAAAAAACAAAAGAATGTATTAAAAGCCAGGGTTTTTGGAGCAGGTTTTGCCCCATCAGAGGTGACAGAGGCGTCGTTTTTCAAGGCCGGATGGCCGATAAAAAACATCGTCACGAGCCAACCCCATAAGGCCTACCCCGGCTCCGGGCCCAACACATTGATGGACGGGCTGGGTGGATGGGACGCCTTCAACCGCAAGTCCTGGGCAGGCTTCCTTACCGATACCGTAATCCTCGAGATACGCCTGGCAAAACCCAAAAAGGCAAAACAAGTCCTGCTTCATGTCCTGGGAAATCAAGCTGCCTGGATTTATTTGCCCCAAAAAGTAGCGTTATTTACGGCAAAAAAAGGAACAAACATCTGGGAAATGGTCGGCCAGGAAACCCTGACGCCAACCGAAAAAAAGGACAAAGCAAGGAGTTTGGCCATCTCCATTAAGATCAAAAATCCGCGTAAAACCGACCGTATTTTGGTAAAAATATATCCGCTGGCCAAGATTCCGGATGGATTTTCAGGGGCTGGCGATCGCGCTTGGCTTTTTATGGACGAAGTAAATCTTTATTGAATGGTGCACGTACGCTGGACACCCGTATTTTCAAATGTATGCTTCGCGCTGAACTGCCTGCTGCTGTTTTTAGCCCTGTTGGGGTCGAACATGGAAGTTCCACCTTTTTTGCAGGTAGCAGGGCGTATGCACCCTTTGGTGCTCCACTTCCCCATTGTCCTGATACTGCTGGCCGGTGTTTGGGAAACCATGATTTTGAACAAGAACCAGCCCGTTTTGCAAAAAATCGGCGATGGATTGTTGCTCGCGTCGGCTGTAAGTGCCGCAACAAGTGCCCTGATGGGGCTTTTCCTTTCCAAAGAGGGCGGATATGCGGAGGATACCCTGTTTTGGCACCAATGGAGCGGCGTTGCCGTTTCGGGGATCGCTTGGATTTGGTATGCATACCGCGAATTTTTTCGTGCGACAAAGATTGGGATATGGCTTGTGGCTGTATCAGGTTTTTGTGCGCTAATCCTTGCAGGACACAAGGGCGCAACGCTCACGCACGGGGAAAACTATCTTTTTGCGCCCATAACCCCGGAAACCCAAAGCCCTCCGGTTGTGCTTGAAAATGCCCTCGTTTTTGAACACGTAGTCCGGCCCATTTTAAAGGAAAAGTGTATGAGTTGCCACAATTCCAACAAAATGAAGGGGGAATTGAACCTGGAAACCGAGGCATTACTGCTGAAAGGGGGCAAAAACGGTATGCTTTGGGATTCGACGGCCAAAGACCTTGGGCTGCTGCTTCAACGCATACATCTGCCGCTGGAGGAAAAAGAACACATGCCGCCCAAAGGGAAGGCGCAACTGAGCAAGGAAGAAATAGACATTTTGTACCATTGGATCAAAAACGGGGCGAATTTCAGTCAAAAAATCGTTGACTTACCCGAGGGCGATACCTTGCGGCAATTGGCGACCGCCGCCGCCGCCGCACGGGCGACCCTTGTGGTCGCCCCCTCCGTCCCTTTCGATGCCGCCGATGCTGCAACCATTCAAAAACTGAACAATGATTATCGCGTAGTTGCTCCTTTGGCCCTGAATTCTCCTGCCCTTAGCGTTGATTTTTATGGTATTTCGGCATTTAACAGCGACTTTTTGAAAGAATTGGAGCTTGTAAAAGAACAGGTCGTAAGCCTGAACCTCAACAAAATGCCCTTGAGCGATGAGGACCTGAAACTCGTTGCCATCTTTCCAAACCTCCGGCAGCTGAATTTGGCATTTACACAAATTACAGGCTCCACCTTAGGCGAATTAAAATCGCTAAAATCTTTAGAAAGCCTTTCCCTATCAGGCACTGCTGTGAAGGCGGGCGATTTGACCGTCCTGGAAAATTTGCCGGAGCTGTCCGTGCTTTACCTTTGGAACACGGCCGTTTCCGAACAAGATATTCCGGCATTAAAACAGCGTTTTCCCCGAATGCAGCTCGAATACGGCTTTAAGGGCGAGGGCATTGTCGCCAAACTAAACGCTCCCATCATCGAAGGCGGTGAACAAGTGTTCAGCAGCAGCACAAAAGTTAGTCTGAAAAATTTCATCAAAGGCGCGGTGCTGCATTATACGCTGGATGGCTCCGTGCCCGACAGCCTGAATTCCCCCATCTATTCCGGCGACAGCATCACCATTGAAAAATCCTGCCAACTCAACACCAAAGCCTTCTTATCCGGTTGGATCAGCAGCGACGTGGCAACGCGCAGTTTTTACAAAACAGGCATTTTGCCCGACTCCATAGTGCTTCGATACCCGCCCAATCCACAATACAAGGGCGAAGGCGCCAAAACGCTGGCCAACAAAAAAATAGGCGACACTGATTTTCGCACCAATAAATGGCTGGGGTACAAAGAGACTGACCTGGAGGCGTTATTGTTGTTTAAGCAGCCCGTAACCCTTTCGTCGGTTTCGTTCAGCACCTTGGTGGACATTGGCAGTTACATCATGCCTCCGGCGGAAATTCAGGTCTGGGGCGGAAGCAACGATAAAAATCTGGTGCTGTTGCATAAGTTGAACCCCACGCAACCCCAAAAAGTGGGTATGCCAGCGTATAAAATGGGCTTTAATTGCACCTTTAAAGCCCGAAAAATCAGTGTTGTAAAGATCGTGGTTAAGCCTGTCAAGAAATTACCTGCCTGGCATCCTGGAAAGGGTGATTTAGGCTGGGTGTTTGTGGATGAGGTGTTTTTGGAGTGATGGTCATTATTCAGAAGAAAGTTCAGCAAGGAACAGAAACTTGAAATCGTTAAACAATCCCTAGAGCCAGAGGTAAATTTAGAATATTTGGCAATTTCGTTGAGGATGTGCAAGGGAAATCTATTAATGCTCCTCCAAAGCCGCTTTCAATTCCAAAGCAATGGCATTGGCATCTTTTTCGCCTACTACCCGAATTTCTACATTTCCATCCCGCACATTTAATTTCTTTTGAAGTAGTTCAGTCAATGCTTGATTTTCAGGAAAAATACTGAGCAAGTAAACTTTCATCGGCTCATCGGCGGTCAACAATTCCCGGGCGAATCCGTCCCACTTATAGATTTTGTCTTTGATACTGCCTTCATTTTTTAGGGCAAACGAAAGGCTCTGGATACAGTGCCACACCCCGTTTTTGCAGGTATGCTGAAAGTTGAATGTGTCGGTGTCGGTCTTCACCTTATGATGACGTAGTTTTGGTGTGAGGTTGTAACGATCGAAATATTGCTTGTAAACATGTTTCCAAGCATAGGCATCATCATGTCGCTTAATACTTTCTTCCTGATATTGCCCTATAATACGGGTGTAGATTTCATCAAAGGCCAATGCATGCTCAAAATGCCGTCCTTGCCAAGGCTCTGAAAAATACAGGCCATTGTCGTCCGGTGGAAGTAAGGAGCTTGTCAGTGCTTCAATGCGTTCAAACCCTTGCAGCCCTTCTTCGCGAAGTTTTGTGAGGCGTTTATTCATCTGTTTGAGTGCCGACAAAATATAGCTGCCCTGCACAGTATCGCCAAAAAACTGACTGAGGCGGCCATATTTTTTATCCTCGAAATTCCAGCGAAGCTCGCTGCTTTGCGCATCGAAATACACCACACCGAGATTGGCAAACTCCCCGGTCAGATGGTCGTGCCGGTAGCGCAGGAGCTGATATTGGTAATTTATCCAATTAACTTGTTCCATATCTCTGAGATGAAAGTTGCTGAATGTTGTTGAATGGACACTATATGGTCCTGAATACGTGTCATTTCTTGGGTGTTTTCCCATTCTCGGGGCATTAATTCGGTAGCGCGTTGCCAAAAATATGGCGTCAGTTGCATCACACTACTAAAAGCAGCTTCCCAATTTATGTTGCGATTTTGACTGATTGTCGGGTAAAAAAGATGCTGTTTGGCTGCCATGACATCCGTATCATTCAAGATCCACGGTGTCGGGTTGGCAAACATAGGCAACATGGACAAAAATCCGAAGGAAAGTTCGTGGTCATAAACGTAAATTTTACCATCGGCTAAAAATGAATTTGGCTTTTCGTCGCGGCGATCAGCGTTTTGTAACATCAAATCAAACGCAAAAACACGGGCAGCAGTTTGATGCAGGTCAGAAGGAAGCACCGGCTTTGGCTGAAAAGTTGCGTTACCTGAAATGTAGCGGCTTCCAATATTCAGTCCAAGGGCCCTGGAGGTCATGATAGCCAGTAACTCTTGTGGTACCGTCTCTACAAAATTTCTATCTACGGCAATAATAACAGGTTCCGGCACTGCAATATCCATTTCAGCAGCCATCCACGCTGCTAACAATTCTCGGCGGCAGGTGGTTTCATTCATGCGTTCATCATTGCGGTATTTGAGCACAAAGTCGCCTGTTTCTTGCTGGTTTTGGTCAATGCCCCGGATTACTATAGGCCGGTTGGCGCCGCTGCTTAGGGTACGCACCCATTGTAAGGGAATGACTTCACAGGGTTGGTAAAGGGGAACGGTGATTTTTTGCATAGGGCAGGGTTAGGTCTTTATTCCTTATGTAGGTTATTGGAGGCATATTCTTTGGAGTCCTAGTTGAGGATGTGCATCGGATTAGGTTCTTTTTATTTCATCTTCAATTTTTTGAAGCAGACTATCGGCACATTTTTTTACAATTTTTTGTAAATCTTGTTCAGCATAAAATTGATGGTACTTTAAAGTAAATAAAGGCGAAGTCTTTTTATCAGAAATCGATAGTGAATACTCGTATGAAAGCAAATTCCAAGTTAATCCTACTTTTATATCAAAAGGACTTTCCGATTTTTTAAATCCTACAAGAATATAGATAAAAGTAATAGATGATACAGAGGTATTATTACCCCGCCAATGCTGTAAAATATTTTTAACATCGCCGAAGTGGCGAATATTAGTATCTATGCCAAATCCAAGGCTGGTACTAGAAAACAGATCGTTGAACTCAGATAGTTTTTCAGATAATATTTTAATCGTTGGTAAAATACTATTCTCAAAGACTGTTTTAGTTGTCTCTTTTGTTTTTCTTACAACATTAGATTCCTCTTTTGGCAGATCTGACTTTAGCAATCTCAGTTTTTTCGACCAATCATCCATATCCTCAATCTCCCTCCCTTCAACCGCATCCAGTGTGAGTTGTAAAGACCGCTCTACCAAACCAGCCAGAAATTCATAAAGTAAATCCGGACTGCCGCCATAAGCTTGCACATCAGCCAAGTATCGGTTGTATGCATCCTTCTCTCCCCCCTCCGTGACCCAAAAAGGTGGATAGCCCAGTGATACCAGAATCAGATTGGTCAATATACGTGCCGTGCGGCCGTTACCATCCGTAAATGGATGAATGGTGAGATACTTTGTGTGAAATTCAAAAGCCAGCAACAGTGGATGAGGCGCATCTTTTTGTTTACTTTGAATTTTGTCAAGCCCGGCATTGAGCCAGTTTAGTAGATCATGAATGGCTTGAGGGACTTCATTCGGTGGTGTAAATTGAAATTTTTCAAGCCGGTAATTGATAATGTGATTGCCGATACGCTTCCATTCACCTATTTCTCTTCCATCTTCTGAGGACTCAGGCACAATAATTTGTTTGTGTATATCCCTGATGCGCTTTTCTGAAATACGCTTTTCTTCTTTCCCGATGCTTAGAATATCCTTCATGGCCTCGTCGTGCCCCTTCATCTCCCGGATGTCTTTCAATGGCTTGCCCTCCACCGTGATATTGCCAATCATCACACTGCGCGTCTCCGGCTTGGTGAGCGTACCACCCTCGATTTTGTTCGAGTTATAGTTGCATTCGAGGCGGAATTTGTAGTCAATTTTGCGCAAGACTTCCTCGGAAAGCTCCCCCTTTGACTCGATTATTTTGTGGAGTGATTCGATACGCTGAAGTTTAACGACAAGATTCGACATTGGCGACTGATGTATATTTAGTTATGAAACGGGACTTCCTCGCTGTAGCGGACACTAAGATAAGGCTAAGCGGCTAACTTTGAAGTTTTTTCATAAAAGGCTTCCCAAGAGGGCAAACTATTCAAGGCAGCGTGAATGCTCGGGGTGTTATAATAACCTGCCATGTATGAAGATCAGTGAATGGATATGTTCAAACCTCTTCTATTGCCAAGTAGGGGCTGTTTTTTTACAACAACTTACTTCCCAATACAAAAAGTAATGTGTGTTGATTATCAATCAGTTATGAAAAATAGGTACAAATTGGGTACAAATTCTGCAAAACACCACTTTTGAGGGCGGTTTTTGACTAAAATTAGAACCACTCCACAACGGCAACTTTATGGAAAAATAAAGCCCACCCTTACGGCTGCCCATCCCCCGGCAATTTGAAAAAATCCCCCGGTGTTTTGGCTGCCAGGTGAAAAGCGATTTTTGCCACAACCTCTTCAGGAACCACGGGCATTTTCAAAAACTCATTTAACTGTTCTTCAGGAATGCCCGTTAACTCCGCCACTTCATCAAGTAGATAGTGGTGAGTTTGCAGGTAGTCCCGTATAAAAAGCCCCTGGTGTTGCATTGGCTTACTTTGATTTTTTTGGTTTGGAAGTTGCCCCGCCAAACATAGGCGCGGTGTACTGCTCATAAAGCCCAAATAGGAACTCGATACGGGCTAACTCAGTGCCAAAGGCTTCCTTGCGGT
>CAZKBH010000041.1:29984-31342 GCA_964550795.1 uncultured Saprospiraceae bacterium
CCCCTGGTGTTGCATTGGCTTACTTTGATTTTTACGTTTTGAGGTTGTCGCCCTATCCCTCGTGGTAAAGCCTAATCCAATAATTCAATTCATCATATTTTCTTTTGGTCACGAAAAACCTAACTGCATCTGAGGGCAGGTTGGCCATGAAAATTTTACAGATTCGATCCATTTCAGCTTCCGAATCATTCTCCCAATCCTGAATTTTAGAGAATGTATCTTCGGTAGAATCTTTCGTATTTTCTAAATAATATTCAGAAACTGGATTTTCAATGGCTTCCCGGATTGTTTCACGCCATTGAGGGGATGGGTTAAGTTTTGGCATAATAATTTACGTTAATGATTTAAAATCAAATGTTTAATGTTTGACTACTGTACAATCAAAAATCTACACCACCCCCACTTTATCCACCTCCCCCATAATCCTATCCGTTTCCACCAAAGCCACCACAATTTTTTGATAGTGCAAAATATCCTCAAAGCCCAATTCCCGGTCTTTGCGGTCTTTGAGCCACTTTTGCGCGGGTTGGTAGCCGCCGATGTAAAACGACCAGGCTACAGGCGGCACGTTGGCGAAATACTGCGTTTCATTGATGTACACATTCCCGTTTTCGTACTTCAGCTTGCGTACTATGTTGTCCCCATCGGCGGGGTATTGGTATTGTTTGCCGGACTTTTCTAAGGTGGCACTTTCCAAAAGATGGATTTGCCGCAACTCCCCACCGAGGGCAACCAAAGCCCAAAAGCTGGCCGCGTCCTTTGGATACGGCACACGGGGGAAATCAATCTTTAAAAATTCCTTGTACGTTTCGCGGTAGGTAGGCGAATGCAAAACGGCGTAGATGTAATCCAGTAGATCAATGGGTGCGAAAGTGGCCGGGTCTTGCTCCTTTTCGTTCGTGAATTGCAACCCGATTTTTTGGGCTATTTGCTGGACAATGGTTGGGTTAAGATTGGGGGTGCGGGTGGTTTGGTCTATCGAAGTCTGGTTAGTAGCTCTTGGATGTAGGTAGAGAGGAAATATCGTGTTTATATTATATGCACTAAAACTCTTGTGTCCTTGCAAGCAATTGCTGATAAAGCATCCCGGTTTTTCACCTTGTGGCACTTGCCTTGGAAGTGAAATGCTGAGGTTTCCTCCGTTTAGTAAATGCTCCATAACTTTCCATGCGGGGCGACTAATTAACTTTGGATCGTAATACATTTGTCTTGAATCGAAAGGTCTATAAGTTACGTTTTTAAGGAAATCAGAGTTAAATTTTGTTCCAATTATTGCTTCCTCAATTTTGTAACTACCTGAATTTATTACTTGGTATTTTTCCTTGAATTGACTATCAAACATTCCTGAAAGCAATGTT
>CAZKBH010000041.1:31352-44006 GCA_964550795.1 uncultured Saprospiraceae bacterium
AATGTTTTGATCTTAGACTCTAGATCCACTGGTTCAAAATCTATAAAAAGTGCATCTCTGTCAGTTTTCAGGCCATTATTTGAAACCAGAAACAAGTCATGTATTCCAAATGCTAGGTTACTCAAATTGGATTCATCTAAATTAGTTGGAACAAAGAAAAAGTTGGGCCCAACACAATTAAGATTCTCCCAAGGCACTCCGGATATACTATTATTTAACAAAAAATCATATTTGAACTCCCGTTTGCCAAAAAGGTTGGAATGAAAGATTGTGGCCATTTTGCCAGTTGCCTTTGGCCTATTTCTTATAAAAATATTGATACTAACTCCCTGCATTATATCAAATACATTCTCATCTTTTTCATTGTTTGGGCCGACCTCCTTTTTTTTTGAATTACCATGTAAATCTAAAATATAAATTCTGTCAAAAGACTCTAAAAGTAACTTTCTCATCTGCCGATGCGTAATTCCGTCGATAAAACTATTATTTGAAATATACGCTAAAACACCTTGGCTATTTTTATCAACAAAAAACTGACCAAATCGAATAAACTTGATGTAGTCATCATCAAGGTTTATTTTCTTTTCATTTAAGCCCTTTTTGTAGTCCGAAATCAAGTTTTGAATCCAGGGGCTTTTATTTGTGCTGCTAACACTGTAAGGCGGGTTTCCCAAAACCACCATCACGGGTGAATCCCGTTTAACATTATTTGCTTCGTTGGCTTCATCACTCAGCCAACTTGAAAACAGCGTTCCTGCGTCGGGGTGGCTTTCCTCTAAGGAATTGGTGAGGTACACCCTAAACCGTTGGTCTTTGGTGGGCTTAAACCCGGTCTCCGTGAGTAGCAAATCCAGTTTTAAATGTGCCATTGCATAACTCGCCATCAGCAATTCAAAACCATTCAGGCGAGGTATCAGGTCGTTTTCTACATACTTGCTCCATATCCCTTTTTGCCCTTCAAACTTTTGGTGAATCTGCTTGATTACTTCGGCCAAAAATGTGCCTGTACCTGTGGCCGGGTCGAGTATTTGCACTTTGTGAACTTCCTTTTCTACCTTTTTGCCTTGTACGTCTACCTTGATTTTTGTCTTGGAGGTATCCGCCAAACCTTGCGAAAGTCCAAACTCCGTTTTCAGAATATCATCCACGGCGCGAACGATGAAATTCACCACGGGTTCGGGGGTGTACCAAACTCCACGGGCTTTGCGTAAAGCGGGGTCGTAAGCCGCCAAAAAGGTTTCGTAAAAGTGAATAACCGGGTCTTCCTGTTTGGTTCGTGTGCCAAAATTGCGCATGATTTCGGCCACATCGGAGGCCAAAAAGATTTGCACCAATTCGTCCACAATCCAAACCAAACGCTCATCCAGATCAAAGCCCGCAATGTCCTGAAACAGTCGGCGCAAAAATGGGTTGGTCTTTGGTATCAGGGTGGCCGCTTCCTGTCGGCTGAAGGTGGGTAAGGTCGGGTCGTGGTAACGGGCGGCAAACATCCCGTAGGCAATGGTTTGCGCGTAGAGGTCGGCAAATGCACGGTTGGTAATGTCGTGAATCAGGACGGTTTTAAAGGTCTGCATTTGCCCTTTCAAGGCACTGTTACTTTGGTGCTCATCATCGGCGTTCAAAGCCTTTTCAATGACACCTGCCATCGCTTTTGCCCGCCCTGCCATCATTTCGGCCAACTTGGTTGGGTTTTTAATGGTTTGGGAAATAGTGGCCGCAAAATTTTTAAACAGCGTGTTGAACGTGTCGAAGTTGTCAGGAAGGGCAACGATTTTGCCGCCCCTGATTTCAGCAATGGCGACTTTGGTAACAAAGAGGCCTTCTTTATAAAAATGGAAGTCGAGGTAATCTGTAAATACAATATTGGGTAGGCCCAAATACCTATTAAATTGTTCTCTTAAAGATTTGCTTTTTAGATCTACTCCAATATCTTTTGCTTCGATGTAGCCAACGGGGATATTTAGCTTGGTTATAACATAGTCAGGTTTTCCAACATCGGTTAATTTAGCTGGCTCATTGGTTACTACGAATCCAGAGAGGAGGGTAGAGAGGAGGATTTGGAGGTCAGCTCGGTAGCTGTGCTCGCCGCTAAATCCAGTTCGATATTGGGTGTTGAGATTTTGGATGTATTGGGTAAGATTCATGAAGGACTTTTAGATTAAGGTGTGTGTTACGGCAAATGTATTTCGTTTTGCCCTCACCTGTGCAACAAAAGCCAAGTTAACCTTTGAAAAAGCAATTTTTTGATAGTTCGTCAAACCATTGACGTTTAATAATTAGACTTACTCGCATGGGTGTTGGGTTTAGGTTAAAAGTGCCCTTGTGGCTTCACAGTCACCCGGTGAGATGTTTTGGCGCATGATGCTCACGACGGCGTATCGAAAAATGAGTGCGGTCTAATGGATGTTCCTCCTCCACATTGAGATTCCAGGCACAGCAAGTCAAATACCATGCTGCCGCCAATCGTTCGCCCGCCGGTTTTGACAACCAGTATGCGCGCTGATGCGAAGCAGATTCAAAGGTTTGGATGCTAAACGCTTGACGATCTAAGCGGTACATTTTTGAATTTTTTTGCAAATTTAGGGTTACTTTCCAATACAAAACTTCCCAAATATATTCCCCAGCAAATCCTCCACCCCAATCTCACCCGTAATCTCGCCCAAATAAGCCAGGGAGCGGCGAATATCCTGCGCCACAAAATCGCCGGTAATATTGGCATCCAAACCGGTAAGCACTTCTTCCAAAGCCGCATCGGCGCGGCGCAGGGCATCGTGGTGACGGGCGTTGGTGACAATGGTGCTTTCGGTGTTCACTCCTTCGCCAGCGGCTGCCTCGAACAGTTTTTGTTTCAAAAACTCGATGTTCATCTGGTTTTTTGCGGAAACGGGAATGAATGATGAATGATGAATGATGGATGATGAATGAAGGATGAATGATGAATGATGAATGGATGAATCGCCTAGAAGATATGGATGAATGTCTGGGAGGGTCGGATCCAACAACCATTCTGTTTTGAACATCGGATTGCGGTCCATCTTGTTGCAAACGACCACCAAATCAGACTTTTCAAGTCTTGAAGACTTGAAAAGTCTGTCGAGGTCTTCATACAATTCGGCGATCGTCATGCCGCCTGCCACGTCCCAGACATACACGATAATGGCCGCTTGTTCAATTTTTTCCATCGTGCGGGCCACTCCAATAGCTTCAATAGTATCCTGGGCTTCGCGGATGCCTGCCGTGTCAATGAGCCGGAACTGTACGCCCTGAATATTCAACACCTCCTCAATCGTGTCCCGCGTGGTGCCAGCGATGTCCGAAACGATGGCACGTTCTTCGTTCAGCAAGGCGTTCAGCAGGGTGCTTTTCCCAGCATTTGGCCGACCAGCGATGACTGTACTGACGCCCATTTTCAGGGCATTACCCAGCGCGAACGACTGGATGAGCGGTCGAAGGTGTGCCCGGATTTGATTGACCAGGCGCTTCAGGTCGTTGCGGTCGGCAAATTCAACGTCTTCTTCTCCAAAATCGAGTTCCAATTCCACCAAACTGGCGAAATGAATGAGTTCTTCGCGGAGTTTTTGGATTTCGTTTTTGAACCCGCCCCGAAGTTGCCGGATGGCTACCTCATGGGCAGCGGCGCTCTCGGACGCAATCAAATCAGCCACGGCTTCGGCCTGGGTGAGATCCATTTTTCCGTTCAGGAAAGCGCGTAAAGTAAACTCTCCCGGATCCGCCAGCCGCGAACCATTTTCCAGACATAACTGAATGATTTCCTGCAAGATATACGGCGAACCGTGGCAGGAAATTTCGGCGGTGTCTTCTCCGGTATATGAGTTCGGACCTTTAAAAATGGTGATTAAAACTTCATCCAGAATACGCCCGTCTGCTGCGACAATTTTTCCAAAATGAGCCGTGTGGCTGGGCTGATTTTCCAGTCTTTTGCCCTTGAAAATTTTATCTGCGAGGAGGATGGCCCTCGGCCCGGAAAGTCGGATGACGCCAATGGCGCCTACGCCCGGCGGGGTGGCGAGGGCTACGATGGTAGAGGAGAGGTCGGGCAGTTGCATGGCAGAAAGAATGGTGCTTTTGGGTTTATCGTGATATTTTGTGGCCCAAAATTCGTGCTATTTTATGGAAACCAACCCATCACCCCAAGACAATCGTCCGGAATGGCTTCGCGCCCTGACGGAAAAGAGTTGGAACCTCGAACTGGTCATCTCCGGTGCGGCGATTTTCCTGGCCTCCCATTTGCCCGAAACCGTGGATTCCATGCTGCGGTTTTACCTCGAAAATTGGGTGTTGGATGAAGATCTGCGCAAGATTACACTCCCGTTAATGGTGTTCAGTTTTATGAAAGTGATCGCCTGGCTGCTCATCGCAACGTTCGTGACACACTTCGTGATGCGGGCGTTTTGGGCCGGTGTGGTCGGGCTGCACACGGTATATACCGAAGGGATTCGATACGAAAAACTGCCCTGGCAAAACGAAATCACCCGAAGGCAAACGCAGCTCCGTTTCGGCGCCTTGTCCGACTACATCCTGCGGCTCGACAGACTCTGTAATCAGGTGTTTTCCCTGGCTTTTCTCGTCGCGCTGCTAAGCTTTGGTATTTGCATTGCTTACATTTTTTTCTTTGTAATGATCAATGTGCTGCCTTTGTGGGTCGGAGAATCGGAAGGCCGGATTTTAAGCTACATCGTGATGACCTTTTTTATGTTGCTGGCCTTTTTGCCGGTCACTATGCAAGGCATCATGCGCATTCCCCGATACGCAGAAAAGCCAAAGGTCAAACGTTTGGCGGAGTGGTCTGCGGATCGTATCGGACAAATTGTAATGCCACTGGTTTACCGACCGATGTCGTACCTCAACCTGACTTTTACCTCGAATACCTCTCCCAAACGGCTCGTAATTGCCTTCTCATTGGGCATGGTTTTGTTGATGGGCGGGGTGATATTCAATTTCACTTCCACGTTTTTTCACTTGAATGGCAGGACCCTGCTCTCAACCCGGGATTTTTACGCCACTAGCCGAAATGGCTATACCCTTACGAGTGGTCTCTACGACAATATGCGCTCACCTGAGGCACGTTTGCCGCCCGTCAGTATCCCATCGGAGGTGGTGGAGGGGCCGTTCCTTCGAGTCTTTGTGGATTACCCAAAAATGTTGGATGCGGCCCTGTTGCAGCGTTGTGTTTCACCCGTTTTTCCGGATTCGTTGCCCAAACTTTTGCGCCGAACCCTGACCGACAGCGTACACCTCGTTTGCCTGAACAATTTTTTTCAACTAAGTCTCAACGACTCGCTGCTGTCGGAACCCGGCTGGATGTTCCATGAACACCCGGTGGTGGGCACACCCGGCGTGGTGGCCTATTTGCCGGCCGGCAATTTTAAAACGGGGAAAAATGTGCTGCGGGTGGAAGTTCCTTCTTCCATAAAAACCGATTCGCTGCGGGTGTATGGAGAATTGCCGTTTTGGTACGCACCGAATTAGTTTACTTCAAATTTTCGATGTATTTTTTCAGTCCATCGGCAATCTCGGTTGCGTATTGGCTCTCTTTTCCGCTGCCCATGATGGGTTGTTTGTCGGTAGGCCGAAGGGTGGGCAATTGGGCCAGGGGGCCATCCAGACCGACCGTTTTAAGCAAAACGGGCATGACCAGGAAGCCCTTGCGCGGGTTGTTCCGTTGCGAAATCTCCGCCAAAAGTGGCACCGATGGGTTGTTGGCCTCATCGTAAAAATCAGCACTCAGGAGCGGAAGCACCACCTGGCATTCGTCCATCATTTTGCGCAACCACTCCTGCACATTGCCTTGTCCAACAGCATCAGACATGGTTACAAATTGCGCCGGAAGGCTGCGTAAGTGCTTGTTTAACAGCTCAAAACCATCCTGGTCGGCGGCTTCATTGTAGAGTACCAACACCTTGGCTTTAGGTGCCTGGTTCGTACTGGAGGCAGCGGGACTATCCAGTTTTTGATATTCACTGACGAGGTTTTCTACAAAGTTTTCCAGGCTGTCTTTGGGAAATTGCATTCCGAATTCGCCCTGAAAAAACACCTTCGTGTCGGCTTCGGCGGGGCGCTCGTCTTTGGTGCTGAATGAGTAGGGCTGCACATTTTCACGCACGTTTTTGTACAGCGTGTCGAGCAATAGTCGCAAGGCCCAATCTTCAAAATCGAAGCCGAGAAAAAGGTGGTGGCGGAAGTCTTTGAATGCATTGGTGAGGGCATCCGGGATGCGCTCGTTCTGCTGTTCGCCTACAATTTTTTTGATGTACCCGAGCTGTTGCTTGTAAGTCAGCACCAGAGATTCGGGCTTTTGGTAGGATCCAAGGAGGTTGTAGATGACCACCCGGGAGTCTTTTTCAAAGTCAAAATGGAGCGCCGCGTTTGGTTTGTACCAATTGTAAAAATCGGCGTGGTAGGCCTGCGCAATTTGGTCGTACAACCGGGTGATAAAATTGTCGGGCGTGGTGTTGATGACAATCCGGAATTTCAGGTCTGTGAGTTGTTCCAGGGCAGGGTGGAGTTCGCAAGTATCGGCAAGATCAGTGTAGAATTTAGCCACTTCTTCCTGCAAAACATTGTCCGTAGAGCGGTTTTGGATGCGCACCAGACTCGCCACGTAGGGCAGGTTAACGTCTTGATGATCGCCTAGTTCTACCTTGTATTTTTCTGCCAGATGCCGGGCGCAGAGATCGGTGATGGGTTGCCAGGTACCATCCTTGTCTTTGGCGGCTAGAGCGGCGGGGCCGAGGAAAAGCACACAACTTCCCTCTTTGACCTTGCGGGCAATGTTCTGGTAAAGTTCGGCGGGCGAGAGTGTTGGAGTAGGCATATCAATGCTGAATAGCCGACAAAGATAGATACTTGATGCAGAATCTTGGTATTCAGTTCAATTCAAGAGAATTGGTTGCCGTATTAAGGATTGGTAGTATGTGTGCTAATTACCCCAGAAGCCGAAGTTCTCAAAAAAATTAAAAAATGGGATTTACAACCGTCAAGCCAGAAATCCCCATAAAATCGGTAGTATTCCTTGTAACTAGCTCTACTTCATGAACAAGCGCAGTAGCAGCAATAAGCGAATCACCCAGAGAGATTTTTTTTATCTGTCGGAGTTGCACGGCCCTTTGAATAACAGCTTCATCTACTGGAATGGAATTTAATATCTTGAAAAGGCTTTCAAAATAGAGTGTTTGAGCCGGGGTGATTTTGTGATATCCTAAGGTTTCCACTATACTGATTGTAGAAATAAAATTGCCAGAATCGGTGACATATGGGAATAAACGCGGTGCAAACTGAGCCTCGCCTGAGTAGATTAGGATATTTGAATCAAGCAATGGCATAGTCAATCACGAAAAGGAAGCGAACGCTCCCGTCTGGTTTCAATCTGATAATCGAGCGCATCCCCAAAAGTACTCATGTCACAGCCTTGCTGAATGATGCGAATTGCTTCCTCTAATTCATCTTCTTTGAGGGAAGAGGCTTTAGGATTAGAAAAACGAATTCGCAACCGCCGGAGCAGCGGTAACAATACCTCAAGGTCATTTTGATTCGGAATTTCCAAGACTAGTTTTGTCATTGCTTTGTGTGTTAGCGGCAAATTCAATCGGTGAATGGTTTACTGCACTCATTTTCCTGCAAAGTTAAATGATTTCCCCCAAAAAACAGCCCGCCCCCGTGATCTCAAATCACAGGGGCGGATGTAAAGTTGGTCGTTTTCAGTTGCTTATTCTTCCGATCCCTTACTGCGAACCTTGGCACCGCCATCTACCCGGACCGTACTTTGCCCGGTAGAGGATACGATGGCGTCTTCTTTGGCAAAAACTCTGGCGCGCGCGGCATCTGAAGCCGATATCTCCACGCGGTTTGCCGTCCAATTGGTCGCTTCTATTTCGGCGTTGTCTATCAAACTTACTTCCATGTTTTCGCCTTTCCCAGTCAAATCAAGCGATGCCTTGCCCGAAAGTGCGATGTTAAACTCGTCCGAAACATCCAGATATGCTTTGATGCGACTGCTGCCGCTGGCCGTGATCCGCGCTCGTCCTTCATCAAAACCGCGAATGATAATTTCGCCCGAATTGTCGGCGTGTAAAGCAGTGAATGTAGGGGTTTGGATAAAAACCCGAACGGCTCCGTTGGTGGTTTTACCGTTGGTAGTCAGCGTGATTTTATCCCCTGTCTGGATTTTTTGAATCTTGTCCTTTTCGCTGTTCGGTCCTTCTATTTCCACCCGAAAATCATCGCCCTGGCGTATTTCCGTTACAAAATCGCCCTCCAAAATGAAGTTTTCGTAGTCGCGGTCGGAGCGGTAACCCTTGTCGCCCATGTTCGGACAATCGGCGCAAACCAGCCCTTTGTTGCCCATTTGGAAGATTTTTCCCGGGCGCCGGGAGATGTAGTTCCGGTTGTTTTGATCATCGTATTCATCCAGATCGGCACCCGCATATTCGTGAATGGATTCATCAAATCGGATGCTTTTACCCACCGGTACTTCGATGTTGATTCGAACCCGTTGCACGCGCCATTTTTCCCCTTTCGCCACCGTGTAAGCAGTTGGTACCTGCAAGGTGTTTTCAGAAAAAAGCGCTGCATAGCTCACCCTGGTGGCGTTTTCCTGTGCTTGAAGATTGGATGATCCTTGCGCCTTGATGATTTGGGTGCAGTGATAGGCACCATCGCGGCTGGGAATTACCCGGATCTCCAGCGGAGAACGCATCTCCATGCCCTCGTCGGAAAGTCGAACGCCTTCATCGGAGAAGTCAATGTCATTTTTATGGTGATACTTATTGCCCAACAAATTGGGAATACTGTTCACAAAAAGGGTGTCTGAACGCAGGTCACCCAGGCTGATTTCCTGGGAAACGGTACCCGAATGGCTGTACTCCTTCACTGCAAAGGGCAACATAGAAAACGCTGCAATGACGCTCAAAATAAACAGCCCGGTCAAACTTCCGCTCACCCAACCGGGCGTGCGGGTTTTGAACAACAGCCTCGAAAAAAACAAGACCAGTGCAATGGCCGGGATGCCGAGCAGGAAAAACAGGTTGACAATTCCAAACCAGGTCCAACCTGAGGAAAATGGACTAAAATATTCCACAAACGGGGCACCAACCGAGAGCGCCACAATGCTGCCAATCCAGCCGGCCCCCAAGGCTAAAAACACCGCAATGGCAATCAGGATGGCGATCAATGCCGCAAACTTGGCAATAAAGCGCAGCAACAAACCAAAAGCCTGGCCGATAGCGGTCACACCCGTGCTAACGGCGTTTTGCGCGCTGGAACCATTTTTTTTTACCGTATCGGCACTAAATTCATTGACTTTTTTGCCCAAACGATCAAAACCCTGTTCTACTTCCCGGGCAATATTGTCCATGTTTACCGCTTCACCGCGCATGGCGAGCCGGTCGGCGGCAGACTTGGCAGCGGGGACCAAAATCCAGATCAGCACGTACGCCGGAGCCCAAAATCCGAAGGAAGCAAAGGCCAGGAGGACAAAAATCAGGCGCATCCACAGCGGGTCTTGTATGCCAAAATAGGCCGAAAGTCCCGAACAAACACCCGCTACTACCGCATCCTCTTCATCGCGGAAGAGGCGTTTACCGGTGCGAACGGCTGCTTTTCCACCCTTTACACCGCCTTGACGGCTGGAGCTGCTCTCGGCTTCTTCACCCCCAAAATCCTCGGGTTTGCCCATCACTGCCACCGCCGCTTCGGCATCTGGCAACATGACGATGGTGCGAGAACCCATGTCCTGACTGATGAGTTCGCCCAGGCGGGCTTCAATGTCGCTGATGATCTCGTCGCGGCCCTCACTTTCGCTGAACCGCCTGCGTATGCTGTCCAAATATCCGTTCAGGTATTCGAAGGCATCATCATCTATGGTAAGGGCATAACCGCCCAGGTTGATATTCAGAATCTTGTTCATTGCGTGATGTTTAGTTTATCCGCCATAGCCTTGGCGAAGGTGGTGTGTAGCTTTGGCGAAGGTGGATTTGTTTATCCGCCATAGCCTTGGCGAAGGAGGATTGGAGCATTAATCAGAGGAGCCTGTTTTGGTCGAATCCTCTATGGGGTCCGCTTTGGGTATTTCCAAAAGCGTAGAGTAATCAGTAGGCTTCGTTTCTTCGGCAGTGGAGCTGCTTTCTTTTTTTCTGGACTTTTTGGTTGCTGCGGGTGCCTTCCCAACGGTTTGGGCCACAGAGTCCACCAATTGGTTCCAGCTGCTGCTGAGAGATTCCAAAAAATGACGACCTAATTCCGTGATTTTGAAATACTTACGTGGTGGTCCAGCGTTGCTTTCACGCCAGGTGTAGTCCAGAAGCCCGTCGTTTTTCAGCCGGGTGAGGAGTGGGTAAAGAGTGCCTTCCACGACGATAAGATCATTGGCTTTGAGCCGTGAAATGATATCGCTGGGATATACCTCATCCTCCTCAATGATGGCAAGGATGCAGAGTTCCAGCACTCCCTTGCGCATCTGCGCTTTTGCATTTTCGATATCCATAGTTGTTACATTGTTCAGATAAACAGTGGCGCGAAATTTACTTCGCAGGTTTTCGATTGATGACAATGGAGTCAATTTCCCGAATCGTTTTGTCGTCTTTTTCAAATTGGTTTTTCTTCCGCATCAACTTCGGACTGAGGCTGATGATATTGGGGCTGATGAGCGTTTCATTCCCATGTGGCCGCTTGGTAGGAACTTGCTCAGCGGCGGCTAAACCGGTGAGCAACAGAGCAAAGAATGTAAAAACAGAAAGGCTGATTCTGACCTTGGGTTTCATAGCTTAAGTTTTGTTGTGTGCCTGAAGTACCTGCTGAGATCCTTAAAATTGAACTGCCGAACTTTTAAACTAGTATCGCTCTGCGGTTTCAAACTTCTTCGTTTCCTTAGTAGGTGGTGCAAAGATAATGGTACCGGAAGGTTCTTTGCAATACATAGAACCTAATTTGGCCGGGTACTGTGGAGAGATATTTTTTAAAAATGTTATAACTAATTGATTATCATTAATTTGTGTAAAAAAATATTTTAAAAAAAATTGAAAAAATATTTTGCGCACCAGATAAAATGTCCCTCAAAAATCTGTTCACCCTAAAAAAGCCATCGCCACCACAAACAAAAGCCCCCTCCAATGCGCACATCAGAGGGGGCTTCATGGGCTAATATAACCGGGCTTTTATCGCACCACCGTCACGTCGCCTTTGCGCTCAACGCGCAGCACGCGTCCACAAATGGCAACCTCCGCCTGCAGGTACCATACCAAAACCCCCGGGTTAAAACTTTTATCGCGGAACACGCCTTCCCAGGCATCCGCGGTGTTCGAGGTGACAAAAAGTTGGTCGCCCCAACGGTCGAACACCGCAAAATCAAAACTCAACAAGGTAATGCCCGAAGCAAAAAACGGCTTGAAGGTGGCATTTGCCGCGTCGCGTGCACTGGGCATAAACACATTGGGAATGTACACAATGTCCAAATCCTCCGCCAGTGTGGCCCACTGCACCGATGCTTCGCGGCGAACGGTCTCGCATTGGTCGCTCACTTCTACCCAAATCGGACCAGCCTCTGTGGCAATACTGCTGGCACTTTGTTCGCCATTCCACCAGTTGAAAACCAGCGTACCCGCATCCCCACCGAGCACCAAAGCATCCAGTTGAACGCCCGCGCTATCGCAAGGCAAAATGGCATTGGCCAGTTCAACAATCAGTTGCGGAATCGCAGTCAATACCGTATCGCGCTCCGCGATACAGCCATTGGCGTCTTCCACGAAGAGCGTATAGGTGCCTGCAGGCAGGTTTTCAAATCGCGCAGCATCTTGATAATCAATATCATTGATCGAAAAACGGAACGGAGCAGGCCCGCCTGAAATAGTAATTGCTTCCAAGGCTCCCGTAGGCGTATTGATGCACGAAACGGCAGTGCTGAGCTCAAAAACAGTTTCAGGGAAACTCGTGACAAAGATGGTCAGGGTGCTATCACAATTTTCCGAGTTAAGGAAATGGAATTCGCGCGAATCACCTGCCGCAATGGTTTCCCCCTGAAATGTATAAGACTCGCCCGGGCAAACATTCACCTCCAGCACATTCGAGGAGATGTTTTTCTGAAAAACAGTCACCGTGACCACGGAATCGCAGCCGGCAAAATTGGTCAAATTGAAACTTTGCACACTGCCCGCAGTCAGGGTCATCCCCTGATAAACATAAGTCTCGCCCGGACAAACCCCCACGCTAAACGCGGCGCTGGTTGGCGATAAATCACCTAAAACCGTCACGGTCAGCACAGAATCGCAGCCCACCGCATTGCTCAGGGTAAAATCCTGACTCGTTCCAACCGGAATATCCGTGCCGTTGTAATTCGCCGAACCACCGGGACAAGCACTCAGCGACAAGGATCCCGTCGAGGGCGACAAAGCCGAAACAGTTACGGTCACCACCGAATCACAGCCCACCGCATTGGTAATCGTAAAATCCTGACTCGTTCCAACGGGAATATCCGTGCCGTTGTAATTCGCCGAGCCACCCGGGCAAGCACTCAGCGACAAGGCACTCGTCGAGGGCGACAAAGCTGAAACAGTTACGGTCACCACCGAATCGCAGCCCACCGCATTGGTAAGTGTAAAATCCTGACTTGTTCCAACCGGAATATCCGTGCCGTTGTAATTC
>CAZKBH010000042.1:0-13813 GCA_964550795.1 uncultured Saprospiraceae bacterium
TGGAGGCAAATATCTTTCAAAGAACTAAATCACCCATGTAAAGTCACGAAGAACCGAAGAAATGATATAGATTTTACCATCGGGGCCAGGCATCATTTGAAAGAAATTGGCTGGAAAGGGTGCCAAGGAGCCATCATATACTGCCACTACCTGCATACTAGCCGCCAAATCTGAAGCCCAAAGATCATACTGTTGTACGGTGTTGCCAGAGGTCAAATAAAGAAACCGACTGTTGGGAGAAGTAGCCACACCTCCACCGCCATAAGGTACGGAATCCCAGTCTAAACGAACCGGATTTGATAATGTACCGTTGCAACGGTCAAAATCCAATATCAAAAGACTATTGGGTGAATTGCGGAAATACTTACTCCCGTCGGTTGAAAACGCAGTTTGACTTGTCCAAGGAAAACTATCTATCTCCAAATTCAAATGATCAAAATCTTGCATTCCCATATATTCTACCGTATCGGCCGTAAAAATACTGACATGAATATTATTGCTATATTGTCTCGGATTCACTATCCACCAATCTCGTCCATTGCCATGGCGTGTGGCAGTAACATAGTCTCCTAAAAACAAAGAGTCGCTAAAAATAGCAATGTTTTTAGTACGGACAACACCATTACCATTGTCTCCAGATGCATCAATTGTTGAATACATAAGATTCATTGGCCACCACCAATAGTCATCGCCTCTAATATGAAATAAATAATACAGGCTATCACTTCCAGGTTTAGGAAGAAATATAGTTGGTTGCCAAGATGGGTAGTCGCCTTCATTAACACAAAACTCATTAAAAACCTCTCCAGGGTTGAGCGTATCACCATTATGCATAATTTGATGATTGCGGTTGATGACCCTACAACCCTCTGTATATGCGATCAATTTCCCATTTTTGTCAGATATAGCTGCCCGTGGCCTGGCACATATATAATCTTGAAGCGTAAGGGTTGGAGGTGTAACATTAAAGTCCATAATTATTCCTCCAAAAGATCCGCCACTAGGGATAGGTGAAATTTTATGGTATCCAATCGTCCAGATATAATCATGCTTAAGTTGAGCGAATAGAACCGAGGACATTAAAAATGTTACAATGAACAGTGAGAGTGCCTTTTTCATACACGAGAAATGTAAATTGACCGCCAACGGACTAGTGCCATTGGCGGTCAGTCGAGTTAAAGTATTTAATGAGAAACAAAAATTTTGGCTGTGCCAATCTGCTTACCTAATTCATCTAAAAAAACTACCCAATAGACCCCCGCTGGCACACGGCAGAGCCGTGCGCCAGCGGTTATCAAGGGAACCTATGATCTGAGAATGCCGGTGGCGGTGATGCGTTAAAAATCACCAATGCGTTAAGCCACTTATTGTCTTACCAGTGCCTTGTCTTCAGACAAACGATAGACAATTCCTGCCGTGGGATGTAGATACGTTTCTGGGTCTAAATTAGGGTCTGCCAATATCCTATAAAAATGCGCCGAAAGACTCCAGTATAATTTGGTGTCCTTTATCCTTCGTTCGTACCCAACACCCACTGGAATATAGGAAAGGTTGTCTTTTTTGTAGGGTGCATCCTCACCACAGGTACATAAATTCCCTCTGAAGTAACCCAACTCAATAAACAATCTCCTTTCCATAGGCTCACGTAAAAAGTCATATTGCAACATTGGCCCAACCATATGAACGTATTGACTCCCTTGGCCGCGAACCGAAATCCATATTGGCTGATACAGCAAACCCAGGTATATATCGGAAGAAAGAGAAGTGCTAAAAGCAAGAGACGTAGATCTTTGCTGATAATAGAACATATCTGAGGTATTTACTTTATCAAAAATATGGGCATACCGCCCGGTCAACAGACTGTTTTTTAAAAAATAGCGAAAATCGAACAATTTGAGTCTTTTAGAGGAGGAAGCCGTTCGGACTGGCGGAGCGGAAAACACCCGCTGTTCCCCAAAGTGATACTGCAATCCAACCCTGTTGACAAGCATGAATTTTTTTTTCTGGGTGTAATGCATCAATCTTAGCGCATAATCCAGATATAACCGATCAAATAGCCTGAAATTTACGCCCAATAAGCCCTGAATATTATGGTTTGAAAACTTATTCAAAGGTTCATAGCCATAAACTTTACTCCCATCAATGGTATAGTTGAGCAGATTCCAGGAGAGTTCCGTATAAGGCACAAATCTATTCCTCAAAAGCCCATTGGAACTGTTGTTGTGAAAAAGATATTTTAAGGTAATGCCAGCACCTCTTCGAGGAACAAGCTTTTCATACTCTACCTTCCCAAATGAATACTCAACCTGAGCACCCACATAGAGTCTTTTATACAATTGCACGCTCACATGGGGCGCAAAGCGTAAACTCCAGTACCGAGGGAAATCCGAAGGGTTATTGGAATTAGGAATAGAGAAAATGCCTCCTGATTCCGTGCCAGCAATGATGGAAGGATATTTACTTATTTGCGCTCCAAGAAATGAAGGGAGCGCGATTAAGAGTAGTTGGATAAGATTTTTTTTCATTTTCTTGGATCAATGATTTCGCTAACGCAGCGTGGTTATAAATACAAAATTACAAAAAACGACACAAGTGACCTGCACGATTCAATGCTACAAAACACATCAAAATCCGCGCTGTTATACCCGCGTAATCCGCAGCAGTTCTCGGTTTGTAGAAATTACTAATCTATACTGTGATTCTTTTGATTTTGATGATTTGAGTGAGGCAAATGCCTGATTTTGAGATGACTATGATCCTGCTGTGTTCAATATCACTCTGTGTTGGCTATAAAAGACCGCAAAGCAGTCGAATTTGAATGGACCGCTGGCGCACGGCTCTGCCGTGTGCCTATTATTCCGTCGGCTCTGCCGACAGGGATGGTCGGTAGAACCGACCCAATAGTGGGCACACGGCAGAGCCGTGCGCCAGCGGGGAGGAGTAACATAAACACGGTTCCCGTTCTTAATTAAATCATTCGGCTTAATCGTCCATAAGTAGTGGGGGTGCGACTCCAAGTCGCACCCCCGCTACGCCGAAAAATCGAATCAATCGCCCCAACCGCATCACTCCGCAAAACGCACATCCCTTAAAAAATCCTCATCATTCAAGGTCTTCAAAAACGCAATAATCCTGGCCCTCTCTTCTGCGCTGAGCGGGATGCCCAAGGTCCCGTCGGGCTGGCGCAGCAAAGGATCAAGTGTGGGAGAATCTTTCACGCCCATAGCGTAATGTTCCAGCACCTTTTCAAGGGTTCTGATTTTTCCGTTGTGCATGTACGGACTGGTAGCACTCAGGTTTCGGAGGGATGGCACCCGAAATTTGCCGATGTCTTCAGGCAACTGACTAACCTCATTTCGGCCTGCATCAAAAGCAAAATCATCCAATATCCCGTTGTTTCTGAAGGAGTTATCCGTGAATAAATCGGTTGCATGGCAAGTAGCACATTTGGATTGAAAAATGCTCAAACCCGCCAATTCTTCCGAAATCAGATCGCCGCCTGCCTCGCCCCGCACATATTTGTCGTAGCGGCTGTTGGCGCTCACCAACATCGCCATAAACTGCGAAAACGATTTCAAAAACGTGGCAGTTGTGATTTCCTCACTGCCATACGCCGCCTTGAACATGGCCTTATATTGTGCGTTTTGCCGCAGGCGCGCCAACACCTCTCCCAGACTAACATCCATTTCCACTGGATTTTCAATGGCATTTAGCGGCACCAGATCAAGATTGGGCACGCCGCCATCCCAGAAAAACTCCTTTTCCCAGAGCATATTCTGCACCGGCAAGGCATTGCGCCGCCCAAACAGGTTGTCAATCCCGTGGCTGGTAGGATGATCCGGGTGACTAAAAGCAGAAAAAGAGATATGACAGTCCGCACAGGAGATGGTCGAGTCGCGGGACAGAATTCGGTCGTAAAAGAGTTTTTTGCCGAGGGCAAAACCAGGCTCTGTGACCGGATTTTGGCTCAGATCGTACACCGGAGCCGGGAAGTTGGACGGAAGCTGCGGGCCTGTAAACGGCACAAGCTCTTTATCTTTTCCGCAGGCGCTGAGCAGCAGAACCGCAAGGGTGAGGAGTAAACCAGATTTTTGCATGAGTTGTCTAAACATTTTAAAGAATACTGACTATCCGCATATCGGGTAACAAGAAGAATATCGAACCGCAGAACACCGAACCGCAGAACACCGAATATCGAACACCGAATATCGAATTTTGAAGGAGTATACCCATAAACCGACGTTGATAGTGCATTTGGATTTAATATCCAGTCACCATTAAACTACTTCTTCATTCGATATTCGGTGTTCGATATTCGATATTTCATCACAAGTACCCATATGAGGATACTCAAAAAATCACGACCGCCCGCTCCACCTGCCATTTTTTGGACTCCAGGCGTACCAGATAGCGGCCTGCGGGTAATTGCCTGTTTTCGATGGGTATCTCGTTCAGGCCGGGGATGGTTTCTATCCTTTTTTCCAGAAGTAGTTTGCCATCAGCGGCCCATAAAGTCAAGCGCACCGGATCGTTGTCCACCACTTTTAATTGAATGCTGAAGTCCGATTTGGCGGGATTGGGCTGAATCGAAATACTAACGATGGGCAAGGGGCTTCCATCAGGAGCTACCTCTTGCACAATGTTGTTACGGCTGACCAGCCACATATCCGGGTCAAAAACCAGTTCCGTCGGTTTAAAACCGAGCGAAGCCGTGAAACTTTGCCCGCTCGAAGTGTGCTGGAGCACCAGCGTAGTGTCCTGTATCCCGTCCGTTAATTTTACCGCAACCGGCATTTCAAAAAACGAAACCGAGGGATGGGAAGTCGTTTGTTGAATGCTGATTTTGACATCGTTGAATTGATCTTTGGACCACTGAATATCATACGAGGGATAACCTTGTCCATAGAGCCAATCGGCAAAAAATTCGCTCAGGTCTTGTCCATAAGCGGCTTCCAGGTGGGCTTTCAGATCGGCTGTGCTGGCGTAGCCAAACTCCAGGGCGGGGTCGTTGACGTAATTCCGCAGGCCCTTGAAAAAGATTGTATCGCCCATTTTCCAACGCAACATGTGGAGCAGCATCGCGCCTTTGGAATACGACATTTGGCTGCTGAATATCTGGCTCACACTGCTGGTATCATATACAAAAACGGAGCCGCCCGGCTTTTCGGTTGACCTGCCAATATGATGCGCTTTGTAAATTTCCCAGTATTCCGGCTGCAAAAAATCGTAGCAAAGTCCCGTCAGGTAAGTTGCAAAACCCTCGTTGAGCCAAATATCTCCCCAGGAGGCACAGGTTACTTTATCGCCAAACCATTGGTGTGCAAGCTCGTGGGCCAAAAGCGCATAACTGAACGTGCCCACAAACGACATGGTTTGGTGCTCTATGCCGCCGCCCCAGCCAAATTGTGCGTGCCCGTATTTTTCTGCATGGAAAGGATACAGCCCGAACAGTTCGTTGAAAAGTTGCATCACCGCCACGTTCTGCGCCACCCCGATCTGGGCATTGTCCAAACTCTCCGGATAGACGTAATTGACAATTTGTGTCGTGTCAGTCCCATAAGGTGCCAATACCGTAAACACCTCGTAATTCGTCACCGCAATGCCGATGAGATAGGCTGGAATGGCGTAACGATGCCGCCAATGCGCCGTTGTCCAGCCATTTTCGGTAATCTCGGATTGCAGCAGCCCGTTGCAGGCGGCGCGGTATCCGACCGGGTTCCGGATAAAAATATCCACCGAATCTATCTTGTCCGTGAGCGATTGTTTGCAGGGCCACCACTCCATAGCCCCGTAAGGTTCGGATAAGGTCCAAAGCACAGGCGTTCCATTATGCGAATTCACCTCAAAAGAGCCAAAACCCGTTGAAGTAGGTGCGCCCTGGTAAAAAAAAGTAAGCGAATCAGCCAAAAAGGCGGGTAATGCCGTTGGGAATTGGACCGTCAGCACATTGCCATTGTGGGCAAAACTTAGCGGTTGTCCGTGAAACAAAATGCTATCCATCGTCAGCGTCTCCGAAAAATCAAATTCCAGACTTTCAAGGGTTTCCACTGGCTCAAACACCGTCATCACCTCGCCATGAATATATTTGATGGCCGGATCCACGGTCCAGCGCAGCCGACAATACTGAACGTCACTGCGGTTGTCAGCACTGGCTTGAAGGTTGCGGTCTGAGGCCACGGGATGTTTGCGAATCCAGGTAGCTTTCTCCGCTTCAACCAGCGCGTCCAAAGGGTCGAAACCCTGTCCGATCAGTGGAAAAATCCAAAGGCAGCAGAGTACGGAGAAACAAATTTTTTTCATGGCGCGGATGGTTACAAGCATAGCGAAAAACGTTTTTTATCGAGTGTACAGACTTTCCAATTTTTTAAAACTTGTAAAGTCTGACACTCGATAAACCCGTTCCATACCGGACTACTTAGCCCCGTATTTGGTTGGATTCTCCTGGAATTTTTCCTTGCATCCCGGGTTACAGAAGCCGTAAATTTTGCCGTTGTAATGTGCTGTGTCCTCCACGGTTTGATCCACCGTCATCTCGCATACAAGGTCGAGGTTGGTGGCCCAGGGTAAGGTTTCTGCATTTGCTGTTGGCACAGGCGCCGCCGTTTTGGGGGTGCTTTGTTGGCAGGCAGTTGCGCTCATAAAAGCACAAATCAAAAAAGTGAAGGATAGTTTGTATGACATCGTTTGTGTTGTTTTAATTGTGCACGTGATCAATGACAAACATATCGGCATAATTGTTCGCAATGTTGGCTGAGAATGGATTGCCGTGTGTAACCGGGTTGGCTGCAATACTTAGGGTATTTGGACTTTTAAACACCTCAAGCGCGTCCACAAACAGGTGGAAATGCGGTGCATGGTCTTCACGCACCTTTGCAGCAGAGCCTGGCACCGTCAGTTGGATGGTCTTCAGGTTGTTGATGGTTGGATTGTTGAAGCCCCCAAACAAACCGATGTGGTATTGGAAAATATTGTCCGGAGCAGGTGCTGCAGGAGAAGTTCCTTCCATTTTCATGAAAATATACCCTGCGTTCCAGCTCCAGTAATGGCCGCTGGCGCCTGTCGCAGGATCAAGCACGCCCGTACGCTCTGCAATCGGGCTCACACTTTTGGCACTGTCCACACCCACCATAAATTCCAGGCCCGTGTAATCGCCGGCAGGAACATCGTTGATAGTGAACTTACGGGTACTTGGTTCATCGTGTTTGCACAGAAAATAAGACTTGTCTTTGGGCACCACAAAACGAGTTCCGTCATTTTTGATCAACACTACATTGCTGATGTAATAGTTGAAAAGCGTGAATTGCAGACTTTCTCCAGCGGCGTTCGTGTAGTCTTTTCCAAATACGAGGGGGCCGCCGTCGGCCTGGTTCTCAAACTCAATTTCGACCGAACCGAATCCTACAATTGCATCATCGTCATGATCGTGATCGTTTTTGCAAGCAGGAATGATGAACAAAATGGCAAGCAGTGCCAGCGTCAGAAATGAAAATTTTTGCATGATTTTGTAATTTTATTGGTTGTGAATGCGCAAAATTGAACACCCGCACACATCACAGGCCGATACTGCCGACGCAGAAGCCAGCAGCAGCACTGTGAACAACAGTGTTCGCATAAAATGTGAAATTTAAGAAGAGTGGTGTACAAACAAATTGCCAGCGCTGGCAGGTCAAGCAGGGGGATGGAAAATATCCTCAACCGGAGCCTCAGGAGGAACAACTCCGTAAGGTGGGAGTGGGCTGAGGTTCGGGCATTCAAGTTCAACAAAAAACGGAACTGTCGGAACCTCAAAAAAGAGCTGTATGTCCTTAATCTGGTGGAAATTAGTAGGAAGTTGCGGCTCCTTATTGGAGTTTTTTTCCCGGGCGGCCATCTGCTTTTTGAAAGCGCATTTCCCGTCGCAATGCAAACTGGGCTTACCCTTGTTGACGCATTTAGCTACATAGACTGCCCGGTTCCACTGGTAATGCAGCGTCCAGGCCGTCCGAAAGGAAGCCTGGCCAAGGATGCCGCACAGCAGTAATATGACAGTGATTCGTTGCATTTCTACTGCAAAGGTACTGGCTGGCTCAACAAAAGTTTTTGGAAAATATGCTACCCCAAGGCAAATCGTTGATTATAAAGTTGATTTTTGATTTCTGATCGGAATGTTGATTTTCGATTGGGGTTCTAATGTTAAAATCCAACATTTTCAAACGAATACCCACATTCTAAGTGACGCAAGGCGCCGATTAACGTCTTTTTAACGGTTTTGAAAAAACGAGGTCTTTTTCCTCAAATTTTGCAGTTTTTTTCGTGCCTTTGCGCTTTCAATCGCAGACCTTGTCTGTTTAAAACCACCTGACAGTGACCGCAGTCGCTACCAGAAAATCCTCTTCCTCCGCTGTGCTAACTGATTCGCAGCTTATTGCCCTGTATTTACAGGAGCAAGATGCCCAATATTTCAGTCAGCTCTACCGGCGCTATGCAGGTAAGGTATTTGCCAAGTGCATTTCGATGCTGGCAGATCACGGTATGGCGCGGGATGCGACACAAGATGTGTTCATCAAAATATTGTTGAACCTGTCCAAGTTCACCGAACAATCCTCTTTTTCTACCTGGGTGTATTCCATCACCTATAATTATTGCATTGACCTGATTCGCAAGAAAAAGAAGAATATTTTGATTTTCACAGAAGATATGGGCCGAATCAGCCCTGAAAAAGAAGCTGAAATACCCGATAGCGTGATCCTGGAAATGGAAACGAACCGACTCGAAAAAGTGATGGACAAACTCCCGGTAGGCGATAAAGCAATCCTCGACATGAAATACACGGAGGATATGTCCATCAAAGAGATTGGTGAAGTGCTGAACAAAACTGAAAGTGCCATCAAAATGCAGATTATGCGGGCAAAAATCAAAGCACAGGGCATTTACGCAGACATGTTTGGAACCGAGCCAATTGGCGCATAATTTGTAACCCCGACAACCCAAATTACAATCAAGATTACCCAACCGATCTCTATCACCCGCGCCCTGCCTTCGGCGCATAAATAATTGGGCGTAATGAACAACAGCCTAAAAAAGTTGCAAGCAGAACGAGAAGCCATGTTGCCTCCAGAATTGGAGGATCGCATCTCGCAGCACGTCGGCACTTTGTCGTTGTTTAGCAACGTCGTCGAAGTGTTTGTGCCAAATGCCCTGCAAGTCGTGTTCCGGCTTGTTGGAGGTGAAGATTTACCTTGCCTGAAAAAAGCCAGTCGCCGGGCTGGCCAGGAAAATATGGACTGGCGAACCCCACCCGCTCCATCCCTTCCTGACCCGGTCTAATATCCTTCACCGACAATCTTCAGATCGCAACTTATGGACGCTCTTCCTATTTCGGGGCCGCTTGCCCAACTAATAGCCCAATTCTCTGCCTTTTTTCCAAAATTTATCGGCGCAATGACCATCCTGCTCATCGGGTGGATTGTGGCGCGTACCATAGGGAAAATCCTAAGCAAAGTGCTGGCTAAAATCGGGGTTGACCGCATCGCCGAAATGCTGGATGATATTGATCTGGTGCAGCGCAGTGGTGTATTAAAAGAAAAGCTCTCGGGTATCATCGCCCGGATCGTGTACTACATGATTATGCTCATCTTCATCATCGCCGCTACGGAAACCCTGGGCATTGGAGCCATCACGCAACTTTTCACCGATCTGATGAACTACCTGCCAGCGCTCCTAACCGCGGCCGTGGTATTCATGATCGGTTTGTTTATTGCTGATATGGTGCAGGGAGCGGTAGTCACATTTTCTCAATCGCTCGGCATCGCCTCCGCCAAGTTGATCGGCTCGGTTGTCTTCTATTTTCTGTTTCTCACTGCCGTCATCAGTGCCCTCGCACAGGCGAAAGTCAATACCGAATTTATCTCCACAAGCATTACCGTGCTTATTGCAGCCGGTGCTTTCGCATTTGCCTTTGGCTACGGACTTGCTTCCAAGGACCTGGTTGCCAACTACTTAGGTACTTACTACAACAAAAATAAGGTGCGTGTCGGCGACGAGGTGCGCATTATGGGAGAGCGGGGTAAAGTGGTGCTCATTGATAGCACCTCCATTATTCTTCAAACTTCGGAACGTGCCATCATCGTCCCATTGAGTAAAATGGCCCATGAAAAAGTGGAAGTTTTTTACCCGGATCCGCAAGATAACGATCTGCTCGACGCAGGAAAATAACCGTATCCCGCGCTACTTTTGTGCATGGAAATCATCATTGCACTGGCAGCTTTTGGAGCATCCCTGCTCACGCTTTTTTCCGGCTTCGGTTTAGGCACTATCCTGACGCCTATTTTCGGGATTTTTTTTCCGCTTAATGTTGCCGTGGCACTCACAGGTATTGTCCACCTCCTCAATAATTTTTTCAAACTCTCCCTGCTGGGCAAAAACGCCTCCAGGGAGATGGTACTGCGATTTGGGCTACCATCCGTAGTGGGTGGCTTTTTAGGCGCCATCGGCCTGGCCGCCCTGAGCCATGCGCCTGTGCTGTTTACCTGGGAATGTTGCGGAAAAACCATGGAAGTCACCCTGCTAAAACTGGCCATCTCCGTTTTGATGGTCGTTTTTGCGCTGATGGAAATAGTCCCAGTGTTGAAAAATTTAAAATTTGGCACTCGCTATCTCACCTTTGGCGGGCTCTTAAGCGGCTTCTTCGGCGGATTAAGTGGTCATCAGGGAGCCTTACGTTCCGCGTTTCTGATCAATTATGGCCTCTCTAAAGAAGCTTTCATCGCCACGGGTGTGGCCGTTGCTTGTATGGTGGATATGACGCGTTTACCCGTCTATTTTGCGCGGTTTTCAGCCCAAAGCCTGCTTGAGCAGTGGCCCTTGCTACTCATCGCCACCTTGAGTGCTTTTGCGGGCGCATATTTGGGAACACGATTTTTGAAAAAAACAACCCTGCGCAGTGTTCAAATCATCACTGCTATTATGATTATAAGCCTCGCTTTGTTGCTTGGAACCGGCGTACTGTAGTTAAGCTGGGAGAAGTCGTAAAAAAAGAGCGTGTTCAGGAGGTGTGCCACACCTTTCTGAACACGCTCAAAAAAAACAGCCCTCCGCCCTTTCTCATTTGAAAGGACCGGAGGGCCCCCGCCTTCGGTTGTTTTTGCCCTTTCGGGCTTTTATCTTAGAAGTAGCCGCTTAAAAAGTGGCGTACCGTTTTTGGTCAAAAAAATGATTTTTTGGGCTTGTTTTGATTTTCCTATTCAAAGGGCAGCGCTTTTAGTTTTCTCGTCTAAAGCACTTGCTGCACTTTGTGTCGTTTTACTTGGAACTGGTTGGCTTTTCAAAAGGAGCGGTATGTTTTCCGCACTTTTGGTAATGCAAATATGAACGCTTTTTTGTATTCCCTGTTGCATTGCCCGCTTCAAAATCCCTCAAATAGAGATTTTTTCGTTACTGTTTTGGCAAGGAATTTTGGTGAAAAATGCAAATAAAGCAATGGATATGCTTCAGGATTTACTCAACCTAAGCGATTGGGCCGTTGGACTGCAAATACCTGAAATTTTATCAAATCAAAAAAAAATTTAAAAAAACCGCCGCTTAACTAAAAAATCACACCGCTCCTTTAAAAAATACCGCCGTTCCTCAAATTCACCTTGTGCAATTTTACCTGTTTTGAGGTCTCCGCAGGGAGGGCGCGCAATTGCATTAACCACAACGCTCGGATATTTTTTTTGAAATGGGTTGTGGAAAAGCCAAATGGCTTTACATTTGCGCCTCTTTTTGAAAGACAGTGCGCGGGAATGGCGGAATTGGTAGACGCATACGTTTCAGGTGCGTACGCCGAAAGGTGTGGGGGTTCGAGTCCCCCTTCCCGCACTGGTTTCATTGTCAAGGAGTTGTGCGCAAGCATGACTCCTTTTTTTGTGCCTTCCCGACGGATACCCACGCAAAAACGGCTCCGGGCGCAATGCCCGAAGCCGTCTGAGGGAGTTAAGGAGGTAGAAAATTTTATTCTTTGTCGAAACGCATCTCCTGGATGCTGATGCTTGAGCCGGTTACCTTCAGATAAAGGTACACCCGGTACGTTCCAGCCGTGGCAGTCAAATTACCGATGCAATATTGATCGCTGTTTTCACGACTTTGGCCCTTGTGCACTTGTGCGAAGGCTTTTGGCTTGTTGCTGTCAAAAAAACTTCTCAGCACTTCGGCGGCTTTTGCTTTTGGATATACTTGCTCTTTGTCCTGGATGGAAATTTCCACGTTGTCAGCAAAGTATTTCGATAGTGCATTCACGTCGCCCGCGCCCAAGGCAGCCGAGATGGCTTCCAGTGCAGGGTTGCCCTGTGTGTTGTTTGCAAAGGCGAAAGCTGGGGTTAGAAGCAGCAAAAAAATCAGATTCCTCATAGAGAAGCAGGTTTGTTAGTTTATCCGCGGTGCGGACATTTCCAGTTTTAGACGTTACGGTGTAGTGAAGTAACTGCAAAAAAGGAATTGTATTGTAAACACGAAGTTAATCCTGACTTCACAACCAACCCATTTTTGCTTAGTTAAAGTTTTAAAACTTTAACAGTCGCGACCTTTTTACCGGATTCCAGGCGCAGAAAATAGACACCTGGCACCCAGTCAGCAGAGGGTAAGGAAAGCGTTGCAGAAGCTTCGGGAAGGTTCTGCCGGGTTTCCCAGACGCGGTTGCCCGAAACGTCGAATGCGGATATCCGATATTCATCCGGGACCAGGTTCTCCAGGCTGAGTATCGCTTCTGCCTGAATTGGATTGGGAGAAACCGTCGCCTTGGGCATGTTCGCGGCCAAATCTTTGGAAGAAGAAGTCCGCTCCGTGAGTTTCAGCGAACTAAATCCTGCGCCATCGCCGCTGGTGGTGCCATTGCCATTAACACCGTTGCCGGAGGCGTAAAATGTAACACTTCCCGTGCCCGTAGGAGGCGCCGTCCAGGTCACATTGAATGTATTGGCGCTGGAAATATTGTTGTGTTCTGCGTAGGTGCGACCATTGGGAATCGTGGCTAATTTGTAGTTATTCGGATTGATGTCAATGAATCCATCCAAATCGCTGTTGTCGCTGTCACGCAGACCAATCATCTGGAATCCGTAGCCGGAGAGACTGGAGCCGGTGGCGGTGATTGTTACGCGGGCGGTGTATTGCTGACCCGGTACATACTGGGTGATGGGCATATTGGCCGTGTCCAGTACACTGATGGCCAGACTTGCCAGAATGGGTCCCTGGTTGTGGCAGCCCATACAAGTTAAGGCTTGGCCACCCTGCATTTCGTCGCCGGGAGCGCCGGTGTTGCCCCTTTGGGCTTGCGAGGCACGGCCGTTTTTATTACCCATTAATACGAGGGTGGAGAAAATGCCGATAAAGAGAAAAAAGACGAGACGGAGCATAGGTTGAGTAGAGAATGTGGGTGAGTGCTTTTTGTAGCCGGGCTAAGACAAATCCTGCGCGCAAAGGTTGAATGCGAACCCTGCACGAATTGTCCGTTGTAATCAATTGCCCGGAAAATGTACCCGTCTCAAAGGTTGATGAAGGTTTATGAAGGTTTATGAGGGTTGATAGTATTCGCTCGAAATGCCTTAATATCTTGCCCTTTCGAGCTTAATTCATCAACTTTTATAAACTTTTATAAACCTTCATAAACCCTCATAAACCCTCATAAACCTTCATAAACCCCATCAACCCTCATCAACCTGCTTCAATGTTCCTCGTGCACGGCATGTTTTTGATATTCCGCCACGAGTTTGGCCTGAATATCGGCTGGCACGGCGGCGTATTCCGCAAAAGACATCGAGAATTTAGCCTTGCCCTGTGTAAGCGCCCGGAGCGTCGAAGA
>CAZKBH010000042.1:13858-22358 GCA_964550795.1 uncultured Saprospiraceae bacterium
CGTTTGTAAATCGCCCATGACATTGCCCATAACTTCCGCATCGCAGAGCACTTCGAGATCGTACACGGGTTCCAGAATCTGTGGCTTTGCCTCGTGAAAAGCCTCTTTGAAGGCCATGGTGGCGGCAATTTGGAATGCCATATCGTTGGAATCCACTGGGTGCATTTTCCCATCGTAGATGCTTACGCGTACGTCGCGGCAGTAGGAACCAGTGCTGGGGCCTTCCTCCATTTTTGCCATAATTCCTTTTTTGATGGCATTGGTGAAGCGCGCATCCACGGAGCCTCCAACAATAGCCCAGCAAAATGAAAATTTGCCGCCCCATTTCAGGTCTTCCACTTCTATGTGCTTGGTTGTCAGGTCATGCGGAGCGGGTATTCCCTCATAGTAGGGTTCAATACGCATGTGTACTTCGGCATATTGGCCTGCTCCACCGGATTGTTTTTTGTGTCGGTAATCTTTATTGGCCTCCTTGGTAATGGTTTCGCGGTAAGGGATGCGCGGCTCTGTAAATTCAAGTTTTACCCCGAAATTCTGCTCGGCCTTGTAGCGCACAATGTCGAGGTGCATTTCGCCCTGCCCCTGGATGATGGTCTGTTTGAGTTCCACACTTTGTTCCATGAGCAGCGTGGGGTCTTCTTCCTGAATGGAGTGCAAGGCGTGGGCCATTTTTTCCACCTCCGCCTTGCTTGGAGGCAACACGGCCATGCGAATGCGCGGGGCGGGAAAATGGATGCGTTCAATTTTAAGGTCTGAGCCTTTCGGATTGAGGGTCTGGTTGGTATGCGAGCCTTTCAATTTTACCGTACAGCCGATGTCGCCGGCGCGCAACTCCTCCAATTGGTCGCGGTTTTTTCCCTCACTTTCAAAGAGTTGTGAAAAACGCTCTACGGTGCCGTTGTCGGCATTGGTGAGTTCGTCCCCGGCTTTGAGGGTTCCGGAATAGACCTTGAAATAAGAGACATTGCCCACTTTTGGTTCATTCACGGTTTTGAAAATAAACACACAGGGCCGCGCACCGGGGTCACAGGGTTTGGTGCCGCCACCTTCCAGCGCTGCGGCTGGGCGTTCGGCGGGACTGGGGCAGATGTCGTGGATGAATCCCATCACACGGCCGCTGCCCATATCTTTCAGTCCGGAGGCGCAAAAAAGCGGGTAAAACTGGCGATGTGCCAAGCCGATGCTCAGCCCTTTGGCCAATTCTTCCTCGCTCAAATTGCCTTCTTCAAAGAACTTTTCCATGAGGCCCTCGTCGTTTTCAGCGGCGGCTTCCACGAGGGCGTTGTGCAATGCATCGGCGCGGTCTTTGTGTTCGGCGGGGATGTCCTTTTTTTCCGGTTTTCCGCCTCCCGCCGGGAATACATACATCACCATACGCAGCGCATCCACGATGGCATTGAAGCCAGGTCCTTGATTTACAGGGAATTGTAAGGGAAGCACCCGGGCGCCAAAGCGTTGTTGGGTTTGGTCGAGGGTCATTTCGTAATCTGCCTTTTCGTGATCCAATTGATTCACGATAAAAATGGTGGGCGTTTCATTTTTTTCAATGTGCTCCCAAACGAGTTCAGTGCCTACTTCTACTCCACTTTTGGCATTGAGCACCATCAACGCGGTGTCGGCTACTTTCAAAGCCGCTACCACCTCTCCCGAAAAATCATCGAGGCCGGGCGTGTCGAGTATGTTGATTTTGGTGTCTTTCCAGGTGCCGTGGAGTACCGAGGCGAAAAGAGAATGGCCGCGCTGTTGTTCGAGCGGGGCATAATCACTTTGTGTGTTGCCTTCTCCGACGGAGCCGCGCCGGCCGATGGCTTTTGCCTCAAATAACATGGTTTCGGCAAGGGTGGTCTTGCCGCATCCAGAGTGGCCGCAGAGGACGACGTTCCGGATTTTGTCAGTAGGATAAACTGCCATAACGCAATGAACTAGTTTGGTGAACAGAATGCCAGAGCTGAGCGAAACAGGAGGAGCCACGCTCATACTACAGGACATTTCTGTTTTGCTAACAGACCTATAAGGTTTTTGGAAACCTTATAGGTCTCGATTTCGGAAAATGTCCAGTAGTATGAGCCAGCCTCCACAGTGCTTCAACTCAGCTCTGGCGGGATTGTAAACGGGCAGAATACATAACCAAGGAATTTTGTTTGGTGAAAAAATCTGCTTTCAGCGGTTAATGTAGGCCGAATTTAGAAACACCGACAAATAATAGGATATATTTTTAAATATTTTGACAGAAACAGCCCTATAAACACAAAATGCGACCCCAAGCCTTTGCCTGGAGCCGCGATATTTCACAAAACAAATTTCTAATCGTTATGTGTGACACACCTCAATTACGAGGATAGACGGATCTGTTACATGATTAGCAGTGATTTTAGTTGTTTAGCTTATGCATTCTCTTCAAAATACCTTGTGCCTATTGTGCTGCCTTTGGGCCGCAAACGGGCTTGCACAACAATCTATCAAGCTGGAATTGCCGGACATGCAGATCAGCGCAGATCGGATTCTGCGTGGGGATGGCGATACTTATGGTCTGGGGGACTGGAAATGCACGTTCACGCTCAGCCTGGATGGCAGCACCTTAAACGTAGCGGGAATCATCACATTCACAGAAAATGCCAATGATTTCACCACCATTATGGGTACATACCAGCAGCAAATTATAGTGGAGGAATTGGCGCGTTGCAGCTATTGCGGCATCACCCTGGCGGAGACGCGAGGCACCGTATCAGGCCCGAACATTGGCGCGCGTGGCTACCGATGGTTCCAGGGGCAAGGATTGATTCGACGTGCTAAAATTCGCACGGATGTGTTTGGGGAAGATGCGGGAAACATTGGCGGGACGATCCAATTCGCGCCGGTACGGGTGCTTTTGGATTGTTCGGTAGCGATGGGAGGGGGTTAAATACTTGGTACAGCATTGCGCTCCTCCTTTGGCCACCAACCATCCACAATTTTCATCGCATACAACAACCCAACAGCACCAAGCAGATGCTTGAACGTGTGCCCGCTCCAAAAGCCAAGGCTATCGTAGATGGCTTTGTCGTAGTGCTCGCACAATTTGGCGGCCACATACCAGCCCAAAAGGAAAAGGATGTAACGGACGTAAGGCACTTTCCCGGGGTGGAATAAAATCAAAACCGGCGCAGCCACCATCGGGAAGAACTGCACCAGGGCATAAGGCCGCAGATCGCCGTGCCCGGCAGCCTCTGTGAAATGCCAGTATAACACACTTGCGATGCCAACCGGCAGGCTGAGCAAAAAACTGATCTTACCCGCGCGCGCGCCGAGATAGTCGTAAATAAATAAAGAAAACAGCGACATAAACATCAGGGTCATGGGAAGCCGATCCCAGAGCAGGGTATTGTTGTCGGGCATCCAATGGTAATATGCCGATCCAAAACAAGTAATGAAAATCCCGCCACTGAGCACCAGTGGAATCCAGCGCGCTACGCCAGCGGGTCTGCGGGTGTAATTCCGAATACCTTGCCAGAGGCCATATAGCCCAATAAATAACATGGGAAGGTTTGATACCACATTCCAGAAATAAGGTATTCCATAAATAATACGCTGATCTCCGTAGTCGTGGTAGCTCGGGTTTTGTGGAATTGGGGTAACCATGCCAAGGCCGAGAGAGGCTATTAAAAGGAGTGCATAGATGAGTGCAATTGGAGAAAAAGACATCATAGAAATTGCAATTAAGTAGGAAGCCGAAAGGTAAAAAGAGTGGGCTTTTTATGGCTTTATATGGGGGTCGAATATTGAAAAAAAGCACCTATCGAAGCTATAAGCCCCGATTTGTATCGGGGATGACAGGTGGTTACCCACTAGAAAACATGAAGCGCCAAAATTTTTCTGGTTGCCGCTTGGTTCAATTTCACATGCTTAGTACCGATGAAACAATCAGGCCCTTAAAAAAGACTCAACTGGGCTGTTTTATGTTTCGCGTGTAAATCCAGATTGTATGCCGGCATGGTCCGATCCTTGAGGTATTTTTCTTTGGCCACCCGAAACTGCGCGTGGATGATTTCGGCAATATTTCCCTCGCCGCGCATCCGCATGGAAGCCCGATATTCATGCAGGGTGCCCCCGTGAGTGTCTCGAATGCGGTTCAATACCCGATCGGCGCGGTCGGGCATGGTTTTCCGAATCCAGTCTTCAAAAATTGCGGCCACATCGCCGTTGAGTCGAACGAGGGTATGCCCTACGCCCAGGGCACCACATTCAGCCACGGTTTTTACCAGCGGCAATACTTCATGGTCGTTCAGCCCGGGAATAATCGGGGCCATCATGACGAAGGTCGGGATGCCTGCGCGGCTGAGGGTTTCCACCGTTTTGAGGCGTTGCGCCACAGTAGCGGTGCGAGGTTCAAGGTATTGGCGGAGTTCTTCCTGGAGGGTAGTGATGCTGATGGCTACGTGGCAGAGGTTTTCGGAGGCCAGTTTTTGAATGAGGTCGAGATCGCGGAGTATGAGGCTGTTTTTGGTGATAATGCCCACCGGGTGACGGTATTTCCAAAAAACTTCCAGGCATTCCCGGGTAATATTAAACTTGCGTTCGGCCGGCTGATATACGTCGGTATTGCCCGCAAACATCACCGGGGCAGCTTTCCAGTTTTTCTTTTTCAGTTCATTTTCAAGGAGTTGCGCGGCATTTCGTTTGACCAAAATCTTGCGTTCAAAATCCAGACCCGCGCTATACCCCCAGTAAGGATGGGTATTTCTGGCGTAGCAATAAATGCAACCGTGCTCGCAGCCTTGATAGGGATTCATGCTCCATTCAAGGGGAATATCAGCACTTTCCACCTTGTTGAGGATCGTTTTGGGATGGGTTTCGAGGTATTGGGTTTTCAGCGTCTCATCTTCCCATTCGTCTGCCCGGAGTGCCCAATCGAGTGGCTCCTGGCTGCGCACCACTTGCTCGTACTTTGAGCTTGGGTTGATTTGTGCGCCTCGGCCTTTGAGGAACTTTGGGTTGCTGGAACTTATATTTTGGCTGTTTGACACGTAAAAAAGTTTGGACAAATGTAAAACAAAAAATGTTAATTTGCCTAAATTTTAAAACAATTTCATGTCTATCTTTTTAAAGGAACACGTTTACTAAACTTTTAAAGTTTAGTAAACGTTGTGCAAAGAAATTTGCGCAACAAGCACTGAACCCAAATCCAAAAGCACTGTTTCCAAAACCATGTATTTTCTCCCGGCAGAACGTTTGCGGCTTTACCGCAATTTTAAAGCTATCGAAGTCGCTGACTTTCATGGGATTATACGGTTTTATGAACAAAACGAGGACGGTATCCGAGCGCTGGAGTTTGATGAATATCTGGATTGTACGCTGAGCTATACCAACGCACTTTTTGAAGCTGCTGACCATGGTAAACATCTGGTCATGAGCGACTATCTGCTCGAATTGGTCATCATGCAAAACGTTGATCACTGGGGCGGCGAAGACCTTTACCACCGCCTATTGTTCAAAAAATCAGCGACGTTATACCACCTGCACGAGTATGCAAAATCGGAGCATATTCTCCGTGAAATCATCAAAATATACCCGCAAGATCGTTTGGCGGCAGTGTTTTTGAATAAGGCATTGCTGCACCAAAAACCCCGCTGGCTGGGTTACACTAGAGCGGCCACGGTCTTATTTGCCCTGCTTTCGGTGATAATTATTGCGCTGGAAATCCTGGCCCTGCCGCGGTTTTTTCCCACTTTATTGGAACCTTTTCAAATGGCGCATAACTTGCTGATTGGCCTGAGTTTGGCCAGCCTGTCGGTGGGAGAAGCCAGCCATACCCTGCGCTGTTGGCTAAAAACGCGGCAATTGGTACGCACTGCCTGGGACAAAAAAAGGGCCAATGGTCTTTGAGCATTACTTTCTGACTATTGCGCAGCCGTTCACTCCATGTTACACACCAAAAACTGCTCAGCCTTTTGGTACTTTTGCGCCGACAAACAAATAATTCTCAGCGCATGAAAAATCTTTTCCTTTTAATTCCTGTATTCATTTGGCTGCAAGCCTGTTCTCAATCACCCAGCACAGATGTTGCACAACAGGGTGCAAGCCAAAGTCCGCTCCCAGACTCCGCCTCCATTTTGGGCGATTCACCCGACCATGCCTATCGGCTTTTTAAAAGCGCACGCACGGTGGACGGGCAGACTTTAACCGACCTAAAAGTGCTCCGATTGAAAGACTTGCAACAGTTTTTGGTGTCAACGATGCCCAACGAATCCAAATACTTTTGGTCGCCAGACTCCAAGTACCTTATTGCAGAAAATATGGTGGCCGATAGCGCCTTTCAGCGTGAAACCCTGTTTTTTGACCTTGGTAACCTCCGCACGGAGTATAAAAAACCGGGTGCGCTGCTAGCTTTTGACGCTGCAGATCAGGTGGTTTTTTTCTACTTTCCTGAAGAGGGCCGTCAGGTCATTTCCTTTACCTACCTGCAAAACCCATCGGTTGATAAACGACGGGATATCATCGCACCTGGGATCGGAAGATTACCCAACATCATCCTCATGACCAAGGAGAAACAAGCCCGGGTAAAAGCCTATACTACAGACGATGTTCCGGTGAATGTGATGTTTAAATATTGATGAACTGATTTCCACACGAGTTACAGTCAACGCAAAGTATAAAATGCAGGCCGATTTGTCCTCCTTCCACCACGCCATCCGCAGCGGTATCCCCGCCCAGCTTCCACCCGCCCGCCCACTCGACCCCGAGGTGAGCCATGCGCCGCGCCGCGTCGTGGAGGGCGTTTTGTCCGAAAACGAAAAAGTGCTGGCCATTCAGAACGCCTTGCGCTATTTCCCCACGGAATGGCACCGGGAACTGGCAGCTGAGTTTGCCGACGAACTTCAACGCTACGGACGGATTTACATGCACCGTTTCCGGCCTGAATACGCCATGCAGGCCCGGCCGGTTTCGGATTATCCGGCGCGTTCCAAACAGGCGGCGGCCATCATGCTGATGATCCAAAACAACCTGGATCCAAAAGTGGCCAAACACCCCCACGAACTCATCACCTACGGCGGCAACGGGGCGGTTTTTCAAAACTGGGCGCAGTACCTGCTCACCATGCGCTACCTCTCGGAAATGACGGAGCATCAGACCCTTGTGCTGTATTCCGGCCATCCGATGGGCTTGTTCCCCAGCCATCCAGATGCGCCGCGGGTGGTGGTGACGAACGGTATGATGATCCCAAATTATTCCAAAAAAGACGACTGGAATAAATACAACGCCCTCGGCGTGACGCAGTATGGCCAAATGACGGCTGGTTCCTTCATGTACATTGGCCCTCAGGGCATTGTGCACGGAACTACCATCACCTTGCTCAATGCCGGGCGGCGCATGGGCCTGGGCGATGATCTCGGCGGACGGGTGTTCATCACCTCCGGATTGGGCGGCATGAGTGGCGCGCAGGCGATTGCAGCGGTCATTACGGGCTGTATTGGCATCATTGGAGAAGTGGACGGCGACATGGTGCAGCAGCGCCTCACCGACGGATACATCCAAAAGGAAAATGTCTTCAAAAGTCTGGATGATCTGATTGCCCGACTGGAAACATGTCGTCGCGACAAAACGGCCATTACGCTGGTGTATCATGGCAATATCGTGGATCTCTGGGAGCGATTTGCAAAAGACCATATCACGGTTGAATTGGGTTCTGACCAGACCAGTTGCCACAATATCCACGACATGGGTTATTGCCCAGTGGGTTATACTTTTGAAGAAGCTAAGTTGCTGTTAATCAAGGACAAAGAGCAATTTTTAGCAGAAGTTCGCGCTACACTTCGACGCCATGTGGAAGCCATCAATACGATGACTGCCCGGGGCATGTATTTTTGGGATTACGGCAATGCATTCCTAAAAGAAGCTGGCGAGGCTGGCGCCAATGTCTGGAAAAACCAAACCGATGGGCTTTTCAGTTATCCATCGTATGTGGAAGACATTATGGGACCGATGTGCTTCGATTATGGTTTTGGGCCGTTCCGGTGGGTCTGTTGTTCCGGTGAAATTGCAGATTTGGAAAAAACCGACCTGATTGCAGCCCGTGTGTTGGAGGCCATGCTTGCCGAGGCTCCAGACGAAATAAAAGGACAAATTCGCGATAACCTGAACTGGATTCGGGATGCAAAGGTGAATTTGCCCGTGGTCGGCTCCATGTCGCGCATTTTGTACGCCGATTCCGAGGGCCGGATGCGCATTTCAAAAGCCTTCAACGACGCCATTGCCAGCGGCGAACTGCAGGGACCTGTGGTGCTGGGCCGCGACCACCACGACGTGAGTGGCACGGATTCACCTTTCCGCGAAACAGCCAATATTTACGATGGCTCGCGTTTCACGGCCGATATGGCGGTGCAAAATGTTATTGGCGATTCCTTCCGGGGAGCTACCTGGGTGAGCTTGCACAATGGCGGCGGTGTGGGTTGGGGAGACGTGATCAATGGTGGTTTCGGGATGGTGCTCGATGGTTCGGAAGATGCCGAACGGCGCTTAAAAT
>CAZKBH010000042.1:22368-43846 GCA_964550795.1 uncultured Saprospiraceae bacterium
TCCATGTTGTTTTGGGACGTGAACAACGGCATCAGTCGCCGGGCTTGGGCACGTAACCCACACGCAATCAGCACCTTGGAACGCACGATGGAGGCATATCCTGATTTGAGGGTAACGGTGCCGTATTTAGCGGAGGAGGGGATGGTGAGAGCGGCGGTCAATAAAAGCAGGATTGACTTGCAATAATCTTCATGCTTTGCGTTCTTTTAGGCGTTGCATGAGCGTTTTGAATTCAACCTTTTTTCCTTCATTGGCTTGTTTTGCCCCATGAAGGATACTCTTTTGCTCGTGTTCATTTAAGTCTAACCACCAGTCTCGATTTGGGAAAAGTAGGTTTTCAATTTGGTGGATTACAGCCTCGTTCTGCACTTCTGCCAGATATTCGAGGATATGAAGTTTGCGGGCTTCGAGCGTAGCTGCCATGTGCGTCAAGTTTTATGCAAAGTTAGGGGTTTCATGATAAATCCGTTAAACAGTGGTGGGCTTAAGCCAGCTAATAATTTGATGGGTTAGCTTTCAATCGTATCTTTGTAAAAATTTAGTTTATGTCAGACTTAAAAAATATTTCCACGGCAGCAGGCACTGAACTCAACCAGTTTCTTCAGTTTTTTGAAAAACTGTCTGTTGAGAACAAAGCTTTCATTGTGCAATTATTAAGTGAAAAAACAACGCCCAAAAAGCGAAAAGACAAATCTTGGGAAAGCCTAAAAGGAAGCGTTTTGGCGTACACAGACCCGTTTGAACCGGTAGCTGTAGAAGAATGGGAGGTAATGTCATGATTCTTCTGGATACCCACATATTAGTCTGGTGGCTAAACCAAGAGTCCAAACTTTCGACCAGTCAAATTGCATCCATCGAAAATGCTTCTGATATAACTGTCAGTGCAATCTCACTTTGGGAAATCGCCAAACTTGTTGAATATCAAAAAATATTCCTCAAATTACCCGTCCTAGATTGGATAAATGCCGCGCTTTCCCACCCCAAAATCCAAGTAATTCCACTTCACCCAGAAATCATTGTTACTTCTACTCAACTTCCCGGTACATTTCACAAAGACCCTTCAGATCAGATGATCGTGGCTACTGCTATTTACCTTGAAGTTCCACTTCTAACCAATGATTCTAAGATTTTGGACTATGCTCATGTAAATTCGATAAGCTAGGTTCACGTTTTCCCAATAATAGACCAATTTTTCCGGCAAATTAGGAATCGAATTCCTAATTTGCCGGAATACTGGAATTCCATCCTCGAACTTTTTGGTGCGCGTGAAGGGGTCCGCGCCAATCGGGGAAGACACTTGTACAACATTTGTTGCCGGATTCTTTTCACTAAAAAGACCCTCAAACACGCCTCAAAAACCAGATGACCGCCAGCCGGTAACCCTCCAGTCCCAATCCGACAATACTTCCTACACAATGCGCCGAAAGGAATGAGTGGTGCCTAAATGGCTCACGCTGGTGCACATTGCTGATATGCACTTCGATTACTGGCGTGGAAATGGCCGCCACTGCATCGGCCAGCGCGATGGACGTGTGGGTGAATGCGCCGGCATTGAACACAATACCATCGGCACTAAAACCCGCTTCGTGGAGTTTATCCAGCAGTTCGCCCTCGTGGTTGCTTTGAAAATAATCGAGTCGCAGATCCGGAAAACTGGCGCGCAAAGATTCCAGGTAACTTTCAAAACTTTGATTGCCGTAAATTTCCGGCTCGCGTGTACCGAGCAGGTTGAGGTTGGGGCCGTTGAGCAGGAGTATTTTCATAGCTGCAAAATTCTCTTTAATTTTGGAAGGTTTTTAAGTTGTGTGCAACAAGATATTGCGTTGCCGCATTTTTTTGCTTAAAAACCTGGACTTGAATATCCTGTTTAGACTATGATTGAGGTGATTTGAGTGACAATATTAATTTTAAATGAGCGTGCCTGTTTAAGTCCAAAAAACAAAAACTACCCCCAAAAAAGGGGAAACCGAATCCATATTATGCAAAAACTATTGCTGCAATTCCTCTTTTTGGGCCTCAGTTTCCATGCTTTGCAGGGCCAATCCGCGCTGGTTTCCGATCCTCTTTTTATCCGAACGGACTACGGCTACGATCTTATCGGGCGATTGCGTGACCGAGTTTTGGTTTTTCGCGACAGATATGATGATTTTGTGGTGCAGGCATTTGACGGCCAAATGCGACTCAGTTGGAGCAAAAGCCTCGACGATCTCGACCGCCGCGGCATGCGAGTGCTGGGCGTGGTGCCAGGCCGCAATGATTTTTCGGTCATTTTTCAAGTCCGCCGACGGGGGCATACCCTGCTGCGGGTTCACAAATACGACCCCGGCGCTAATTTGATTGACAGCATGCAGATCAAGGATTATGGCGAACGCCTTTTTAACACCCCCACTCTTGACATAGCTCAAAGCGACGATCGGAACTGCATCGTGGTGTACAATACCGCTGAACGAGACCGAATTGAAGCCGTTTGTTTCCATCTGGACAAAATGCAGGTCGCCTGGGATCATGCTGCAATCGCGGATGATGTCACAGATTTTTTTGAAGACCAACGTCCGGAGGTGGCCATCAGCAATACAGGCATGTTTTTTTGGATTTCGGAAAGAAACAACCGCAAGGGCAAACTCGAAAAACACGAACTCAAAATCATGCGTTTCGACGCCAACGGACCCATGGTCACCCGCGTACCGCTTGGAGGATACGTTACGGTGGATTCCAGATTCATTTATGATAATCAGAACAACCGCCTCAGCGCGGCAGGGCTTTGGACCGATAAAGGACGGGATCGCGCCCACGGGGCTTTTTATTTCAGCATAGTTCCCGGTGCGGATTCTGCACAAGTGCTTCGTTATGAGGCATTTGACGATAAATTTATCTCGATTTTACGGCAAAAAGAGTCGGGCAGCGATGCCCGTGGAATCGCGGATGCCCAGCTCCGCGAACTGCATTTGCGGCAAGACGGCGGCATCATTATGGTGTCAGAACGTTTTCATGAAATACAGCGAGGTGCCTCTGCGGGGCGTGGTTTTTTCCGCGATGGGATGCGTATGATCGTGGACTATTACTACGACGATATTTTTGTGGTTGCTTTTCAGCCAGATGGCCAGGCGCATTGGAAAACTGCGCTGCACAAAAAACAATACTCTCAGGACGATGACGGCACTTTTTCGTCCTATTTTTTGATGCGAAATGCCGACCGAATGCGCATTTTTTTCAACGATGAAATCAAGTATGAAAACACTTGCAGCGAGTATATGCTGAGTCCATCGGGCGAATTTGACCGCAACAGCTTGCTCAACACGGTGAATCAGGGCCTGCGGCTGCGCTTTCGGGATGCCTTGCAACTGAACGCAACGGAATGCCTGGTGCCTTCGGAATTTAGAGGCCGACTAAGACTGGTGCTTTTGAGGTTTTGACCTGCCGTTTTGTCGCACCTTGTGCCGTGGTGACTGCCAAAGTCTGCATTTTTTCGGGATGGCAGACTGTTTGCCATGGTAGGAATTTGGTAGGTGGAGGCAAATTTGTTGTCAGTTTGTCACAAATTGATTTTTCGCACCATTTTTACAAGGATAATTCCCATGTTTGCGTCATTGAATAAAAGTGGCGTTCTCGTTTTTTTTCTCCCCCATTCGTTTCTATCGGTATGTTTGATAATTATTTAATGTCGCAGCAATCAGACGATGAGCCTGATTTCGTGCCGCTTTTCTCCCTTGAAGAAGACGACGAGAAGGCAGGTGAGGTGTTTCCGGACACTGTGCCCCTGCTTCCTTTGAAAAATACGGTGTTGTTTCCTGGCATTGTTACGCCCATCACGGTGGGTCGCGACAAAAGTATTCGCGCAGTACAACGTGCCTACGAAGGCGACCGCTACATTGGAGTGCTTTCGCAAAAGGATCTCAAAATCGAATCCCCTTCTGCCCGCGATCTTTACCGCGTAGGTACGGTGGCCCGCATTTTGAAACTCCTCAAAATGCCCGACGGCTCCACCACAGCCATCCTCCAGGGGCGCAAACGCTTCCATCTGGACGATCTGATGCACGACGACCCCTACATGGTCGGCCAAATCTCTACGCTGGAGTACGATACGCCCAAAAACAAGCTCGAATTTCGGGCCATGATCAGCAGTGTGCGCGATGCCGCCCGCCAGATCATCGAACTCTCACCACAGATTCCTTCCGAAGCCGTTGTGATGCTGAAAAACATCAATAACGACAACTTCCTGCTCAATTTTATCGCCTCAAACCTGGGTATTCCGGTCAACAGCAAGCAGGAAATTCTGGAAATCAACAACTTGAAGGACAAAGCCAGTGCCATCCTGCAACACATGGATTCGGAACTGCAATTGCTTGAATTGAAAGACCAGATTGAGTCGAAAGTGCGGGTGGATATTGAAAAACAACAACGCGATTACTACCTCAACCAGCAGCTCAAAACCATCCAGGAAGAGCTGGGAAACAACCCGCAGGAAGAGGAAATAGACGCGCTCGTTCGACGCGCCAAAAAGAAAAAATGGCCAAAACCAGTGGAAGAAGCCTTCCACCGCGAAGTGAATAAAATGCGCCGCGTAAACCCGCAAATTGCGGAATATGCTATTGGCGTCAATTATCTCGAAACACTTCTGGAATTGCCCTGGCAGGAGTACACCAAGGATCAATTCGACCTAAAAAAGGTGCAACAAGTACTGGATCGCGACCATTACGGACTCACGAAAGTGAAGGATCGCATCATGGAGCACCTGGCCGTTTTGAAGCTAAAAGGCGACATGAAAGCCCCGATTCTTTGCCTGGTCGGTCCTCCGGGGGTGGGTAAAACCTCCTTGGGCGCCAGCATTGCCCGTGCTTTGAAACGCAAATACGTGCGCATGAGCCTCGGCGGTCTGCACGATGAAGCTGAAATTCGCGGTCACCGCAAAACCTATATTGGCGCTTTGCCGGGCCGGATCGTGCAGTCCTTGAAAAAGGCAAAAGCGGGCAACCCTGTTTTTATCCTCGACGAAATAGACAAAGTAGGTAAGGATTTCCGCGGCGACCCTTCGTCTGCATTGCTTGAAGTGCTTGATCCTGAGCAAAATACATCGTTTTACGACAACTACCTCGAACTCGAATTCGACCTGTCAAAAGTCCTATTTATTGCTACCGCCAATACCCTTAGCACCATCCAGCCAGCCCTGCTCGACCGGATGGAAATTATTGAAATTGCGGGGTATTCTCAGGAAGAAAAAGTGGAAATTGCCAAACGCCACTTGGTGCCCTTGGAACGCAAAGGACACGGCCTTAAACCAGGGCAAGTGAAAATCAGTGAACGAACCCTGGTCAAAATGGTGCAGAGTTACACCGCCGAAAGCGGCGTGCGTAACCTGTCGAGGGAAATTGGCTCCGTGATGCGCTCAGTGGCCAAAAGAGTGGCGATGGAGGAAGCGTACGATGTGAACATCAAACCTGATCATCTGCCCAAAATATTAGGTCCGACGAAGTTTGATTCTGAGGTTTACAAAGAGAAACAATCCTCGGGCGTGGCCATTGGCCTGGCCTGGACCTCTGTTGGCGGCGAGATTTTATTCATCGAAGTGAGCCTCAACAAAGGCAGCGGTCGCCTGCAACTTACGGGCAATCTCGGGGATGTGATGAAAGAAAGTGCGACGACTGCCCTGAGCTATATTCGGGCGCACGCCGAGCAGTTTGGCATTGAAAATGAGGCATTTGAGAAAAACGACATCCACATCCACATACCTGAAGGCGCCATTCCCAAAGACGGACCATCGGCGGGTGTGACCATGCTTTCGGCCATTACTTCGGCATTCACGAATATGCCACTCAAGCCGTTTTTGGCCATGACCGGCGAGATTACCCTGCGCGGCAAAGTGCTGCCCGTGGGCGGAATCAAGGAGAAAATTCTGGCGGCTAAACGAGCGGGCATTCGGGAAGTAATTCTTTGCAAAGACAACCAGAAGCACGTGGAGGAAATCGAACAGGAATACATCAAAGGCCTGAGTTTCCACTACGTGGATCGGATGGAAGAAGTGCTTGCCATTGCGATTGGCCTGCAAAAACCGTCTAAGACCCCTGCCAAAGCGCCTGCCAAAGCGCCTGCCAAGACGACGGCAAAAGCCAGGGTGGAGACGGCGGTAGGGACGGAACTAGGCATAGGAACGCCAACTTAAAATGTGCGGGGTCAAAAAACCTGCGGTTTGCAGTGAAGACGCCGACACCAGAAAAAGCAATTATGAACAACAACAGAAGAGGCTTTTTAGCCAAATTTTCACTTGGTGTTTTAGCTATGATTGGTATACCCTCGGGCGGAAAGTCCAAAGCAACAGACCCGGACATCTCCCCGGCAGATGCCGATCCCATCCTCGACATTAAACCGATGGGCTTTGCCTGGGACACCCTTGATCCCTTTCTGTTTTGCGTGCACCATGAAGATAAATTCCCAAAAGGCAACGACGATCTAGGCCCTGCAGTCTCCCTAAAAGGCCGCAGTCTCGGGGATGATTTTATTATCAAAGACGGCTGGCGTATGTACCACGGCAAAAAGGTACCTGGGTTTCCGGGACATCCGCACCGCGGTTTTGAAACCATCACTGTAGTCAGAGATGGATTGGTTGACCACGCCGATTCCCTGGGTGCTGCGGGCCGGTATGGTGAAGGCGATGTGCAATGGATGACCGCCGGAAAGGGGGTTCAGCACTCAGAAATGTTTCCTTTGCTTAAAAAAGACGAGGAAAATCCGCTGGAACTTTTCCAAATCTGGCTCAACCTGCCCAAGAAAAACAAAATGGTGGAACCGCACTTCAAGATGCTCTGGGGCAGCAAAATTCCGAAGCTGAACCACCGGGATGCGGACGGAAAAATCACTGAAGTGGAGGTAATTGCCGGCAAACTGTTAGAACACGTGGCCCCTGCCCCCCCACCGGATTCCTGGGCTTCGGATGCTGCCAATGAAGTGGCCATTTTCAACATGAAACTGGCACCCGGTGCTACATTTACCCTGCCTAAAGCCAGCAAAGGTGTGAATCGAACGCTGTATTTCTATTTGGGCAACCAGATTTCAATGGCGGGTAAAATCATTGAAAAATACCACGCTGTCGTGGTGAATGCTGCGGTGGATTTAAACCTCATCAACGGCGACGCAGAGGCCCGCATCCTTGTCTTGCAGGGCCGCCCCATTGGCGAAACCGTGATCCAGTACGGGCCGTTTGTGATGAATTCAAAGGAAGAAATTCAACAAGCTTTTGAAGACTACCACGCCACGAAATTTGGCGGCTGGCCTTGGAGCCGCTACGACCAGGTGCACGATCGGACGGAGGGACGCTTCGCGAGGCATGCAGATGGGAGCGTGGAGTTGGGAGCTTGAAAAGATTGATTCGATTTTGGCCGATTTTGACCATTGATTCGATTGAAAATCAATGCTTTAGAAGCTTATATTGTTCAAGACAATTTTCCGTTCACTATAACATTGCGTAACATGCTGGCGCACGGCTCCGCCGTGTGCCCACTATTTGGTTGGTTCTACCAAGCTTCTTGTCGGCAGAGCCGACGGAATAATATGGTTGAGTCAAAAGCCATTCCGAAAATTTATTGTAAAATAAAATGTGGCGTTTGGGGCCAATGAAACCTATAAGGTTTTAAAAACCTTATAGGTTTGCGAAAAAATCCAAATGAAATTTTGTGGAAAAATCGCGAGATTTACTTTTGACACGACCCCGGCGGAGCCTTTTTTATTGCGCATTTGGCAGCCTTTGTTTCCAAAGTCAAACGTGACCATGAACTTTGAGTTTGTGGGCAAACTAATTCTCCGTTTCTAAACACCAAGGGGCACTCGGAATTGATTCAATTCCGAGTGCCCCTTGGTGTCTCTTGAAAACACATTTATACGTTCCATCAAATATTTTTGTAAACTTTACGGCATATCCACCAACTCGGCCCAATTTTCGCGGCATCATTTTTTTTGCTCATCCTCTTTTATTTCCATTAACCAGCCTTATTCCATGAATCGAGTTTTACTCCTTTTGCTTTCGGTATTGACCATCAATTTATTCGGAAATGTTTTGGCCCCCGAAACTGCCTCAGATAGTCAAGCAGCCGCCCTTAATGAATCTGTTCAGAAAAGTGTGGCACACCTCGACGATCACATTGATTATCAAGACTCGAATTTAGGTGTGCCACACATTTCTGAACACACCGCAGTTCCCACCCTCAGCAGGCCAATGACGGACACGGTACCACCAGTCATTACCTGCCCAGATCCAATCCTGGTCCAGGTGCTAACCGAGGGTCGCTGCGATACCGTAGTGACCTACTCTGTAACTGCCACGGACGACCAAGGGCCAGCCATTGTAATCAAGCTTTCAGGTCTTGCCTCGGGCAGTGTTTTCCCAGTTGGCACCAGCACTGCGGTGTTTTTGGCCACGGACCTGAGCGGCAACACCTCAACCTGCTCTTTTACCATCACCGTAGATGACACAGACCAAAGTTTAACCTGTGATGACTTGTTCCTCGTCCAGTTAGATCAAAACTGCAGCTACACCGTTTTGCCGCAGGAAATTTTAGAGGGCGGACCTTATGGTTGTTGGAACCGGTACATAGCCGAAGTGGACCGGACCGCACCGTTTGGCAACGGACCTTGGCTGCCGGCTAGCTTTGGGGTCAGCGACCTGGGCCTTACCTATCAAATCCGCATAACCGACTTCGAAACCAATAACAGATGTTGGGGGAATGTGCGCATTGAAGATAATCTTGCACCTGTAATGATTTGCCCGGAGGTCTTGGTTTCTTGCGCAGAAACGATGTTTGATCCACAATATCTGCTTGATTCGCTGGGAATTATGGCAGGTTTTCCACAAGTTATGGATGCCTGCGGGCCCAGTTCTCCGCCGCAGTATGTAGACCTGACGGTAGATACCTACAACTGCGACTCCATTTTCACCGATGTGATCAGTCGCCGCTGGCAAACCATGGATGAGAGCGACAACATCAGCACCTGTATCCAGAAAATCAAACTGCGCCGACATACCCTGGCCGATTTGCAGGTTCCCGCAGATATCACGCTGAGCTGCCCTGATATCAACACTTTGCCCGCTGTTACAGGCATGCCGTTTGTGTTAGACAATGGCAAACGGTACGAGATGGCCAATAGCTCCCTTTGCGAACTCTCCGCTTTTTATGAAGATTTCCCGTTCGCCCTGCCTTGCGGCGACACACGGGTGGAGCGAAATTGGGAGTTTTTCGATTTCTGTACTGGCGTAACCGAAGGCCCGTTTATTCAAAATATTTATTTGCTGGACCAAACCGGGCCTGTTTTGACTTGTCCGCCAGCGCTGACCGTTAGCCTGACAGCGCTGGCCTGCAAGGCCTCGGTTGAATTGCCCGATATAGTCTTGAATGACGTGTGTTCTCCCTTGGCTTCGTTTCAAGCTTTTTGGGACGAAAATGGCTTGGCGGAGACCCTTGTGGGAACCCTGGCAGATTTTCCGGGCAATAACCTCGCGAGTTTTGACACTTTGGGCGTGTTAGGCATAGCGTCCCTGCCCGTTGGAACCACTACGATTACCTTTGTGGCAGAAGATGATTGTGGCAACATCGGCGATTGCTCCATTAGCCTTACTGTGGCAGATCTGGTGCCGCCCGTGGCGCTTTGTGATACCCTCACCAACGTCGAACTAACCGAAGAAGGATTCCTGGCCATTCCGGCGGCTGCCTTTGACAATGGTTCGACGGATGATTGTGTGCCATTAAATTTCAAAATAAAACTGCGCGATTTCACCCCCTGCCTCTACGATACCGTTTGGACCGATTCGCTCCGCCTCTGTTGCCTCAATCAAAATGACACACTGGATGCTTTTCTTCGGGTGTACGATGTGCCCGTGCCCATGGGCGTCGTGCCGGACAGTTTTGGAATGGGACATTTTAGCCAATGTTTGCTGCAAATTGCCATTACCGACCCCAACCCGCCTACTTGTATGGCACCGGCAAACGTGACAGTGGATTGCGAAAATTTTGACCCAACCCTCGAATCGTATGGCGGAATCACCTTCGCTTCCTGTGCCGTAGATTCCCTGGCGATTGAGCTGGACTATACCGAGTTTGATACCAATTGCACCCGAGGTGTCATCACCCGAATTTTTAAAGTGTACGATGAAGCGGGAAACCTCGGTGGCTGTGCACAGTCAATTAAAGTGGATTCTTTGCCAAATAATTACTTTATTAAGTTCCCCAACGATCTCATCGTGACCATGTGCGATGGCTCCAATTTTTATGGCGAGCCGGAAATGCTTGGTAAGGGCTGCGAGGATTTCGAGGTCACTTTTACGGATGAATTGTTCACAATTGTACCCGATGCTTGTTTCAGGATTGAACGCACCTGGAAAATTTCCAACAAATGCAATTTCATGCCGAATGTGCCATTCGTTGTTGTACCCAACCCGACCCCAAATCCAATTACCAACCACGCCTCGAACCTCCCCGGTCCAATCGTTTCGGCAGTCGGAACGCCTAGTCCCTGGGCACCCACAAATATAAGAATCAACCCGACAGACCCGCAGCCAACCAACTATACCATTTTTTACAATCCAAACTCGAACGGCGGATACGAATACAAACAGATTATAAAATTCATAGACGGCCAAGCTCCTACCGGGGTTTTCACTACCCCCACATGCGCCAACCAAACCTGGACGACCCCCAACAACCCCCAGTTTTGGCATGAAATGTATTGGTACGACCCCGTAACAGAGCAAAAAGATCTCTGTGAAGAACCCACCGAACTCAGCATCACGGTCACGGATGCCTGCTCTGGCTCGAACGTAAACATCGAATATCTCCTGTTTTTGGATCTCGACGCGGATGGGCTTCGGGAAACAGTCGTCAATTCGGAACAGCTCGGCTTAAACGGGTTGGGATGGAATAACGTGCTTTACAATAACCTAAACACACCCAACTTTTCTGGAGGAACCCCACGCCAATTTGACGAACGCCCCGTTCCAGGCAATCAAAAAATGGGCTTTGCCATCCAGGAAACCATCTCCGGCAATGAAAAAACGGCCAGGGTACGCTGGAATACCCAACAACAGCCCAATAATTATTTCCCGCCCGAACTCCCGCACGGCACACACTCCATCAAATGGTTTGTCCGAGACCAATGTGGCAACAATAGGGATTACCAGCACAATTTCACGGTAAGAGATTGCAAACCACCCACGGTGGAATGCCTGCTCGCACCTACCTTCAATATCCTGGCAACAAGGTCTCTGGTATTACAAGCCGACGACCTCCTGGGTTTTTCTGAAGATAATTGCACCCCGGAGGATTTGATCACCTACGGCATCCGAATTTGTGGCGGTAGCGCCGGATTCCCGCTGAATAGTCAGGGCGCCCCAAATACTACGGTCACGTTTAATTGCGATTCGCTGGGACCTCAATGTGTGGAAGTTTGGGCCATGGATAAGGCTGGCAACTCAGATTTTTGCGTAACCACCCTGAGCCTGGAAGACAATCAGCACTACTGCGCCAGTGGTCCCGATGGCACCGTAAAAACCGCATTGGGAGCAGGTGTTGAAAACGTGACGATTGAGGTGCGCGACCTCAATCCATTCCTTCCACCGTTCAATCCGCCCATCATGACGGACACCCTGGGTAGTTTTTATGTCCCGACCCTGCCCGCAAATACCCTTTCGCTCGCACCAAGCCGGAACGACAACCCGCTCAACGGCGTGACGACCTTCGATTTGGTGTTGATTTCCAAACACATTTTAGGTTCCGAGCCGCTGAACTCGCCCTATAAAATGATTGCTGCAGATGCGAACAAATCTGGCAGCATCACGACCTTCGATATCGTGGAATTCCGAAAACTCATCCTCGGAATTTATACCGAAATGCCCAACAATGATAGCTGGCGTTTCGTGGATTCAAGTTTTGTATTTCCCAACCCGCTCAATCCGTTCCAAACCAGTTTCCCGGATTCCATTCCGATTGGGAATACCCCGCCGTACCAATTTATCGGGATTAAAGTCGGCGACGTTAATCAAACGGCAAGCCCCAACGCTCAGTCACCCGCCACGGAGCGTTTTGAAGGAACCGTTTATTTCGATACCGAGGAACGGCAGGTACAGGAAAACGAGATTTTTGAACTGCGTTTCGCTGCCTCCACCCCGGTTGAAGCTTGCCAATTCACGCTGGAAACCGACGCTTTGGAAATGCTTGAAATTACGCCCGGCCCTCAGATTAGCCAGGAACATTTTGCATGGTTCCCGCAGCAATCCATGCTTTCCATGGCTTGGGAAACAGGCGGAAAACCGGAGTTTACACTCAAAATGAAGGCTCTAAAGGCTGGCTCCATCCCTGAAATGCTTCGCATCAGCGATTACATCACGAAAGCCGCAGCCTACACCGCCCGGCCAAATGCCCCAACCGCCACCGAACGACTGGCCCTGCGTTTTGGCAATGCGGTCACCTCCTTCGAGTTGTTCCAAAATCAACCCAATCCCTTTGAGCAGCAGACCGCCATTACGTTCCAGTTGCCCGAGGCCAGCCCTGCAGTACTTACTGTTTTTGATGGAACTGGAAAAATTCTTTGGATAAATTCCAACGATTGGCCTGCGGGCTTAAACACCGTTCAGGTGGACTTGACGGCATTGGGCGCCGCCGGAGTTTTGTACTACAAACTGGAAACGCCGGAAAGAAGTGCGGTGCGAAAGATGATTCGGATGTAAGTATCCCGGAACGCTGTTCCGGGACGAATCCCCTCCCGGAACAGCGTTCCAGGGTACGTGCCCTGCCGGCCAGGCTCGTGTGTATCCCGGAACGCTGTTCCGGGACCAGAGTATATTCTCAGGCAATTTCTGCGCCCCCCCTCCCGGAACAGCGTTCCGGGATACATGCCATGCCCCCCCTCCCGGAACAGCGTTCCGGGGTACATGCTCAGGTAAGCCGTACCTTCAACAGCTTGGCCAGCCGTTCAAATGCCGACTCCCATTCCTTGTTGACAAACACCCACAGACCCTTTCGGTAGCCTCTGGTGAGGAGATAAAACACATTTTGACTGCGCCAAATGCTGGGTTTTAGGCCCATTTCTTGAACAATGGTCAGCACATCCGCCAGCCAACGCGCCCGCGGCAATGACGATTCATCGAGGCCAATTTTTTCGATTTCGCGAAAAACCCGCTGGTCAATTGCATGGTTGAGTTTGTCTTCGTCGGCGTGTTTGATGTGCCAACGCTCCAGATCCGCGGCGATTCGGCGAAGATTCCGGGTGTCTGAAACCTCCTTGTCCTCGAAAAAATCCATTAAATCTGCATTCAGGATAAACGAGGCAATATTGTGCCAGGTCGCAGGCAAAGGGAGCTTCGCCTCCTCTATCCCTGCCATCAACTGGTAATTTTCATTAAAAACGTTGCGGAATGTTGACTCCGCCCCTTGAAGACTCGATTCCGTGATGCTTCGGATGATATCAATTTTTTCGTCCGCAAAAAGACTCGACAGCGTAAACTTCTCTGGCCCGAAATATTCCTGCAAGGCACCGATTACCTCGCCCATATTGGCAGCGCGGAAAGCCTTGCTCGTGCGGGCATACATTTCATCAAATTGGGAGCGGAGCATTTCCCGGCTGATATTCCCGATAATGTGTTGTTGCCCCATGTAAAGTACAGCAAAACAAAATTGCTTTTCTGCATGACTCAACCTCGAACGAATGCGCAGCCGCCCGGCCACAAACTTCGGGGTACCCGCCTCAATTTTTTCAAAAAACTCCACCGAAGCCGTATAGTTGAATAAATCAAGTCCCTGAGGGTCGTCTTCAAACAAGGAGGCCACCGCAAAGTGCATGGCCACCCGTTCCAAAGTAACCCGGGTCGGCACCACATTGCTCAGGAAACTCTCTGCCCCATTCGGCAACACATTGCTGGGAGCAGAGGCCAGTCGGCGGATAAATTCAGGATGCAGTTCTTGTCCGGCTACATCGAGGGTGTAATCCATGGCGCGCAGGGCATATTGCAAAATCTGGTTGGTTTCGATGCCCGAAATTTCATCAAAAAACCAGCCGCAACTGGTGTACATCATCACCGCAAACCGTTGACTTTCCAGCAAACGCAACACCACCACATTTTCCAAATAGCTAAGTTCACGGCGGGCGTGTTTTTTCAAAAAAGCCTCCACATTAGCTTCCGAACGATCGAGCATGACCTCGATGTACTCGTTGCGGGCAACCCAGGGGTCGCGGAGCAAGCGGGCGCCTTCCCGCTCAAAAATTGGGGCAAGTTGGTCGCGGAGCCAGTCCAGGGTATCGCGCAGGGGTTTTCGCCAGCGTTGATGCCAACCGGGTTTACCGGAATTACACCCACAATCGCTGCGCCAGCGCTCAATGCCGTGCACGCAGCTCCAGGAAGAATTTTCGTGAATTTCAACCTCCCAGGTGGGTGGGTGGAGTTCTAAAAATTGGCCGTAATTCGTCAGGGTAGCCAAGGATTGTTTTTCCACATAATTGAGGCAATCCGCCAGCGCCATTTCCCCGTAACGGTGGTGGTGGCCATAACTCTCGCCGTCGGTGGCGATATGAGCTAACTGGACTTCGTCGTTGTTGTCAAAAATGCCTGTTAAGCGTTGTGAGAAGGTTTTTCCGCTGTTCAAAAGGCCATTGAACGCTACTTCTTGCGCAATTCTGCCGTGGTAAAAAAACAGCGCGATTCGTCGGCCACTGGGCAGCAGACACCAGTACGGGTGGCGGGTATCAATGGAATCTGCCTCCACCGCTTGCCAAACAGGCTGCGTTCCAGCCACCAGTTTTTCTGCCGCCGTTGGCGCAACTTCAGCGACGTGAATTTTGCGCACCGCCTTGGCTTGTCTGGGCGCCAAAATCGTGTATTGAATGCCATGTGAGGCCAGCACTTCGAGGGTTTCGGTATTCACCGCAGTTTCTGCGAGCCACATCCCTTCCGGGTAACGGCCAAAACGCCGTTCAAAATCCCGAATCCCCCAGGTCACCTGCGTCACCTTGTCGCGGGCATTACAAAGCGGCATAATCAGGTGACTGTGCACCTGAGCTAGCGCAGAGCCATGCCCGCCGAACAGCTCCTGACTGCGTTTGTCTGCCCGGAGAAGCATAGAATACGTATCAGGGTCATTGTCTTCGAGCCAGGACAGGAGCGTGGGGCCGAAATTCCAGGAAATCCGGTTGTAATTGTTGTGAATTTTGGCAATCCATCCCTCCTCATCGAGAATACGTGCTGCTGCGTTGGGCGCATAGCATTCATGATTGATTCGAGTATTCCAGTCGTGGAATGGGTGGGCGGATTCTTGTTGTTCGACCGTTTCTAACCAGGCATTTTCACGGGGAGGCTGGTAAAAATGGCCGTGAATGCAGACGTATTTGTTTGAGCGCGACATGGAGCGAAGGTATGGTTTTGTTGAGATTGGAGCAGCCAGAGAATGGAATTGGAGTGGAATCTTTTGGGTTGAGGAATGTCTTGGGGGGAATTGACAATTTCCGACACTTCAAGATAATTAACTTGCTTAAGGCTTTGTTATGATTTGAGCTTGTTTATATTTGCGCTGCCTTGGCTGTGACACCCCAGTAGAAGGCATCCATTTGAGAATCCTGACCTGCTCCTGGCAAGTCATTGTTCATCCAGACCGACGCTCGTTTAATTCTTCCACCTAATCCGGTATTTCAGGGCGGGCAATGTGCCACCTGCTTTGAAACTACGGCGGTTAAAAGTTCACCGCCTCCTGTTTCAGTACGAAATGTTATATTTTTTGACCGTCAGCGCGCTGTGCTGCGGGTTCTAAGTCGTGATTATCCCTTTAAGGGGTATATGGTTATTGTATGGGCAAACAAGTACTTACGAGCAGTTTCTACTATGTACAAAATTCATTTTTCTTCATTTCTTAAACAAATTTCAAGATGTTACACAAAATTTTATTTTTTAAAAGACGGGGGGGGGCATTGATGCTTCTGTTCTTGTTGGTCATTGCTTTTTCGACAGAAGAAGCCTTTAGCCAAGACCTCCAATGCGTGGAAGCTCAATGTTCTAATTTCAAAATTGAGGTAGTCAGGCATGGAAATGTCTCTCAAGATTGCTCTGGAGGATCTACTAATTGCGGTGGCTATGACAATTTCACTCAAATTGCTTACACTGTGTATTTAAGGCATTCAAAAACGGTAGCCGCAAATGACCCACTACTTCCATTTGAGCTAGAATATGACATGCTTGATGCTACAGTTAGCCTAAGGAACAATAGTAATCCGCAGTTTTCGCACATAGATGTTAACACAACTAAAAATTGTTTCCAGACTGGTGTAGGGGCTAAATGGGATTACAACTCTAATGATGGAAATAGGGTTATTTTTAATCCTACAGAACAAAATGTAGAAATTAGTTTTGCTAATCTTGCGCCAGGCAGTACTGATTGTGGAACAGTTTTACCCAATAATACGGGCAATGTGATTACTTTTAGCTATGCGCCTGTACCAGATGTTGACGGTTGTGGTCAAGCTGGCCCGCCTCTTATCCGGTGTGCTTATGCTGAGTTGTTCACTTTTGTAGTAAATGCCTACCCCGGTGAAAACATCGGTATTGATTATGATCTGAAGAGATATTTGCCAAGTGCAGCGGGGTCTGAATGCACCATAGAATTTGTTAATACTGGTCCCAATAATGGCTGGAGTAACATTCAAGTTTTAAATCCTACCCATTACACTGGCACATTCAATGAAAATATACTAGCGCAATTCGGCACTCCAACGAGTGCTGGGATCAATAAAAAAAGTATTCCAATTCAGTTGACAAACTTGGGAGGAGTAGCAGCTAATATATCCTACCTGGAGTTTATGCTTCGCGCTGTGACCTTAAATATTGACCAGCCGTTTGAATACACCATATTGAATCCAAGAGAGTCAGTAAGTGGAGGCGGATCGGGGCCCGTCACGAAAAACCTACACTATCGTGTTCCGAATGCGGGTATAACCCTAAACCCTGGAGCCACGATAACTATAGGAACAGTCATATATACTGAACCAGCCTTGGATAACCTGAGCTGGGCAATGGACCTATCATTTCTAGATTCCGGTGCACACCCTTCAAGATCCCGTATAAAAACTCCGAGTGATTGCACATCTTTACGTGCTTCAACTGCACACAGTACGGCTTCCAATAACGAAGATACTTTCTGCACCGATCCAACGATTCGCTTTAAAGTTGAAGGCGTAGGGATTGATTGTAACACCTCAAAAGTCAAAGTTGGCCTTCGTACTACTACCCCTACTGCCGAATTCAGGTTGAGCAAGGTTGAATTTGAATTAGAATTCATATCGACAGACCCGGGCGTTTCGATTACGGGCGTTAATTACACCACTTGGCCGAGTTCAAGTATAAACTGTGCTACCTTTGGTTGTTATACACCTCAATCAGGGCCCAAAGTTTGCTGGCAAATTGCCGGGGGTAAGATTTTCAGATATTGTTTTGAAATGGATGATGCAAATGCTCCAACATTTACCTTGAACGATATTAACGAAATGGAAATACTGTTCAATACACCGAACAACGCATGTATTGAAAATGTCAAGATCACTAAATTAAGAATAACCTACGTGGGGAGCAACTATACGGCTTGCATCCCCGTCATTGACCCACCCTCTGGCTTTCCGCTTTGTGGTGATCCAGCAACCATGTTAACCGGAACGATACTTACCGAAGAGCTCGAGGCAGTAGAAGAGGTTAAGGCAAACTTGAGTGGAGCAAATTCGACTGCGCTTTCTGGTATGCAGGATTGTCCCGATGTTTCCTGTTCCTCCGCCTGTTCAAAATTTGATCTAACGGATGACCTTGGCGTTTATCAGTTTTCCTGCTCGGACTGCGGCACCTGTAATAAGGTAAAGGTGATACCTGAAAAAAACGACAACCCCCTCAATGGCGTTACCACCTTTGATTTGGTGCTCATTTCCAGACACATCCTCGGCACGGAGCCTTTTAACTCCCCCTACAAGATGATTGCCGCCGACGCGAACAAAAGCGGCTCCATCACCACCTTTGACATCGTAGAACTACGAAAACTGATTCTGGGCATCTATGACGAACTGCCCAATAATACCTCCTGGCGATTTGTGGACAAGGCCTTTATGTTTCCCAATGCGACGAATCCTTTTCAGACTGCTTTCCCGGAAGGCATCAACTGCATCTCATTTCCGTCTTCGGGGCATGATTTTGTGGCAGTTAAAGTTGGGGATGTCAACAACACTGCGGTGGGGAATCGCCCGGCGGAGCGCCCGGTGGTCGGTTTGAGTTGGCCAAATTTTCGGGTCCAATCCGGAGAAATACTGACCGTTCCGATTCGCTATTCCGGTGTCGAAACGCTGGAGGCCATTCAACTGGGGCTGCGTTTTGATCCAAACAAATTGCAACTGATCGGTCCATCTATCGGAGATATCGAAAGTTATTTACCTGGCAATTTTAACCTGCTTCAGGCAGATGCCGGAGAAATACGAACCCTTTGGCTGCCCATGACGGATGATGCAGCAATCATCCAGCCCGGCAATGTTTTATTTAACCTCTCCTTTAAAGTGCTGGACGACTCGCCAAACGGAGCCTTGCCCTTGTGGTTAGACCATCAGTTGCTGGAATGTGCAGCCTGGAAGCCAGGCGGTGCCGAGTATCTTGTAGTACAAACGCCTGCGGTTAAGCGCGATGCACCTGCCTCTTCAAGTATTGGTCTGACGGCCTCCGTAGTACCCAACCCCACTTCGGGCGGTGTTACGCTGACCGTGCAGGCTACAAAAGCGGACAAAGGCCGGGTGACCCTTTTCGACGCATTCGGGCAAAGCCTGTTGATGCGCGAATACGAACTCCACGAAGGCAAACAAGACATCCCCCTGCCTGAAGTAGCCTCACTTCCTGCTGGCGTATATATCTGGAAAGTATATACCCCAAGCCTTGAAGCACAAGGGCAGTTGATTAAGCAGTAAGGCACCGAGGGTCTGCTTATCGGTAGTACGGCTTTCAGGCCGTCGGGAAGTGCGCCATTTATGGTGCAGAAAACATTCAAATGGGGCGTAAACGCCCCTTCTCCCGACGGCCTGAAGGCCATACCACCGATCCCAATACATTCACTTTTCCAAACCGCTCGTATGAAAAACATACTACTTGGTATTATTCTGGTCCTTTTTGGGGCTGCATCGGTTCTTGCACAAGACCGTCTATACGTCCATCACGCCGCCACAGGCGCGAACGACGGCACCTCCTGGGCCGACGCGTTCAACGATTTACAAGCTGCCCTTCAATTGGCGGATGCAGGCGATGAAGTTTGGGTAGCCGAAGGGGTCTATTATCCTACCCAGACAACCGACCGACACATTTCCTTTGAACCAAAAAGCGGGGTTCGGCTTTATGGCGGCTTTGCCGGCTTCGAAAGCACGATTGACCAACGTGACTGGATGGCAAATGTGGTGATGCTGAGTGGCGATATCGGGGTAGCAGGCGACAGCACCGACAACAGCCTTAACGTAGTCTATTTATGGCAGTCGGATTCCAACACCGTACTGGACGGATTTACCCTGTGTTTTGGTCGGGCAGACGATGAGCCTGCTGCGGGCAGCGCGCGCGACCGAGTAATATGTGGCGGCGGACTCTACATAGAGGCGGGCAACTGGGATGCTCTTCCCAATATCCTGAACTGCAAGTTCTGGCGTAACAGCGCCCTTGCCTTTGGCGGAGCGGTAATGACCAATGGTGCATCCAATGCGGGGGTGGCGCCCAGATTTGTAAACTGCCGCTTTGAAGAAAATTACACGGCGGGCAGCGGTGGCGGTCTGGCCCGTTTTGGTGGTAGCTGGAAAGAGCGCGGCCACGAGTTGGAGGCCTGTAGCTTCAAACACAATTTTGCAGCCCTGCGTGGTGGTGGTTTGTTTTACAGCGACACACAAGGTCCAAACAAGGTTTCTGTAGAAACTTGTGTCTTTGAAAAAAACCATGCAGAAATTAGCGGCGGGGGAATGTACTTGCTGACGGGTAAAACGGGAATCAGCGGTTTAAACATTCAGCAATGTGTGTTTGAGGCCAACTATGCGCAGGATGCAGCGGCTATAAGAATCTTCGCCAATGGCAACTTCTTTGACGGCGAATTGGCCATAAGCGGATGCCGTTTTGTGAGACACAAGTCAGTGCAAGGGCAAACCATTGAGTCCCTGATCAGTACCGATCAGATCAGCAATCTGCCGTCAACCTTGACCTTGAGCGGTACCATATTTGAAGATAATATCGTAAGCGAAAAAATAGTTTTATGGTCTTGGGCATTTGCAGATTTATTAATGGAATACCTGATTTTTGAACAGAATTTTGCGGGAAATCTATTTCAACAAGGGGACTTAAAAACCAGCAACCTGAACTATTCTGTTTTTAGTTCCAATGAATGTACAGTGATCGGGAATTATGTCGTGCCTACTGGAAGTATTTCAAACTGCCTTTTCAGGGACAACAAAACAACGAATTCAAGTGGGTTGTTTATTGCAATTAATACAAAGCGGTTTGATATTCTTAATTCTACTTTTTTGTACGAACGCCGTCCTGGTAATATCTATGAAGGATTTATCCGTCCTGAAAGTGATACATTTTTAATGTCAAATACGATTATTACCGATAGCTTGACTAAGTGGTCTATTCTCGCAAACTTTTTATCAAACAACAGCTTTGGTTTTTTTGATTGTAATGATCAATTTCCCGAGGTCATCTGTGGTCCGGGTAATCTGTCCGGCCTGGATCCCCTCTTCCGAGACACTGCTAACGGTGATTTTAGCCTACTCCCCTGCTCCCCCCTCATCAATTCAGGCTCCAACCTGGCCGCAGCGGGCATCCTCACAGACCTCGCTGGGAATCCTCGCATCCAGGGTGGCACCGTGGACATCGGCGCGTACGAGTCCCCGGCTTTTGCCTTGAGCGGCACACCGCAGGTCCAGCCAGCCTGTCTGGGCGCGTCCAACGGCAGCATCAGCCTCCAGCCGGAAAATGGCTGTACCCCGTTGGTCTATCAGTGGTCGCCAAATGTCGGCAGCGGCCCGGAGCTGGATAGCCTGGCTCCTGGACTGTATGTTTTGACCCTCACAGACGGCAGCGGTCAGCAGATCACCAATCAATTTGTGGTGGAAACAGCTCCCTCACCTGCTCTGGCACTTGCCGCACAGGACATCGCCTGCGGAACAGTCGCGGGTGGCACCCTCTCCGCCTCGGTACAAGGCGGCACGGCTCCTTTTGAATACCTCTGGTCGCCTGCGGCGGCAGATACACCCCTGCTCACGCAGCAGCAGCCCGGTTTTTATGCCCTGACTATCGTGGATGCCAATGGCTGTCAGGATTCCGCCACGGCCGCTATCGCCTTGATGGGACAAATCACGCTTACCATCGGTGGGCAGATCATCCCCTGCCACGGAGAAACAGGCTGGTTGTCTGCCACCCCATCCACCGGGGCAGCACCTTTCACCTGGCACTGGGACGGCTGGCCGGGCA
>CAZKBH010000043.1:0-18566 GCA_964550795.1 uncultured Saprospiraceae bacterium
AATTGAGATCCCAAACGCGGAGACGGGGGCTACCGCGCAGCGGTTTTGTTCAACTACGTCTTACCCGCAACGGACGACTAAGAAAAAAATCAAAAATCCACTTAGTCGTCCGTTGCGGGTATGCCGCCAATCTACAAAACACCCTCTAACCACTCGCACGCATGCATGAAACTGTCAGAGGCACACATCTTTTGAGCATTTGGGTTGGCAGGCATGATGGTTACACGTTGATTTATCGCGGGCAAATATAAAATGCCGTATCCAAACCTCTAACCTTTTTTTTGTTGGTAATCGAATCAATCTCCCGCCTTCGCTGAAGCTATGGCGGGTAAACGCCTTCGCTGAAGCTATGGCGGGTAAACAATCCCGCTATCCATACGCCATCATTTCATGGACGGTTGTGACCAGTTCTTCGTTGTCGAAGGGTTTGATCATGTAGGCTTCTGCGCCGTTTTCGTACCCCATTTGTTTGTCGCGTTGGGTGCCTTTGGCCGTTAAAAAAATGATCTTGGTGTTTTCCAGCCGTGGCATCTGGCGGATTTTTTGTCCAACTTCAAAACCATTCAGGCCAGGCATCATCACGTCCAAAATGACAATATCGGGGTGAAAATCAGCGACCATTTCCAGTGCCTGGAGACCATCGTAGGCTTTTTCGGTACGGTAGCCTTGCCGTTGTAGTAAAAATTCAATGGCCAGAACGATGTTTGGCTCATCATCCACGATGAGAATTTTTGCAGCTTCTGCGGACTGATTCAAAGCAAATTATTTTAATTTTTAAACTCGGTATAAAAGTAGGAACACGCTCCTATTTAAAAAATCAATGCCCGTTTTTTTTGAGAAAAAGGCTTAAGCCATTGGAATTTTGACTTCAAAAGTAGCCCCTTTGCCCAAAGCACTTTCCACGCTGATCGTGCCGCCGTGTTTCTCTACGATGCTTTTGGTTATGAACAATCCCAGTCCGGTGCCCTGCGGTTTGCCCTTCGACTGGCTGTGCAATTGGGTGAATTTTTCAAAAATCATTTGCTGCATGGCTGGCGGAATGCCCGAACCATTGTCGCGAATGGAAAACACCGCCCAGGTTCCTTTTTGCGCCCATTGCAGCTCGACCAATCCGGTTTCCGGGTCGCAGAATTTTAGCGCATTGGACAACAAGTTTACGATGACTTGAATCAATCGGTCGCGGTCGGCCAGAACCATCAAGGCGGATTCGGTCCCGGCAGTGGTTACTTTGACACCCCGCTCTGCAAACATTTGAGCCATACTCGCCGTGGTTTTTTGCAGCAATTCGCTCAAACTCAGCGGCTCCATGCGCAGGGGTGCTTCATCCGATTGAATCTTCTCGATGTCGAGCACCTGATTGATCAATCGGCTGATTCGATCACTTTCGGTCACCAGGATTTGGAGGTAATCTTGCTTTTGCTGCTCGTTTAATTCATCCGAATGATCCAGAATGATCTTCGAGAGCGATTTTATGCTCGTCACAGGTGTCCGCAGTTCGTGCGTGACCGTGGTAATGAAATCTGCTTTTAGGCGGTCGAGGTTTTTCAATTGTTCGTTTGCGGTGGTCAATTGAAGCGTAAGTGTTTTCAATTCTGCATTTTTAGCCTCCATCAAACGCCCGTGCTCCACGGCTTCCCGGGTTTGTTCCAGCACACGCATCACTTCTTCCATCGTGATGGCCTCCTCTTTCACCACGCTGTCGAGTACCAGACGGGCAGAGGCGGCACCGATGGCCCCGGCCAAATGCGTTTCTACAAAATTGACCAAATCTGCCTGCGCAAGTTTCTGATTTCCAAGCGAAACGCGATTGACCAATTCATATTCATGAAGGATGGCATTGGTCCGTTGTTCGCCCATAAAGCGATTGAGCATAACCTTTAGATCGCTGATTTTTGCTTCGCGTTTTAATACATCCGAATCCTGTCCACCGATGTATTTGTTGATGTTTACAAAAAGATCGGCCTGGGTCAGGGTCAGCATGCTGGGGCGTGTGTTCACCGAAACAATCGCATACAACCAGGCATTAAAAATCAAACTCCAAAACGCCGCATGGGTGATCGGATCCAGGCCAGTCATCCCAAACAAAGCATAAGGTTTTAGAAACGGAAGGCCAAACAAGCCTTGATCTATGAATGATCTGGAAATGATACCAGCCTGGGCCATGCTCGGAATCGGCAGACAATACGCCCAGATCAAAAAACCGACGCTAAGTCCGGCGATGGCGCCTTGTCGGGTCCCTCTTTTCCAATACAGCCCACCAATGAGCGAGGGTGCCAATTGCGCAACCGCCGTGAACGATATCAGGCCAACAGAGACCAGATCATACGTATTCCCCACCGATCTTTGGTATAAATAAGCCAAAAACAGCATCAAAATGATACAAATCCGGCGAATATCGAGCAATCTGGAGGCGCCATCCACCAGGTCTTTCCCTTGACCTAATAAGCGCGTTTTGATCAAAAGGGGCACCACCACGTGGTTGCTGAACATGATACTCAAGGCCGTTGCTTCCACCACGACCATACTTGTAGCTGCCGAAAATCCGCCAATAAATGCAAAAAGTGCGAGCCAAGTCGCGCCTTGCGAAAGGGGTAAACTCAGGACATACGTATCGGGAAGTACGGAGGTCCCGAAGGCCATTTTGCCCGCCAATGCTACCGGAAAAACAAAAATATTGATCAGCAGCAGGTACAGCGGGAATACCCACATGGCCTTTGCAATATGACGCGGGTTGGTGTTTTCAACCACGGAAATATGAAATTGCCGGGGCAATAAAATGATGGCAAAAAGGGACAGCAGCATCAACATATTCCAGGAAAACGCGCTGACCCCGGAGCCTGAAAACGTAAACATCCGGGCCGTGTCCTCGTGCTGCGAAGCTTTGGAAAACAAGTCGCTAAAACCTCCATACAGCCCAAACGTGACAAAAGCCCCGACGGCGATGAAGGCAATGAGTTTCACGATACTTTCAAAGGCAATGGCGGCGACCAGGCCTTCGTGGCGCTCGTTGGGATCCAGTTTTCGGGTGCCAAAAACCACTGTAAACAAGGCCATGGCCAGGGTGACCCAAAAGCCTGCTTCCAACCAAAAATGCGCCTTGGGCAGCGGTGCCGATTCTCCAAAATAGACGAGTGTATTGATGCCAAACGTGACCGCTTTCAGTTGAATCGAAATGTAGGGAACGATGCCCAACACTGCAATTACGGTCACTAAAACCCCGATATTGGTGCTTTTACCATACCTGGCGGAGATAAAATCGGCAATACTGGTAATGCGTTGATTCTTGGAAATCAGGATGATTTTGCGCAGTAAGATGTACCACAAGGGCGCCAACAGCGTGGGACCGAGATATACGCCCAAAAAGCTCAGTCCATCGGTCGTAGCGCGACCAACCGAGCCAAAAAACGTCCAGGCGGTACAATAAACGGCTAAAGAAAGGGCATAGACGTAGGGGCTGTTGACGATACTCGGCTTGCCTTCGGAAGCGCGTTTGTCCACACGCCAGGCAATTAAAAACAAGATGGAAATATAGACCAGCGAACAGCCGATGATTACACCGAGTCCCATGCGAAAAGATTGGTTGGTTGCAAATGCTGGTGCGGGTTCTGAATGTGTGGCATACTTGAATTTGAATATGCGAGGGGGCCATACTTTCTGAGCACGCACAAAGGCCGCACAAGGTTTCTATTTTTTTGGCATTTTAAAATCTTTAGGCTTATAATCTGCAGGGGCTGGCTCGGCTGGAATTCACTGGGTGACTTCGAGTTTAGTGCCTCAACTTAGCGATTAAAAAACCACGAAGTGGTTGAATGTGAATAGCCCCGGATGCCTGCCTGTCGGCAGACAGGCAATCCGGGGTAGAAAAGACGAGGTGTAACAACCCCGAATGGGGTTGAATTAGTGCGTAACGTGTTCATGTTCAACCCCATTCGGGGTTGCTCGCACCGCATTTCCCATTCGGGGTTTGTCAAAAGTCGAAAGATGTAAATGTTAGATTTTTGCGCAAAATTTTGTTCTGTTGTTCGCAAAATTTAACTTCCCGAAAGTTTAAAACTTTCGGGAAGTTAACATTGCAAGAAATTAAATTTTTCGCTGGAGGGCAACGTGTGTCCTGCTCCGACTTTTGACACAACGCCCTATTCACATTTGACCCTTTCAGGGTCTTTGGCCGCTAAGTTGACGACATTGGCTTAAGGCCGTCGGGATAAGGGGCGTTTAAACCCCATTATGTATGCTTCTGCGCCATAAATGGCGCGCTTCCCGACGGCCTGAAGGCCATACCACCGCTAGATTCGTTTGCTTTTTTGTCGAACGATCAGTGCCACTACGAGGATCATCGTTGCCCAAACTACAAAGAAATAGAAATAGAGTGCCGGAAAACCGAAATACATTTTGCGCTGATCCACGATGTTCAATAAAGGATAATTGAACAAGGCAAGAAAGACAGCAAAGGTGATCAGTAACTTGCTACTGCGTTCGTCGGACATGATATCGGAAATCTACAGGAATATATGTGTTTGCAGAATCAACTCGCCGCGATAGCCCGTACGTTCAATAGCATTGTTGTTTTGGGCATTGGCCTGATAAATCGGGCGGGTCTGGTACTCCAGCGTAATTTTGGCATGATGACCCGTAATGAAATAGTTCAGTCCCAATCCGTATTGGGTGGAGGGATCGGCCAAAGCTTCGAAGTTTTTGTTGGTGAGCGTTACATAGGGCATAAACGCGGTACCGTTTTTGAGTTTTGGCAATTGGTAGCCCGCTTGCAGGTAAAAAATGTTCCCTGTGCCAATGGTTGGCTGGCTATTTCCGCCGCCGGCCCAGCTATTGATGGTTGCCCCGGAACCGTGCAGGTTTAAAATGCCCAGATTGCGGATATAATTGGTACCAAAATCATAGTTGTAGAAGGTCGCCAAAATGCTGAGTGCCGTGCCTTTGGCTGCGTTTAGGGGCATATCCAAGAAAAAATCTACCCCAAGGGCCGTGTTTGCCTGAAAAATAGAATCCCGCGCTTCACTGGTTTTGTACAGCGATGCACCCGGATGGTGATAAAATCCTGCGCCGAGATTCAGGACCTTTTTTCCACCTAAATAGGAGCCGACGAAAAAGGGCAGTTTGTTGCTTTCTTTGTCCCAGAACATCCAGTTTACATAGCCGGTGGTGGCCCAGTTTTCATTCAATACATGGACGGCTATTCCATCTTTTTTAACGGCCAGTGGGGTTAGGCCATTGGCAAATGGTTTGTTCAAGGCCAAACGATAATCCAAACGGCCCAACTGACCCTTGGCGTACATACCCAATTGCCGGGCGAACTGATCGGTTGTTTCAATGGTCGGCCAGTTGAATATCGGCGCATCTAGCGTCATAAAATTCAAGGTCGAGTGACTGGTCAGACGGCTTATTCCATTCCAATAAATCAGTCCGGCACCGAGGTAAAGTTTGTCTTTTTTTACCTCGAATTCTGTCCATGCATCGTGGATAAAGAGTTGCGGTTTTTTGCCGTTGTTATTGGCAGTCGCAGCGGAATTTGGGCCATTGGGCGCTGTTGCTCCTCCGATAAAACTTTGATTGTTAATGCCCCAATGGGTTAAGATCATGGCACGAGGCGAGATTTGGGCGTACGCCAAAAAGCGGGAACGACGCAGCGCCAAATCGGTGCTCCAAGCCTTGTCCGCATTGGTGGAACCGTCAATCAATTGACCTTGCACATCGCGGGTATCCGGGTTGTTTTGCGTAGCCGTGGCCCAGAACTGATGCCACATGATAAAGCGAACGTATTTGCTGCCATCATCATTCAATTTGAGGGTAAGCGGTTTGTAACTGTGATCTATAGGCTTGGGCGGCGGCGTATTTATGTTTGGCTGCGCAAAAGCCTTTAGATGAATGACCAGATTTAGGAATAGCAGAAGGTAAAGTCTGGATTGCATATCCTTGATAATGAATTGATTGTGAAAAAATAAACGGATTTTAAGTCCATACTACTGGACATTTTGTTTTACCAGACCTATAAGGTTTTTGGAAACCTTATAGGTCTCGATTTGGGAAAATAGCCCGTCGTATGGCTTATGTCCTTATTAAGTACCGATGAAAAATAACCGCGAAATTTGGAGCTGAGGTTATTGAATCATCGGTACTAAGGGACATAAGGGTGGCTAGCACACTACTGGCCATTTTTGTTTTACCAACAGACCTATAAGGTTTTTGGAAACCTTATAGGTCTCGATTTCGGAAAATGTCCAGTAGTATGGATGGCTAGTCCATGTTTTAGCACATGGAGCCAGAGACTTCAGGAAATTGGAAGATTACTATGTCAAATGTTCTGAATCGCGTGCGATTACATCATATTCCCCTTTCCAGGCATACCAGCCAAAGAGCAGCAGCCCTACAATGATGGGCAGGAAGATTGGAATAATGATGTACCAAAACATTTGGGTGTCGAGCAAGGGCCGTTTACCAGCGTTTGCTTCTGTAATTTCAATGCCTGCTTGTGAAAAAAGCAGGTATATAACTATGGCGCCAAGTGCAATCCAGATGAAGCCAGCGAGACGTTTGAGTGAGTTCATGATGTGGAGATAGTTGAGTGGTTGAGAGGGGTTGAGGGGGTTGAGAACGTTGAGAGGTTGAGAACGTTGAGGGGTTGAGGGGGTTTAGGGGTTTAGTCGGATACATCTTCATCGTTTTTGCCGGGCAGGTAAATCAGGCCGATGATGAAACATACCCCTGCAATCAGGATTGGATACCAGAGTCCTACGTAGGGGTCGCCGCCGGGATTTTCGGTGGTTTTACTGGCATCAAATAATCTGGTTGCGATAAACGGTGTCAGGCCACCAAAAATACCATTCCCAATATGATAAGGCAAGGACATGGACGTGTATCGAATGCGGGTTGGGAATAACTCCACGAGGAAGGCCGCAATAGGGCCGTAAACCATGGTGACATACAACACCTGCACAAAAACGAGGAGCATCATAAACCAAAATCCGGTGGACGAAAGCCAGTACGTTTTAACCGTTTCGGCCTTGGGCGCTGGTTTGGATGGGTCGGCCAATTTCACTTCTTTCTTCACAATCTTCATCGAAGCGCCATCGGTGAATGCCTTTACGGTGGTCGTTGTAAACGTGGAATCGCCTGCATCACTGAGGGAAATCTGGGTAGAAACACTGCTGCGGGCCGGTATTTCCGTTTTTGTCAGTGGATCGGCAATGCCATACATCATTTTGTAGATGGGGAAATACGTCACAATAGCCAGGAACATCCCGCCCAACATGATGGTTTTTCGGCCAATTTTGTCGGACCAGGCGCCGAACACCAGGAAGAAAGGAGTCGCCAATAAAATAGCGAAACAAAGCAAATACCGCACCTGCTCAAACTCCACCGAGAGCGTTCGTTCAATAAAGGTCTGCGCGTAAAACTGACCCGTGTACCATACCACACCTTGCCCCATAACCGCCGCGAACAAGGCCAGAAGCACCATTTTTAAGTTGGTTTTGTTGCCAAAGGATTCTTTAAGCGGATTTTTGGACGTTTTACCCTCCTTCTTGATTTTGGCAAACAGGGGCGACTCGTCCATTTTAAGCCGGATGTACACCGAAACGGCAATTAAGAACACCGATACAATAAACGGAACGCGCCAGCCCCAATCATTGAAGGCTTCTACGCCCAGGGCTTTCCGGGTGAGCAGGATTACCCCCAGCGAAAGGAAAAAACCGAGGGTTGCGGTGGTCTGAATATAAGCGGTGAAGTACCCTCTCCTACCCTTAGGCGCGTGCTCGGCTACATACGTGGCGGCGCCTCCATACTCGCCTCCCAGTGCCAAACCTTGTACAAAACGTAGCATCAGGATCAAAAACGGGGCCCACATACCGATGGAATTATAGCCGGGCACCAAACCGATGGCAAAGGTGGAGCCACCCATAAGCAATAGGGTCAGCAGGAAAGTGTATTTCCGTCCGATGATATCGCCGATGCGCCCAAATACCAGTGCGCCAAATGGCCGGACCACAAAACCCGCCGCAAAAGTGGCGAGTGCGGCCAAAAATGCCGCCGTCGGGTTGTCCTGGGGGAAAAATTGTTTGGCGATGATAACTGCCATGGCCCCGTAGATGTAAAAGTCGTACCACTCGATAAGGGTTCCGACCGACGAAGCCGTGATCACCTTCATCAGCTTTTTTGGCTCTACGGCCTCGCTTACTGTAGAAGAATTGGTCATAAAAGTCAGTAGATGTTTAAATTTTGAAGTACAAACGTGTTCATTTCCTTGGGACGGACAAATGTATATATGTATCTGTATATCTAGTTTTGAATCTGTGAAAAAACTTTCCTAAAATTGAAATAAAGTTTTTTGAACTGGCTTAAAAGCCGCCAATCATTACTTAAAATTGGAAATACGCCTAAATATTACCTGTTTTTGAAATTAAATTTTGCGAAAAAACAACGCGTAGCCGCCGGAAATAAAAATGCGGATCAAAACCAAATTCCGGGTTTTGATCCGCATTTTTATTTTGCAAAAATTGGAATTCGCCAACTAAGTGTGGCGGACCTGTCAAATTTTCCTGAATACGATCGTTTTTAGACCACTTTTTCCAGCACGTCCAAAATCTTGCAATACTCCTCGGAGGTAAGCGAATAGTTGCTGTTTTTCCCATCCCGGCGCACCTGCACCACGCCCTTGTCTTTAAGAATGCGCAAATGATGGCTCGCCACGGCTTGTTCGATGCCCAAACGCTCGTAAATCTCGGTCACATTCATCGTCTTTTGTTGCTGCAACATCTCGATGATCAGCAGGCGATGGGGATGCGCCACGGCTCTGAGCACCTCGGTGGCCGTCTCTAAAAATTGGAAGGAATAGGGCTGTTCTTCTGTCATATTGAGTGGTATGGCTGGAGCGATGGCATAGCCCCCTTTGTTTATCAAGGCATAAAAGTAGTTATTTTGGCTTTTCGCTGTATAATTGCTCCCGCTCGAGGCAATAATTTCTTTACAGACATTCCTCTAATCAACGCAAATTGGTTTTGACAAAAGTGGTCATTGAAGGCTTTGTTTGTCAATCGAATCAATCGAATCAATCAGCTTAATCGAATCAATCAACATATTATGGGACTTATCAAGCCACTTGGCGCCCTGGAACGGGGCCTCAACAAGGAGAATCTGCTCTCCCTTGCAGCAATTGATGCACAAGCGGTGATTTCGAGCGAGCAATATGACCTGTTAAAAGTGTACGTCGAGATGAAACGTTATGAGGTTTATTTCTCCAGCGTAATGGATCATATAAAAGCAGCTGCAATCGTGAAAGCGCAGGAAACGGGAATGAAGTCGTTCAATTATGCAGATGCACAAGTGACGAATACGCAACGCACTGTTTTCAAATTCGACCAGGACCCAACCTGGCGCAGATTACACGATGATTTTGAATACTCCAAACAGCGAATTAAACTGCACGAGGAAAAGCTCAAAGAAATTGAGGGCGAAACAGCGCGTTATATAGACGAGGAAACGGGTGAACTCATTGAACTGCTTGCCCCGAGTAAGGAGGTGGTGGAAGGTATTTTGGTTAGGGTGTAGGGGTTAGGGGTTAGGGGTTTAGGGTTTAGGGTTTAGGGGTTAGGGGTTTAGAGGTTAGGGTTTAGGGTTTAGCCGCCGAAGCTTGGGCGTAGGTGGAAGCGGGGGTGTTTCCGCCAGGCCCTGACCAACATCAGCACCTCCTCATAATTCAGCATCCCGGATGCAATGCCCTGCGCTTTTAAATAGGAATCATAGACCTGATATCGAACCTGAGGAGCCAATTCCTTGAACTTGCGGTGTTGTGCCCGAATGGCGTGTACATCCGCCACGATGCCCTTGGGAATGAAGGGTTTAAATTGAGACAAGTACCGCTCCGGATCACTTTCAAGGCAAGCCTGTGCTACCGTTTCCCAATAATCCAATCGGGCGCAATAGGCGATATAGGTGTTAGCATGCTGACTGCAAGCGGCATACGCGATGAAATTGCACACCCCCTCGTCCGTGAACCCATATCCATGACTCATTTCGTGGGCCATGGAAGGCAATTTTCGAAGCGGGTGCATGCCAGCCTCCAGATTTCCTTCGCCGATAAAAGGCCAGTAAATGCCGGAGGCCCCAAATTTGAACAGGGTGCCTTCGGGATAAATAAATCGCCCGCGCACCCGGCCGGTCACTGGGAAATTTTCGCTTGCCAGCCATTTTTCTACTGCTTCGCGGATGGTATCTTCTGCCTGAGCAGGCCAAAATCGTTGGTCATTCAATGCATTGGTGTCGCTTCCTCTAAGCGAAGTACGCAGTTGCTGCCAGAAGCCAAAATCCTTGGCCGATACAGTATCGCTCCCTACGAGCGAGCTGCGCAAGGAGTCCAAAGCGCGGGTTTCGGAGCGAAGTTCCTGCCAGAGCGCGGTGGAATCTAAGGGTTGCACATCGAGTCCCATTTGAGTTTCCAAAGGAATTCGGGCGTAATTGAACGCCCAGAGCCAGAAAAACAAACCGACCAACAGACCAACAAAACCAAACCCTCGGTTGAGCCAAAATTTCAATTTTGGTTTCCAGGTCACTTGCCTCGGCCTCCACCGAAACATCAGAACCCAAAAGACCACTACTCCGATCCAAAACAAATAAAAAGAGGGAAAAGGCAATTGCCCGGTAGTCCAATCAAAACCTTGACGAATCCACTGAAAAAGGCCGCGACTGTACCAGGCTTCGACGAATTCTGGAAATTGGTGCGCCAAAAGATTGAGCAACAAAGTGCCCAGGCCAAATATTGCCCAATAATTATATCGCGACAGGTTTTTTAAAAATTTCATCGTGAGAAGCAACTAATTCTTTTTTTCCTTAATCGTCGCCTTGCTGGCCGGCTTTACAACAGCCCGGCGTTTTGGAGGCGGCAACATCTCTGGCCGGTATTCGAAGTGCATGGTATCATAATGAAACCACTTGCCGCCCCAGATGAAGCCATGCCGTTCAAATATTTCCACAATTTCCAGGGGTACGGAATTGCGCCATTGGAGGTTAATCTCCACAGAATCTATTTGCCAATCATCGCGGTGATCCCATTTCCAATACTCGGAGCGGCGCGTGTTGATGTCAATGGCAATGCCGAAGGAATGCGGGCTCATGCGTTGGGTCCCAAGAATTGGCCGCCAGTTAAACGTCCCCCCGATGTCGGTTACGTAAGGCCGTAAATGCGGGCGAGCTACCAGTTCTTGGGCTACTGCCTGTAAATGCACGTTTACCCCATTGACGGAGGTGACCCAAATGCGTTTGGTCTGACCAGGTTTGGGCGCGGGCCAGATTACGGGGACGAGATGACTTTTTGCCTCGGCCTCGGTTTTTCCGTACATCTGCATAAAAAACTCCTGACAACGCAGCGTCCCGGGATCGCAATTATAGCCCGGCGTATCCACCGGAAGACCGAACGGGTAGCGCAGGGCGGTCATCTGATCTTCCAGGTCAGTTGAGTCAAAGGCTTCGTCTTCGGTTTTAATCCTGCCGTCGTCGTACAGCATTTTAGACCCGTCTTTCCAGAGGATGTAGTTGCTTTCATAGCCTTTCAAGTGATTAGGATAGGCATCCAACAAGTGTTGGACATCTGGTGGAATGGAATCTAATGGTTGAGCACAGGCAACTAAGGTATAAAAAACCAACATTGCAGTTAAAAGATAGCGCATACGTATTATTGGAGTTTAGTCAGCGTGGCGTGAATGAACGAAAAAAAGGCAGGCAGGCGTGTGTTCTGGTGCCACCATTGGATCTGCACAAATGTTAGCGAACCGTGATTACTCAAGTAACTTTGGCAATTAATTGATTTTCAGTGGATTTAATGTACATACTGACGGTGTAAAAGACTGGGAAAGCAAAATTTGAAGCGCAAATGTAGCGCATTATGGCTTCCAGGTTTTAGGCTTTGGCTCAGAGGAGGAATTTCCCTGGCACGCAGGCGCCGATGAAAGTACTTTGTTTTCCTTTTCTACCGATGTAACCAAATTCCCGGAAAAAGACTTGAAATTGCAGCCGATTTGCTATCTTCTGGTTTGAAAAATACAATTCTACTGTTCCTGCTCCTGTGCACTTATAAGCTGTACAGCCAGACCAATCCAAACTATCAACTGCTCACCACTGCTGATGGCCTCTCGCAGGGCATGGTGTTCGACCTCCTGCAAAGCAGGGATGGCTTTATCTGGATTGCCACCAAGGACGGGCTGAACCGCTACGACGGCAGCAGATTCAAGGTGTTTTCCCCTGACCCGTTCGATCCTTTCGCCATTGGTAGCAGCGATGTGCAACAGATTTTTGAGGACAGCCGGGGCTGGATTTGGGTGACACTCCTGGATGGCATAGACGTGCTCGATCCGGTAAGCGGTCGCTTTTATCATGTAAAACAAGCAGACAAAAAATTTCTTATCGGTTGGAAGGAAAACATAACTGAGACCCCCGATGGTACTATCTGGCTGCCAGACAATGACCGGATTTGGAAAATCAGCCCACAAAAAGACCTGCTGGCAAAGGCGGCAAACCAGGGCAGCGCCGTCATCGAACCAGATTGTAAAGCCATTCCCCTGTCGAACGTGAGCGGCTGGTCAGGCGAGCCGTTGGAGGTTAAGCTTCTCCATTTTACGAAGGGAAAAGAACTGCTGGTTGGCACGAATCACGGGCTGTTCCGGCTCGATCCGACTTCGGAGCAAATCTTGCCCGAACCGCTCCTCCCAGACTACAACATCGAGTACTTGGCGGAAGACAAGACTGGTCATATTTTGGTGCAGGCAAGGCAAAACAACAGCAATATTTGGACACTGATGCTGGAAGGGAAAGTCCTTTATAATAGAGGGAGTTCGCCAAGTATTTACTTTGCCAACCCTATTTTTGATGATAGCGAGCACTTCTGGGCGTACACCTGGACCAATAAAACCATCCAGAAATGGGAAACTTCTAAGTTCTTTAACAACGGTGTACCGGAACTGGAAATCCCCCCCGGCGTGCTGCATCTGGAAAACGGAGGCTACGGGTGCACTGATTTTATGGTGGACAAAAGCGGCATTGTTTGGGTGGGCACGAGCGGATATGGCGTAGTTAAAATCAACGATAAAGGGCAGAAATTCAAGACTGCGCTGCCAGGGAATGCGCATCGCTTGATATATGAAGACCCCAATGGGGCGCTTTATACCGGTTCTTTTCCCTTCAAAAAATTCCTGTCCAAATCCTTTGACCACAGTGTACCAAACACCGACTTGCCATTGTTCGCCGCCAATGATAAACCAACAAGTTTGGCCTTAGACCCTGCTGGCAATATGTGGTGGATGCGCAAAGATGGAAATCAAATTTACCACATGGATGCCGCCACAAAAGTGAAAACGGCTTTCCCATTTGAGGGCGTTGTGGTGATTTGCGACCGAAACGGGAAGTTGGTCAGCGTCAACGAAAAAGGGCTGCACCAATTCGACCCCGCCACGCGGACCAGCCAGCATTTTCCCTTTGAAAAACCCCAAAAGAGACTATCAGAAAATTCCTATTTCTTGTACGAAGATAGTGAAGGCACAGTCTGGATTTTCGGCTTCGAAGGCTTGATAAAAGCGACGCCAAATCTAGCCACGTATCGTTACAAACAGTATCTGAACGACCCTGCCGACCGTAATTCCTTGTCCATCAACCATGTGCTTTCGGTTTGCGACGACCCCCTAGAACCCAGCCGCTACCTCTGGGTGGGCACCAAGGGCGGTGGACTGAACCGTTTCGACAAGCAATCTGGCAAGTTCAAAAAATACGACAAGGAGCAGGGTATGCCAGACAACGTGGTGTATGGGATTTTGGCACAAGACCGACCGAAAGGAAGCCAATCGCCCGGTTTCATTTGGATGAGCACCAACAAGGGGCTTTGCCACTTTGACGTGCGGGCAGAAACAACCAAAAATTTCACAATTGTGGATGGCTTGCAAGACAACGAGTTCAACAGTGCGAGTTACTTGAAGACCAAAGACGGCTACCTTATTTTTGGAGGGATAAACGGCATCAACGTGTTCCATCCCGACAGCCTGCGCTTCAACGAACACCTGCCCCAAACCCATATCGTCGGCATGCAGGTCAATAATCAGCCGCTCGACATTTCAGGCAAATCGTCCATTACGCTTTCATATAATCAAAACCTGCTCAATTTTGAGTTTGCAGCGCTCGAATTCACCAATCCAGCACAAAATCAGTACCGCTACCAACTCGTGGGGGTGGACAAAGACTGGGTATCGCTGGGAAATAAAAACAGTATCCAATTCGCCAACCTCGCCCCCGGAACCTATACCTTCAAAGTAACGGGCAGCAACAACGACGGCTTCTGGAGCGAGCAGCCCGCCGAGATTCGTTTTACCATTCGACCACCCTGGTGGGCTAACTGGTTGGCTTATGGATTGTACTTTTTACTGGCCGCTGCAGGCGTTTGGTGGTACTATCAATACTTGCTCCGGCAGCGGTTTTCCGAACAGGAAAAACTGCGTTTGAAAGAACTCGACGACTTCAAAAGCCGCTTTTTCACCAATATCACCCACGAATTCAGAACACCACTTACGGTGATGCTGGGCATGAGCGATCAATTGGCCAAAGAGGAAAAAGACGAACCCAAACGCAACAAACTCAATCTGATCAAACGCAGCGGCGAGAACCTCCTGCGGCTGGTCAATCAAATCCTCGACTTGGCCAAATTAGAGTCTAATGCGCTGAAAATAAACTACATACAGGGCGACGTTTTAGCGTTTATCCGGTATATCGCCGAAAGCCTGCACTCGTTGGCCAACGCCCAAAACCTGATACTTCGCGTGGAAAGCGACCAGGCGAAAATCGTGATGGATTATGACCCCGAGCGCCTGCTGCAAATTGTCCACAACCTCTTGTCCAACGCCATCAAGTTTACGCCTTCAGGGGGCAAAGTTGCGCTTCGAGCCAATCGCGAAGGCCCGTGGTTGCATCTCAGCGTTACCGACACCGGTGCGGGCATTCCGGCAGACGAATTGCCGCATCTGTTCGAGCGGTTTTTCCAGGCTAAAAACCAGGAACACGCCAAGGCAGGCGGCACAGGCATCGGGCTTTCTTTGACCCGCGAACTGGTCAAAGCCATGGGGGGCGAGATTTCTGTAGAAAGCAAGTTGGGCGTAGGGAGTACGTTTCTGGTGAAATTACCGATGACCAACAACAGTGCTTTCGAGGAAAAATCGGTAGTTATTGACCGAAGTGCTATTGACCGGGTGACTTGGAGTCACCCGGTCAATAGCGCTTCGGTCAATAACGATCCGCAAAGTGAGGGTCTGACTTCAAGTCAGACCCTCATTACACAAACGGTGCTTTTGATCGAAGACAATCCTGATGTGATTGAATACCTGGATGTTTGTCTTAAAGATCAATACAATCTCGATTTTGCCTACAACGGTAAGGCCGGCATCGAAAAAGCCCTGGAAACCGTCCCCGATCTGATTGTGAGCGACGTGATGATGCCGTTCAAAGACGGCTTCGAAGTAGTGGAAACTTTGAAAAACGACGAACGCACGAGCCATATCCCCATCGTCCTGCTCACCGCCAAAGCCGATGTGCAAAGCCGCCTGACCGGATTGCGACGTGGCGCAGACGCTTATCTTTCCAAACCCTTTCATCAGGAAGAATTGCTGGTGACGCTGGAGAACCTGCTTGAATCGCGGCGAAAGTTGCAATTGAAATACCAGCAAATCGTGCTTTCCACCGAAGCGCCCCAACTTGCAGAACCCGACTCAGAGGATAGTTTCTTGCAAAAGGTTCGCGCCGTCGTGGAACAAAACCTTTCCGATGCAGATTTTGAAATGCCCCAACTGGAACGCGCCCTGGGCATGAGCCGCAGCCAGATTTTCCGCAAAATCAAGGCTTTGACGGGCAAATCTCCCAGCCTGTTCATTCGTTCCATACGTTTGCATCACGGCAAACAAATGCTGCTCAGCACTACCCTCACCGTTTCCGAGATTGCCTATGAAGTGGGCTTTACCTCCCTCAATTATTTCTCCGATGCGTTTTTCGAGGAATTCGGGGAGCGGCCGATGAAGGCGCGGGGAGGATAATTTCCGATATCCGATTTTGCGATTTGCGATTGGATTTTTGATTTTTTCGAAAATCCCCTTTACGCAAGGCACCCGAGTCCCCCAGTTTGTCATCCCCGATTCCTCGGGGATGACAAACTGGGGGACTCGGGTGAGCAATTCGAAATCTTTGTTAAGCGCTGAAACTCCGTTATAGTAATGCACAAAACCCAAGCTTGTCATCTTGACGAGACCCGTCCGCTCTAAGTGCGCTTAGGTTGAGTGCATGCACTTCAAGAAATCCCAAAAAGCAAATACTCGGGGTACGCGCACTTAGAGTGGACGGGTCTCGTCAAGATGACAAGCTGGGGGGCTCGGGAAGGCAACTACAAGCACTCAGGGTACGCGCACTTGATGCGGACGGGTCTCGCCAAGATGACAAGCTTGGCGGTTCGCGTGGGCAAAAAAAGAAACCGTAAAAATTTTGAAGATTTCGGAGTACCCATCCATGATGCAACACCGAATCATTTCATTATCAATAGTTTATACCCCATTACCCTCCCCTTGTGCATCATAATCTGTAAAGAAAATTTCCTCCATACAACCTCAACGGTAGCGTTTGACCGATGAGTGGTAGCCCTCCACCCCACCCTGCCCACACCTTTGTCGCAGTTCTGGAAGCAATCCATTACTGCTAACATTCACACAAACAAACAATGCTAACAATGAGAATCTTTTTCAATTTTGACAAAAATGCTGGCGTGCTGGCGGCGCTGCTTGGCTGTTTCTTTTTTAACCTGGGCGAAGGGCAGGCACAATGGACTTATGTTACTGCCGTGGGGGACACTATTGTTGTCACGGTACCCGGTCAGGGCGGAGCATGTTCAGAACGTGCGGTTCTATACGCTTCCCCGGCCAATGTTACTTATGGATGGGGGGTAGCCCAGCAAAATACAACGAACTTTGAACCAAACAAGCGCTTTCTGGCTACTGCCGGCGTCCCGGTGGAAATAACTATCACTTTTCGCCGTAAGGCAAATTCTAACAGGCATATTGAAGATATACAATATAGTTATGCTGTTTCATCTACCTCTCAACCAGGCCCTAACATCCCGGGCTTTTGGCCAAGTTGGATTGGATTTGCGCCAGCTACCTTTAATATTACTACAACATTTAACCAATTTGCGAGTCTGGGCAATGTTGTAACCGCTCAATTTAATGTTAAAGGCCAACAGGCATATAATTTCAATCTGAATATTCCCTTCGTCGTTCGAGGTGTAATTGATTCATCCGTTCCCGTTTTAGGCACCACCGTTCAGCCGCAAATCCCATACTTGGTGCTGCACGCTCCTCCCGGCGACGGCAGTTCCAGCGCATTTCAGGAGACCAAAACCACTTGCCGCGAGTTTGTGAATACTTATGCGGAAGATGGTTCTAATTCCGCCAATCTGGATGTAAAAATAGGCGTAGCCGGTGCGGTAGGGTTTATTTTTACGGCCCCTTTTGAGTTTTCCGTCACCTTCAGCGCCGGCATCACGGCAGGAGCCTTGGCCATTACTACCGATTCCAAACAGACTTGCGTGACGGCTAGTGAGGGCTTTTCCACCAACGCGCTGCAGGGGATTGATGGCGGTGGCGATGTATTCATTGGTTACGGGACGGATTTGAACTATGGTGTTTATAGCTTCGTTGGGATAGACCCTAATACATGCCTGACAATAAACGATACCGCTCTGATCTATTCACCAACCGGCCAGCCACGCCAGTTTGCCTGGACAGAAGCGCAAGTTCAGGCGGACATCATCAAACAAAAAGCCATTGCCGACAATGTGGCGAACAGCGTGCGTGCCCGCAATGAAGCCCAAAATCAGGCCGATGTCTGGGAAAAAGTACTGGCAATGAACAATGCCAACAAAAACAACCCGAACAACCAACTCATCGAATCGCTTTCTTTGAGTGCGGGTGTCAACAAGAGCCAGGAATCGAGCATCACGGTGCTGGAGACGAGTTCCTTGGAGGTAGAGCACTATATTGACTTTACCACCGGAATATCTTCTGTGATAGAATTCGGCGGTTCGGGCGTATCGGGCGGCTACGAATACAAAGGCTCGTACCGCTACGGCAAGACCCAAAACCAGAGCCAGGAAGATTCCAAAATGGTGCGTTACACCCTGGCTGATGATGATTATACGGTCGGCCCCCCCCCCTCCGGCGATCTTTTTGACATGAAAGTGGTACGCGACCCAATGTTCGGCACACCTATTTTCCGATTGGAGCCTTCTTCCAGAACCTCCTGCCCCTATCAGGGCGGCTACCAGCGCGACCAACCCAAGCTGAAGCACGTGGGTACGACCAACGACCATATCACCATTCTGGGTGCTCCACTGGGTCTGGATTCTTCCGCTATTTTTCAAATCCAAATCTGCAACACTTCCGACGAGCCGCGTACTTACCTGCTGGGCCTCAAGGACGACTCTAATCCGGGTGGCGCACGGGTATTTGCTTCCGGCTTTGAGTTGAATGTACCGCGCGATTACACAA
>CAZKBH010000043.1:18576-40057 GCA_964550795.1 uncultured Saprospiraceae bacterium
GCCGCCAACGGCTGCCAAACGATTACCATCGAAGTCAAAAGGCTCTCTACGAACAGCGCCCTGGTTTATCCAAATTTGGAATTATTGCTATATCCTGAATGTGAGCCGGGTATCTCTTCCAGCATTTTTGCCTCCGTCTTTTTCGGCAACTCCACCAGCGTGAACGACCTGGCCGACAACAACCTGCTCCGCGTGTCGCCCAATCCCACTTCCGGCTGGTTGCAGATCAGCCTGCCTGCAGGCAATACCCTGGAAGCGGTGCGTGTGATGGACTTGTCGGGCAAAACCGTCCGGAATCTTGAACTAGGCGCTTCTGCCTCTAATACAGAAATTGACCTGAGCGGTTTGCCTAAAGGGATTTACGCCCTTCAAGCGCGTGCTGAGGGGCAGGTTTTTGTGAAGAAGGTAATCGTGGAATAGAAAAAAAATCATTGATAGCTATTTATGCCCTTGTCGGACTTCGGTTTGGCAGGGGCATTTTAGGCAAAAACCTTAGCGCTTGTCCGAAGTCGCCTCATTACCTTTGGCCAGATTCAATCGCGCTTCTGCAAGGCTCGCACCCGCATCAGCACCTCCTCGTAATTCAACATACTCGATTCAAAGCAGTACCATGCATCCAATCAAATCAACTTTTACCGGCCTCCTTTTCCTGTTGTGCCTCCAATGCCTGGCGCAAACACCCGAAGAAAAACTCAAAGCACTGAACATAGAACTGCCGGTGGTCAAAGCGCCGATTGCCAGTTATGTCCACGTGGTCAGGACGGGCAATTTGCTTTTCCTGTCAGGAAAAGGCCCATCCGACGCGAACGGCCATTCGATAACAGGCAAAGTTGGCAGAGATTTAACCGTGGAAGAAGGGCAAAAAGCAGCCCGTTCAGTGGCCATTACGCAAATAGCGGTGCTAAAAAATGAACTGGGCGATTTGAGCCGTGTCAAACGCATCGTAAAAGTATTGGGCATGGTGCAATGTGAGGATACATTCACCGAGCAACCCACTGTAATGAATGGCTTTTCGGATTTAATGGTCGAGGTTTTTGGAGAAAAAGGCAAACATGCCCGCTCGGCAGTGGGCATGTCTTCTTTGCCGTGGAATATTGCCTTAGAGGTGGAATTGATTGTGGAGGTGGAGCCGGATGGCTTACAAAGATCCGCTGAGTCGAACGCGGCAAGTAATCCCTCTCCCCCGGCCGCGACTGCCACCACCACACCGCTGACCATGGAACAAACCAGCGATGGCAAATGGGTCATCTTGAACGGCCAAAAAACGGTCGTTTATGAGGTATTTATGTACGACAACGGCCCCGATTACGCGTCAGAAGGACTGATACGGGTGGTAAAAAACGGCAAAATTGGATACGCCGATGCCAAGACCTATGCCATCGTCATCGAGCCTCAGTTCGACTGCGCCTTCCCTTTTGAAAACGGCAAAGCCAAGGTCAGTAACCAGTGCCGAACCGTTCAAGAGGACGAGTACAGCGTATGGGAAAGTGACGCCTGGCAGTATGTGGATAAGCAAGGAAAATTATAAAAACGATTTGTTTATTGGTTACCGCTCCACTTCATCCACCATCAAACAAGCATCCCGTAATGCAAAAAGCAATTCTTCTAGTTTGGCTTTGCCTGGCAATGACCGCCTGCACCAACTCAAACAAACCCGCCGACCCGGCCCGCTGGCAAGCCCAGGCCGCACAAGTCACCATCTTCCGTGACGATTTCGGCATACCACACATCTATGGCAAGACAGATGCCGATGCCGTGTTCGGGATGCTTTATGCCCAGTGCGAGGATGACTTCCAGCGGGTGGAACTCAACTACCTGAGGGCCATCGGAAGGCTGGCCGAAGTAAAGGGCGAACAAGAGATTTACAGCGACTTGCGCGCCCGCCTCTTCATGACCGAGGACGAAGCCCGGGCGCACTACGAGAGTGCTCCGGCATGGCTCCAAAAACTCTGCGTCGCTTTTGCCGACGGCATCAACTATTACCTGCATACGCACCCGGAGCTGAAGCCTGCCTTGTTGACCCGCTTTGAACCGTGGTTTCCGATGTACTTCTTCGAAGGAAGTATTGGCGCCGACATCGAGCATATTCCGACTGATCGCATCAAGGCTTTTTATGAGGTAATAAATACTGAAAATAAGGGTGATGGTAAGGGGCTTGGAATGATTGAATCGGAACAATTAAGCGATTGGGATATTCAGGCACAAAGGGACGACGAACCACGTGGCTCCAACGGATTTGCCTTGTCGGGTAAAATGACCGCCAGTGGCCATGCGATGCTGCTCATCAATCCGCACACCTCGTTTTACTTCAGACCCGAAATTCATGTGGTGAGCGAAGAAGGACTGAATGCATACGGCGCCGTCACCTGGGGACAATTCTTTGTTTATCAAGGTTTTAACGAGAAAACAGGCTGGATGCACACCTCCTCCTACCTGGATGTGATGGACGAATTTGTGGAGACTATTACCGAAGAGAATGGCCAATATTTCTATACATTCGGCTCAGAAAAACGTCCAGTTATTGCAAAACAAGTGACCCTGAAATACCAGGAAGGTTCAGAAATGAAAGAGCGCAAGTTTCCCATTTACCGAACCCATCACGGCCCCATCACCCACCTGAAGGACGATCAGTGGGTAGCTACCGCCATGATGTGGGAACCCGTGAAGGCACTCACCCAGTCATTCACCCGCACCAAATTGAAGAACCACAGCGAGTTCCGCAAGATGATGGACATGCGCACAAATTCTTCGAACAATACCGTATTCGCCGATGCAGAAGGGAACATCGCCTATTATCACGGCAATTTTGCCCCCAAAAGGGATACTTCGTTCGACTTCTCGAAACCCGTGGATGGCAGCAATCCCGCCACCGATTGGCAGGGCCTGCATGATGTAGACGATTGTATCGTGGTCGTAAATCCCGTGAATGGCTGGCTGCAAAACTGCAACTCTACGCCCTTCACCTGTGCCGGCGAAAACAGCCCCAAGGCAACGGATTACCCGGTGTATATGCGCCTGCCAAAGGAGACTTTTCGGGGAGTTCATGCGGTGCGGATTTTAAAAGAGCGCCGTGATTTCACCCTGGACAAATTGATTGAAACGGCATACGACCCGGTTTTGCCGGGTTTTGAGCAGCTGATCCCAGGGTTAGTGGCGGCATACGATGCTGCGGGCCCCCAAAGTAGCGACAAAATGCTTGCCCCCGCGGTGGAGATGCTCCGCAAATGGGACTTCAGGGTTGACAAGGCGTCTGTAGCCATGACACTGGCACATTATTACGGCACGCACTACCAAAGGCATGGGGAAGTGCCCGACAGATTGAATAGCGAATTCCCGGGTGACATGACCACTATCAATTACTTTGGAACTGGCTCGCCTCCAGCGGAGCGGCTAGCCATCTTCAAGCAGGCTGTACAGCAACTCGTCGCCGACTTTGGCCGCTGGGACGTGCCATGGGGTGAAATCAATCGGTTTCAGCGCCTGACTGGCGACATCGAGCAGCCCTTTGATGATAACAAGCCAAGCCTGCCCTGTGGCCTCGCCTCTGGCAAATGGGGCGCGCTTGCTTCCTTCGGTGCTCAACAGCACAATGGCTCTAAACGCATTTATGGCACCTCCGGCAACAGCTTCGTGGCGGTGGTGGAGTTTGGCCCAAAATTGAAGGCCAAAAGCCTGCTGGCAGGTGGCGAAAGTGGCGATCCCCGCTCACCCCACTTCTTCGACCAGGCTCAACGGTACGTGGACGTCCAGTTTAAGGAGGTGGCCTTCTACCGGGAAGACGTGGAGCGCCGCGCTAAACGGCAGTACAGACCGGGAGAAATAACCAAGTAGGAAGTAGTGTATTATGTTTACGCCGTTCGTATCCGCATCATAAAATCCTCCCGCAGCGACTTGCTCAAGGGCAGGGATTTTTGGCCAATAAAAACCGAGTTTTCATCTACTTCATCTACCTGCGTCAAATTTACAATATGGGAACGGTGGATGCGCTGGAACAAAGCCGGCGGTAATTGATCCTCCAGACTTTTCATGGGCATTGTGAGCAGGTATTCTTTGGTTGCAGTATAAATACGGCAATAGTTTCGCTCCGCTTCGATGTAAAGAATGGCCTCAAACAGGATTTTCACCATTCTATCCTTGTTGCGCACAAAAATTCGGTCTGAAAGAATAAACGAGGCATCCTCACTGGAGGCATCTTTTTGTGCTGCATTGGGTTGATTTGCCAGGAGGCTGATGGTCAGCTCCAGCGCCCGCTGTAAATCCAGCTTTTTGAAAGGTTTGGCCAGAAAAGCGTACGGTTTTGCCTCTTTTGCCCGCTTGAACGTGGCATCATCGGAATTTGCCGTTAGGAAAATCACCGGAATTTGGTGCTCTATTTGCAAGATCTTAGCCAAAGCGATGCCGTCCATTTCGCCTTTTAACTGGATGTCGAGCAACACGATATCGGGCTTGTTCCCTTCTATTTGCAGCAGCGCTTCCTCGGCCCGGGGAAGGATGCCCGCCACCTCATAACCGAGTTCCGTGAGAAACATGGACACCTTGGCGCCAATGATCATCTCATCCTCCACAATCAATATTTTGATGAAACTATCCGTCATGCCGCTTTTTTCAGGTTAAAGTCGAAATAGATGGTGGTGCCGTTGTTCACTTCTTCCCGCATGGAACCGCTCAATTGGCGGGTAAGCAGCGACACCAATTGTGTGCCAAAACCAGTGCCCTGCGTCAGCCCGCGCTTCCCAACCCCATTGTCGGATACTTCCAGATGCAAAATGCCTTCCAGGGTTTTATTCAATTTGATCTGCACCTTTCCGTGTTGCCCGTCGGGGAACGCATATTTTAAAGTGTTGGTCAATAACTCATTGACAATCAAGCCCAACGGAACAGCGGTATCAATGTCCACATCTAATTGATCCATGGCACATTCGATGCTCACCCGGTCTTCTGCGCCAAAGGAATCGAGAATACTTTCGCTGAGGTTGAAGAAATAATCCTTCATTTCAATGGCCCCCAGGTTTTTGCCCTGATATAGTTTTTGGTGTACAATGCCGATGGACTGCACCCGGTTTTGGCCTTCCTGCATGGCATCTTTGACTCCCTGATCGTCTATTTGGGCGGATTGTAAAGCCAGGAGACTTGAAACAACTTCCAGGTTGTTTTTTACGCGGTGGTGAATTTCTTTTAAAAGCAGTTCGTTTTCAGCGTTTTTAGCTGCTAAAAGTTGGTTGGATTTCGTCCGGGCGCGATAACTGCGATAGCCAAAAAACAAAAATCCGGCAAGCAATATTGCTACTCCAAATCCCAGCCACTGCACCAATTGCTGTTGGGAAATCTGTGCCTCCTGCGAGGCGATCGTAGCCTCTTTCTTTTCTGTTTCGTATTGGGTGCGCAGTTCAGAAATCTCCGCATCGCTCTGCAGGGAGGCCGTACTGTCCCGCATTTGGCGGGCTTTTTTTTGATACAACAAAGCCAGTTTGAAATCGCCCAAACGCTCATAAATGGTACTCGCATGACCATAATTTTCGGTCAAATTGCCAAGGTCGCCGCTGGATTCTTGTAGTTGGATGGTTTTCAATTGATAAGGAAGCGCAGCGGCGTAATTCCCCATTAACAAATTGATTTCTCCAAGATTTGCAATGGCTGTTAAAATCCCGCCAGGGTAATTTGCTTTTTCAGAATTGCTCAAACAGACTTTGTAATCTTCCAATGCTTCATCGTAGCGCCCCAAACGTTTGAGCGCGTTTCCACGACAATTGATAATATCTGCTATGTCGGTGAGCGATGGATCAGATGCACGCGTTAGATCAAGGGCTTTGTTATAATAATCTAATGCCTGCACGTATTTGCCCATTGCGATGCTGGCATCGCCCGCATAGCGCAAAGCGTAAGGCAATTCCTGCTTGAAATTATTTTTCTGGCAAATATCAATGGCTCTCCGGGCATATTCCAGCGCTTCGGCGTGTCTTCCTTGTAAACTCAAATCATCAGACACCCGGCCCAGGGCATCGGCAACCTTTTCCTGGTCGCCCAAGGCTTCCATGCGCCGCAACGCCTGAAGATCGGCTTCCATGGCTTTGGCGATTTCCCCTCTGCGTTTGTGCACCCAGGCAATTTTGAAATAGGTAGTTGCCTCGCCTTTTTTGTTGCCCACTGCGGTATAGCCAGCCATAGCTTTATCAAAAAACAGCATAGCCGAATCGAGATGGGAGAGGTTGGCGTGCATCCGGCCCTGCATTTCATAAAATTTGGGCTGCCAGTCTTTATTGCCTGATTTTTCTGCAATCGCAACGCCCCGCTTCGCATACGATAAAGCTTGTTTGAAATCCACTCCAAAAGCAACAGCCGCCATTTGGCTGAGCAGTTCGAGTTTTTGCCCGTCGGCGGATTCTGCAGCAAATTGCTGTTCGAGGCTATCGAGGACTGTGTTTTGCGCAAAAAGGAGTTTTGGGAGGAACAAAAGAACCCATGCCAAACAAAGGCAGTTGGACGCTAACGGGGTTTTAAGAAGTGAAAAGAGGCGAAAATTTCTCATGTAATCGGAACCAACTTAAAATTTGAGGCGCATGTTCCGCAACGGCTGGAATTCACCGGGTGACTTGAAGTCACCCGGTGAATTCCAGCCGTTACGGAACATAAGCAAATTTGAATTGCTTGAAACCACTAGTCCTTTTTCTTCGGTCAACAATACCCTTCATTCGGACAACCAAACCCTTCATTCGGACAATCCGAGGGGACCTTGCAAGAGCTAGGTGCCATATTTGTTGCATAAAATGAACGGGACGAAGGTAGTATTCCTCCCAAGAGTTTTTACATACCAATAAAAACACTCGTCAATTATGAAAAATCTCCTTTCCCTCGCGGCCTTGCTCATCTCAACAAGTTACAGCAGCTTACAAGCCCAGACTGTTTCGGATGAAATGGAAATGCAGGCGTTTGCCCGCAACTTTATGTCCGCCTACAACCGACAAGATTATGCCGCCCTCCGAGAAATGTACACGGCAGATGCCGTCCGCATGGACGCTTTAGGCAAAGAAATCAAAGGGGCTGACTCCATCGCCACCTACTTCGAGGAGCAATTCATCCATAACAACCTCACGCTCCTGCTTCGGCATTCGGGCATTCGCTGGTCGGATGCACAACATGCCTGGGTGGCCTATGGCAATTATGAAATCTACGGCAATACCATTGTCTATGACATAGAAATCAACAGAAGCGGATCCTACGCCAATACGATGCTGAAGGAAAACGGCGCGTGGAAAATAGCCCGTTCCGTGCTGACATCGATGTCACAGACCAGTATTCCTTCGTCTCCGGAAAATATGGCCATCGTGGACGCACTATACCAGTCATTTGCCAAGGGCGATGTTCCATCTGTACTCGCTGCTCTGGATGAAAACATTGTATGGAATGAAGCCGAAAACTTCCCCTATGCCGACCGCAATCCATATATCGGTCCCGATGCAGTATTGAATGGTGTATTTGCCCGCATTGGCGCCGAATGGGAATACTGGAACCTGACCGGCATTCAATTACACAACATGTACAACGACCAGGTGCTAGCCACGCTTCGGTATCAGGGTAAACACAAGCAAACGCAGAAGGTAATTGATGCACAAACAGCGCATTTGTGGACCTTAAAAAACGGAAAAGTTGTGTCCTTTCAACAATTTACGGATACGAAACAGGCTGCAGAGGCTATTCGTAAATAACTAAAACCACTCTTAGTAACCATTTCCAACACATTGAATCATGACGAAACCCTAAAAAACTACGAAGCGCCTTGAAGAAAAAATAGTATGTTCGCACGCCGTTCAAAACGAAGGCCTATTTTGCCAAAACAAATTCGATTACTCTGTCTTTTATGTTGCTTTTTGGCTGAGGTTCAGGCACAGGATTTCCTGCCCGTTGCCCGCCATGTACAACCAGGCAATTTTTCACCCGACAAAGCGACCTATTTGACATCATGGTTTTCGTTGGTTGTATTCGGGGTGATTATAGCGGCCGCATATTATTCCTATCGTTTTCATTTGGGCCGCAGACTTGCAGAAAAAGAAGCACATCGTCTGCAAGAATTGGACACGTTTAAAAGTCGGCTTTTTACCAACATTATCCACGAATTTAGCACACCCTTGACCGTAATTCTGGGAATCACGGACCAGTTAAAAATGGAAGGGGGAGCAGAAAGTCCGGACCAAAAAAAGGCGAAATTGAACCTCATTGCCCGGAATAGCGAGCGTTTGTTGCGGCTCGTCAAGCAAATCCTGGATTTAGCCAATATTGAAAACAACAGCCTTCAATTCAATTATGTGCAGGGAGACGTACTGCCCTTTTTGCGATACTTGACCGAGAGTCTCCAGTCCATGGCCAGTTTTCAGGAGGTGCAGCTTCGGATTGAATCCACTCACCCCGCCATCGTGATGGATTATGACCCGGAACGCCTGCAACAGATTGTACACAACCTGCTTTCCAATGCCATCAAATTTACCCAATCTGGGGGAAAAGTGACGTTGCGCGTTACTAAACCCTCAGCCACCCTTCAAATCTCAGTCGAAGACACCGGTATAGGCATTCTGCCTGAAGATTTGCCCCTCCTATTTGACCGTTTTTATCAGGTCAAGGATTCGAGCCAAGCACCTTCTGATGGCACGGGCATAGGCTTAGCTTTGACCAAAGAACTGGTGCATCGGATGGGCGGCACCATTACAGTACAAAGCGAACCGGGCAAAGGGTCCACTTTTACCGCCATCTGGCCCATCACCAACCAGGCACCATTGGCCTTGGGCGACCTGGATCCAGAAAAAGCGGAGCAGGTTCCTATTGGGTATTCAAACCATTTTCAGGCCATTCAAACGCCTGGTATCTTGGACACGGAATTGCCCAGCTTGCTCATTATGGAAGACAATCCCGATGTGGCAGAATTCCTATCCACCTGCCTTCGAGAAACCTATCAGCTCGACTTTGCGTACAACGGCAAACAAGGCATTGAAAAAGCCTTGGAGACCGTACCCGACCTCATCATTTCAGATGTAATGATGCCAGAAAAAGACGGGTTTGAGGTCTGTAAACACCTAAAAAACGATCTGCGAACGAGTCATATTCCGATCCTGTTGCTCACCGCAAAAGTTGAAGTTGAAAGCCGTATTTTCGGCTTGCAGAGCGGGGCGGATGCCTATTTGGCCAAACCCTTTCATCAAAATGAGTTGTTGCTCACCCTGCGCAACTTGCTTTTGTTGCGCCAGGCTTTGCAGGCGAGGTACAGCAAACTCGCAGATGTGCTGGAAAACCCGGTGTTCTCTGAGCAGTTGCCTATCGCGCCAGTTTTTGAAATGGAGGATGCTTTTGTGCAAAAACTCCGACAGCACATTGAAGAAAATCTCACCAAAAGTGATCTTTCCGTGGAAGAACTCAGCCGCATGATGACCATGAGTTATCAAAGCCTCCACCGAAAACTCAGCTCACTGACGAACCAATCGCCGGTACAATTCATCCGATTAATTCGCCTGACCAAAGCGCGCACGCTCCTTCAAAACACCGACCGTACCATCACGGACATCGCCTACGGTGTGGGCTTCAATGACGCCAAATATTTCAGTCGGGTGTTCACAGAAGAATTTGGCCAAACACCCAGCTCCGTGAGAGTAAAGTAGTATCCGGCTGCTTTTTGAAGCTTTATTGAGAGATTTCTCTACCTGCTTGATAGATTTGTGGGAACCCCAAGGGGGTATCCTGAACAACCTTTGCAGAGGTAAATCAATGTTATTCAAGCCCACATTGCTGTTTTCGAAAGCGGCCTTTTGCATGGGTCAATCTTCCCAAAACCATTACCTCCACTCGAATTTTCAAACGCTTTTTATCATGAGAAAAATGTTCCGCTCCTGTTTGTTCTTGCTGTTTGTTTTGGCCTTTAACGGCCAGATTCAGGCCCAGCTGGATCCGACCCTAAGCATCCGGGGCATACTGAAAACCTCCAACGGAATGGCTGTGCCGGATGGGAATTACGCCCTCGTATTCAAGTTATACACCGTAGAAACTGGTGGTACGGATGTGTGGACAGAAATGCAGCCTATGGTGGAAGTGCGCAACGGCATTTACGAGGCGGTATTGGGTGTTGTCACCCCGCTCACCGTAGCCTTCGATCAACTATACTACCTGGGCGTTTCTATTGGCAACATGGAACTAACCCCACGCCTACTGCTTACCTCTGCACCTTATGCGCTGTCACTAATTGGACAAACCAATAAATTTCCAAGCAGCGGCAAGGTTTTGGCCGATAGTATCCAGGTCAATGGAGGTGTGCTTGCCCGTGGTGGCACACCTGGCGCGAACGGTGTCAACCGAAACGGTTTTGCCTTTTCCGGCAACGGCGGCGACAACGACAGTGGCGTATTCTCTACGGGCGATGGCAAGGTTTCTTTGTATGCCAATAATACGGAAGTTTTGGCTGTGACACCTACGCTCGTTCAATCAAACCAAGCGATGACGGTTCAAGGAGCCGTGACTTCAAATGGTGTGAATATCATCAACAACAACGGCCTCTCCTACAATGGGGTGAGCGACTGGAGGTTGGTGGATACCGATGACTTTATTGATGACGCTGATGGCTGGCGAGTGTATGACAAGCTTTCAGGCCAAGGGATGGGCTGGAATAATGCCAGCAGTTTAGGTGCAGCTCCTACTACGGATATGGGCAGTTTCATTGGAAATGTTTTGCTTCCTGCCAACAATGAACACGTGCTTAAGAAGCAATTCTTCGTCTCTGGCAGCTTTACACAGATAAAAGTAAAATTCAGGTATTACTATATTGATACCTGGGGCTTTGGTGGCGGTGACCGATCTTGGGCGGCCTTTTCGACCACTGCGTCCGGGAGTGGTTTGAGGGTTGGGTGGACAGAAATGCCATCCTACCTCAACGATGGAAATAATGATTTTAATGTTGGGGGTAATGACAGTTTTGGCAACGCTGCCGAATTTTTTGGGTTGGATGGTATTGCTGACAATTGGAAGGATGCAGAGATGACTGCAAGATTTTCGGGATCTTCTTTTTGGGTATTTATCGGAGCCGCCATTGATGAGAATGTTGACAATGAACGGTTTGCCGTAGGCAACATCAAAGTATATGTAAGGTAAATCCGAACGGGTTCTCTTTTTTTCACTTTAAAATTCAAGATTATGCGCTTTTCGCAATACAATACGCTAATTTCCATGAAAAATTTATTGAAATCCGCCCTTTTGCTCGCCTTTATTGGCTTATTCAGCCAGCCCTTGCTCGCACAACTTGACCCAACGCTTAGCATTCAGGGCATTCTGACAAAATCCAACGGAGTGGCCGTATCGGATGGAAATTACAACCTGGTATTCAAACTATATACCGCCCCAACTGGTGGTATGGCGATCTGGAGCGAAACCCAGTCGTCGGTAGAAGTAAGCAATGGCATTTACAGTGCGGTACTCGGTGTGGTAACCCCCCTGAATATACCCTTCGACCAACTGTACTATTTGGGCGTTACGGTAGGTTCAACCGAGCTTTCACCGCGCATCCTGCTCACTTCAGCGCCTTATGCCTTGTCGCTGATTGGGCAAACCAACAAATTCCCCAGTAGCGGAAAAGTTCTGGCAGACAGTATCCAGGTCAATGGAGGGGTGCTGGCCCGTGGTGGCACACCAGGCTTAAACGGGGCCAACCGCAACGGTTATGCCTTTTCCGGCAACAGCGGCGACAAAGACAGTGGCGTGTTTTCTACCGGCAACGGAGAGGTTTCACTGTATTCAAACAACACGGAAATTTTAGAGGTTACGCCAACCAACGTTATTTCCAGCCAGCCGCTGACAGTCCAAGGAATCGTGACTGCTAATGGCGTGAATATATCCAACAATAACAGTCTCTCCTACAATGGTTTGAGCGATTGGAGGTTGGTGGATGTGGACGATTTTTCCGGTGGGGCTGATGGCTGGAATTTTTATGACAAGCTTACAAACCAGTCGATGGGTTGGAACAATGCCACCAGTTCAGGGGCATCCCCTGTACAGGATATGGGCAATTTTATCGGGAACATTTTGCTTCCTACCAGCAATGATCACGTTTTAAAAAAACAATTCAGCCCGGGTGGCAGCTTTACGCAGGTGAAAGTAAAATTCAGGTATTATTACATTGACACATGGGGCTTTGGTGGCGGTGACCGATCCTGGGCAGCCTTTTCGAACACGGCGTCCGGGAATGGCCTGCGGGTTGGCTGGACACAAATGCCTGCCTTTCTGAATGATGGCAACGGTGATTTTAATGCAAACGGTCTTTTAAGTTTCGGAAACCAGGCCAATTTCTTTGGTCAGACTGGCATAGCGGACAACTGGATAGATGCAGAAATGACTGCCACGGTTTCGGGAAGTTTTTGGCTGTTTATCGGCGCTGCAGTTGATATGGACGTTTCTGACGAACGATTTGGCGTTGGCGCAGTCGAAGTATATGTGAGGTAACCCGCATGATTCACCTTCTTATCACACAAAAAAACAAGATCATGTGCCATTCCCGTATACTATTATTATTGGGTGTATTGTGCTCAGGCTTATACATGCCGTCGAATGCTCATGCCCAAACCTGTGGCCCTGAAGGGGTCGTAGACACCAGCAGTTTCACTGGAACTGCCTTTTTCAATTATGGAAGTTCGGCAAGAATTAAAAGCCAGCAATATCGCTCGGCCGCCGCAGTGGGCCAAACCTTTGTGGGTTATCTGGACGGGGTGATGTACAATACAACCGTGGGTTTTTACTCCCGGTATTTGCTCGCACCATTTGCCATGCGGGTCACAGCCACACAGGGCGATTTACTGGATCGTATTCAAATTTCCTGGGTAATTGATGCCGTTGGGCCTTCGCCCACCGACGGTTTCAACATCTACCGAGATGGTATTTTTTTAGCCACCGTAGGCCCAAATATTCGGAACTACAATGACTTTAATGTCATCCCAGGTCGCCCGTACATCTATTCCGTGCGCGGTCTGAATGTGTATGGAGAAGGGGCGCCCAGCGATGCACTGGGCTTTCAGGTACCCAACGGGGTCGTAACAGGTTGGATTCAAACCGCCAATGGCAGTCCCGTGCCCGACGCTTTGGTCACCTTGATGCCCATGCAGGGTTTTTCGGCCAAGTTTGGCCCTACTGACGGGGCTTTTGCCCCCACAGACACCAGTGCAACGCCTTTTATGCCCGATCCGGGAGATGATTGGACCCTTACTTTCTGGTTAAAAACAGACTCCGCTACGGCCAACGCTGGCTTGATTCAATTTACGCCTTTCCCCCTGTATTTCAGGGCTTTAAACAGTGCTGGCGGAACGGAAGGGGTGGAACTCGCAACCAGCGCTACGGGTGCCCCATTCCTCAGCGGCACCTTTGCCGATAGCACCAAAAATGGCTGGCAACACGTAGCCCTCAGTTTTGATGGCAGCGGCGGACAGGGCCGTTTGTATATAAATGGTGTTTTGGTTGATTTGGCCCCGATGAATCTCATTGCGCAAGCCGATGAGTTGAACCTGGGAAGTCGCACCGGCAATGCAGGATGGGCGGGTTGTATGGATGAATTGCGTATTTATCACCGGCAGTTGGACGAACTGGATTTTAGGGAAGTGATGGAAGGCACTGCCTCCTCCTTTACCCCGGATTTGAGCCACTATTGGAAAATGGACGAGGAGCAGGGCATGAAATCGTACGATATTATGAACCGGCAAATCTTGTATTTCTGTGGGGCTAAGTTCGATACCAAGCGTCCGCCCGTTCGCACCTCCGGAAAAACGAACGAACAGGGCTATTATCGCATAGAATCAGCGAGTTATGGCACCGGGACAACCTTCCTGGCCACGCCCATGAAAGATTTTTACATGCACCGCGCACTCAAAATGGTGCGGGATGAAGGCGATTACGCCACCTTGCCAAACTTTTCTATTACGCCCAAAGCTACCCTCGAGCTGTGGGTGAACAGCGCCGGGCCAGATGGCGAGCAATGCCTGATTTCCAAACGCGCTGCGGGCAGTGACTTCCGGCTCTTACTCAAGCCCAATGGCCTGAACAACGAGGTATATTTTTATCTCAATGGACAGGAGCACAATTTCGGCACACTCGGCATGGGTTATCAGCACCTGGCCTTTACGATGGATAGTGTAGGCAACAGTCGAGTGGTGACGGCGTACAAAAATGGGCAGCCTTTTGGCACTCCAAATACATTTTTGAGTGGGCCGGGCAACTGGTCGGATTCTACCCAGAATTGGATTCTGGGTGCCCGGCCCAGCGGCGGAAACTACACGGATCACTTTGGCGGCGTGTTTGATGAAGTTGCCTTGTACGATACGACCCTGAGCGTGGATCGTATTTTAGAACACTTTCAGGCATCCCGCGATATGCAGGGCAAAGGGCTACGCGTATATTTTGCGATAGATGAAGGAAATGGGATCAGAATCAACAACAGTGGGTCGGTATTCTTGGGGCCGGGTAATGTTGAAGGGGCAACCTGGTCGCCGTTTGCGGCCAATCAATCCACCGAACCACACATATTTACACCCAGCACCCGACAGGTCACGTTAAATCCGAGTAGCACTTCGGTGGATCAAGTGGATTTTGTGGATCGCTCTACCGTACCCGTTACGGGCTTTGTGCGGTATAAAAACACCGATTGTTTCGCCAAAAATGTAGAGATATTGGTGAATGGGTCTTCTTTTAACCCTAAAATATTGACCGATTCCACGGGCAAATTTGTGATTGATTTTGACCCCGGAGCCACGGCAACCTTAACACCCGTCTTTGAAGACCACGTTTTTGTACCCGCTTTTTGGGAGGTTAGCAATCTGATTAGTCCAATTGCAGGCATTTTATTCAACGACGTTACAACGCGGAAAGTCAAGGGCAAAATAGCGGGCGGTTTGTGCCAATTATCCATCATCAAAGCCCCGCCGGGTGCGGGCCAGGGGACCTTTTGTACCGTAAAAGTGCGGTCCACGGATGGGTGCTTAGAGCGGCAAATCACCCTGGATAATGTGGAAGGCGACTACGAATTTGACGAATTGCCGCCATTGGAAAGTATAACCGTGGCTGTTTCTGAACATTCTGACCCTGATATTAAGACGTTTTTTCAGGTTTTGGGCGGTTCTACGGTGGATTTAACCCAAAAAGATACACTTCTGGATTTCACTTATTTCGCGCCACCCGACGTAGAAATAGTTAGCGGCCTGGATCCATTTAGCCCAAGCTGCCCGGTTATAGTGATGGATAAAGATGAATTGAAGACATTGGTGATTCAATTGGTAGAACGTTACGAAGGTGGAGATTGTCCCTTGGATACGGCTCAATTCAAAATCCTAAATGGCTTTTCCGAAACTACTTTGGATACTGCGATGTCGGGAGGAGCTTTAACCTACAAATTCAGAGTAGGACCACCGAACCCTTCTCCTCCTTTCATCAAAACTTTGCAAATATTGGGTACCTCGCTGGCAGGCAGAGAGGGAAGTTTGGTCAAACAAGGCATTGTAACCGGTATTAGAAATAAGGAAAATACCTTCACAACCTTATTGCCCGAAGTGCCGAGTATAATTTTACGCGACCCTCCAGGAGATGGAAGCTCTGCCCATTTGGCAAAAAACACGCAAGTATGCAAAACGTATGAAATGTCCACAGAATTTGAAGTGGGCGGAGGCGGAGGTTTAGAACTGAATTTGGGCGTAGATGTCAATATTATTCAAGGAACTCCTTTTATTGGTTTTGTCAATGAATTAGGGCCTGTTTTTGATATTACAGCCGAATTTCAGGTCACCTACAAGAAAATATCAGCAAACTCATTTCAAACCTGCATGAGTGTCAGTGAAAATATTTCGACCAGTAGTGACGAGCTGATCGTAGGTGGTGAAAGAGGAGGTGACATTTATATGGGCGAGGCAATCAACATCGTTTTCGGGTTTGCGGATTTGGTTTCGTTCAATGATACCATTTGTGAGGCATTGGTGAAGCAAGTCTTAAATGTTGAACCCGGCGATTTCCCCACGGTCTTCGCCTATTCTGAATTTAATATTGAAAACAATGTACTGCGTTATCTGGAGGAATTGGCGCAGGATCCAAATGCAGACTCTGCGTCTGTGGCTCGATACGTCGAATCCAAAGCAAGGTGGGAGGCCATTGTACAGCGCAATAAAGATCTGAAAGAAAAGGCCGAGTTAGTTCGCAACATTTCTTTTGACGCTGGTATCCAATACGACTACTCGGAAACCTTTGATACCATGCAGTCTTCTACCGTCCAACAACTCACGAACTCAGAACAATCATTGGTTACGCATATTGGCTTTAATTTTAATGGCTTTGGATTTAAGGGCATCATAAAATTCGTATCGGCTACCAGTAATGCTACCAGCGAAGGCAGTTCGATGAGCAACAGCATCACTACCGGCTACACCCTCGCGGATAATGACCCGGGCGATGCATTTACGGTGGATGTAGCGATGGATTCGGTGTACAAAACGCCCGTTTTCCGCCTTAAAGCCGGCCAATCCTCCTGCCCCTGGGAGCCGGGGACTGCCAATCGGGAAGCCCCCAATATGGCCCTTGCGCCGGGATCACAATTTGTGGCTTCTAATGTACCTGCCAATGAAGTAGCCGCCTTCAAATTGAATTTGGGCAATCTGAGTGCCACCAACGAGGACTGGACGTATGGCTTTACGGCTATTGCAGCCAGTAATCCCGACGGGGCCATCCTAAAATTAAACGGTCAGCCACTTAATAACAACACCATTCAGTACATCGTACCTTATGGCACCTCGATTCCAATTACGATTACCGTGGAACGAGGGCCGATTGAATATGATTACGAGAACTTGCGGATTGCCTTGGTGTCAGAATGTGAAATGGCGCGGAATTTTGCCCTCTCACTACCCCTGGACGGCGACGAAAAATTTTTCTCGTACATAGATTTAGGGGTTAATTTTATCCGCCCTTGCAGTGAAGTCAACATCAATGTGCCGGAACAAAATTGGGTGGTATTCCCAGATCCACTTACCCCTGGACCGGATGATGAACGACGTATTACCGTATCCGGCTATGACACACTAGTGCCTGATTTTCAACTGATTAGGGTGCAATACCGCCGCTCCAACGGCGATGGAACCTGGATTAACATACCGGGTATTTCGGATCGGTACAATCCCAACTGGTCAGGTTTTGCAGCTTTGCCCAATCCAAAACCTCCGGTACTCCAGCCCGGATTTACCCAGTTTTTCTGGGAAACTACAGGCCTCTCTGACGGGCCCTACGAAATTCGAGCAGTATCCGTGTGTACAGGCGACGCGAGTGACAAACCGGGTTATTCTGAAATTATCAAAGGCCGAATAGACCGGGAGCCACCCAGTCTCATTGGCACGCCGCAACCATCGGATGGGGTCTATCATGTAGGCGATGAAATTTCTTTCTCGTTCAATAAGCATATTAATTGCGACAAACTGATTCCCGCAGATTTGACTCAGCCCAATAACGTTGCGCTGTACGATGCCACCACGGGGTTGCTGATTGATATTGATATCACTTGTTATGAGAACAGGATCATCATTGACCCGAATTTTCAAAATGAATTTTATGAAAACAAGATTCTTCGGGCAGAACTGCACGACATCGAGGATCTGACGGGCAATAAACGCGATTTCCTCAAATGGGAATTCTACGTGGACCGAAACGAACTTGCCTGGCTCACCGACAGCCTCGGCATGACCAAGTTCGAAGATCAGACCAAAACCGCTGTGGCCAATATCCACAACCGTGGCGGCTATCCGGTTCCGTTTACCATCACCGGGGCGCCAGATTGGGTACATGTAGTGCCCACGCAGGGTACTTTGGCTCCAAACGAAATCCGCCCGATTAGTTTTAGAGTAGATTCTACCCTAGCATTTGGACTCTGGTCAGACTCTATCACCTTGCACACCGAAACCGGCCAAAACCCATTCTTTATGGGGGGCGATGAAGGCTTACCCTTTGGTGTGCGCGTCGTGTGCCGTCCGCCGAACTGGGAAGTGAACCCCAACCTCTGGGAGAATTCCGAAAACATGGTGCTCGAACTGAATATTCAGGGCGAAATATCCACGGACGTGGAAGACATCGTGGTGGCCTATATCGGCGATACGCTGGTTGGAAAAGCCAATGTGCGCTACGTGCCGGCGGTGAACAAATACCTGGCCTATCTCAGCATCTATGGCAACCCGAACCATGTTTTACTGCCGCTGCGGCTGGAAATTTGGGACGCTTCTGCCTGCCTGCGCTACGAGGTAGAAGAGGATTTCTTCGTCTTCCAACCCGATGATGTGATTGGCGACCCGCTGAACCCGCAGGTGATTCACACCAACAACAACGTGTTGCGCGACCTTGCGCTGGGCTTTGGCTGGAACTGGCTTTCGTTCAACCTGGAATTCCCCAATCCGGACATTGACGCCGCCCTGGAATCGCTGAATCACCCACAAAACGACCTTATGAAGGGGCAAAATGCCTTCTCCACCTACCTGAACGGTACCGGCTGGCTGGGTTCACTCAATACCTTGGGTAATACCTCCATGTACATTTACCGCGCGGATCAGCCAGACACGCTTAACATGATGGGTAATGTGCTCAATCCCGCCACGAACCCCATCTCGGTGGTAAGCGGCTGGAACTGGATCGGGTATATTCCCAATTATTCGCTGGCTGTAAATCAGGCATTATCCTCTTTGAATCCACAAACAGGGGATATCATCAAAAGTCAGGAGGCCTTTGCGCAATACATCAACCCGACCTTTGGCTGGATTGGTAATCTTCAATACATGCAGCCGCCCAAGGGTTACCAGATCAAACTCTCTGCGCCCGGCACCCTGGTCTATCCCCCACCCGCTTCCAATTTCGGCGGCGGTGGTACGGAAAACCTCGCGCAGTCGAGAGGCCCCAACGAGCAAGGGGGGATCAATTTCTGGACCGTGGATCCTACACAGTTTGAAAACAGCATGACCCTGATTGGCATGTTGAAAAGCAACGATGCCAACGTTACTACCAATACGATGGAACTGGGTGCATTTGTAGGCAGTCAGGTGCGTGGTTCAAGCCAGGCCATTCATATACCACCGCTTGATTCGTATCTGTTTTTCCTCACGGTGTATGCCAATGCCAGCGGCGAGCAGATCAAGTACAAACTGTTCGACAGCAGCACGGGAAATGTCTCTGACTTAAACGAGGCCATGTTTTTCTCGCCCGATTTGCATCAGGGAAGCATCGAAAATCCGGTACCATTTACCTTACCGAGCAGTGGCACAAACGAGCTGACATTGAACCAATCTTTTGAGGTGCAGCCCAACCCGTTCCACAACGAGACAGTGCTGCGATTTGCATTGGCCAAAGCACAAAATGTAAGGTTAACTGTGACGGATATCAGCGGCAGACAGGTGTCCAACCTAAGTGTTGGTGCCCGCGAAGGTCTGAACACGGTCGTTTGGCGCGGACAGTCCGACAACGGGACGCGTTTGGCTAATGGACTTTACTATGTCATGCTGCAAACGGACGCAGGTAACGTTGTCCGAAAAGTAGTGCTGCACTAACTTGTCCTTTCATCATAAAAAATGAGCAAAATGAACCGCACATATAAAATGACAGGGCAGATCGCAGGATTGCTTCTCCTCCTGTTGCTAAGCACGGGACTAAGCGCAACGGCCAATGTTCCCAAAACTGCCCCTCCCAACTGGGACATCAATCCCGATGATTTTGAGTTCAACATGAGCCTCGTCGTTCGGGTAAATTTCGATGGTGTACCCAGCAACAACGCCAACAACATTGTGGGGGTGTTTGTGGGAAATGAGTTGCGCGGCGTAGCCACACCCATCTCGGTCCTGGGAGATCAGTTCTATTATATCACGGCCTATTCCAACGCATACTTTGGTGAAACCTTGAAATTTAGGGTCTATTACGCACCAAACGATGAAGTGTATGCCACGCCGGAAACGGTCAATTTTATTCATAATTCTACCGTCGGTTCCCTTGGCGCTCCCTTTTGGCTCAATATTGACCCAAATCAGGACTTCCCCCCAGAACTGCTGCCAATTCTGGCCGATACGACCCTTCAAAACATTCCTTTTGACGAGGTTAATCTGCTGGATTACCTCGTCAGCGTGGACGGTGACCCGGTCACCTTGAGTTCGCAAGCGGGTCCAAATCTAACCGCCAGCATCTTGAATGGAATTCTGACCGTCACCCCGGTTTCGAACTTATGGACGGGTACAGAACTTGTGCGCATTATCGCAACCGAGAATACACCCAACCAACTGGCAGACACCATTTTTGGCTCGTTTACAGTTTTGCCGGATTACGGCCCTCCCGTTTGGCAAACGATTCCTAACCAGACGATTTTCCCCGGAGATGAATTTTCGTCCTTCGATTTAGACGATTATCTGGATTTTGATGGTCCCTGTCACCAGTTTGATTTTGATGTGTTCCCGTTCACGGGCAGCGATCCAGATCCCGCCTGGGCAGCGGTTCCACCCGGCGACAGTTCGATGACTGTAATTGCCCGGCCACTTTTTGTGGACATCCAATTGGCCGGAGCGGGATCCAAATTAGCCGGTTTTGTCAACGGCAATCTGGCCGGTTGGGCAGCTCCAACGGGCGTATCGCCCAACGTCTCCTACGAATTGATTTTGGCCAATGTAGGCGCGGGCACCATAACCTTCCAATTCTATGATGCTGATAATCAGTATCTTTATACGGATAGTTCCAGCCTCAATTTTGTGGCGGGAGGCTCTGTAGGTTCGCTTGCATCGCCTCATTTGATCCAGCTTTCTCCGCTGTTTCCCACCTTGGATGCCAATGGTGTGATGGACATTGAGATTTTGGATAACACTTGGTTGGGCGCCTACCCCATTGATTTTATCGTTTGGGACTGCGATTACCCCGATCTACGGCGCGATACCACGCAGGCCATTTTTACCATCACAAATGACGAACGTCCACAAATTACCTCTGCAGCGACGGTCAATTTTCAGGAAAACGCCTGTTCTGTCCTCTACGACACACAAACCAGTGATCCAAATGACAGCGAAGGAGCAGGCTTGACCTACACCCTCGCTGGTGGCGCCGACGAAACCAGATTTACGATTGATGCTGTGACGGGTATTTTGAATTGGGCCATGGGTTTTTCTCCCGATTTTGAAAATCCGGAGGATGCCAATATGGACAACCAATACGAGGTCAATATTCAAGTCACCAATTCCTTAAACCTGAGTTCTGTGCTGGCTCTGGTTGTCACCGTCACAAATCAGAACCCTGAACCTTTTGAGGCCCTGATTAACGGTGGAGTCAATACCGTTTGCGCCACTGGAAGTGTGAACCTAAGCGCTACTGGCGGTGTCAGCTATGTTTGGAGCACCGGGGCCACCACCGCAAGCATCAGTGTAAACTCGGCCGGTACTTATTCGGTAACTGCAACCAGCAGCGGGGCTTGTGTTGATTCAACTTCGGTTAT
>CAZKBH010000043.1:40067-42497 GCA_964550795.1 uncultured Saprospiraceae bacterium
GCCGCCGCCCAGCATTACTGCCGCAGGAAATAGCGGAACCGTTTGCCTGGGTTCCACCATCCAATTGAGTTCAAGTCCTTCGGGGGGTACGCCGCCTTATGCGACTTTCTCCTGGACTGGACCGGATAATTATTCCTCCAATTTGGAAGATCCCTTGGGTTTCCCTGCAACTGCTGCATCCTCAGGGGTTTATACGGTAATCGTGACGGATTCCGTTGGTTGTACTGCTTCTGCCACCACGACCATTACTGTAACGGCTAATTCCGCCCCGACCATCACTGCTTCCAGCAATAGCCCTGTATGTGTGGGTGCAAATATCAACCTGAGCTCTACCCCGAGTGGTGGCTCCGGTATCTATACGCAGTTCAGTTGGTCCGGGCCAAACAATTACAGTTCAGCCGCCCAAAATCCGGTCGGTTTCTCCGCTTTATTGGCCTCCGCAGGAACCTACTCCGTGACGGTAACCGACAATGCTGGTTGCGCTGGCACCGGCACGACCGTGCTTGTAGTCAATCCAAAACCTTCGATTGCGGCAGCCAGCAATAGCCCCGTCTGCGTTGGAATCACCGTTTTGTTAACTTCTACCCCCTCGGGCGGTACAAGTCCCTACACCCAATACAGTTGGGCCGGTCCGAATAGTTTCAGCGCAAGCGTACAGAATCCCGCCGGATTTCCTGCTACGATGGCGGACGGAGGTACTTATACCGTAACGGTCACGGACAACCTGGGCTGCACCGCCACAGGCACCACCAGCCTCAGCGTCACCGGTTTGCCTGCCATTACCGCCACTTTGCTTAGCCCGGTGTGTACCGGCGGCATAGTAGCTTTGGGTTCTACCCCTTCAGGTGGTTCTGGGCAATACTCCAGTTTCCTCTGGAATGGCCCCAACAACTACAGCTCCACGATGGAGGACCCAACTCCATTCCCTGTTACACCTGCCGTTGCCGGAGATTACTTCGTAACCGTAACCGATGTGTCTGGCTGCACGGCCAGCAGCAGCGTAACTGTAACGGTCAACCCGCTCCCATCCATCACGGCCATGAACAATGGCCCGGTTTGCCAGGGCTCTAACATTACCCTTTCGTCTACGGCTTCCGGCGGCTCTGGCGTGTACAGCCTTTTCCAATGGACAGGCCCTGATTTTTATGTCGCATCGGTGGAAGATCCGGTGCCATTTTCTACGACCCTTGCTTCTGCGGGTGTTTACCAGGTAGTCGTTACCGATAGCAAGGGCTGCACGGCCTCTGCCACCACCACGGTTGTAATTAATTCAAAACCAACCCTAACTGCAAGTAGTAATTCTCCGGTCTGTACCGGGGCAAATCTGGACCTTAATTCCAACCCTAGTGGCGGTTCCGGGGTCTATTCGACCTTTAGCTGGACTGGTCCGAACAGTTTTAGTTCGAGCATGGAAGATCCCATCGACTTCCCCGTCACCATCGCAGATGCGGGCACTTACCGCGTGACGGTAACCGACAATGCGGGCTGCACCGCCACCGCTTCGACCAGTGTAGCGATTTCTACGCTTCCAGCGCCTACTGCCACGGCGAGCAGCAACAGCCCGGTGTGCGGAGGAACAAACCTGGTGTTGAATTCTTCGGCATCAGGCGGGTCTGGCATTTATGCTGCTTATGCGTGGAGCGGGCCAAATAGTTACGCCTCTGGTATGAAAGACCCTACTCCGTTTATTATTTTCACCAATGGAGCAGGTGTTTACACCGTAACCGTAACGGACAGCAAAAACTGCAAGGGTACCGCTTCTGTTTCGGTAACAGTGGATGGCCCCAATTCAGCCCCCACCAGTAACAGTCCGGTTTGTCCCAATGGAACCATTCTTTTAGATGGGGGTCCATTGCTCAGTGGAGCAACCTATTCCTGGTCGGGGCCTAACAATTACACCGCTTCGACTCGTTTGCCTGCTGGTTTCCCGGCCATTCCGGCTGCCGCAGGAACCTATTCCTTGACCATAACGGAAAATGGCTGTAGCGGACTCGGAACCACCACTGTAGTAATTGGCGATATAACGCCGCCGGTCATCGTTTGCCCGGCCAATACCACTGTTTCTGCCGATGCAAACTGTTCGGGAACCGTAGGTTCACATGCTCCCCTATCGGTCAGCGATAACTGCGCAGCCAACCCCGCCGTGACTCAAAGTCCGGTGGCTTCAACCCCTTTGAACGGCCACAACGATGTTGAAACCGTGACTTTGACGGCAGACGACGGCAATGGAAATACCGCCAATTGTATGTTCACCGTGACCCTTCTGGACGTGACACCGCCCAGCATCGCCTGCCCGGCCAATGTGACCATCGCAGCCGATGCAAATTGCGCGGGAACCCTGGGTTCTTATGCCCCGGCTTCGCTCAGTGATAACTGCGCGGCAAACCCGAGCGTTAGCCAAAGCCCGGTTGACAGCACTGTTTTGAGCGG
>CAZKBH010000044.1:0-34888 GCA_964550795.1 uncultured Saprospiraceae bacterium
TACAAAATCAAGCGTCCTTGCTTGAAACCATGTCCGCTTTTTCCCTGCTTTTCCGCACCTTTGCGCCTCATTTAGAAGCACATTGACCACATTCCCCACATTGACCACATTCCCCCCATTGACCACATTAAACACATTGACCACATTCACTCATTCATCCAATGCAAGAAGATTTATTCAAGCGCATCGTGTCGCACAGCAAGGAATACGGATTTATTTACCCCTCGTCAGAAGTATATGACGGGTTGAACGGCGTGTATGATTACGGTCCGATGGGCGTGGAACTCAAAAATAACATCAAAGAATACTGGTGGCGCGCCATGGTGCAGATGCACGAGAATATCACGGGCCTCGACTCGGCGATTTTTATGCACCCGCTCATCTGGAAAGCCAGTGGACACGTGGATGCGTTCAACGACCCGATGGTGGACAACAAGGACTCCAAAAAACGATTCCGTGCGGATGTTTTGATCGAAGGCGAGATTGATAAAATGAACGGTAAGGCGGATAAAGAAGTTGAAAAAGCCGCCAAACGTTTCGGCGAATCTTTTGATGAAAAGATGTTCCGCGAAACCAATCCACGTGTTTTGGAATACACCCAAAAAGCGGATGCGGTGGAAAAACGCCTCGCTAATTCTTTGAAAAACAATGACATGGCTGATTTGAAGGCCATCATTGACGAACTTGACATCGCCGATCCGGACAGTGGTTCGCGCAACTGGACCGAAGTGCGGCAATTCAACCTGATGTTCTCGACCCAAATGTCTAACACGGGTGACGATGGCAAACTTTACCTCCGTCCGGAAACGGCGCAGGGCATTTTTGTGAACTTCCAAAACGTCCAAAAAACCACCCGCCAGAAAATTCCTTTTGGAATTGCCCAAATCGGCAAAGCTTTCCGAAATGAAATCGTGGCCCGCCAGTTCATTTTCCGGATGCGCGAATTTGAGCAGATGGAAATGCAGTTTTTTGTGCGCCCCGGCACTGAAATGGAGTGGTATAATACCTGGAAAGCGCGTCGGATGGCTTGGCACCAGGCCGTCACCCCGGCTGCTAAATTGAAGTTTAAGGACCACGATAACCTCGCGCATTACGCCAACGCAGCGGTGGATATTCAGTTTGAGTTCCCCTTTGGTTTTAAAGAACTCGAAGGCATCCACTCGCGCACGGATTTCGATCTGCGCAGCCACTCCGAATTGTCGGGCAAAAAATTGCAATTCTTTGATCCTGAACTGAATGAGCACTACACGCCATTTGTGGTGGAAACCTCGGTTGGCTGCGATCGGATGTTCCTTTCGGTGCTTTCGAATGCACTGGTAGAAGAGACCGTCCCAGATGCTCAAGGCGAAGACAGTACCCGCACGGTGCTTCGGGTGGCTCCGGCCCTCGCGCCGGTGAAATGTGCCGTTTTGCCGCTGTTAAAAAACAAAGATGAATTAGTGGGCAAGGCCCGGGAAGTGTACGATAAGTTGAAATTCCACTTCCTTTGCCAGTACGACGAAAAAGATGCGGTGGGTCGTCGTTACCGCAGGCAGGATGCCATTGGGACGCCTTACTGCGTAACGATTGACTTCGAGACCCTCGAAAATGACACCGTGACGATTCGTGAGCGCGATTCCATGCAGCAGCAGCGGGTCCACATCAGTGAAGTGGCCGGAATTGTGGGCGAGAAAGTGGATATGCGGAAATTGTTGGAGCAAATTAGCCAATAAACATCAAGCATTGGCATCGTAGAATCCAAGTTGGAGGAATTCGGGGTGCGACTTCAAGTCGCACCCCGAATCATCTCGTCGCAAGAATCAGGATGTCACCTTAATTAGAATATTGATATTCAAGAGGGTAGAAGAGGTAGTGTTTTTACTACAACACATTAGCCAGCTGCTCTTTTATTTTCTCCAGTTCATCTTTCATTTGTACTACAATGCGTTGAATATCAGCATCGTAGGCTTTTGCGCCTAGCGTGTTGACCTCCCGTCCAATTTCCTGTGAAATAAAATTCAGCGTCCGGCCCAGGGACTCCTGTTTGCCGTCCAACTGTTCGAGAAAATATTTGCAGTGTTGTTCCAGGCGCTGCTTTTCTTCCGACATGTCCATTTTCTCCAGGTAAAAAAGAATCTCCTGCTCAAAACGGTTTGGGTCTAGATTTTCTTTCCCGATGCCCTCCTCCATGTTGTTGCGGATGCGGTCGCGCATGCGGGTAAAACGCTCTTGTTCGTAGGGGCTGACATCTTTCAGGTAAAGCATGATATTGGTCAGGCGGAGCCGCAAATCGGCTTCCAGGACCTTGCCTTCCTGTCGGCGAAAAACCTTAAGGTGGTCTAATGCCCGGTTAATAACCTCGCAAACGACCGTCCACTCATCTTCGTCCAATTCGCCCGCAGGAGAATTGATCACATTAGGAATACGGAGCAAGGCCGTAAGCATATCCCCATCAGGGATTTTTAGTTCTGCGGTAAGTTGGGATAAAGCGCGGTGATAACCTCTGAAAAGGCCCTCATTGAGTGATACATTGACGGCGCCGTCGGCATTTTGAACTTCCAGGAGAATATCAATTTTGCCCCTTTCGGCATGATCGGTGACCATCTTACGGAGTTCAATCTCTTTTTCTTTGTAATCGCCTGGCAGGCGAAGTTTTACATCTGTAATTTTGGCATTGAGTGCGCGGATTTCTGCAGTCAGTGTTTTTTCACCAAAACTGCCGTTTGCGCGGCCATAGCCAGTCATCGAGAGCAACATATCGAGTTGAGTATAAATTATGAAAGGGATAGGGGTGGCAGATGCGAATAGGTCATTTGATCTGGCACCCAATTTCGACTAAGGTTTTGCGGAGAGGGCGCAAATGTAGTCAAAACGATTGGGCCGAACATAGAGGAGAAAATTTTTGCTAATAATGTTTGTAAATCGCTGAAAATGAACGAGGTTGCAGCCTGAAACGCGGAAACAGGTTCATCTGACAAAACGATACGGGAGGCTGGCCCTCCTAACACCAACATTTCCTGATTTTTTCATCCGAAAGTTTGCACGGGTAAAATATTGTGCGAACTTTGCACCTCGATTTTTCAGAAATCCCTGCTTTCGATTATAAATCATTCTAAATCAACGAGATAAAACATGAGAAAGGCTGACCTTGTGAATGCAATTTCCGAAAAGACCGGCGTTGCTAAAGTGGATGTCTTGGTTACACTTGAAGAACTTTTCAAGGAAATCAAGTCCACTATGACTAAAGGCGAAAACGTGTATATTCGCAGTTTTGGCTCATTTGTCATCAAGCGCCGCGCTAAAAAAGTGGGTCGAAATATCAAAAAGGGTAAGGCCATTGAGATACCCGAGCATTATATTCCGTCCTTCAAACCAGCTAAAATCTTCACGGATCACGTGAAGAGCCATGTGCACTCGTTGCCGGAAGAATAGTTCAATTGGACATTCAAACAAAGCGTTTGGCATCCGGCTTCCGTGGCACAATTGTCACGGAAGCCGGATGCTTGTTAGCAAGACTAAGAGATGAATAAGACGCAGATATTGGCTGTTATTGCCGCATTGGCCTTGTTTTTAGGGCTTTATTTCGGTTTCGACACGAAACCGGGCAAGCAGAAAGTCGTTGAACGCTCTCGTTCTTTGCAAGGAGAAGCAACGGATTTTGAAACACTGTTAAAGGATGCCACCGAGCACCTGAGCAGTACGCAGGCCGCAGAATTTGCTGAGATTGAAAAACAAATCCGGGAAGCAAGCGACGATGCACAGCGTGTCCAATTGCTTAAAAAACTCTCCGGCGTTTGGTACAATCTTGGTCAAATGCCGGTTGCCGGTGGTTTTGCCGAGCAAGTAGCCCAACTGGAGAACGCGGACTCTTCCTGGTCGGTGGCTGGAGGAACTTATTTCAACGGCCTGCTCGCTACTGACAACCCAATTTTGCGGCAATATTGCGCAGGTCGAGCCGTTAAGGCGTTTGAAAGCGCAGCATCTTTGGCGCCTGAAAATGTGGAACACAGGGTCAACTTAGCGCTTGTTTGGGCTGAAAACCCTCCGCCCGACAATCCAATGCAGGCGGTGTTGATGCTCCGCGAATTAGAAAAAAAACACCCGGATAATCCCTCGGTGTACAATGCGCTGGGCCGCTTGGCAATCAAAACAGGCCAATGGCAACGAGCCATAGAACGACTGGAAAAATCCTGGTCGCTCAATCAAAAGAACCCCAATACACCCTGCCTTCTGGCGAAAGCCTACGAAGGTGCGGGAAACATAGAAAAAGCAACCGAGTACGCCCAACGATGCAACGCTTCGCGTTGAACATATTAGGCCAACTCATAACTCATAACTTCATAACATTCGAAGCAGTATGCCTTGCGGAAAAAAACGTAAAAGACACAAGATTTCTACCCACAAGCGTAAAAAGCGCTTGCGCAAAAACCGTCACAAAAAGAAGCGTTAAGTAACTGAATCACAGGTACTTGGTCTTATCTATTCCAAGCACCGAAAGGATCAGCGACAACGACGCGGACGTCGAAGAATAGCAAAACTTTCCGGGGGCATCTGCCACTGGAAAGTTTTTCGCTATATGCCGCTTTATGGACAACTAGTCCTCCCCACAGATTGGCAGTCTTTACCAAGCAGTTTATTGGCAAGCATTTTCGCCCAAAATAGCACACACCATTCCTTCGGGGATTTCGCTGCATTTTTGTCCACCCATGCAAAAATGAATCAGCCCTCCTTGCCAAACCAAGCTGTTTACATACCCTATTCGACCGTTTCATAAGCGTCGGTCGAACCAAACCTGCCAGTCCGCCGCATTTACCGACGGCCATTTCCTGCCGCCTGCGCTCCTCGGTGCTTGGTGAGAGGAGTCTTGACGCCTGTGCAAAACCATACACACCCTCGTGGATAAAGAACTAATCATCAACGCGACCGAAACGGGCGTTGAACTCGCACTGATTGAGAACGGTAAACTCGCCGAACTCCACCACCAAAAAACGAATAATAATTTCACCGTAGGCGATATTTTTATCGGCAAAATCAGAAAGATGATGCCAGGTCTAAACGCCGCATTTGTAGATATTGGCCATCGTAAAGATGCTTTTCTGCACTACACAGACTTAGGCCCAAAACTTCGGTCCCTCATTAAATGGTCAAACGGGGTCGTTAATGGCAGCATTAATACCGCCAAACTCGACAATTTTAAATACGAAGAAGACATCGTAAAAACAGGCAAAGTTGATCAGGTGCTCAACAAGCGCTTCCCAATCCTTGTCCAAATTTTAAAAGAACCCATTTCAACCAAAGGCCCGCGGCTATCCTGTGAACTGACGCTTCCAGGGCGCTACATGGTGATCTCACCGTTTTCCGACTCCATATCGGTTTCCAAAAAAATTGCTAATCCGGAAGAACGTAAACGTCTCCACGCATTGGCTGAAAGTATTCGTCCCAAAAATTTCAGCCTCATCATTCGTACTGCGGCAGAAGGCCGAAAAGTCCAGGAACTCCATGAGGAATTGATGCACCTGCTGAGCAAGTGGGAGGAGATTTTTAAGCAGTTGAAAGTAGAAGCTCCCCCCGCCAAACTCCTTAGTGAAATTGACAAAACTGGCAGCGTACTTCGCGACCTGCTGACAGATAGTTTCAGTAAGGTGGTCGTGAATGACAAGGATTTGTACGCGGACATCCGGGCTTATTTGCAAAATATCAGCCCTGATCAGGTCAATATTCTGCAATTGCACAACAACTCCAAACCCATTTTTGATACTTACAGCGTGACACGACAAGTCAAAGCGGCGTTTGGAAAAACGGCTACGATGAGTTCGGGGGCCTACCTCATCATCGAAAAAACAGAGGCGATGCACGTCATTGACGTGAACAGCGGCCATAAAATTGTGAGCAATGACGTGGATCAAACCATCCTCGGGGTCAACCTTGAAGCCGCGGAAGAAATTTCCCGTCAGATACGTTTGCGTGACATTGGAGGGCTGATTGTGATTGATTTTATTGACATGAAAAACCTCGAACACCGCAAGCAACTCAGCAAGGCGATGGAGGATTTTATGCGCAAGGATCGCTCCCAGCATACCATTTTGCCGCTTTCAAAATTTGGCTTGATGCAGATTACCCGGGAGCGTGCACGTCCAGAAATAATGGTGAACACCGCTGAAATGTGCCCGACTTGCAATGGTACCGGCCAGGTAAATGCTACGATTCTGATGACCGACGATATCGAACGCGATTTGGAATTCATCATGCAATCACAGCCAAAAGCTCCCTTGTATTTGAAGGTGCATCCGTTCCTGGAAGCATTTCTCAAAAAAGGTTTCCCAAGCCGCCAGATGCGCTGGTTGATGCGGTACAATAAGTGGGTTCGGGTGACTGCCAATTCAGATTTTCACCTCACCGAATACCGATTCTTTGACGGAAACGACGATGAAATTCGCATGAATTAAGTACCGATGAAAAAATAACCTCCTGATTGCTGTTGCACGGAAAAATCGTGAAACAGACCGCTAAAAAATCCCTTCGTTTAGCCATTGCATTGATTTAGAGAAGTGACACTTTTTAAAAAAGTGTCACTTCTATTCACGGAATACCGTTTTTGCAGTGTTATAGAATTTGGGGTGATGCTGGAACTTGTTCTTCTTATTGCCGCCTCCAGTGCTCGGCGTTCACAAACATATTTATACGTTTAAGGCAGCTTCGCCATTGCGCGGCATGTTCCTATATTTGTAGCCCCTGCACTATAAGGGGAATCCATTATGTTCCGTCGCAATTTCTTCAAAACCACTGGTTTGGCCGCTTTGGCCGTCGCTTTACCCCCTCTCCATTTTATGGCCGCAAACGACGATTCCCACAAACCCCGCATCCTCAAACCTGCCCGATTGCGTCCCGGGGCTACCATCGCGTTGATCGCGGCCAGCAGTCCACCCTCAGAGGAAAAATTGGCTAAGGGCATTGAAAATCTGTTGCAGTTCGGGTACAAAATCGTGGAAGGGCAACATCTTCGCAAGCGACACGGCTACCTCGCGGGCACCGATGCCGAGCGCTTGGCTGACCTGCATTGGGCGTTTCAAAACCCGGAAATTGACGCAGTTTGGTGCATTCGAGGCGGATACGGTGCCGGACGCCTGCTGCCGGATATTGACTACGATCTCATTCGCCAGCATCCCAAAGCGATCATCGGGTATAGCGACGTGACTGCCTTGCATTTGGCCATCCATCAACGCACCGGCCTTGTGACTTTTCACGGTCCAGTGGCGGCGGCGGTATTCCCGGAAGATACCCTGCATTATTTTCGGTCTGTACTCACAGAGCCGGAAATTCCTTTTGAAATTGCGGCCCCTTCGCCTGAAAACGCCCCGGAAGGCATTGAATATCAACCATTTGTCATAACGCCTGGGCAGGCCAATGGAACCCTGACCGGCGGAAATCTCGCCCTGCTGGCTTCCCTGGCAGGCACGGATTTCGCGCCCGTTTTTAAAAACAAAATCGTCTTTATTGAAGATGTAGGCGAACAACCCTATCGCTTGGATCGGATGTTGACGCAGCTTTTACAGGCGACTGATTTGATGGAAGCGGCGGGCATCGCACTGGGTGTATTCAATGATTGTCAGCCCAAACCGGGCAGTCCCTCGCTCTCGCTGCCGGATGCCCTGCGCGACCGTTTGGCATGGCTTGGAATTCCAGTGGTATATGGGCTTCCTTTTGGCCACGTGGACCATCAAGTGACCTTGCCGTACGGAATTAAAGCCCGTCTGGATGCGGATCGGATGGTGTTGACGCTGATGGAAGGAGCGGTGGCGCCGTAAAATTCAACTACGTGAATCAGGCATCTAACTTCCCGAAAGTTAAAACTTTCGGAAAGTTGGAGCGTGCAAGAATTTAAAATTTGACGCTGAAAAAAGCATCAAATTTCTTACCATACTTGTCCCGGATAAGTCCGTTGGATATGTTGCATTTCTGCCAATAAAAAGCCGAGATGTTCGGAGTGTTTCCCTTGTTTGCCGCCGCTTTGCATCCAGGTACCAGTGGGGAGAGTCAGCGTGGCTTCTTCCAGGGTTTCAGCTACTTTTTTCTCCCACAATGTTTTGATTTCCAATAAGTTTGGAGCAATTCCTTGCGCATACATTTCCAGGTCTAAAGCATCCGCTGTGGTCAATTCGCCGGTGAAAGGCCAAAGCATATCTACGGCAGCCTGCATTTTTTGTTTACTCAGTTCAGTGCCGTCGCCGAGGCGGACCATCCACTCGGAGGAAAAACGCAGGTGATAGGTGGCTTCTTTTAGGGCCTTTTCGGCAATGTCGGCCAAACGCTGGTCGTTACTTTGGCGGAGGGCTTGTAGCTGGTAAAAATTGAACACATCAAAAAAGAACTGCCGGGTAATGGTTTGACCAAAATCACCGTTGGGCCGTTCGACCAGCAAACAGTTGTGGAATTGATGGGTGTCCCGGAAATAGGCCAGATCGTCTTCAGAGCGGCCTTTACCCTCCAGTTCGGCGGCGTACGTGAGGTACATTCTGGTTTGCCCGAGCAAATCAAGGGCGATGTTAGTCAATGCAATGTCTTGTTCCAGCACCGGGCCGTGTCCGCACCATTCGCTGATGCGTTGGGCGAGGACGAGTGTATTGTCGCCAAGACGGAGGAGATATTCGAGCATGGGCAGGGAATTCAAAAATTTGATCAGGCAAGCGACTGGTGATAGCGGGGGCAAAAGTACACGCTCTTTGCTCCAAATGGTATACCTCGTGCTTACCTTTGTAAACGCATGCCCTATTTTGTTTAGACTAATCAACGCATTCAACACGATGAATATGAAGGAAAAAGAACCAGTTGGCCACCTCAAGTACGAACTTAAAACGTTCGAAAAATTACCCGTCAAAATCTGGAACGAACCGCTTGAGGCCTCCTGCCACGTGGCCAAAAGCATCGCCCTGGCCATTCGTCAGAAGCAACAAGATGGGGAAAAGATTGTGCTCGGTCTCGCCACCGGGAGTACCCCAATCAAAGTCTATGAGGAACTGGTACGTTTGCACAAAGAGGAAGGGCTGAGTTTCCAAAATGTCGTGACTTTTAACCTCGATGAGTATTACCCCATGCCCAAAACGGCGCGGCAGAGTTACTGGCGTTTCATGCACGAATACCTGTTCGACCACGTGGACATCCCGGCTGCCAACATTCATATCCCCGATGGCACGCTTCCGATGGAAGACGTTTCGGCCTATTGTGAGCGGTATGAAAAAATGATAGATTTGGCTGGAGGCATTGATATTCAATTACTTGGAATCGGTAGGACGGGGCATATCGGGTTTAATGAACCCGGAGCCTGGGAAAGTTCGCCCACCCGAATGGTTCGCCTCGACCACATTACCCGCCACGATGCGGTGAAGGATTTTCAACGGGAAGACGACGTGCCATACCGCGCCATTACCATGGGTGTTGGCAGTATTTTTAAAGCGCGGACGGTGTATTTACTTGCTTTTGGACAGCACAAGGCGCAGATCATTCAGCAGGCCATTGAGGGGGAAATTACCCACTCCGTGCCAGCATCCTTTTTGCAAAAGCATCCCAATACGAAGGTCATTCTGGATAAAAGCGCAGCGGTGGAATTGACCAAAATGAAGTCTCCCTGGCTTGCCGGTATTTGTAACTGGAACGACGATTTGATCTGCAAAGCCGTGATTTGGCTCTCGCAAAAGACCCAAAAACCGATTCTGAAACTTACGGACGAGGATTACAATGAGCACGGATTGAGCGAACTGATTATTGAAGAAGCCAATTCCAACGAATTGAATATCCGCATTTTTAACCGTCTCCAACGTACCATCACTGGTTGGCCCGGGGGGAAACCCAATGCCGACGACTCCCATCGCCCGGAACGCGCCAAACCCGCCCAAAAACGGGTCATTTTGTTCAGTCCGCACCCCGACGATGACGTGATTTCCATGGGTGGAACCTTTCAACGACTCGTGGATCAGGGACATGAAGTGCATGTGGCGTATCAGACCTCCGGCAACATCGCCGTGCATGATTTTGATGCCTTGCGATATGCCGAATTCATGCTTGAATTTGACGAAACCCAACAAATCCTCACCGAAACGCACCGCGAACTGTACCAGAAAGTGATCCAGTTTTTGCAGCAAAAAGGGGATTCAGAACTCGATATTCCTGAAGTTCGCTGCATTAAGGGACTGATTCGGCGCGGCGAAGCGCGGGGCGGGGCGCGGTTTACGGGACTGCCCGACGAGCGTATTCATTTTCTGGATATGCCATTTTATGAAACCGGTGGCCGTCGAAAAATGCCGCTTGGGGAAGCCGATATTCAGGTCGTCGCCAAGCTGATCGAGCAGATCAAGCCACACCAGGTGTATGCTGCCGGCGATTTAGCCGATCCGCATGGGACGCACCGAGTGTGTCTGGATGCCGTTTTTGCAGCTTTTCATCAACTTGCAAACCGGGATTGGATGAAAGATTGTTGGCTTTGGCTGTATCGCGGGGCCTGGCATGAGTGGGCAGTGCATGAAATTGAAATGGCCGTGCCGATGAGTCCGCCGCAACTTCGCAAAAAACGACAGGCCATTTTTATGCACCAGAGCCAAAAAGACCGTCCACCTTTTCCTGGCGACGACAACCGCGAATTCTGGCAACGCGCCGAAGACCGAAACCGTGAAACAGCCCAGATGTACCGAGCGCTGGGCCTGGCGGAATACGAGGCAATGGAAGCGTTTGTACGGTGGAAAGGATGAATCCGTCTCGATAAAAAATAAAAAAGGCGCGGGACTTTTCCCACGCCTTAGAATTTTTTCAATTCTGAGAACAATACTTACACACTGTTTTATCTAGTCCTAAAACCGTGCCAGAAATGAATTTCAAATTTAATTTGTTGCACTACTTTTCCAAAAAATCATTGTACAAAGCTTGGAGGTAGGCTTGGGCATTGCTTCGGTCGAGCGAGTCCAGTTCGCCTTCAAAAATGCGCCAGGTTTTGCTGCCAAATTCATAAAAACCCTTGCCGCGCGAAGTGGCCCAACCCAGCCCGTTTTCGTTGGTGTAATAGGCAAAGTCTAACGGATCCGTTGCTTTGGATTTATAAGCATGCACCACCGCGTTTTTGTTCCAGAGATTCCAGCTCCATTCAAAGGGAGCGTGCGGGGTTTGCATCATGCTCAGGATGGTAGCGGGAATGTCGTGGTGGTTTCCAAAAACGGGGATACGTTTTCCGCGCCAGTGGTCGCTTAGCGGGCTTCCAAACACAATCAGCGGCACCTGCCGAGATTCCGGGCGGTCCATTCCAACCCCACCTGGCTGTGAAGCACCGTGATCCGCGACGAGGACAAATAGGGTGTTCGGATACCAGGCTTGTTGTTCAGCAGATTTAAAAAATTCTCCCAGTGCATGATCTACAAAGGCGGCGCTGTTCAAAAATTGTTCTGCATCGTTGCGGGCCGTCCACTTACTCTGAAACGGAACATCATACGGCGGATGCAGACTCAGGGTCATGGCAGTGGCAAAAAACGGTTCGCGCAGTTGGCTGATTTCTCGGCTCGCGCGTTGGAGCAGGGTATGATCGTCGGCACCCCAACGCTGCGTTTTTTCTTTGCTGGAGAAGTCGCGAATGGATATAATTTTATCAAAACGCTGGTTGGTAAGCCAAAGTCCCAGGTTGGCGAAAGTCAGTTCGCCGCCGTAAAAAAAGGCGGAAGCGTAGCCGTTTTCCTTTAAAATTTTGGGAATAGAAGGCAGTTTTGCCGCTTTGTCTTCCAATAAAATAATGCTTTGATCGGGTTGTGCCGGGTAGCCTGCCAAAATGGAAACAACGCCTTGGTCGGTGCGGTAGCCACTGCCGTAGATGTGGTCGAACAGGATGCCGTTTTGGATGAGTTGACTCATGTTTGGACACACCTCGGGGAGGCCGCCTAACTCCTCCATAACCTGTGCGGTATGACTTTCTAAAATTAAAAAGACCAGATTGAGGCGCTGCGTGCTGTCCTTTAGTTCAAAAAAGGGCGGTTGTGTGAAATCCCGGCCGGTCAAGGAAGCGCCAAACAAATCCTTTTTGCGTGATTCGGCCTCCTCGTTGGACATAAAAACAAAACGATTCACCGTGGAACGGGTCTCAATCAGGCTGTGGCAGAGACTCCAGCCTGGGTTGGTCGCAGCGTGGTTATCAAACAAGTGCGGCGAATAATACACGGCACTTTCGTTGATGGGCATCACGCCCGTGCCGCCTCGAATGGCAAGCACTAAAAGGCCAAGCCAGATCGGCAGCGTGAGCACACCCCAGCGAGTGGTATTGGCCGGGTAAATAGGGGAGGGCAGGCACTTTTTATAACCCCGAAGCAGCAGCCAAATGGCACCTACATAGATCGCTAAACTACCCAGTTTGAAAGGCAGCGACATGGAATCAAGCAGGGCGCTGGGTGTTTTGAAATACTCGACGGCTCGATTGTTCAGCGGCGTTTGCCATTCCTGATAAAGGAAAACATTGGCCCCAAAAACAAAGATGAATATGCTGATAATGAGCGCATTAAATCCAAAAATTAGTTTTTCAAGCGCAGGGTAAGACTTTGGTCCAAAGGCTATTCCAACTTGCCAGAGGAGGATTGGAATGGCCATGAGATACGCCGCAAAACTTAGGTCGAGCGGGAGTCCATGCCAAAAGGCAAGCCAGGTGAAAGCGGGGTTCTCCGCTGACCAATCACTGGGAAACCACAGCACGAACCACAGGCGGAACACCACAAAAAACAACAACCAAAACCCCAACAAACGAAAGGGAAAAAGGAAATGACGCAGGGCTTTAGGCATTTAGAATTAGGCGAAAGAAAAGGCAAAGTTAAGTTTATGTTAGCTATGGAGGTTGAGCGGAATCAACCTTTTGGCCCCGCTCTTCTCAACCCCTCAACAACCTCTCACCCCTCCACACCCATTGTTTCGCAAAAAATGCCTTTTTTTGCGCACTTGTTTTCTTCAATGCCCATGCTCCGAATACTCCTGATTGTTTTTTGCTCGATTTTTTTATTGGCCACAACTGCTGTTTTTGGCCAAAATGCTGCCGTACTGGATACGCTGGGTAATCGGCTGTCTTTGCTCGCACAGCTCTCACAATCAAGCAATTACGAGCAGGCTCAGGTGGAAGTTGAGTTTCTGCGCGAGTTTTTGAAACGCCACAAATTGCCGCTCACGCCCCAGGCTTTGAGCCTGATGTCGGATGTTTACAAGGCCAATTCTGATGAGCGCAGCGCCACCCGATTGTTGATGGAAGCGGAAATAGATGCCCGGCGCGAAACAAATTTTACAAATAAAGCAGCCCTGCTCAAATCTATTGTGCTCGTAAGTGGCCAGTGGGGATTGACGGACTTGGCGTTGAGCTGTCAACAACTTTTGGCAGTTGCGCAGGATTCGATTGCCGTGCGGGAGCGTCGCGCGGAGACGCGTGGGATGCAGCAGCAGTTTGATTCGCTCGCGACGCTGCGGCAACTCGAATTGGCTGAGCAGCATAAATTTATCAGTATTGAAAAGGAAAAAGCCTGGTTGTATGCGGCGTTGGTTGGCTTGTTGCTCCTCACGCTGATTGTCTGGAACACCCGGAGCGAAAGCCGTTGGCGGAGAAAATTGCAGCAAAAAGAGCGGGAATGGGACATTATGCGGGCGAATTTGCAGCACTCAAACGAGGCCACTGAAATTTCAAGTGCCATTGAAGTATCTCAAAACAGTCCCAACGCCCTAAAATCGCCCGACCAATACACGGTGTATCAAGGCCCGAAGCCAGAACAGATTTGCCTGCTCATTGAGCCGAACCGGCAGGTTGTTTTATACCTGAAGTCCTTGCTTTCGGACCGATTTCAGATTGAAACCGCCAATTCCTCCTCCGAGGCGCTTCAAATGGCTTCCGAATTGTTGCCCGATCTGGTGGTCTGCGATGTATTGATCAATGGCCATGCGGGGATTGAAATTGCGCGGCAGATTAAATTGAGCGAGCGCACCAACCACATTCCCGTCGTGTTGCTGACCGATAAATTTGGCAATGAAGGCAAACTGGACGCCCTCCGAGCCGGGGCTGATGCATGGTTCACCCGTCCGGTTATTGACGACGAATTTGATGCTTCCGTGCAGCGTCTTTTGGATGCGCGCAAGGTCAAACACGAGCAGTTCAGCCGATTCCTGCAACTATATTTTTCTGAAAACCGGGTTCAACTTCAGGATCCTTTCCTGCTCCAATCGGTGCAAATGATCGAGAACAACCTCGCAAACCCTGACTTTTTGCCCGACGATCTGGCCCGCAAACTGCAACTCAGCAAAACACACTACGTCAAGAAGCTAAAGGTCCTAACGGGCAAAGAACCCGTTCAACTGATCCGCGAAATGCGTCTGGAAAAAGCCAAAGTCCTGCTCGAAAAACGCGCCGGAACGCCACAGGCCATTTCTGAATTGGTCGGCTTCAGCAGCCCGGGCACTTTTGCATTGGCGTTTAAGGAGTATTTTGGGGAGAATACGCTGTTGTTGTATAGTTTGCCGTCTGGGAGGTTGTGAGTATTGCTTCATCTGTACTAATTGTTCTGCCCATGAATGAATTATCAATAATAGCCGAGCAACCTTTTTTTGAGTTTGCTATTATTCTAGCCTTAGCAGCACTATTCGGAATAGTCGGTAAAACGCTGAGACAACCACTTATTGTAATGTTTATTGCATTAGGTGTTGTGATGGGTCCTGCTGTGCTTGATATTGTTAAGTCAAAGGATAACATTCATCTTCTTGCTGAAATCGGAATATCTGTACTTCTTTTCATAGTTGGGCTTAAACTAGATTTAAGAATAATCAAGTCAGTAGGAAAAATAGCCCTTTTAACTGGAATGGGACAGGTGTTGTTTACCTCCCTTTTTGGGTACTTTATAGGCTTGGCATTAGGCTTTCCCGCGCTGCATAGCTTTTATATTGCAATTGCTTTAACGTTTTCAAGTACTATCATCATTGTTAAACTGCTTTCTGATAAAAAAGAAATTGATTCACTGCATGGACAAATAGCCATAGGTTTTCTGATTGTTCAAGATATTGTAGTTATTCTAATGATGATTGTTTTGTCTGCCATTCAAAAAGGTGGAGAGACATCTCTAATGGAAGATATTATACGAACGCTTATAGCTGGTAGTGGTTTAATCGGATTTACGTTCATTGCTATGAAATGGATACTTCCAAAACTAACCAGCTATCTTGCTCAATCACATGAATTGCTAACGCTATTTTCGGTAGCCTGGGCAGTAACGCTTGCTGCGACAGGAGAGTATATAGGGTTTAGTGGAGAAGTTGGTGCTTTTCTTGCAGGAATGAGCCTTGCTTCTTCCGAATTTAAAGAAGCTATTAGTAGCCGGTTAGTAAGTCTCCGAGATTTTCTACTACTATTTTTCTTTGTAAGTTTAGGATCTGACCTTGATTTAACATCCATAAGAGGTCAGATAACACCAGCTTTATACTTTTCGTTCTTTGTACTTATTGGGAATCCAATTATTGTTTTGATAATAATGGGATTAATGGGCTATCGAAAAAGAACTTCTTTTTTGGCGGGGTTAACTGTAGCTCAGATTAGTGAATTTTCACTAATTTTTGCAGGTCTTGGCTTGGCAGTAGGGCATATTAACAAAGAAGTAGTTGGCCTTATCACATTGGTGGGTTTAATTACAATAGGCCTTTCCACCTACCTGATTTTATACTCTCATCAGATTTTCAATTTTCTGTCCCCATTTCTGAACATCTTTCAGAGAAAAAATATTTTGGAACAAGAAAATTCCAGTTTAGGACATCAGGATTATAGTGTAATCATCATTGGTTTAGGTAGATTTGGAAATAGGCTTGCTGATATGCTTGACAAGCATTCAAAAATTACGTATCTCGGAATAGACTTTGACCCAAGTATTGTAAAAGAATGGCGAGAAAAAAACAGAGCCATTATTTATGGAGATATTGACGACCCTGATTTTTTGGAAGTTTTGCCATACCAGAACTCCGACATTATAATTTCTACTGTACATGACATCAGCCTTTCAAAACAATTGATTAATGATCTCAAGAGAAGACAATATAATGGAAAAGTTTTTGTGACTGCCTTAACAGACAAAGAGGATAAAGAACTCTCAAGTATGGGAATTGAGTGTGTGATACAACCACACTCCATGGCAGCTTCTAACTTCTTTAAAACGTACTTGAATGGAAAAGAAATGTAATTTTCGCATCAATTCACGCGGTCTCGTAAGGCATTGATAGTCAATCGAATCAATCGCCCAAATCCTCCAAAATCGAATCATTCGACCAGTTTCGCCAGAAACTTCTCCGCCGTATCCAAATGATCCCTTTGCTTCGTCTCCGGCATTTTATCAAAACTGCCAATCAACATGCCCAATCGGGGATTTTGCAGAAAAAAAGCCCGTTGTGTATGCATAAACCTCCAAAATAATCCGTCCCACACTTTTTGCCATTCCCCTTTTGGGTAATCACTCATTTTCATCAAATAGTTGCTGCCGCTGATGTAAGGTTTAGTTGACATCAGTCCTCCATCCGCAAACTGGCTCATGCCATATACATTGGGGACCATTACCCAGTCGTAGGAATCAATAAACATTTCCATAAACCAGCGGTAAACTTCATCGGGGTCAAACTCGCACAAAAGCATGAAGTTGCCCAAGACCATCAGTCGTTCTATGTGGTGACAATAGCCTGTTTCTAATACCTTTTTGATGGTGATATCCACCGGCGCAATGCCCGTGGTGCCATTCCAGAAGGAGGCCGGAATTTTCCGGGTAAAACCCCAGTAGTTTTTGGTTCGTTCTGCGCTGCCTTTTAGCTCATATACGCCCCTTATGAATTCTCTCCAGCCAATGATTTGACGAATAAAACCCTCCACTGAATTTATGGGAATTTCGTGTTTGCTGGCATATTGCAAAGCCTCCTCAATAACAAATTGTGGGCTTAACAGGCCCGTGTTCATCATAGGCGTTAGTACGCTGTGATGCAAGATGTTTTCCTTCGATACGATGGCATCCTCATAGGCCCCAAATGCTGAAAATCTCGACTCGAAAAAATCATGGAGCCAGGTTTTACTTTCGGCAAAAGTAGTGGGGTAGATAAAATCCGTGTTTAGTTCACCGTAGTTATCCGGAAAATTTGTTTGTGTGTAAGTAATGGCTTCTGCATAAAACTGATTGGGTTTTAAAAAGGCCGTTTTGGGTGGTATTTGACTCTTTGGATATTTTAAACGGTTTTCATCATCAAAGGTCCATTTTCCTCCAAGTGGATTTCTATTAGTGTCTAAAAGTATATTTCGGCTTTGACGCTGGTGTTTATAAAAATCTGTTTGGAACATTCTTTTTTTGCCAGCGAAATAGGCTGCTATTTCGGAGGAGGTATTCAAAAACAGGGGCGTTGTTTGTTTTAGGTGCGTTATGTTTTGTGATGTAGAGGTTTCCTCAATCCGTTGCTCCAGCCAATAGTCTGTGGTATCTATGTATTCAAAGTATTGAACGCCTGTTGTTTTTAGATAAGGAATCAGCTTTCTAACATCGGCTAATTCATTTAATGCATCTATATAGACCACTTGGATGTTTTTGGACTGCAAATAATGTTCATAAAACTTCATACTGGCCCGATGAAACGCGATCTTCCGTTTATGAAAATTGTATTGCCTGAAAAAAAGCCATTCTTCCACCAGATAGATGGTATTACAGGTGGACGCAAGTATGTTTTGCTCGAATAATTGATGGGGAAATAAGATGCCTGTTTTATCCATTTTTTTTTGTGGCTCATGTTCCGCACCGGCTGGAATTCACCGGGTGACTTCGAGTCACCCGGTGAATTCCAGCCGGTGCGGAACATGAGCCTTTTTTGTTAGTTTAAAGTCCAAAGATAGTTGCGCTAGTGCCGCATCCGGTAAATAACGTATGAATATGGCGGCATATTGACCGGATGCGGCACTCGTTCTCCTCTACTTTTTCCCGGGATACCCCGCAAACTCAAACACAAAACTAAAATCGGAGGCAAACTTTGAATTATCTGCAGATGCCGTGCTGGGGGCGATGGATGCTCCCTGGTGGCAATTGAAACAGGTAGCTGATTGAATGAACGTCTCCGAAGCGGTATTCGCCACGGGTATAGCGGGTTGCATAGATTTTAGTCCCAGGGGCGTGCGATTGCCTTGTTGGGTTTGTGGGGTAGTTGACCAGATCATGTTCACCAACTGGTAGTTGGCCCATACCGAACCGGGGTAGTTTTGGGAAATAAAAGCCTGCATCTGCTGGTTCACCATTTTCGCGTCGTTGTCAATGGGTATTTCCCGGAACACCTGCATGGCCACAGGTCCTGCACCGGCGCACAGATAATAAGGTGCCTCCTGATTGGGTTCACATCCAACGGTGTAGATGGAGTCTTGTTGGTTTTTGTTTGCCCCGCAGCCGCCTGGAACGCTCACTTTTTGGGCAGTGCAATTGGGATTATACAAGTTGAAGCCTCCGTTTTTCCCGCCGCCGCTTCCCGGCACATTGTCCACATGCTCAAAAGTTGCCCAAAACCAGGTGGGTTGGGAGGCCGTTTTATGCAGGATGTGCAGGCCAATCAGTGCTACCAGGGCATTGCGTGGATTGCCGGTTTTTGGGTCAACTAATACTGCTTTTGATAATTTGAAGCGATTCCAGCGGGCGTTTTGCGGGTCGGTTACTTCCATCCAGCTGGCTTTCAGTTCGAGGGCACCCACCTGTTTGTCGTCGCCGGGGGGCAAGCTAATCGTGTCACCTTTTTCCACCACATATTCGTATTGATTATTGGCATTGTAGAAGCCTTTTTCCACCACATAGTTGTAAAAATCCTCGTTCACAAGCACCTCGTACCAGAGGTTGGTGCCGTTTTGCGCGCCTAGCCAGTTGGGTGCATTGTTGGGAAAGGCCTGGCCAGTTTCGTCGAGTATGCCAAATTGATTGGCGTTAAACTTGGAGCGATGGAACAATAGTTTTGTGCCATCTGGCTGGCCTTTGAGGTATTGGGCTAAATGGACAGGTGCTTTGGGTGATTTCCAGCCGTTCCAGGCAGGAGGTGCAGATCCATCAAGCGGCAGCAGCACTTCGCGGGTCATGTAGGTTTCCCATTGAACGGGGCTCAGGTCGCCGGGCTTGCCAAAGCTGCTGTTTGGGCTGGTCGGCCAGTTGAGCGCCACAAATTCGGCCCAGGCAAAACAGTCAGCCTGTACCTGACCTGTCACCAATTTGTTGTCGCCTGGCACATCCGGGCCGAAATTCACAGCTATAAGTGTGCCACAAGTACAGGTTTGGTCCGAAGTAGCGGTGTTTAGCTGTTGGGTGCAAGTGACCAATAGTCCAAAAAGGGTGATGATGGCCAGGCTGAATTTGAAGAATGGTTGTTGGAGAAACAAGGCGATATTGTTTAAAAAAGCAGATTTCATGGCTTGAAAGTTTAGTTGGATGAAACGATGTTGATGAGGGCGGGCATGGCTGCTCCGGGTTTTTGCCCAGACTCGCTCAGAAATACGCCGTGAAGCCCCGGTTTGGCACCCTTGCCCACATTCACCTGCATGAACAAGGCAATGGACGGGGAAGGATAGGAGTTGCCGGGAATAGCGTAGTTCACCATTTCGTGCCTGACATAGGTGGCAGTGATGGCCGGATCATCAAAGCTGATGCTGGGCGGACCTTGTTGAAAATCAACGGCATCGGTGGTGAGCACCATGGGGACACTCGTTGCTCCGAGGGGTACTTTGGGCGCGATGTACGTGCTGTTACTCAGCAGATTCATGGCCTGGTTCATTGGGTTCGGTATCGCGTGGTCACGCATCCCGACATACACGTTTTGATGGAACAACTGTTGTGGATCAGGCGTGGCGGCGGCGGGCGTACCCGTGCATGACCGCACCGGACCGGCGGCTTTGGGTAGTGCGCTGGCCACGATCTGCATGTTGTAGGTCCGGGCAATTTGTCCGCCCCATTGGATGGGTTTTCCCGCGATGGTCATGTCGCCCACGCGGTATCCGTACGATTTGGGCACTTCAAAGCGGGCGTGCAGAATGTAGTTGCCGGGTAGCGTATCACCGTATTCGTTCACCAATTTTTCTTTCCCGCGCACGATGGTCCAGAATTTTTCGGCGGGCACAGGTTTGCCTTTGTAGGCATATTGGCTAAAATTAGGCATCTGGATGTACAAGCCGGGAGGATTGGTAAGCGTAACCTGAAATCCGGCCTCTACAATGCGGTTGACCGAGCCGCCGATGTGTGGGTCGCTGTTGCGGAAATTTTGTCCAAAGGCACCGCAGCAAATCAGCGAGTTTTCGTCCGCATTGCCTGAAACGCGCTGTAAGGTAGAAGAGGTAGCCAGTCCAATTTCCGTTTGCAGGGTATTGGGTGTGCTGGTGAGGTGCATGGCCCCCCCCGAGCCATTGTTCCACTTGTTCAACGGATTGTACACGGGCCAGCCGCTGAAGGGGTCGCGGACGGCGTTCCCTTGTGCATCGTGCAGGATCAGGTCTGCCATGGTGATGGTGGCGTAATCAAGCGTTTGCTGGTAAATTTGGAGCGCTTTCAGGGTATCCACCAACCACAGTGAGTTCCAGTACTCCGGGTTTTCGCAAGTGAAATCAATGCGTGTGATGACCCCCTGTTCGTCGCGCTGCACGGACCATTCGCTGTATTCGTCCTGAAACCCTCTCGGGCCGTATGGGCCGAAAACCCGGGTTTGACCGTCGTTGAGCGAGCAGGGATTTTTGGGGATGGGCGGGGGCTGAGAACCGTCGGCCATGAGACCCCGGTCGGAGATAGACAATTGGTCTTCATCGGGCAGATTGCTGAAATAAAATCCGACCCGACCCGGCCAGGCACCCCAAATAATCTCGGCGATTGCAGCACTTTGGGGTGAAACCTGTGCGGGGTTGAAATAATTGGTGATGCTGTCCATGTTGGTTGCGTTCCAAGGATCGCCATTGATGCCCTGCGCGATGAAGCCATTGAGGTTCTCGTTCCAGAGCTGGAGGAGTTTGGCATGTTTGGCCGGGTCGTCCTGAAAATCATTTTGAAACGCAGGTGGCAGGAAGACAAAAGGGGCTGCCGTTGTTTTTACTTGTTGTTGGCAGCTGGCTGTCATGAGGCACAGGGCACTCACAAGCGTGTACACATAGTGCGAGGGTTTTGGAATGCGCATTGTAAGATTGTTTGTGAAAATAATCTTTGTTAAATTTTTTGGTCAATAATATTCTTGGGACAAATATTTTGTATTTAAAATCATATTTTTTGCAGTGTATTTACCTGTTTTTTAAAATAGGTGTTTTTACGGGGGGATTCCAAACCACGCGGTGATGGCTATAACACTTCTATGCCATAAAAAATGGCTGCAACCCAAAAGTGGGTCGCAGCCATTTCAAAAAAGGATGGAGACTGTTGAAAATTATCTTCTAAGGCCTGCGAAATAAAATTGTATGCCCAGTGATAGGGCGATTTGGTTGGTTTTGGTAGTGGTAGAGGTTTTTACACCAGCAAGATCAATATCAAATTTGCTCCGGGCATAGTTGTATTTGATCAATGCCTCAATCCCTATGGCATCGCTGGAAAAAATTGTAAAGCCGGGGCCTGCCCCTATTGCAAAAATATTGGTATTGATATTTTGATTCCCGGTACCATCATTGAAGTTGTCGGAAGAGTTGCCAAATCCAAAGTTTCCTTGCAAGAAAAAAGCCTTATCGCCGAACGGGAAGTATAAACGTGCAAAAGGCCCAAAAAGAAGGTCACTATCCTTAGTTTTGGCTTCTCCTGCACGGGTTTCACTACTGGAGGTGTAATCCAACCCAATCCCAAGTGAAAAATTGTCAAGCAAAAAGTACCCGATAGAAGGTGCCACGTTCCATTGGGTGTTTTGAGGTTCGGTAGCACCAGGCAATTGCCCTGGCAAAGACGTCTTTGAAGTGTTGGTCGCAAACCCAACTGCCGAACCCAACATAAAACGCCCCTGTTCTGTGAATTGTCCCTGTGCCATTTGTGCCAACAAAAGCAGTACAATGGACGTGAATACGCTTTTTTTAAGTTTCATGATAAAATGGTTTAGTTAAATGATAGTACAAATCTCTGTGCTTCAATCTGTAGACAGTATGATACGAATCATTGCCATTTGTGACATTGTGCAAACCTAAAATCCTGATACCCAGATATAAAGTCAAATGATCTGGCTTTGGAAGATGAATCCGATTTATTCAATTGAAAATCAATGATTTATTGCGGAATAAAATAAATACCTTGCCGTCAAGTCGGGTGTTTGTTGTTTCTTAAGTACTTAGTACTGCATTCGGCAAATAAAGCCATATCATCGGCCTTGATGATCCGCATCATCGGTTAGTGCGGTAAAACATGATTTAGTTTGTGACATTAATTCGGTACTTATTACCGGATAAAATGTATTGCGAAAGAAAACTAGTGAATCTTTAAAAAATAAGATATGTGCTTTTCCGCTGTTGCAAGTTTTGGCGCGGGTGCGCTTCTGACAGGAGCTGCCATTGTTGCTGCACGCAAAGTTCAAAGACCTGCACAAAGGGCTTTGGCAGCGATACCCGGTATTTTTGCCATACAGCAATTTACAGAGGGCTTTGTCTGGCTTTCTTTATCTAATGAATCATTTGCTAGGTGGGCTCAAACATCCACGTTTCTGTTTCTGTTTTTTGCCGAGGTGTTTTGGCCTGCATGGATTCCTTTTGCCATGGTATTACTTGAAAAAGATCGCTGGCGAAAGCGAATTTTATACGGTTTGTTGGGCTTAGGTTTGATGTTGTCTGCCATTTCCATTTATGGACTTATGGTTTATCCCTATCATGCACAAATATCGGGCTATCATATTCAATATTGGCTTGATACCCCCCCTTATTGGGATATGTTTGTGTTGATAATTTATGGTTTGGTGGCGGTTGTACCAACTTTTTTTTCCAGTGTCCCCAGGATGTGGTGGTTAGGCCTGATTATCGCAGGTTCCTATTTTATCACATTGGCCTTTTTCCCACACCATGTTATTTCGGTTTGGTGTTATTTCGCAGCTATTATAAGTGTGTTGATTGTTTTTGTGCTTTCCAAAAGGTGATTGTCGGATGGGATCATTAGACTTGTTGCGATGGGGTACTGTTCGAGCGTAATGGGCAAATTTTATTTTACACTGCGTTAAATTTTTCGCCGAATCGCCCGCATTCGGCTGCAAAATTTGCCTTATCTAAAATAAAATTTGCGACCATTACGCTTGAACGCCCCCATCGCAACAAGTCTATTTTTTTGAACTCGTTCGAAAAATCGCCCGCTCCCGTACCTTCGCCCCTCAAAATCGGCACCTTGCGAAATTCACTGCGCTGTATCCTGCTCCTTTCCTGCCTGGCCGCACCCCTGCTGCTGGGATACGGCTGGTTGCGGTATCAGAAATCCGTGGTGCGCAAAACCGTCAAAAGCCAACTGATCGCCGGCCTGAAACCGGACGACTTTCGAAAGTTTTGCAAGTCTTGGCGCTAACCTTATTTATACACTGGACCATGCCGAGGCATTGGAAAAAATGAAAGTGGCTGTGGACATAGAAGTGGATGTCAACTTGAAGCGGCAACAATTGACGGAACCCATCTGCGAACTTTTGTACTTCTTTTCCGAAAGCAGCCGCAGGCTGGAGTTAGCCCGAGTCGCGGCTGGGCTGCTGTTGCAATTAAGCCCGGATGAGGCATATTCACCGGCTTTGCGGCAATGCCTGCAGGAGGGCTGGAACACTAGAACCCAGTTTGCACCTTTACTGGAAAAACTCCCTTTCTTCCAGAAATTCCAGGCCCGGTATTACCCGGAACTAGTGAATGTCCCGCTGGGCGCGGACGGGGTTTTTGATATGGGCAGCGATACTTCAGAATGGGAGCATCAATCAGATGAGCAATTGCACCAGGTCAAACTCTCTGCCTACCAAATCGCCGCCACCCCCACCACTTTCTACCAGTTTGCGCTGTTCTGCGAGGCTTTGGAAAGAGTCATGGCCAGCCGGACGCCCTATTGGGGGCGTTTCGGCGACCATCCGGTGGTAAACGTCAACTGGTATGAGGCAACTGAGTACGCCAATTGGCTAAACGGGCAGCAGGATATCGCTCCTTCCTATAATATGTTGAAAGATAAAGACAGTGACCCAAATAATCAGGTTCCACGAGATTTAATGAAATGGAACGTGAATTGGAATAGAACCGCAAAAGGTTTCAGGTTACCTACTGAAGCGGAATGGGAGCTGGCAGCGCGCGCCGGGGTAGGCGCCAAAAGAACTTTGTTTGCCGGGAGCGACACCCTGGATGCAGTGGGTTGGTACTGGGAAAACTCCGGCGATAACGCACTCTTCGGGGATTGGGACACGAACCTGATTTATGACAATAACGGGCGTACGCATCCAGTCAAACAGAAAAAGGATAACGGCATTGGCGTCTATGATATGAGCGGCAGTGTGTTTCAGTGGTGCTGGGACTGGTACAGCGCATCGTACTATAATGAATGCCAAAAACTGGGCGTAGTGCTAGATCCTACAGGTGCAAAAACCGGCAGTGACGGTCGTGTTTCGCGCAGCGGGAGTTGGGGCAACGGCGCGGAGTACTGCCGGTCGACGAACCGCCTCAACTTCTACCCATCTTACCGCTCCAGCCACATTGGCTTCCGCCTGGTGTTCGTCCCGTAGTCGGTTGGCAGGTCCACTCCGGCTTTACTTATGAGCAAAGCAAGTGGCAAAAAAAATGTGAGGCGGGGGGAGGGACGACCCCGGCACGCATTTTTTGAAGCCACGAGCGTTTTTTATCCTACCGCCTCAGGCGGTCGAATTTTTTTAGAAGCATGATTGTCCTTTGAAAAAACAAAACGACATGAAATGCCTCCTATTTCTCTTTGTACTATTTGCCACCACAGCCGCGCACAGCTGTCCTACCCCTCCTTTGCCGGTACCATTCTAAAGTAGAGATTCTGATTTAGGTTTTCAAAAGTTACTGGTGTTTTGTATTTCAGGCTTGAATGAGGTCGATCAAAGTTATAGGTTTTATACCATTGCCCCAGAAGGTGGTTTATCTCGTCCAGAGAATAGAACCAGTTGAGATTTAAGCATTCGGTTCTCATCGTTCCGTTGAGCCGTTCTACGATGCCATTTTGGGTCGGTTTACCCGGCTGGATAAACTTGATTTCAATGTTTTTTTCCTCCGCCCACTGCTTGAGCGTGTAGCTGATAAATTCCGGGCCATTGTCACAACGGATATACCTGGGCCAACCCCGCATTTCTCCGATTCGGTTTAAGGTTTCAATCAATTTGGCAGCAGTGATGCTGTGGGCAGCTTCCACCCAAAGGTCTTTTCTGGAACATTCATCTACCACGTTGATAATCCGAACGTTTTGCTGTTTATCTCCAATGACCCATTCACTCAAAAAATCCATTGCCCAACCTTCATTGATTTGTTCGGGTGGCAATAATTTTTGAAACGCACGCTTGATTCGTGGCTTCTTAGGATTGCGGTGCAGGCTCAGTTTTGCTTGCTGGTAGAGCCTGTGAGCACGTGTTTTGCCAATTCGTTCGCCCTGATTCTTCAAATAAGCGAATATCATGCGAAAACCCCAAGCTCGCTGTTCGCGCCGCACCTTCTTCATCATATCAATCAAGTATGCATCTGAATGAATCTCAGACGATCCGGCGCCCTTATGCAACTCATAAATCGTGGAGCGCCTCAGGCGTAACCAACCACACGTGCGCCGTTTGCTCAGCTTCGTGTGCTTGGATATAACTTGGCCCATCAGCTCCGCCTTTCGCGCTGGGCCTTCATCTTTTTTAATATCTCAACAGCATCGGTTAATACCTCTTGCTTTAGGAGCGCCTCGGCATACATCTTTTTCAATTTCAGGTTTTCGACCTCCAGTTCTTTCAGCCGACGCTTGTCTTCGTTCTTATCTGTTTCAACTTCATTTTTCCATTTGTAAAATGTCGCAGGGCTAATCTGGTGCTCCTGGCATAGCATCTCAACGGTCTTGTTTCCCTTGAGATAACTGTCCAAAATCGCCTGCCTTTGGCTGGCATTAAATCTGCTTTTTCGCATGGTATCCGTTTTTTAAGTGTGAAAGTTACGATGTTTAACTTTCTCTACTTATTTTTGGTACCGCTAGGAGGGGGGGTAGGACACAGCCAGTGCATCGAGTTCGACAACCTGCTCAAAAAAGGCGACAATTACCTCAAAAGCAGCAAACCCAATTATCAGGAAGCCATCAATGCCTACACGGCTGCTATCCTTGCTTGCTCGGACCGCGCGGGCGAGGCAAAGCAGCGCATTACCCGGATGGTGAATGAGATCAATAAACTCAGGGAAAACGCCCAAACCGCCCTCGCCAAACTCGAAAAAGCCAACGCCTCCACGGTCACCCTACTACTCGAAAACGCCGACCGAGACATCCTAAACCTCCGCCATGAAGATGCCCTGCAAAAAATAAAGGCTGCCGCCAGCTTGGGTGCGCTGAAGCCTGAACTCCGGTTTTTCAGCCAATACCCGTGCAATTTCAAGCGCCAACCCGGACTCCAGGGGCTTCACCGGCAGGGTGACAAACTCCATAATCTTGAACACATCCACGGGTTCCCACAGGAACGCCGGAGCGAGTTTGAGCACTTGCAGCGAAGGCCGGGCAAGGGAAGCCGAAAGCACGCCCATTGGCGCAAAGCCCTCGTTTACAAGGTTTTGCTCCAGAAGGAGATTCGTTTCCGGGATCAAAAACGTGGGGTGGTAACCTGGGTTTTCGCGGAGGGTTTGGGCGAGGAAAGTGGCGGCATCGGAGTCTCGCCGGGCTCGTTGGCCATTGCCAGTGGCGTCTTGCAACTTTCCCAATCTCGTTCCTTCTTCTGCCCCACCCCTGATTTCAACTGCCTCGATTTCGATTTCCTGTTTACTAAAAACCTCCAGCACCCGTTGTATCACAGGTGTTTGTAGGTTTTCGGGTTCATAGAGCATGATTTTGTCCAGCTGAATGGGTCGGGTTTTTATTACTTCCAACACCTGCCCAAAACGATCCGCAAACCCTGCGGCCTGCACGCCCAATTCAGGGTCTTGAAGTTTTTTCTGAAAAAAGGTCTCCACCAGTGCCAGGTCGCGTAGACGGGGCGGCAATCCATCGGTCTCCGCAAAACCCCAACCTGCCAGCAGCAGTTCGTCTCGCCAGGCCAGCAATGATTCAGCCGTGGCAAAGCGGTCGGCGGCGAAGGATCTTTCAAAAAACGGCGGTATGGACGTTTCTGCGAGATGCTGACCGAGCGCTTGTCGGTACAACTCTATGCGTAAGTACGTAGTGTTGTTTCGATAACCTTTGAGACCAAGTTGGCCTTCCAGCCAAAGCAGGAGTTTGGAGGGGCCGACAAAGTCCACGCCCTCGCGCTGGGGGGTGGGCGGGGCGTGTACGAGGGAATCGAAGTTGTGGGAGAGGTGGAGGGTCATGGCGGGGATAAAGGTAAGGGCGGAATTGTCCCATGCCTTATTTTTCAATAGTATTTCGAGCTAAAAACAAATAATTCTTGCCCCTCTTTTAGTAAATTAGGATTTGAAATGCCATTAATTTTGAGCACTTCATAAGACCACATTTTATGTTTTTTTGCAATAAACCCTAACGATTCTTGTGCTTGAACATTATATGTTTTTATTTTTACTTTATCGTAAATTTTTATGAACCTTCCTGATTTGACATTGTTAATATCTGAAATGGTTGGATTGAGTTTTTTAAATGCAGAGATATCCATTTTAAATCTGTTTATAATACTAAGAACGCCTTCTTGTTCTTTTATTTTATATAACCTCTCAATTCGAATTTCTTTCCCATTAGAAATTGAATTTTTGTTGAAAGTAATGCTATTTATTATTGAAAAATCTACTGCTCCTGCAAAATCACTCGCATCATTTACTGGGTTGAATTTTGATTTATCAGAACTTGAATTGGTCGTCTCAGAAATACCTGAACCTGAACCAATGTTTGCAGATTTGTTAATTTGATTATCTGCTTCGTCATGTTGATAATCTTCCACTTGCTCATTTAACGAAAACAGCTTTTTGTTCAATTGTTGATTTGAAACAAATTGAATTATGGAAAATATTAAAAGAATTGATGTTATAGAGATAGCCGCGTACATCAATTTTTTATTTATTGGAGAGTGCCCTGCCTCATTTAATGCGTTATTATTCTTAATTTCTACTTTTAATAATTGAATCTGATGTTTCAATTCAGTGTTTTCAACCTTCAATGTTTCAATTGTTTTTTTATTGAAGTTTAAATTTTTTTCTTGCTTTTTCAAATTTTCAACTTCGCCAAGCAATAAATCTTTTTCGTCTCTTAAATTTTGAATAATTTCATGGTTATCTCTGATAGTTTTTTCGCTTTCAGATAATTTTTTATTGGATTCATTTAATGATTTGTTTTCGTTTTTTAGTTTCTCAATAAGTTCTTCATTAGATTGAACTTGCTTTTTACTTTGTTCATAATTTTCCGCTAAATTTTTTAATTTATCATTTTCAATTTGCAAATCTTTAATTTTTATATCATTTAACTGTTTTTGCTTTTCTAATTCAATTTGAATTTTGGTTTTTTCATTTAAAATTTCATTATTTTGATTGGTCAATTTTTCTACCCTTTCCTCAAATTCCTTCATTTTTTGTTGACCTTTTTCAATCTTCTCGTTTAATTGAACCTCAATTATCATATTTTGAAAATCAGAATCAGTCAAATTGTCAATTAGTTGAAGCACGGAACTTCTGATTTTATTTCTTTCTAAATCTAACTCGTTCTTATTAAACACATTTTGATTAAAGAATTTTTGGGTGTCTCGGTGCCTACCTTTATAAAGAATCCAGCTGTTATACAACTCTGAATTTTGTTCTACAACAGGCTTGAGCATCTCAAAAGCTGAGTCAAGGCTTTCTGCGACAAGGTTCTTAGCGAATCTTTTATATTCAATTATGGAACTAAATTCTTGAATGTTCTTCATTGCTTGTTTATTATTTCATGTTGCTGGATGCATGAACCGGGCTCGCAGAATAAAGGAGGGAGGCATTTGATTCATCTAGCATTTTTAAGGCGTAAAAGTAGTGCCAAAACCCAAATATCCAAATAAATCAGCCGGAAGCACGCAAAATAAAGGCTTCTTTTTCGTCCTCCGGCCTACCCTTTCACCATAAGTTGTCATTTTTTTGCCTGTCAGGTTATTCTGCAAATCTCCTATCCCCTACATTTGCCCTTCTTTTCAAAAAACATTCCATCTATGGACTCAAACGAAGTGGGAGGATTGTGAGAACCTTGGTTTCCTTGTTAACCCGGTATTTCAGGTAAACCCAACTCCCTCAAAAACCCATTGTGCTTGTCCAACGCAATTTTAGCATCTTTTTCTATCTGCATCAGTTTCTCATTTACCTTTTCAAGATCAATCTCTTCCTCCGTCTTTGCCGTGCTCACATACCTCGAAATATTCAGGTTGTAATCATTCTTTGCAATCTCCTCCATTGAAACCCGGCGAGAATACCGATGGTCTTCTTCTTTGCGCTCCCGGTACGTGTCCACGATTTTGGCAATATCCTCCGTCCTTAAATTATTCTGCCGCTTGCCCTTCTCAAAGTATTCGCTGGCGTTGATGAACAGCACATCTTCGTACTTTTTGCACTTCTTTAATACCAGAATACAAACCGGAATCCCGGTAGAGTAAAACAGATTGGAAGGAAGACCAATCACCGTGTCAATATGATCGTCCTTCAAAAGTTTGGTGCGGATGCGCTCCTCTACACCGCCCCGGAATAACACCCCATGCGGCAAGATGATGGCCATAGCGCCCTCCATGCTGAGGAAGTGGAGGCCATGCAGCAGAAAAGCAAAATCTGCCGCTGATTTAGGGGCAAGACCGTAACTTTTGAAACGGAAATCCTCGCCCAAAGCCTCGGTGGGTTCCCAGCGAAGGCTGAACGGTGGATTGGCCACGATGGCATCGAACTCTAATTTCTTAGCGGGATTCATCTCGTTTAGGATGTCCCATTCATTCAGCAAGGTATCGCCGTGGTGGATGTCAAATTCGGTATCCTTTACCCCGTGCAGCAGCATGTTCATTCGGGCAAGGTTGTAGGTGGTGATGTTTTTTTCCTGGCCGTATATCTTTCCAATCCCGTTAGCCCCCATCTGCTTGCGTACATTGAGCAAAAGAGAGCCCGAACCGCAGGCAAAATCCAGCACCTTGTCCAATTTTTTCTTTTTCCCTGTTTTAGGTTCCTGACTGTCCAAAACAACGATTTCCGAAAGGATCGTGGAAATCTGCTGCGGCGTATAAAACTCGCCTGCCTTCTTGCCGGAACCTGCCGCAAACTGCCCAATCAGATACTCGTAGGCATCTCCCAAAACATCTATATCCGTGGAAAACTCGGCAATGCCCTCAGCAATTTTCTGGATGATGACGCAAAGTTTGGTGTTGCGTTCTGTGTAGTTTCTGCCCAGTTTATCAGAATTGAGATTGATTTCGGAGAATAAACCTTGAAAAGTGCTGTCAAAGGACTGGTTTTCAATGTACTTGAAACCGGCTTCCAGGGTACGCAACAAATCCGGGCTTTGGAGGCGGGCCAGTTCGGCAATGCTGCTCCATAAATGTGCCGGCTCAATGACGTAATGCACTTTGCGGCGCATCTGCTTTTCAAATTCAGTCACGTCTTCTTTGTTGGCTGAATACCAGAAGGTTAGGGGCGCACTTTTGTCGTCCGCGGCCGTTTTGGGATAGTCCGGCCCCAGTTCCTTTTTGGCTGCCGCCTCGTAGTTGTCGGACAGGTAGCGCAAAAACAGGAAGGAAAGCATATAATCGCGGAAATCGTCCGCACTCATGGAGCCACGAAGTTGGTCGGCGATGGACCAAAGGGTTTTGCCGAGTTGTTGGTTATTTTCAATCATTTTTTTGAATTAGCGTTTGAATACACTGTTCCGTTTTGTAGGAACGTTTTTTTAGATGCCGTTCCGATGGAACGGCGGTCTTGTGCCTGGGATGTTTTCTACAAAGATGTCGTTCCTACGGAACGATTTCCAACAATTCGTGCTCGACCTGTTTAGTTCTCCTGACACCGTTCCGTAGGAACGCCATCTTTGTAGAAACGCGCGCCACCACGCCCATCCCACCGTTCCGTAGGAACGGCATCTCAATACGTGAGATCCTCGAAAAACTCAAATAAATATTCATCCTTAAAATCAATTTCATACCGCTGCAAAAGGGCGAGGTATTCCTCCCGGAATGTCGTTTTACGATGATGTTCTGGTTGGTTCAAAATATATTTCACCACGTTGTCCAACTCGCTGCGGGAATGGGAAAATGCCCCAAAACCTTCCTGCCAGTTGAAACGGAACGGCGTAAAGTGTTTTTCCTTAATAAAATTGGTGGTTTCGGTTTTTAGCACCTGCACGGTGTCGGAAAGGGAAATAGCCGGATTTGCCCCTATCAATATGTGTGCATGGTCGGGCATGAGGTAAATGGCAAGGAGTTTATGTTTTTTATTCTGTAAAATGCCCGTCATGTACCGCTCAGTCTCTTCCCTGAATTCGGGTTTGATAAGCGCCTGACGGTTTTTCACGGCAAAGACCAGATGGGTGTAAAGTTGTGTATAGGTATTTGGCATAGCGCGTTGCGTTTTGGATAAATAGGATGGGTGAAGGTATTATAGATTCCGTTCCTACGGAACGGCGGCTGCAACATTGTGTCGTTTCTACAAAGATGACGTTCCTACGGAACGGTGTGGCAGGGTGTCTAATGGCTACGTCTCATTTGGGTTTGGAAATATCTGCTGCATTAAACCCTTCTTATGCGCTTTGAGGGCTTCAAGTTTTTGGCTTTGGGCGGTGATGAGATCGTCAAGGGAAATGAGGCAATCGGCGATTTTTCGTTGTTCGCCTTTGTTGGGAAACATTATTCGATATTCTTCCATTAAGGACTTGTCTCCTCTTGGCATTTTTAACCCTTTTGCGCCCTCCATGACGAAGTTGATAAAACTATCATTTTTGAGTAAAAAGGATAGAAAGGACTTGCTTATAGCAGAACTTGCCCTAATTACGATTACATCATTGGATGCGGCACCCTCTTTATCAGCAGCCCAAACTTTTTTTAGGTATGGCCGAATATTTGAAATTAAAATATCTCCGGCCTTGTATTTCGTAAACGAACCTGATTGCGGTAGTTTTGAAGCGGTCGTAACTCCTGCGTAATCGGGCAGTAAATTTTCCGTACTTACGTATGACAATATGTTCAATTTTTCCAGAGGCGTTTTTTCTTTTTCAAAGAGAGCCACATTTTTATCACCCAAAGTCTTTTCCGCCCATTCATCCTTTCCCAAAAACTCCCCGAACCGGACCCTCGGCACCGTCTCCCCTTCCGCCGGAAAAAGCTGCTGCATCAGACCTTTTTTATGGGATTGGAGGGTTTTTATTTTTTCGCTTTGGGCCTTGATGAGGTAGTCAAGGGAGCTGAGGCAGGTCGCTATTTTTTGTTGTTCTTTTGGAGAGGGTAATAGAACTTTGGTTTTTCGCAGTTCATCCATATTGATTTTGCAAGGAACTGCATTCAATAATGATTTGCTCCGAATTTCGCTTTGATATTGTTCTGACTGGAAATAACAATGCAAATAATAAGAGTTGAACTTGTCAGACTTTTTTATTGCGGCAAGCGTAACGTAAATACTGAACTCAAAATCCCAAACTACAATAGCGGAAAAACCGATGTTACCTATCCTAGTTATTAAAATATCTCCTTTTTCGGGTTTGTTTTTACGAGTTGCTTCTAAGTAATCTTGCCGTGAGATAAATTTGTTTTTATTTCCGCTCACGATATTTTCAACACTGAAAAATGGAATTCCTTCCACAGTATATTTAGGTGTTTGATGTGTTCCATCAAAAATTGAAGGAGAAATTTTCTCAAGAGCCTTCTCCTCCCACTCACCTGCCTCCCGAAATTCCGGAAATCGCAGCTTCGGCACCATCATTTTTTTTATTTCCTTGCTCATAGATTGTTCTTTTGCGCGGTAATCATGTCGGGTAGTGGTTGCATCCACTCGTGCAGTTTAGATATGGGATGGGTTACCTGTTTACTCATACGCGTTCAATCCAGAGATTTCCCGCCCTTGGCTGCGTTTTTTTAATAGTGGCACCAGATCTTCCATCAGGGCCAGTTCCTTTTGGGTGCGGGCTTTCCAGCCCAATTCCAGCGGAGCAAGCAGATCGCTCAGTTGTTCGCCGTCAAAAATCATACGGCCCAGGATGCTGTCCACGAAGGCTTGTAAACCGGCGGGTTCGAGTCCTTGCTTTTTGGCAATGTCTGCCAGTTCCTGGGCGAATTTTTCAGTTTTAAAAGTCTGATAACCTGCCTTGATGTCTTGTTCTGTGCGCGGCCTGCCTGCTTCTAAACCATTGATATAGTCCACGATATCTTCCCGCTCTTCCATGAGGTTGGCACTGGAACTGAGCAAACTGATCACTTGCTCCCGGGTCATTTTTTGCTTGGCGGGTTGGTTTTGCGTGTATCTGGCGATCAGCCCCATGATATAGTCGTAGTCAATCAGCGCCGAGGCAAATAGTACGAACTCAAAATCGAGTTGTTGAATGTCGGGAGGGGCATTTTTGCCTTCTTTTTGTTGTATTTCCTTGAATTGTTTAGCTGTTTCCAGATAAGAACTTCTGAAGGAGCGCAATTTATCTTCTGGCAAAACGGCTTCCATTTTTTCTTTTTGCGCTTCGCTCAGATCGGTGTATTGGTCGAGTTGCGTTTTTAAGCGCTGCACTTCTTTAAAGCGATTGATAAATTCTATACGCGCTGCATCTCCTTTGAGGTTATAAACTTCTTCGGGTTCGTTTAGCAGGTCGCTTTGCTCCATAAAATGTCCCATAGCAGCCACTGCTTTTTCGTATTTTTCAATCACAATGGGCGCAGGCTCCATCAACCAGATTTCTTTGGCCCGTCCGGTATCTTCTCCTGAAAACAAGGCGATGGCATTGTCCACCTCGTTTTGTTGCTTGCGGAAATCCAGGATGTTCCCATACGGTTTTGTTCCGTTTAGGATGCGGTTGGTTCGGGAGAAAGCCTGTATCAGACCGTGATATTTCAGGTTTTTATCCACATACAGGGTATTCAGGTATTTGGAGTCGAAGCCTGTGAGCAACATATCCACCACGATCATCACATCAATTTTGTTTTTATGCGGATAGTCGGCATTGGTGTATCGCTGAAATTTGATGCGCTGCTGTACATCCTGATAGTACAAGTCAAATTCATTGATGCTATGGTTGCTGCCATACTGCCTGTTGTAATCGGCAAGGATGGTTTTGAGGGCATTTTTCTTGGCTTCGGGTGCTTCTTTGTTGTCTTCTTTTTCTTGTTGCAGGTCTTCTTGCAGTTGCTGTACGTCTTTGTTGCCTTCCGCAGGCGGGGAAAAAACACAGGCGATGTTTAAGGCTTGGAAAGCATCGTTTTCGAGCTGTTTTTCCGCCTGAATCTTTTTGAATAATTCGTAGTATTCTATGGCATCGTTGATAGAGGCCGTGGCAAAAACTGCATTGAATCGCCGGTTGTGCGTGGCGGCATCGTGTTTGTTCAGGATGGCATTCACCACCGCCATTTTGTGTTGACGGCTCCCGGTCTCCACTTTTTGTTCGCCTTTGAAGTAATCAATGTGGAAACGCAGCACGTTTCGGTCGTCAATGGCGTGGGTGATGGTGTAGGCGTGTAACTGTTTTTCAAAGATGTCTTTGGTGGTTACAAAAGAGCCAAGGGTGCCATCCACTTGTTTGTAGGCGGCATTGTCCTCAAAAATGGGCGTACCAGTAAACCCAAACAGTTGGGCCTTGGGAAAAAATGCCTTGATAGCCTTGTGGTTATCCCCGAACTGCGAACGGTG
>CAZKBH010000044.1:34898-39799 GCA_964550795.1 uncultured Saprospiraceae bacterium
TTGAGATTCTTCTGCGCCTCGCCGAATTGGCTGCGGTGGCATTCATCGAAGATGAACACGATGCGCTTGTTTTTTAAAGGCTCCAGGCGTTCCTTAAAAGTAGGCTTGCCATTTTCCGACTTTTGCTTGTTTCGTGTACTGTTTTCATCCAAGGCGAGACCCAGTTTTTGGATGGTTGTGACGATTACTTTGTTGGCATAATCTTCCGACAATAGCCGCTGCACAAGGGTTTCAGTATTGGTATTTTCCTCTACGCAGTCTTTTTGGAATTTGTTGAATTCTTCACGGGTTTGGCGGTCAAGGTCTTTGCGGTCCACCACGAACAGGCATTTTTCAATATCGGGATTGTCTTTGAGCAGTGTGGATGCTTTAAAGGAAGTGAGCGTTTTGCCGCTGCCCGTGGTGTGCCAGATATAGCCGTTGCCCCGGTTCTGGTGGATGCAGTCCACGATGGCCTTCACTGCATAGATCTGGTAGGGGCGCATAACCAGCAGTTTTTGCTCGGTGGCCACCAGCACCATGTATCGGCTGATCATCTGGGCGAGGGTACACTTGCTCAGAAACTTTTCTGTGAAATCGTCGAGATGAGTGATTTTTTTGTTGTCCTCGCTGGCGAACTGATAGACGGGCAGGAATTGCTCATCGGCGTTGAAGTTGAAATGCTGGTTTTGGTTGTTGGCAAAGTAGTAGGTATTGGCCCGGTTGCTAACGACAAAAAGCTGCATGAAGCAGAGCATCGAGTTGGAGTAACCGTTTCCGGGGTCGTTTTTATAGTCCACGATTTGCTGCATGGCCCTGCGTGGGCTGACCTCCAGGGTTTTGAGTTCGATTTGTACCACTGGGACACCGTTCACCAGCAAAATCACGTCGTAGCGGTGGTGACTGTCGTCGGTGCCCATCCGCAACTGGCTGACGACTTCAAACTCATTTTTGCACCATTCTTTGATGTTTACCAATGTGTATTGCAGCGGAGTGCCGTCCTCTCGTTGAAAGGTGTTCCGTTCCCGCAGGATTTTGGAGGCCATGAATACGTCGGAGGTGACAATTTCATCCCGCAGTCGGGCGAATTCCGAGTCTGATAAATGGACACGGTTCAGGCCCTGGAATTTTTCCCGAAAGTTCTGCTCAAGCGCCTCCTTGCTCCGAATGTCCGGGCGAGGGGTGTATTTTAGTTCGGTTAACTTGCCGATTAGGCTATCTTCGATTGCTCGTTCTTTCGTCATTGGATGTCCTTAGGATGGTATGCAACCTGCATGCTATCTATTGGCGCAAGTTTCAATCTTCCTTCTTGATTATTGCTTGCTGCACTTTTGCGCAAAGTACGAAAACATACGCCCTTGTAGCACTATGGGACAATATTGAATTCTAGAGCGCTTATTGCTATACCAAATGGAATACTGATTGCATTAGCTTGCTGCCTATAAGTTATTGGATAATTACCAGAAGGCAACCATATTGGAGCACTATTAAAGACGAATGGCGCGATCTCTTTAGTAGAATTCATATCCTCAACTAACCAGCTGAATAATAATTGGGTATCTACAAATAATTCTACGGCTCCCTCTGGATAGAAGCTGCCAGTACTAACTATTGAGCCTGATTCTATTTTCCAAACTTTATTATCTGGAACAGTGATTGTTCCCGCTGTTACAATACCTCCACTTGTATTCGTGCTAGAGGTGAATTTTGATCTTATTACCTGATTAAACTGCATATTACCTTGTGCATCAGCACCAAAAGCAAAGAAAACAAAAAGTACAAGCGTTGAAAAAATCTTCATTTTAAAAGTTGTTTGATTGTGAAAAATTAGAAACCGTTGACGGTATAAATGAGTGTTTGAGCATTGGAGCCTGAGGGCTGAGATATGGTAGCAGGCACCCATGCCTGACCATTCCACTGCAATACTTGATTGAGTTGTGGGGTTTGGGCGCTAATATTATTGCCCTGAAGCTTGTCAGCATTCCAAAGCGGCGAAGCATTCTGAGCGCTTACTTCATTCCCATTTACGTTGATACCGGTGCCTGCTTGCAGGTTGGTCTTTTCAGCATAAAGCGCATACGGCACACTCACCATTTGCTGCTTTCCAATTACCGTGTTATCTATCTTGACTTCGAGAAATTTAGTACCTGTCGTCCAGTCTATTTGACTGAACGAAATGGGCGAACCATTTCCCGCGCCAATTTTCAAGTTGAACATTCCGCAAGCATCGGAATTTGCATTTTGGGTCTCCGTGTAAATGTTCTGGTTGCCTTCTGAAATGGTAAAAGTTACAGGGATATTGAACTGGTTGATGATCGGGGCGCCAGAATTATCCCGGGCAACTGCCTGAAAATTAATGAATTGTGGCGCCTGGGCAAAAACTTGAAGCCCCGCAAAAAGTGCCAACAATGGTGTAATAATGTAATGCTTCATTGTTTGATGATTTTAACGGTTTTGAAAATTTGATTGTCATCTGTTGAAAGCCGCAAGAAGTAAGACCCGGGAGGCAACCCGCCTAGGCCGATTGGCTCATAATTGAACTTAGCAGAAAGAACTGTTTTTCCGTCCAAAGATGTGATGGAATAATTTGCAAAATCAGGAAAGTCTGTTTCGACCACTACATGGCTGCTCGTGGGGTTCGGGAAAAAATTTGCCTTGAATTTCTCATCAAATACCTCGGTTGTCGGAACGAGGCAAATACAAGTAGGTTGAATAACACCCGGTGTGAAGGCGCAGGAGTTGTTAAAGGTGACGGTCTCCCCTACAGAATAGGTATAAGTGAAAGCATCCAATTTTATGGAGGTGCCTGCGGTATTCAAAGCATTCAAATGACCAGGGATTTGTGCCTGGACACTCGCAAACCACAATGGCAAAAGGAGAATTAGGATTGTTTTGAGCATATGAAATATTTGGGTCTTGAGTTTCAAAAACTTCTGCTCAAAGATCGAAACAATTTTTAAACCGCTTAAATGTTTCCGAAAAAATCACCACAATTTTTCCGCTCCCGTACCTTCGCCCCTCAAAATCGGCACCTTGCGAAATTCACTACGCTGTATCCTGCTCCTTTCCTGCCTGGCCGCACCCCTGCTGCTGGGATACGGCTGGTTGCGGTATCAGAAATCCGTGGTGCGCAAAACCGTCAAAAGCCAACTGATCGCCGGCCTGAAACCGGACGAACTGGTGTTGCTGAAATTTACCCCCGAGGCAGCTAAAACCGCACTTCACTGGGAACATTCCCGGGAATTTGAGTACCAGGGACAAATGTTCGACGTGGTCAAAACCGAGACCAGGGGAGATACCATTTTTTACCACTGCTGGCGGGATCACGCGGAAACCGAATTGAACCAAAAGATACAGGCATTGGTCGCCAATGCGCTGCATCACAACCCGCAACACAAGGAAAATCAGGCGCGGTTAAGCTGCTTTTTTAAATCGCTTTTTTGCATCGAAGTGCCTTTTTGGCCAAGGTTGGAGGTCGCCCCCGACGCCACCCCGAGCCCCCCTGGTGTCCCCACTGTAGCGCCCCCCGGCGCGCCCCTTGTGCCCCCTCCCGAGTTCGTGTAAGCACAGATTTTTTGAATGGATTTTCGCTCGCCACATACCGTGACGGGCCAATTCCTATTTATCTATCCTTACAATGCTCGCAATGAAAAAACTTTTGCGCTGGTGCCTGATCCTGGGCATCACCAATACTGCATACGCACAAGTAATTACCATCAAAGACCGCGAAAGCGGGCAGCCCGTCGAAGCGGCGATATTGAGTTCGGCCAGCCCGAGGGCCATGACGACCACCAACACACAGGGACAAGCCAATATCGCCGCGTTTCAGGGCGCGGAACTGATTGAAGTCCGGGCGCTCGGCTACAGCACCGAAACGACCAGTTTCGCCAAACTGCAAGCCGTCGCTTTTACCTTCGATTTGCTGGCTTCCAACATCAATTTTGACGAAGTGGTGGTGTCGGCCACGCGCTGGAACCAGAAATCGAAAGACGTGCCTACGAAGGTGGTCGCCATTTCGCCCAAGGATATTGCGCTGCTCAATCCACAAACTGCGGCAGACCTGTTACGGCAATCCGGCTATGTTTTTATGCAAAAAAGTCAACAGGGCGGCGGCAGTCCCATCATCCGGGGTTTTGCCACCAACCGACTGATCTACACCGTGGACGGGGTGCGCATGAACACCGCCATTTTTCGGGGTGGCAACATCCAAAATGTCATCTCGCTCGATCCATTTGCGACCGAAAAAGCGGAGGTGGTGTTTGGCTCCGGCTCCGTAATTTATGGCAGCGACGCCATCGGAGGCGTGATGAGTTTCCAAACGTTAACCCCGCAGTTTACGCTTACCGAAACGCCGCTGATTACTGGCAAAGCCGTCACCCGATACGCCACGGCCAACCAGGAAAAAACGGGACATTTTGACCTCAACGTCGGCTGGAAAAAATGGGCCATGGTGAGTAGCATCAGCGCCAATGATTTCGGCGATCTGCGCATGGGCAGCGACGGTCCCAAAGAATACCTGCGTCCTTTTTATGTGCAAAGGATTGGAAATGAAGATGTTATCGTGGCCAATGAAGATCCGCGGGTACAGCGTCCTTCCGGTTATTCGCAGCTCAACATGATGCAAAAACTTCGTTTCCAACCCAATGAAAATTGGGACTTCCGCTACGGATTTCATCTTTCGGAAACCTCCGAATATTCCCGCTACGACCGCCACATTCGTTACCTAAACAACGGCCAACCGCGGTACGGGGAATGGGCGTATGGTCCCCAAAAGTGGAACATGAACAACCTGAACATTACCCACAGCCGCGCCAATGCTTGGTACGACCAGGCAAGTTTGCGGGTGGCGCGTCAGTTTTTTGAGGAAAGCCGGATTGACCGAAACATCCACGATCACGAACGCCGCACCCGCATCGAAACGG
>CAZKBH010000044.1:39809-40852 GCA_964550795.1 uncultured Saprospiraceae bacterium
TCGGCGACACCACCAAATACATCAACACCCGCATCGAAACGGTGATTGCTAACTCGGTGAACCTCGATTTCAACAAAGAAATCGGGCCGAAAAACCGCTTGTTTTATGGTGCAGAACTGGTTCAAAATAAGGTGACTTCTATTGGCATTGACCAGAATATCGCTACGGGCGAAACCGTGGATGGGCCGGCGCGTTACCCAAAATCCACCTGGGCTTCCTATGGGCTGTACGTGACGGATCAGTTTTTAGTTTCCGATAAAGTCACAATACAAACCGGCGCGCGGTACAATCATTTCAATCTGGATGCTGATTTTGACACCCGTTTTTATCCCTTTCCATTCACGGAAACAAACCTCAATAATGGAGCACTCACCGGAAGCCTTGGTTTGGTGTACCGCCCCACTAAAAACTGGGTGCTTTCGGCCAACAGTGCCACGGCATTCCGCTCGCCCAATGTGGACGATATAGGCAAGGTGTTTGATTCCGAACCCGGATTTGAAAGCGGAATACGCCTGGAGCGGCGATGTAGGCATCGCAAGGGTATTCGGCAATGTTTTAAAAATTGATTTGACGGGTTATTACACCAATTTGCAAAATGCCATGGTACGCCGCGATTTCACTTTGAACGGCTTGGACAGCATCCTTTATGCAAACGAGTTGAGCCAGGTGCAAGCGATTCAAAATGCAGCCACGGCCACGGTGTATGGCATTCAAGCCGGTTTTGAAGCCAAACTGGGGAGCGGTTTTGGCTTTTCAACCGATTTCAACTATCAAAAAGGGGAAGAAGAACTGGATAATGGCATGAAAAGTCCCTCGCGCCACGCAGCGCCCTGGTTCGGGGTTTCCAGATTTACCTATACGGCCGGGAACCTTAATTTGCAGGTTTCAGCCGAATACAGCGGGGAAGCCAAATATGAGGATTTGCCTTTTGAAGAACAGGGGAAACCGGAAATCTATGCCATAGACTCGGAGGGCAGACCTTATTCACCAGGCTGGTACACCTTGAATTTTAATGCCATGTACCGCATGAGCGAGCATTTGAG
>CAZKBH010000044.1:40998-41305 GCA_964550795.1 uncultured Saprospiraceae bacterium
ATTGTGGCGCCGGGGCGGAATTTCATTCTCTCGTTGCGGGCTAATTTTTAAAACCTGAAGGAACCTACCTTCGCCGGCCAATATGAGTCAGGAACAACAACTCCAGCATTTTCAGCATTTGCGCCAACTGCTGCGGCAGGAAAAAGAAGCCGATTTGCGGGCATTTCTCGAGGTCGTGCGCAGCAAACCGCTCTCTGACCGGGTCGAACAGGGTTATACGTGGTATCCCTTGCAGGTGCTGAACACCGGATTTTCCCTCGGCGAAAAAGCCTTTATCATCGTGGAACGTACTGCACGGCTGAACGAA
>CAZKBH010000045.1:0-25033 GCA_964550795.1 uncultured Saprospiraceae bacterium
CTTTTTTATTAATATGTTTTTAAATCGGCGAAGCCGATTTCTTTACGAACCATTGCCTTTATCAATCAATTTTATAGCTTTTTCTTGTTTGCTGCTCATACCGTCTTCGCCTACAACTCGATAATCTTGGTGTCCGACTATTAAAAAATCAGTATCTTTTGATACGCTGTTACCTAAATTTCCGCCGATATCTGCTATTATTTGTTGGGCATTTGCCCTGACCATTGACGAGAGCGTTCCTGTAAAAACAACTGTCCTTCCATAAAAAACACTTTCTGGGTTATGCTTTTTAGGGTCGCCTACAATTTTGGTCAATTCCCTCAGCTTGCTTTTAGTTTCTGATGGCTTGTAGCCACCTGAAAACAATCTGCCTACAATTGTTCTTAATTTTTCGGGAAAGTCTTCTTTCGAAGTGACCCCAGCCAACTGAAAGGCTTTTATGGCTAATTCTGCTGTTGCATGACTGTCCGCAGCCGCCCTGTGATGCTTTAAATCGATTTTATTGAAGTGGCAGAGCGTTTTGAGGTCATAAGCTGGCAATCCTTCCCAGACTTTTTTTGAGAAAATATAACTACATGAATAATCCAAAGTCGGATATTCCAAATCGTATGTATCCAAAGTCCTCCGCAAGACACTAAGATCGAAACCCGCGTTGTGGGCAATAAGAAACTTGTTTTCGATTAGCGGTTTGACCTCGTTCCAAATCACATCAAATTCAGGCTCATTCGCTACATCCTCTGGTTCAATCCCGTGGATGAGAATATTAAAAAAATCAAAATCTGGGTAGTAGGTTGGTTTTATAAGCCATGACTTTGTATCCAATATTTTAAAATTTTCAACGAAGGTCAGCCCAAGCTCACATGGGCTATCTCTCTGCGCAGTTGCTGTTTCAAAGTCAATTGTTATAAAATCCATAAAGTTCCAGCAAATGTAATGTGTCTCCCACATACCTTGCTACTCTTCACCAAATTTATTTTTGATTTAACCTTAATTTATCAAACGAACCGGCGCACATTGCCCCTCTACCAAACTTTTTCGGGCAAAAAACCCCGAAATTCCGCTCCCTACCATCTCCCCACCATTAAATCCCCGACATACCCTAAATTTGCGGCCCTATGTCCACACTCCACCACTACGTCCAAGGCCAATGGACTCCCGGAACGGGAGAAGCCCTGCCACAATACCATGCCCTCAGCGGCGAAATCATCCACACCGTCCACAGCGAGGGCCTCGATTACGCCGCCATACTCGATTATGGCCGCCGGGTCGGGAATCCAGCCCTGCGCAAGCTGACTTTTCAGCAGCGCGGACAAATGCTCAAGGCCCTCGCACTCTACCTCATGGATCGCAAGGCGCATTATTACAAAATCTCGCACATGACCGGGGCCACCCGCGCTGATTCCTGGGTGGATATTGAGGGCGGCATCGGCAACCTGTTCGCCAACGCCAGTCTGCGGCGGCGTTTCCCCAACGAAACCTACCACGTAGAAGGCGAAACCATCCGGCTTTCCAAGGAAAATACCTTCGTCGGGCACCATATCCTGACGCCCAAACGCGGGGTGGCGGTCCACATCAACGCCTTCAATTTTCCCATCTGGGGCATGCTCGAAAAAGTAGCCTGCAACCTCATGGCGGGCATGCCAGCCGTGGTGAAACCCTCGGAACAAACCTCCTTCCTCACCGAAGCCATGTTCCGCGACATCATCGCGTCCGGGATTTTGCCCGAAGGTGCCTTGCAACTCGTGGCAGGCACCGGCCGCGGCATCCTCGATTTCCTCGACAGCCAGGATGTGGCCACTTTTACCGGATCTGCCGCAACCGGCCGGAAACTGCGCGTGTTGCCGTCCATTATCCAAAATTCCGTGCCCTTCACCGTGGAAGCCGACTCCCTGAACGCGGCGATCCTGGGCGAAGATGCCCTGCCGGGAACGCCCGAATTTGACATTTTTATCAAAGAATGTCGCCGCGAAATGGTCACCAAAGCCGGGCAAAAATGCACGGCCATCCGCCGAATCCTCGTCCCGGAAAACCTGCTCGACGAGGTGCAAAATGCCCTGTCTAAAGCCTTGTCGCAAACCGTTGTGGGGGATCCCTCGGTGGAAGGGGTGCGCATGGGCGCCTTGATCAATCGGACGCAAATGTCCCGCGTACGCGAGCACCTGGAGCTATTGCTGAAAGAAAGCAGCCTCGTTTATGGCGATCTGGAAAATTTTGAAACGGTGGGTGCTTCGCGGGAAAAAGGCGCGTTTTTGCCGCCTGTTTTGCTGCGCAACGAACGTCCCATGGCGCAAATCCTGAGCCACGAAACCGAGTGTTTTGGCCCGATTTCGACCATTATGCCGTATAAAAACCTGGAACAAGCCATCGAATTGGCCAATATGGGCAAAGGTTCCCTCGTGTCCACCATCTGCAGCTACGACCCACGCATCATGCGGGAATACGTGCTCGAAGCCGGGGCTTTTCACGGGCGGATTCACATCCTCAACCGGACTTCTGCCAAGGAGAGCACGGGCCACGGCTCGCCCCTGGCAACTTTGGTGCATGGCGGTCCCGGACGCGCGGGCGGCGGCGAGGAAATGGGCGGCATGCGGGGCGTGTTGCACTACATGCAGCGCACGGCCATCCAGGGTCACCCGACCGATATCACGGCGGTTACCAACCAGTTTCAAGTGGGCGGGGAACAAACCGAAACACCGGTGCACCCATTCAAAAAACACTTCGAGGATTTGTTTGTCGGCGAAACCCTTTTAACCGCCAAACACACGGTTTCCGAGACCGATATCCACAATTTTGCCAACGTCAGCGGCGATAATTTCTACGCGCACATGGATGCCACCTCGCTCGAAGGGACCCCTTTCACGGGCCGCGTGGCACACGGGTATTTTGTGTTATCCAAAGCCGCGGGTTTGTTTGTGGACGCTAAAAAAGGCCCCGTTTTGCTCAATTATGGTCTGGACGAATGCCGATTCGTCAAACCCGTTTATCCGGGCATGACCATCGGGGTGAAATTAACCGTGAAAGAAAAAATCGAGCAGGAGCATGACCCCGCCAAAGAGGGTGTGGCGGCGATTCCGCGCGGCATTGTCAAATGGCTGGTGGATGTATATGATGAAACGGGAGAAACGGTGGCGATTGCTACAATTTTGACGATGGTGGCGAAGCGGGAACGCGGATGATGGGAACGCGGATTGCGCGGATTAGGCGGATTGCGCGGATGGGAACGCGGATTGCGCGGATTGGGCGGATTAGCGCGGATGGGAACGCGGATTTGGCGGATTAGGCGGATTTGGCGACGAGACTATTCGAGGTGCGACTTGCAATTAGTGAAGTTGTGGTATGGCCTTCAGGCCGTCGGGACAAAGGGCGTTTACGCCCTTTATATATGTTTATGTATGTTTCAGCGCCATAAATGGCGCCCTTCCCGACGGCCTGAAGGCCATACCACCGCTTCAGTTATTGCGAATTGCAACCAGATTATTCGGGGTGCGACTTGAAGTCGCACCCCGAATGCTTCCAAAGGCACTCGGTGGGACTTTTGCTCCTGGATTTGAACGATTCGTATGTTTTAAAATTTTTTTAAAAAATTTCCCTCAAAATGTTTTGATAAAAAACATTTTGTTTATTTTTGTGCCGCAATTCACCCGCAAGAGCGAGCATGTTCAAGAAAGTGTGGCACACCTCTTATTACAATATGTATCATCAATTGCTCAATATTAGGTATGCCACACTTCTCTGAACACGCTCGCAAGCGGTGCAATCTTCACAAACAATAAATAAACAAGTCCTTGAAAATCAAACAAAAAAGCACCTCAGAATCACCAAATCCTCCAATCCATAAACAAAACAACAGCATGGCAGACGACAAAGCAGAACGCCTCAAAACCCTCCAATCTACCATCGAAAGGCTTGACAAAACCTATGGTCGCGGCACCATCATGCGCCTGGGCGACAAGCAAGCGGTAGAGGTTGAATCCATCTCCACTGGCTCGCTTGGGCTCGACATTGCACTGGGTTGCAATGGTCTCCCCAAGGGGCGTATCATTGAAATATACGGCCCGGAATCTTCGGGTAAAACCACCCTGGCCATTCACGCCATCGCGGAATGCCAGAAAAAAGGCGGCATCGCAGCCATTGTGGATGCAGAACACGCCTTCGACCGCTTCTATGCGGAAGCGCTGGGGGTGGACGTAAACAACCTGCTCTTTAGCCAGCCCGACAACGGGGAACAGGCCCTTGAAATCGCCGAAAACCTCATTCGCTCTGGTGCGGTAGATATTCTGGTCATTGACTCCGTGGCGGCACTCGTACCCCGCTCAGAAATTGAAGGCGAAATGGGCGACTCCAAAATGGGTCTCCAGGCCCGACTGATGAGCCAGGCGATGCGTAAACTGACGGCAAACATTGGTCGTACAGGTTGCTGCTGCATCTTTATCAACCAATTGCGGGAAAAAATCGGAGTCATGTTTGGCAACCCTGAAACCACCACAGGTGGTAATGCCCTCAAATTCTATGCCTCCGTACGCCTCGACATCCGGAAAAGTGGCGCTGCCATGAAAGACAAGGATGGCAATGTAGTTGGCAACCAGGTGAAGGTAAAGGTGGTCAAAAACAAACTTGCCCCGCCTTTCCGCGTCGCACAATTCGACATTGTTTTTGGCCAGGGCATCTCCAAAGCCGGTGAGATTATTGACCTCGGTTCCGAATACGACATCATCCAAAAAAGTGGTGCATGGTACGCCTACAACGGGGCAAAGATTGCCCAGGGCCGTGATGCCGCCAAGCAGTTCCTGCTCGACAATCCAGAGCAAGCGGCGGAGATGGAGCAAAAAATCAAGGAAAAAATCGCCGCAGGCGTGGCTGCAAAACCAGCCGCCGCATCCAAGTTCGTGGATGACGACGACGACAGCGAAGATTAATAGCAGCCGTTTCAGATTAAAAAATGAGCCATCCCAAAACTGGGATGGCTCATTTTATTTTAGGCAGGCTTCCAACAGAACCGCGTAGCGGTGTCATAAAGGGCGGGTAAATCGTAAAAACCGCGTAGCGGTGACATTATGGTAGCCCAAAGGGCGGAAAAAAAGTAAAAACCGCGTAGCGGTGACATTATAACAATGATAAATAATGCCACCGCTACGCGGCTTTTCATATTTCCTTGATAATCAAATGCTTATCAATCCATCCGAAGCGGTTTCCCAAGATAAAAATCAAGGATTTTCAACTTGAAAATATAGTCGTATTTAGCAACCGTGAGATCCGTTTCAGCGATGTCGCGGTTGTTGCGGGCAGTGGTGAGATCGAGGGTATTGATAGTGCCAAGCGTGTGGCGCTTAACCGTATTTTCATACGCGATAGCTGTGGCATCGAAGGTTTTTTGTGCGGCATCCAGCGTGAGCCGGGCAGCACGGGCATTTGCGATGGCCGTCTGAATATCATTTTTAAGCGTTTGTTGCGTCTGCACTTGCTGCATTTGTGCCGTCAGAACACCCAGTCGGGCGCGTTCAACGCTTAGACGGGTCCGGCCATTCTGGTAAATCGGGATTTGAATGCTGGCCCCGATTCCCTGACCAAAGTTCTGGTCAATTTGATCAAAATAAGCTATTTTGGGAAAAGTAACCGACGTTGGCCCGTATTCCCGGACTAGCACATCAACCCCGTTAACATTGACAGGAACAGGATTGCCCAACACAAATTCTCCTAACACAGGATTCTGAAAATCACGCAGTTGGGAGGAATAGCTACTATTGAGATTGGCGAAGGCTGAAATGGTCGGGTAATAACCGGATTTGGCAATGGCAATGCCCTCCTGGGCACTTTTTACGCGGTAATCTGCGGAGCGGATATTAGCCTGCGTTTCAACTGCGGTCTGATACACAGGCGAGAGCGTAAGCGCTTCCGGATTTGCATCGGTAGGGATGGGGACCTCGGGACGGTCAATTTGCAGGTCGTAATCCGGTTCGAGTTGCAGCAATTGTTTGAGGTTGAGATAGGCCAGTTCCACGCTGTTTCGCGCCTGCACTGCTGCTTGTTCGCCCTGGGCAAGTTGCGCCAGGATGTTGAACTTGTCCGCCATGGGCAACGTGCCCGCCTCGATGAGTTTGGTGGTCACATTGAGTTGTTCCTCTGTCTGCGTAATCCGTTTTTGAGCATTTTCGATTTGCTCTTCACCCAGCAGGATGCTCAGATAAGCCGAGGCAATTTGCAGCCCAAGATTGTTCAGGAGTTGTTCGGCATCTGCGGAGGCGGCTTGAAGATCCCAGCGCGCCTGCTTGATGCTGTGGTTGATGAGACCGCCGCTAAAAAGATTGACTCCGGCGTTGAGGCCCAGGCTGTTGAAACTGGTCGCCACGGTACTGAACTGGTTGGTCGTCGGGTCAATGGTACGACCAAATTGCTCCCCGACATTTGCATTGGCACTTACATTGGGCAGGCGAGAGTCCTTGGCTTGCCGTTCAGCGAGAAAAAAAATGCGCACATTGGCCTCTGCTTGTTTCACGGTGATGTTGTTGTCTTGCGCATACTGGATGCAGCGTTCGAGCGACCAGGTGTCTTGCGCTTGAACGGTGGTAACACAGAGTGTTAAGACTAAGGCGGTTAAATAGTTTTTGGACAGATGTTGCATATTGATACTGTTACAGTTAGCCTGCCTTCAGCAGTTTTTATCCGGGCGCAAGAGTACGCCGCAGAAGGCTAGCAGGGCCAAAAATTTATATAAAATGAAGGGATTGCAGGACGAAAGCCTTTGGACGGCACCTAAATTTTCGGGCGAACCACCTGGCATTCGGCGGATGTGGCAGTACAACCTATGTATGCTTGAACTGGCGTATTTTGCCGCTTGGAATAAAACTACCACTTATGTCAGAGGCAACCATCATCGCCCAAACCAGCCAATGGATCAACACCGTAGTGGTTGGATGTAATTTTTGCCCTTTTGCGGCCAAGTCGGTGTTTCAAAAAAGCATCCGATATGTCGTTTTGCAAAATGCGAGCACGGAACAAAGTCTGGAAGCCCTCATGGAAGCCATGGGCCACCTGGACCGCACGGAATCCATCGAAACTACCCTGTTGATTTTTCCGGATCAATTCGCAGATTTTGAGGAATATCTTGATCTGGTGGAATTGGCCGAAACCCTGTCAGAAGAGCAGGGCTACGACGGCGTGTATCAAATCGCCAGTTTTCACCCAGATTATTGTTTTGCTGATGCAGATTCTGACGACCCGGCCAATTACACCAATCGCTCCCCTTACCCGATGTTGCATCTCCTGCGGGAAGAAAGTGTGTCCAATGCCGTAGATCATTTCATTGACCCGGAAGGAATTCCGGAACGAAACATGGCATTTTCGCGTGCAAAAGGGCTTGAATACATGCAAAAACTGCGCGCTTCCTGCTTTGAAACGGATTCCAACCAATAAGTTTGAACATCTATGCAATACGACTACATCATCATTGGCAGCGGTTTTGGAGGCTCCGTGAGCGCACTTCGGCTCTCGGAAAAGGGCTACAAAGTGCTGGTGATTGAAAAAGGGAAATGGTACAGAACTGAAGATTTCCCCAAAACCAACTGGAGTCTTTCCAAATGGCTCTGGCTGCCTTCGCTGCGCTGGTACGGGATTATGAAAATTACCATTTTTCGCCATGTGGGCATCGTGTCTGGCACGGGCGTGGGAGGTGGTTCTTTGGTGTATGCCAGTGCCTAAAACGGCCTTTTTTAAGTCCGGTTCCTGGGCAAAACTTGCCGATTGGCAACAAGAACTGGCGCCATTTTACGCCCGGGCTGCCCAAATGCTCGGCGCCACCCGCAACCCGCGTTTTTTCGATGGCGAACACGCGTTGGAACAATTGGCCGAACAAATCGGGCAAAAAGACCAACTCGATGCCACCAATGTGGCCGTGTATTTCGGCGAACCAGGCAAAACCGTGCCTGACCCGTTTTTTGGCGGCAAAGGTCCGGAGCGAAGCGGCTGCACGTTCTGCGGGGCCTGCATGACGGGCTGCCGACACAATGCCAAAAACACCCTGGACAAAAACTACCTCTATCTGGCCCAACAACTGGGCGCAGAAATCATTGCAGAACAGGAAGTTACTCAGGTTCGGCCGCTGATAAATGCCGATGGTTCTGCGGGCTATGCGGTTGATTTTCAGGATGCTACCCGTTTTTTCAAAAGAACCAAAACACTGCAAACGAAGGGCGTCATTTTTGCAGGCGGGGTATTAGGAACCGTAGCCTTGTTGCTCAAATTAAAAAAAACAACCCTGCCCAATCTGTCTGATATGGTGGGCAAATCCGTGCGCACCAACAACGAAAGCCTCATCGCCGTCACCCAGTTGGACCATTCTTCCGACCAATCGCAGGGCATTGCCATTGGGGCGATTTTGCATACCGATGCACACAGTCATCTGGAATTATGCCGCTACGGAGAAGGTTCAGGAGCTTGGCGATTCTCGATTTCACCCTTTGTGGAAGGTCCCAACGCAGTGGTTCGACTGCTCCGAATGTTTTGGGAAATCATCACGCACCCTCGGCAATACTGGCGGTATCTCCGGGTGAAAGACTGGGCCAAAAGTTCTTCGGTCATGCTATTTATGCAAACCCTGGACAGCACCGTGACTTTCACCCGCTCCTGGTGGGGCGGGATGCGCACGGCGGTGGTCGGGAAAGAAAAGCCGACGGCATTTATTCCACGCGCCATTGAACTGGCCAGAAAATTTGAGGTAATTTTAAAAGGGAAAGCGGTTGCATTTGGCCTTACGCCGCTGATGGGCATTCCCGGTACGGCCCACATTCTGGGCGGTGCCGTCATGGGCGAATCGGCTGAAAATGGTGTAATTGATCGCGACAACCGCGTATTTGGCTATCAAAACCTGCTGGTTTGTGATGGTTCCATGATTTCAGCCAATCCGGGGGTGAATCCTGCCTTGTCCATCACAGCCATCAGTGAACGCGCGATGGCCCAGATTCCAGACAAAAAGGGTTTCGAGATTTAGATGCGCTCAACCTTGATCGCCCATTTATTGGGAACAGGAAAAATAACACAGAAAATCAGTTCAGGTAACTTTCCTTTGCCTGCAAAAGTACTCCAATGATCGCACACGACCCTAAATCATGGTTCTCCTGGCCCTTTCATTTTCACCGTTCTGACACCGTCAGGAGGCTTTTCCCCTGGATATTGGTGATTTGCGCCTATTCCGGTTTGGTAGCCTGGCTGGAATTGGAAGTTTGGCAACTGCGCGAAAACAACCAGCTGCGTAATATTACGATTATGCACACGCTTTTGGGCTTTGTGCTATCTTTTTTGCTTGTTTTTCGCACCAACACGGCTTACGAACGCTGGTGGGAGGGCCGCAAACTTTGGGGGGCGCTGACCAACAACAGCCGCAATCTGGCCATGAAACTCTCGGCTATTTTGCCCCAGGGAGATCCAAACCGCGCTTTTTTCCGTCAAGCCATTCCGATGTATGCGCTGGCACTCAGAAACCACCTGAGCAGCGACGAAACCCGAATCGAACTTTTTGACAACCTGCCCTCCGAGGTCCAGGAAAGGATAGACCTGAGCAAACATATCCCCAATCAAGTGGCTGCCCTGATGTTCCGGCAAATCCAGCAATTGTTGGAAAATAAGTCTATCACTGGCGAGCAATTGCTTTACTTAAACGCCGAATTGCAGTCATTTACGGACATTTGTGGCGCTTGTGAGCGGATCAAAAACACACCAATTCCGTATTCGTACAGCGTCTTTATCAAGAAATTCATCCTGTTTTATGTTACCACGCTGCCGTTTGGGTTTGTGTTCACCTTGGGCTATTTGGTCATCCCCATTGTCGGCTTTATCTTCTATGTTTTAGTGAGTTTGGAACTCATCGCAGAAGAAATTGAGGAGCCTTTTGGGACAGATGAGAACGACCTCCCCCTGGTGAAAATGGCCCATAATATCCGAGTTCACATTCATGAACTAATCTGAAACCCTGGGAAAATCTACCCCTCCTTCGCTAAAGCAACGAAGGATAAACCACTCCACCATTCACCAATCCACCAATCACCATTCCACCAATCCACCATTCACCACTCCACCAATCACCACTCCACTATTGCCCCTGGCCCAAAGAATAGCCTTTCACCCCATCAAAATCATAAAGATTTTCGGTTTTGATAACGTCCAGATTGTGATTTAAAGCCTGCGTTAGCAGGATAGGAATGCTGTTTTTTTCGGCGGGATTACCGTTGCTGACCTCAAACCGGCAGCGCCAGTGGTCGGTACAAAACGTTTCTTCAAAGCCATCAGGCCATACCTTAACCCCGCGGTTTGTAATCATAGTTAGTCGGATGTCCCCGTTAAGTTTTTCCATCTCTTCCGCCAGCTTATTCACCCCGCCCTTCCAATCTACAAATACATCCACCCCTTTTAGTACCTTATTGGTGGCTGGTTTGCGTTGGTATTTCGGCAGGTTTAGCAGCACCCCTTTTTCATATTCCGTTGGTTTTAAGGATTTGGGTTTTTGGCCCAATCGGCTAATCACCGCAGCAGCGAATGCGCTCGTTCCCACCAATTCCTTGCTAACTCCTTCTTTATAGATATCCGCAGTGTGAATACCCGCTTCGATGGTACAGAGCCAGGCATTTTTGATGGTTTCTGCGATGTCTTGTTGTCCAATATGATTCAGCATCATAATGGCGGCCTTTAGCAAGCCGGAAGGATTGGCTATATTTTTTCCAGCGATGGTGGGAGCCGAACCGTGGATGGCTTCAAACATCGCACACGCCTCACCAAGGTTAGAAGAGCCCGCAAGGCCTACAGAGCCTGAAATTTGCGCAGCAATATCAGAAACTACATCTCCATAAAGATTTAAGGTGACAATTACTTCAAAAATCTCTGGGGTATCGGCCAGTCTTGCAGCGGCGATATCAATAATCCATGTATCTGTTTCAATATCAGGATACTCAACGGCAATTTCCTTAAAAACTTTTTGGAAAAGGCCATCCGTTTGTTTCATGATATTGTCTTTGACAAAACAGCTGACTTTTTTTCGCTTGTATAATCTCGCATATTCAAATGCGTAACGGACGATTTTTTCACAGCCGGGTCTTGAGATCAATTTCAGGCATTGTACCACTTCATCGGTTTGCTGATGTTCAATACCAGCGTAGAGGTCTTCCTCGTTTTCGCGGATGATGACAACATCCATTAAGGGGTGTTTCGTCGCAATAAAAGGATGAAAACTTTTGCAAGGCCGGATATTGGCATACAAGCCCAGGGCTTTGCGCATCGTGACATTCAAACTTTTATACCCACCGCCCTGCGGCGTTGTAATAGGCGCTTTTAGAAACACCTTATTCTGCCGGATACTATCCCAGGCAGATTTTTCAATCCCACTGGTATTCCCGGATAAATAAACTTTTTCACCAATTTTGACTTCCTCAAATTCGATCCTCGCTTGTGCAGATTGGAGGATCTCTAAGACTGCATTCATTATTTCTGGGCCGATTCCGTCGCCTTTTGCAATGGTAACTTTTTGCATGTTATCCTGGGATTGAGATTATTTGAGTGACACAAGTGCTTGGTTTTGAGATGACCGAACTGCTTTTTTGTTCAAAAGCACTATTTGGAGAGCTTAACCTCAATATTTCCAATAATTTCGACCTTTAATCCTTCCTTTCTAGCTTTCGCGATTAGGTCAATCGCTTCCAACTTTTGTTTTTTCATCAGCTCAATTTTTCCACTTGCATCATTGGAATCTTGCTGGTGATTGTGTTCCCAAACACTTAACATTTGGATATTATGATGATTGATTCTACTCGAAATTAACTCATTGAGCAGGTCATTGGCCTCCGTGGGAGAAAATTTTCCATTTACAGTTTGGATAACCTGGTTGATTTCTTTTGCTACCATGATTCTATATTTTTTTGTGGCGGCAAAGGTGAGTGGTATTTTGATAAGTATTTATTTATATTTGCAATGCAAAACATAAGCAAAAGTTATGAATTACACCCTCCAACAACTCAAGGTATTTTTAAAAGTCGTTGAATTTCAAAGTGTTACAAAAGCTTCGGAGGCCCTGTACCTTAGCCAGCCTGCGGTGTCCATTCAGTTGAAAAAATTTCAAGACCAGTTCGAGATTCCCCTCACGGAGATCTTTGGGCGCAGGCTGTTTGTGACCGATTTTGGCAAAGAAATCGCGGAGAACGCCCAGCGAATATTGGAGGAAATAGAGGCCATCAACTACAAAACAAAGTCCTTCAAAGGTCAACTCGCGGGGCGGCTCAAAATCTCTACCGCATCAACGGGCAAATACGTGATGCCTTTTTTTCTCTCGGATTTTATGCGCTTGCATTCCAACATAGACCTCATCATGGATGTGACCAATAAATCCCAGGTGGTAAAAAGCCTGGAGCAAAACGAGATTGATTTTGCCCTGGTTTCCATCCTGCCTGAGCACCTAAACCTACAAAGCGTCCAGCTCCTCCAGAATAAACTATTCCTCGTTGGAGGTACGCGCATACCTCGTGATCCCGGTACACCCGTAAAAAAGCTGTTTGAAAAGTACCCGCTGCTCTATCGGGAACAGGGTTCTGCGACTCGCCAATCCATGGAAAGCTTCATTGAACGGGAAGGGTTCCCTACCTATAAAAAAATGGAGCTGACTTCCAATGAAGCCTTAAAACAAGCCCTGATCGCAGGCCTGGGCTACTCCATTATGCCCTTAATTGGTATAAAAAATGAATTAAAAAGCGGGGAATTAGAGATCATACCTTTTAAAAGGCTTCCCATCATCACCCACTGGAATCTGGTTTGGCTTTCTGCAAAACGACTGTCGCCCGTGGCCGAGGCCTATCTCGGGTTTATTCAAGAGGAAAAGGAACGAATCATCCAGGAGGTTTTTGATTGGTTTGAAAACTACTGATTTCTGCGCGGTGCGGTGTTTCTAGTGTTGCATCCACCATGCTAAATAATGGCAGGTTTCTCCCCGCCGCGACTGTTGTGTTAAAGGTAAACCTTGACATTTTTCTACAGAAATTCATTCAGATTTTTCCGCAAACCTTATAGGTTTCATTCATTTCAAACGCCACCTTTTAAGCGGATTCCGACACAACGACAAAGCCTGGCAACTCTGAATACTGACAAAGCATAACACAACAGTATAAAAAAATGTGTCGCTTCTGCCCGACCTTTGCCCCCATGTTCAGCACTCCTTTTCAAAAATCTCCCTTGCTCGTCGCGCTCGTGTGTAGTCTGGTTTTTATCGCCGCGCACGACAACCTGCGATTCGCTAATCTTTCACAATCCACTGATTTTCAAGAAGAAAAATGGGTGGATTCCGTGTTTAATACCCTCTCGGAACAGGAGCGGCTGGGACAATTGTTCATGCTCCGCGCCCATTCCGACATGGATACCTTCTACGAACGGAACGTGGAAGATTTGATCCGTAAATACAAACCGGGCGGACTCTGTTTTTTCAACCCGACCTACGCCGGAACCCCCGAAAAACACGCTGCCCTGACCAATCGCTACCAATTGGCCAGCCCGAAATTGCCCCTCATGATCGCCATGGATTTTGAAAATGGCCTGGGGATGCGCTACCGCGGCAATACCATTTCTTTCCCGCGCGCCATGATGCTCGGTGCCATTCAAGACAATCGCCTGCTCTACGAAATGGGCCGCGAAATCGCCCGGCAATGCCTGCGCATGGGCGTTCATGTCAACTTTGCCCCGGTGGCCGACGTGAACAACAATCCCGGAAATCCCGTCATCGGGGAGCGCAGCTATGGCGAAGACCGACACAATGTGGCCGCAAAAGCCTTCCAGTATATGTCGGGATTACAAGACGGCGGGGTGCTGGCCAGCGTCAAACATTTCCCGGGCCACGGCGACACAGACATGGATTCGCACTATGATCTGCCGGTTATCCCGTTCAACCGCGCCCGCCTCGACAGCCTGGAATTGTTCCCTTTTCGGATGTTGGCCAAAAACGGCGCAGGCTCGTTCATGGTGGCCCATTTGCAGGTGAATGCCCTCGATGCCCGCGAGAACCGACCCACTACGCTCAGCCGCGCTACCGTGACTGATTTGCTGCGAAAAGACCTTGGTTTTGAAGGACTTATCTTCACAGATGCCATGGAAATGGAAGGCGTTAAAAAGTTTTACCCCGACGGAAAAGCGGATTTGGAAGCATTACAAGCTGGCAATGATGTCATCCTTTTACCCGCCAATATGGAGGCTTCCATGCGCGAAATCCAGGCCGCTCTGGCCAATGGATCGCTCGACCGCAACGAAATCTGGAAGAGCGTCAAACGGGTGCTCCGCGCCAAATACCGACTCGGCCTGAACAAGCCGCAACAGGTTGAACTGGCCAATCTCCGCCAGGAACTTAACCCGCCCTCTGCCCTGGAACTCAAACACCGCATCATCAGCAACAGCCTCACCCTGGTGCGCGACGAGCAAAACCTCCTTGGATTTCCCAGTTTGGAAAACCGGAAATTTGCCACCCTTATAATCGGCGATACGAGCCGCACGGTGTTCCAGACCTACTGCGGCCAATACGCCCCCATGGCGCATTTCAACACCCCCAAGGAAATCAGCGATTCCTTAAAAACTGCACTGCTCGATACCCTGCGCCATTTCGATGTGGTCTTAGTGGGATTGTACGGCATCCGAACCACCCCGCGCCCCTCCAAAGCCATCCCAAACCCGCTTCCTGCCGATACGATGTATGGGCTGACGCACAGCGAATTTGACTTTTTGCGGGGCCTGAATCAAAGACAAACCATCGCGCTCACGGTGTTTGGCAATCCGTACACCTACCGTTGGATGGATGCGCCGCCGCTCCTGCTGCAAGCATTTACGGAAGACCCGATGGCACAGCAACTCGCCGCACAAACCCTTTTTGGGGCCAATGATGTGAACGGGATTTTACCCGTAACAACCGCCCCCTGGGCAAAATTCGGATTGGGCACTAAAAAGATATTTCCCCAAAAAAGACTTGGCTACGCGCTCCCGGAATCAGTTGGCATGAACAGCGATACCCTCGCCCTGATGGAAAGCATTGTCGCTGAAATGATCCAGAGCGGGGCGGCACCGGGCTGCCAAATTCTGGTGGCAAAAGACAACAAAATCGTGTGGCAAAAAGCCTACGGGTACCATACCTACGAGAAATTAAATCCCGTAACGAATGAGACCATTTTTGATCTCGCTTCAGTGACCAAAGTGGCCGCAACGACCATTTCTGTGATGAAACTGACTGAAAATCAGCAGATTTCGTTGGATGCCCCGATGAGCAAGTATGTCCCGGAATTAAAAACAACCGACAAAAAAGACCTGACCGTCCGCGAAATTATGGCGCACCATGCGGGCTTGCAGGCCTGGATTCCGTTTTATCAACAAACCCTGAGCGTTGATAAAATGCCCTCGTCCAAAATTTATCTTCAACAGGCCCAAACCGGTTTTGAGGTGCCCGTGGCCAAGGAATTATTCATGGAAGATAAATGGACGGATACACTTTGGCAGCAGATTTTTAACTCCCCTTTGAACGCAAACAAAAACTATAAATATTCAGATTTGGGCCTTTATTTGGCTGCTAAAGCCATAAAAAACCAGAGTAGTATTGAGGTAGATGCGTTTGCCGAACAGATGTTTTATCGCCCCTTGGGACTCGCTACAACAAGTTTTAACCCCTGGAAAAAAGGTTTGACCCTGCGTTGTGCGCCAACGGAAGAAGATGCCTATTTTCGCCACCAAAGGCTTCAGGGCTATGTGCACGATATGGGCGCGGCCATGCTGGGCGGAGTGGCGGGACACGCGGGACTATTTTCCAATTCCAACGACCTGGCCAAGATTTTTCAAATGTTGCTCAATGGCGGCTCTTACGGCTGGCAGCAATACCTGAAACCCGAAACCGTCCAGCAATTCACGACACGCTACGCGAACAGTACCCGCCGCGGCATTGGTTTTGACCTGAAAGAACTGGACGAAAAACAAACCGCGAACATGAGTGTTTTGGCTGGGAAAAACACCTTCGGACATCTCGGATTTACGGGCATTTGTGCATGGGCAGACCCGGATAAAAAGTTGATTTTCATCTTCTTATCCAACCGTACCTACCCCACCATGGAAAACAATAAACTCGCTCAAAACGATTTCCGCCCACGCTTACAAAGCATCGTATATCGGGCCATAAAATAAGCGTCGAATAAAATAATATGAAAAACCTGACCCAACGCATCCTTCATTTCCTGCTTCAGGCCCAACTCGGCCGAAGCATCGAAGTGGTGAGCCGTTATCGGGTAGCCAAAGCTTTTTATCTCATCCGGGTAACCGCACGACAAATTGCTTCCGATGCCATGCTTGCCGGGATAGGTGTTGTGGTGGCGGGTCTGGGCTTGAAAAGTTTTTTGTTGCCCAGTCATTTCATTGACGGCGGTGTGACGGGCATTTCGCTGCTGGTTTCAGCCACCACGGGGCTGCCGCTTTCCTTGTTGATTGTATTGATCAACATTCCTTTTGTTTTAATGGCCTATAAGCAGATCGGTCCGTCTTTTGCCATCAAAAGTATGTTCGCGATTGCGGGTTTAGCCATCGCCGTCGTCGCAATCCCCTACCCTGTCATCACGACCGACAAATTATTGATTGCCACCTTTGGCGGTTTTTTCCTCGGTTCGGGCATTGGTCTGGCCATTCGTGGAGGGGCGGTTTTGGACGGCACGGAGGTTTTGGCTATTTACGTCAGTCGCAGAACAAGCCTGAGTGTAGGCGACGTGATTTTGTTGTTCAACATCGTCATCTTCTCGGTTGCGGCGTATTTGCTGGGGTATGAAACAGCCATGTATGCGGTTTTGACCTACCTGGCTGCTTCTAAAACGGTGGATTTTATCATTGAAGGCGTGGAAGAATACGTGGGCGTCACGATTATCTCTTCGCACTACGATGAAGTCTGTCAATTTATCGTGCAGGATTTAAATGCAGGTGTGACGGCATACGCTGGCCACCGCGGGCATGGTAAACGCGGTGTTTCGTCGCAATCAGAAATCATCTACACGGTGGTGACGCGCTTGGAAATTGCCAGATTACAACATGGTGTGGAAAAAATTGACCCCAACGCCTTCCTTGTGATGGGGAATGTGCGCGGCGTGCGCGGCGGATCCATCCGAAAACGCGCAGGGGATTTTCATTGAAATTATTTCAAAAACTTTTCCCAAGTCGATACCCCATGAATAGCCAGAAACAATTGGGAATGTAGTCTTTCCAATATTCGGAGTCAGAATAATGGGGTTCTCTATACGACCAGAAACCGGAGATTCCCAAAATCACTCTTTTCCGCTTCCCGATGCGCCCCGTTATTGCCGGTTCTATGGCCCGTCTGGAGAAGAGGTAGCGACTTGAAGCCCGAAAACCGATTTCTTTATGCGCGGTATCTCCCCAATAATAAGAGGGACGAAGAATCAGAAATATGTCTTTGTCAATGGCCACATTCCAATACACACTTGCCCGAAAGGCATCCGTGCTGGTAAACTGTCTACTGCCATAGGTACCCATCGAAAAATGAGATATCGCATGCCTTCCGTAGCCAAAAGTTGCCATGAATAACATCCTTTTATTCCTCGTTATCTGCCCTAATCCCAGGTCGTACACGTTTGAACGACTCGTAAAAAAACTGGTTTGAAGCGCCAGGTTGAATACCGTGTTAGTTTTACTGGTGTACACCGTATTCAGGTTAATTCCATTGTTTCCAAACGACAATTCACTGCTAATCTCACGTCCTTTTTGGGGAATCGTAGCAATGGGCAAGGGTGTCTTAGCACAACCAGATAAACATACCAGTACAACGGCTATCAAAAAGTTATCTCGATAAAACATGCTACATAAGAATTAAAAACCGCAGCGCGGTGCCATTATAGTAGCCCGCAAGGGCGTTAAAGATACAAAAAACCGCATCGCGGTGCCATTATAGTAGCCCGCAAGGGCGTTAAAGATACAAAAAACCGCAGCGCGGTGCCATTATAGTAGCCCGCAAGGGCGTTAAAGATACAAAAAACCGCATCGCGGTGCCATTATAGTAGCCCGCAAGGGCGAAGAAGATCAAGTTTCGAGGGGCAAATAAACCAGCGTTGCCGAATTTTCCGCCCGAAACAATCTACCTGCTGATTCCCACATCTCCTCCGGTGTAATCCCCAGATAAATATCCGTTTCCTCATTCATCAGTTCAGCGCGGTCGAGCAGCTCGTAAAAAGCCAGGTTTTGGGCCTTATTCAACACACTCGTTTCTGAAAAAACGAGCGTACTTTCAAAGCGATGCTGGATTTTTTTCAACTCCCGTTCTTCGATGGCCTCCTTTTTCAATTGGTCCAGTTCTCCCCAAATGGCAGCCAAAGCGTCTTCCACGCTCACCCCTTCCGAGGGTCGGCCTTCGATGACCAGCAGCCCGGGATCCACGTTAGCCGTCACGTACGCATCAATGCTGGAAAAAACCTGCCGTTCCTTCAGCAGTCGGCGGAACAGGCGCGAGGAGGGGCCTAAGGCAAGTACATCGCTGAGTAAATCCACGGCATAAAAATCCCGCTCCAGGCGAGCCGGGGTACGAAATGCGAGATAAATAGCCGGGACGGGCACATTTGCACGAACAATTTTGTGGGCGGGTGCTAATTGAGGCGGTTCTTCAATCAATTGGCGCACAGGCACTTGCGAAGCCGGAATATTAGCAAACCATTTCTCGGCGAGTGCAAAAGCCTCCTCTGTATTCACTTTTCCGGCAATGCTAAGCACGGCATTTCCGGGGTTGTACCAATGTTTGTAAAAAGTACGCACATCCTCGATGGTCGCGTTTTCCACGTGTTCCGGTGCCAGTCCGATTACAGGCCAGCGGTAAGGATGCTGCTGATACATGAGTTCGGAAAGATGGTGCCAGGAGTCGCCATAAGGCTCATTGAGGCAGGTTTCTTTGAACTCTTCTACCACCACTTTGCGCTGTACTTCGAGCGATCTTTTGTGGATATTGAGCGCCAACATCCGATCACTTTCGAGATACAGGGCCGTTTCGAGGTTTTCGGCGGGCACAATTTCATAAAAAGTGGTATAATCGTTGGTTGTGAAAGCATTGTTTTCGCCGCCCGCACGTTGGAGCGGATCGTCGAAATCGGGCACGTTTTTGCTTCCGGCAAACATCAGATGTTCAAACAAATGGGCAAAACCGGTTTTATCGGCATGCTCGTCGCGGGAACCGACGTAATAACTGATATTGACGGCCACCAAAGGCGTTGAGTGGTCTTCGTGGACCAGCACACGGAGTCCATTGGGCAGTGTGCGACGGGTGAAATGGGTCATGTATTATGGGTGTGCCACTTTCTTAAAAACGAACGATTGTGGACGACTTTTTTTGCAAAGTTAGGCAATCCGCGCGGGAAGCAGGGCGTATCTTTCCGCCCTTAAAATTCAAAATCATGCAGCCAATCCACGTAGAATTCACGTTTACACCGGATACATTCGGAAAAATTCAGGCACACATCATGTTCCGGTACCTGAAAAATGGCTGGCTGAAATGGATGCTTCTGGTGGCAGCACTGGTTTATATCGTCACGGAATATTTGTACGGGGCCCGCGACTGGATGCGTTTGGCCAATACACTCATTTGGGTGCCGTTCTTTTTGGCGGCCTGGTGGGTGATCTTTAAATGGCTGTCGAAGCGTAATTTTTCCAGGGTTACCCTGTTGCAGCACCCTATTCGGTACATTTTCAAGGAAGACCATATCAGCCTCACTACGCATGCTTCCGAATCGGTGGTCAACTGGGAAACGTTTCAAAAAGCAGAAGAGGCCCGCGATTTTTTTCTGCTGTATCAAGGTCCGATGTTGGCTTCGCCGCTCCTGAAAAACGGATTTGAAAACGAAAATGAGCAGGAAAGGTTTCGTCAGTTGTTGCGTTCTAAGCAATTGCTTAAATACTAACTTACTTAAACACTCTTGAGAATTCTGCATCTTTGCAGCCGTTTTTCCGTTGTGGCTTGCGTGCTTTTGCCAGAAAAACGGCTCCGGGGAAATCCATACACTTGCAAACAGACTTTTTCAAAAACATGAATAAACTACTGATATTCAAGCTCGTAACACTTTTTTTGGGTGCAAATTTGGTGGCCAGTGCACAAGCTAAATTCACTGTGCCCGACCAGAAATTTGTTGCTCCCGCAGAAATCACCTTCACCAATACCACCAAGGTTTCCAAAAAGAAACCGAGCACTTTTGAATGGGATTTTGGCGATCCGGGCGCAAAAGACAACACCTCCACCGAGGAAAACCCAACGCACCGTTTTACCCATTCGGGCAATTTTACCATAACGCTCACTGCCAAAACAGGCAAAAAAGTCACAACTTTTAAACAAATGGTTCAAGTTACTGCCCCCGAGCGCTGCCTCGTGGAAATCGAAACTGAATTCGGCACCATGACCGCCGAACTCTACAACGCAACCCCTAAACACCGCGACAATTTCATCAAACTCGCGGAAGAAGGGTACTACAACGACCTGCTTTTTCACCGCGTCATCAGCAACTTCATGATCCAGGGCGGCGACCCTGATTCACGCAACGCTCCTGCCGGCAAATCACTCGGCATGGGCGGCCCGAGCTACCAAATCCCCGCCGAAATCGTGGATACGCTTTGTCACCTCAAAGGTGCCCTCGCCGCAGCCCGCACCAACAACCCGGAAAAAAAGTCCTCCGGATCTCAATTCTACATCGTGCAAGGTGGTCCGGTAAACGAGCAAACGCTCACCCAAATCGAAACCATGCGCCGTTTTCACTACACCCCTGAACAACGCGCCGCCTACCTCGCCGAGGGCGGAACCCCGCATCTCGACCAGGAATACACGGTTTTTGGCCGCGTAATCAAAGGTCTGGAGGTGATTGACAAAGTCGCAGCCGTAGAAAAAGCGCCCGGCGATCGGCCTTTGAAGGATGTGAAGATGAAGATCCGGGTGATTAAGTGATTGGTGATTAAGTGATTGGTGGAGTGGTGATTGGTGGAGTGGTGATTGGTACATTGGTAACTTTAAATTCGGTGTTCGATATTCGGTGTTCGGTGTTCGATATTCGATGTTCTGCGGTTCGATATTCTTTTTGATACCCAATATGCGGACAGTCCGTTAAACAAATTATTTATGGAGGTTTGACCCCGGTCAAGCCTCCATAATTGTTTGGGCCAAAGCCATTGCTTCCAAGTACCCCGGAACGCTGTTCCGGGCCTGATATGCGCATTAACCCCTAACCGCACCCTCGAACCAAAACCGCTTACAAACGTTCCTTGGGGTTTATTTTACCCGCTTATTAATTGTTTTGCATGAAAAATACCTTCCGCCTTTTGCCGCTGCTCCTGTTGATTTCAACAACGCTGCTCGCCCAAAAACCCTCCAAACCCAATTCCGCCGACTTGCACCAGGCCATCCAAAAGCTCAATGTTTTGGGCACGGTGTTGTACGTAGCCGCGCACCCCGACGACGAAAATACGCGCATGATCAGCTACCTGCGCAACGCCAAACTGTACGACGTCACCTACCTTTCCCTCACCCGCGGCGATGGCGGCCAAAACCTGATTGGCACCGAAATTGGTCCTCTTTTGGGTGTTTTACGCACCCAGGAGCTGCTTATGGCGCGTTCGGTGGATGGTGGAAAACAGATGTTCACCCGCGCAAACGACTTCGGTTTTTCCAAAAATCCGGAAGAAACCCTGGAGTTTTGGGATAAGGATGCGGTGCTCTCGGATGTCGTCTGGGCCTACCGGGAGGTCAAGCCTGATGTGGTTATCAATCGTTTTTACCACGACAAAAAATACGACACACACGGTCACCACACCGCCTCTGCCATGCTTTCCGTGGAAGCTTTTGACCTGGCAGCTAAAGCCGATGCGTATCCGGAGCAACTCAAATTGACCCAGCCCTGGCAAGCAAGACGCCAGTTTTTCAATACCTCCTGGTTTTTCTATGGCGGACAGGAGGCTTTTGCCAAAATTGACAAATCAACCCTTTGGCCCATTGACATCGGCGTGTACCTGCCCCTGAAAGGAAAAAGCAACAATGAAGTGGCGGCCGAAAGCCGTTCCATGCACCGCTGCCAGGGTTTTGGTTCGCTCACATCGCGCGGAGAAAGTCTTGATTATCTGGACTTTGTGAAAGGCGACCGCCCGGCTACCCAGGATATTTTTGAAGGTATCAACACGACCTGGACGCGGGTGGACGGCGGAGCACCCATTGGCAAACTGCTCAGCAATATTGACCGGGAATACCGCTCAGACAATCCCGCAGCCAGCGTTCCTGATTTACTGACGGCCCTGCGAATGATCCAATCGCTCCCCGAGGGCTATTGGAAACACCGCAAACTCCTGGAAATCAAGGAAGTCATCCGCGGTTGCCTGGGACTTTACCTTGAAGCCAGCGCCAACGAACCCACCGCTACCCCGGGCGATGCGGTCAAAATCCGCCTCGAAGCCATTAGCCGCGCCAACCATTTGGTGCAACTTACCGGCGTCGAAATCCGTCCCGGACTCTTTGATACCTTGGCTAATTCCAAACTCGTTCCAAACCAGGGATGGCTGCTGGAAAAAACCGTTCGGATTGATCCAAATGCCACATTCACAGCTCCGTTTTGGTTGCAAAATCCTGCCACCATGGGCATGTATTCCGTTGAAGATCAAGCCCTTCGGGGAATGCCCGAAACCCCGCGATACGCGACCGTGCGCTGGAACCTGACGGTCAATGGCATCCCGCTCGACTACGAAACCGAACTTGCCTGGAGAACCGGCGAACCCGCCGTTGGAGAGGTTTGGCGGCCTTTTGAGGTGTTGCCGCCGGTGTTTGTAGAGTTCACCGAGCCGTCCTATATTTTTACCCAAAAAGCGCATGACGTGCAAGTGCGGGTGACGGCCGGAAAAGACAAGGTTTCCGGAAAACTCATGTTGGGCAAACTCAGCCAAAACTTTGACCTGAAGAAAAAAGGCGAAACACAAACCTTCAGTTTCCAAGTCCAGGCAGAAAATGGCCACAGCGGAACCGCCCTCCATGCCAGCGCGGAAGTGGATGGGAAAATTTATTCCAGTCGCCTCGTGAAGATTGAATACGACCATATCCCGCAGCAAAGTGTGCTGCTACCCGCCACCACCCAGGCCGCCTGGCTCGACCTGAAGGTCAATGCCCGGAACGTCGGCTACTATCCCGGCGCGGGCGACGACATCCCGGCCGCACTCCGCCAAATGGGCTGCACGGTCACGATCCTCGAAGCCAAAGACATGGAAATCAGCACCTTGCAGCACTTGGATGCGATTGTGGTTGGCATTCGGGCCTACAACACCCAGGAAGACCTGAAACTGCACCACGCTAAGCTCCTCGAATACGTGGAAAATGGCGGCACCCTTGTGGTGCAATACAATACCTCTGGAAAACTCATGAGTGAGCTGGCACCCTACCCGCTCAAACTTTCCCGCACCCGCGTGACCGACGAGACGGCTGAAATGCGTTTTCTGCTGCCTGAGCACCCGGTGCTGAATTCACCCAATCCATTGACTTCCAAGGACTTTGAAGGCTGGGTACAGGAGCGTGGGCTGTATTTCCCCGGCGAATGGGATCCCGCATTCCAGGCCCCGCTTTCCGCCAACGACCCAGGTGAAAAACCCGCCGACGGCGCCTTGCTCGTAGCGAAATACGGCAAAGGGCATTACGTGTACACCGGCTTATCGTTTTTCCGGGAATTGCCCGCAGGGGTGCCGGGCGCGTTTCGGTTGTTTGCGAATTTGATTTCTTTGGGGGGGTGAGTGGGCGCAGATTTATTTATTGCTATGATTTTCAATAACTTCCGCAACTTTTTGCTCGGTCATTTTGAGTGACTTCGCAATAATCGGAACAGGAATACCATGGTCATGCAGTCCAATTACAGCGGCTTCTCTTTCCTCCTCACGGCCTTTGTTTATTAAATCTTGAGCATCCGCCATTTTGGTATGTTGCTCGCTTGCGATGTCACGAAGGTTTTTCAAATATTTTTTATATTCTTTTGCCTCCTTTTCATTCAACTTCATCTCGTCCAATTTTTCTCCGGCCTCTTTAAGCCCCTTAGCCGAAAAACTGTTTTTTATTTCAGCGTTCTTGAAAAAGTATATCCACTCGTCCAACTTATCTTTTACCCTGTTATGAAACTGGCTTACTTTGATGACCCAATATTCTGGGTAAACCTCATGAATATTATCTTTTTTGTAAAGCTCTACCTGTTTATTGGAAAGGATTAAAATATCGTTTTTATGCACCCCCTTGAAGACAGTCGTGCCGTGATAAACGTAATCCTTTCCTTGCCCTAAGTCAAAATAGGCAATGGTTATTGAAATGATTTTTTTCACTTCGGCGTAAGCTTGCCCTTCTTTGATATGCTCAGTGATCGCTTTGGATGTACCGTACAGCATCCGATGGAAATAGTCATACTCCTTGCTGTTCTGTACTTCGATAATTACCAATTCATCCTTTGAGTTCTCCACCAAGATGTCCACCAGGTTGTGTTTGTCGTCGTCGGTCTCCTTATTGCTCTCACTGTCAAGGATTTGCTTGATAGTCACCTCTTCACCGAGCAACTCCGAAAGGAAGCCTTCCAAGATGTCGAAGTTGGCTTTGTGGCGGAGCATCCGCTTCATTGCCCAGTCGAACCGAACTAACTTCTTTGCCATTTGCGAAACAATTTGTAACAAAAGTACAAAAAAAATTCAACCGGAGAGAAAATGCAGCCAAATTACTTCAGTGGAATAGAGACACTACGTGTACACAACTTCAGGTAGAAGGTCCGGTCATGAGACGCGTAAACAGCGATTTTTAATTAGCACGCATTCAGCCCCTAAAAGCGTAGTAAGCGCCCAGGCCCAGATTGAAAATTCTTGGATGCATCTGCAGGTTCGGCGCGCTGCCCCAGTTCGTCAAGCTTTTTTGGTACTGCACGTCTAGCATTATACCTATCTGCCCGTTCAATCGGTAGCCCAATCTGGCCATCGCCAGGCCATGAATTCCCCAGCGGTTATCTATGGTGCGTGTCTTGGGGCC